>VYEX01000074.1:31902-40473 GCA_009842675.1 Acidimicrobiia bacterium | reverse complement strand
GCCGCCGGAGGCTCACACACCTGCGCACTCCGTACCGACCAAACCATCAAATGCTGGGGCTGGAACACATTTGGGCGCCTAGATGCACCGTCGGGCCCGTTTTCTGTCGTAGCCGCCGGCGGCGAGCATTCATGCGGCTTGCGCACCGATCGATCCATCGCATGCTGGGGCTCCAACAGCGACGGTCAAGCAGAACCTCCCACCGGGCAGTTCACGGCGGTCGCCGCGGGAAGGCTCAATTCCTGCGCCATCCACACCGACAAGACCCTTCAGTGCTGGGGCAAGAGCAGCTCTGAGCAGATCAAGGTGTCGGATGACAGGTTCCTCGCCGTCGATGCCGGGCGCTGGCATACCTGTGGTCTGAGAAACAACCACCGCATTGAGTGCTGGGGCTTGCACGCCAACGAATTGGCCAGCTCGCCTACTTGGTACTTCAACACGGTCTCCAATGGGGGCGGACACTCGTGCGGACTGACTCCCAACCAGCTCATCGAATGCTGGGGACACAGCATCAGCGGGGCGACCGATGCCCCTGCAGCGCGATTCGCCCAGGTAGTAGCGGGCTACTTGTTTAGCTGCGGGCTGAACACCAAGGGAACCGTGGAGTGCTGGGGCAACAACGACCACGGCCAAACCGACGCGAGGACGAGCCGCTTCGAATCCATCGCTGCTGGCAGCTTCCATGTGTGCGGAGTGCGGGAGAACAACTCCATCGTCTGCTGGGGGAACAACGACCACGGCCAAACCGACGCCCCTGATGGCGAGTTCTCCGCGGTCACTGCGGGCGACGCCCATTCGTGCGGCCTTCAGGTTGACAGCTACGTCGTGTGCTGGGGCAACAACGACCACGGCCAAACCGACTCCGTCGTAGCACGATTCTCCTCCGTGTCTGCGGGAATATCCCACACCTGCGGACTGCGCACCGACCAAACCATCCAATGCTGGGGAGACAACAGCAACGGTCAAGCTGCTCCCCCCGATGGCCGCTTCACAGCAGTAAGCGCAGGCATGTGGCACTCCTGCGCCGTGCGCGTCGACCGAGCCCTCATCTGTTGGGGCAGCCTGGCCGGGTTCTTCAGGCCCTAGGCCAGCAGTCTCCAAGCCTGCCCATCAGGGCTGTGCCCGATCAGCTCCCCGCCGAGGGGCAGAACGACGCCAGCACGCACTCGTCGCAGCGGGGGCGTCGGGCGATGCACACCCGGCGGCCGTGGAGGATGAGCCGCAGGGAGAACTCGCCCCGCTCGGCGGCCGGCACCATGGGGTTCAGCTCCAACTCGATCTTCACCGGGTCCTTGTGCTCGGTGATGCCCAGGAGTCCGGTGATGCGGGCCACATGGGTGTCCACCGGCAAGCCGGGCAAACCCAAGGCCACGCTGCGCACCACGTTGGCGGTTTTGCGGCCCACCCCCGGCAGGCTCACCAAATCGGACATCTTGCCCGGTACTTGGCCGTCGAAGTGGTTGACCAGGTCTTGGGCCATGCCCACGATGTTGCGGGCCTTGGTGGCAAAAAAACCCGTAGACCGGACCAATTCCTCCACATGGGCCAACGGCGCCTCGGCCAAGCTCTCGGGCGTCGGGTAGGCGGCGAACAACTCGGGGGTGACCATGTTCACCCGCTTGTCGGTGCACTGGGCCGACAAAATGGTGGCCACCAAAAGCTGGAACGGATTGTCATGGTCCAGTTCGCACACTGCGACGGGATACTCCTCGGCCAGCAGCTCGTGTGTCCGCTTGGCTCTGCCCTTGGGGGTGCGCGGCCTCGCCATCGACCGCATGGTAACGACCCTGACTCTTGATTCGGCGATCGGGGCCGCTACCGCGGGAATTGCTCGGAGTCGGTGATTGCAGCGCTACCGTGAGGATTGTGACGCTGACGGTTTCCCGACCCCACCAGGGAGAGTTCGCCTGGTCCGTCACCATCGCCCCCGACGTGGCACGGGACGAAGCCGCCGCAGGCCAGATCCAGGAGGTGATCGCCGGCGCCGAGTCCGGCGATGCGGTGCAGCTCTGGATCGAGCAAGCCGCCGACCACGACGACGCTTTCGCCGCCGACCTCGGCTTTGATCCGTACCGGGACCTGTGGCGGATGCAGCGGCCGCTGCCCGCGCCGCGCGCCACCATCGCCACCCGGGCGTTCGTGCCCGGCGCCGACGACGACGAATTTCTGGCGGTGAACAACCGGGCATTCCACTGGCACCCCGAACAAGGGGGCTTGACCGCCGCCGATTTGGCTGAGCGCATGGCCGAAGGCTGGTTCGACGCCGAGGGCTTTCGGCTCCACGAGCGAGGTGGCCGCCTGGCCGGATTCTGCTGGACCAAGGTCCACCCCGATGAGACGCCGCCAGCCGGCGAGATCTACGCCATCGCGGTGGATCCCGACTTCCACGGCCAAGGGCTGGGCAAGCCCATGAC
This sequence comes from Acidimicrobiia bacterium, assembly GCA_009842675.1. Lineage (GTDB taxonomy): Bacteria > Actinomycetota > Acidimicrobiia > Acidimicrobiales > Bin134 > Poriferisocius. Next base: position 38,059 of record VYEX01000074.1, on the reverse strand, counting down.
CCTGGCCGGCCTCGACCACTTATCCGACCGGGGGCTCACCGAGGGCTTCCTCTATGTGGAGTCGGACAACGATCCCGCGGTGGCCACCTACCACCGCCTGGGCTTCGACCACCGTTCCACCAACCGGGCCTACCGGCGCATTGTGGAATGAGCTCCGACGCCGATCTCCCCCAGGGTCAGGACAAAGTGGCTGTCCAATGAGTGGTGACCCCTCGCTGCCTCAAGGCCAAGACAAAGTGGCGGCGGTGCGGTCGATGTTCGACGCCATCGCCCCCCGCTACGACCTGCTCAATCGCCTTCTGACCTTCAGCATGGACTGCCGCTGGCGGCGACGGTCGGTGCGGGAGCTTGGGCTGCCCGCGGAGTCCCTGGTGTTCGATCTGGCCTGCGGTACCGGTGATTTGTGCCGCGACCTGGAGTCCGCCGGCTACCGCGCCGTGGGCTTCGACCTATCAGCCGGCATGCTGCGGGCGGCCCAGAAGTACCGGGACTCGGGCAAGCTGAGCGCCCCCATGGTGCTGGGCGACGCCCTGTGCCTTCCGGTCCCACCGGAGAGCGCCGACGGCATCACCTGCGGGTTCGCCCTGCGCAACGTGGTTGATTTGGACGGGCTGTTCGCTGAGCTGGCTCGGGTTGTTCGCCCGGGAGGTCGGATCTCTTTGCTGGAAGTGGCCGAGCCGTCGAATCCCATCATGCGACTGGGCCACCGCGTGTACTTCGGAAAGGTGATCCCCCTGATCGGCGGATTGCTGTCTGACCGGACCGCCTATGAGTACCTACCCAAGTCGGTGGCGTATATGCCCCCCACCGAGGAGATGCTCGACACTTTGGCCGGGCGCGGATTCGAAGCGGTCCAGCATCAGTCGCTCTCGGGGGGCATCGCCCAGCTGGTCACCGCCACCCGAAGGCGTTAGCCCCAGAACTCCCATGTCCCTGCTGGCCCAGCACATCCCCGCCGACGACCCCGACCAAATGGCGCTGGCCGATCAGCAAACCACCCTGGGCTGGGCCGAGCTCGACCAGATGATGAATCGGGCGGTCAACCTGCTCCACACCCTCGACCTGGGCCCGGAGCGGCGGCTGGCGGTGTTCGCCGAGAACTCGACCGAGACGGTGGTGGCCTATGTGGCCGCCGCGCTGGCGGGGGTTTCCGCCGTGCCGGTGAACTTCCACCTTACCCCCGACGAACTGGCCTACATCCTGGAGGACTCGGCTTCGGCCCTGCTGCTGGTGGGCCCCGAGACGGCAGGGCGGGGCGTTCAGGCCGCCCAATCGGTGTCGGACACTCCCGGCTCGCCGCCCATCGCAGTCATGGGCTGGCGCTGCTCCGATCACGCAGAGGTGGACTCTTGGGAACACGGCCTTACCCATGCCTCAGACGAGCCCCCGCCCACCGACATCCCGCCAGTCCCCCACTTGTTCTACACCTCGGGCACCACCGGTCGGCCCAAAGGGGTGGACGCCCCTCCGGCCCTGTTTCGGGGCGGGCGAACTGTGGAGCAGTACTTCGCCACCTGCGCCACTCCTAACGCGGCCATCGGCACCCATCTGGTGGTGGGGCCGATGTACCACGCCGGGCCGTTCTCGGCCACTAGAAACCTCATGGGCGGCGCCCCGGTGGTGGTGATGGGCCGGTTCGACGCCGAGGCCACCCTGGCGGCCATCGACCGCTACCAGATCAACGCCGTGTTCATGGTGCCCACCCACTTCACCCGGCTGCTGGCCCTTCCCGCCGAGATGAGGCAGAAGTACCGCACCGACAGCCTGGTTTCGGTAACCCACAGTGGCGCGCCCTGCCCAGTGTCGGTAAAGCGGGCCATCATCGACTGGCTTGGGCCCATCGTCTCAGAAGGATACGGCTCCACCGAGGTGGGCGGATCGTGCCACATCAACTCCGAGGACTGGCTGGCCCATCCCGGCTCGGTAGGCCGCCCGGTTCCGCCCTTTGAGGTGCTCATCGTGGACGAAGAGGGCAACGAGCTGCCGCCGGGCCAAGAGGGGCGGGTGTACTTCACCGACACCAGCGGCCGGGGAATCAGCTACCGCAATGACCCGGAGAAAACGGCAGCCGCCCACCTTCGACCCGGGGTGTTCACCCTGGGCGAGATCGGCTACACCGACGAAGACGGCTTCCTGTACCTGACCGACCGCTTTTCCGACATGGTGGTTTCGGGCGGGGTGAACATCTACCCCGCCGAGACCGAGCAGGTTCTGGCCGACCACCCCGGCGTGGCCGACGCGGCCTGCATCGGGGTGCCCGACGAGGAGATGGGCGAGCAGCTCAAGGCACTGGTGGTGCCCGCCGACCCGGCCAACCCGCCCGAAGAGACCGAGATAATCGCCTTTTGCCGCGACCGGATCGCCCACTACAAGTGCCCTCGATCGGTTGAGCTCATCAGCGAAGAGCAATTGGGCCGCTCCGCCATGGGCAAGATCAACAAGCAGGCCCTGCGCGCCCCCTACTGGAAGGGCTAGGCCCCTACCACCAGCCCAATCGTGAGCAGGACACCGAACACCAAGTGCAGCCGGGCGGTGTGGTTGAGCAGGGGGGCCTTGGGGGCCGACGAAAAGGCCAAAACCACCCCCGGGATGGCGAAGCCGAGAGAGGCCAGCGTCAGCGGCGTCCAGGAGCGGTCGATGGCTAGCACGCCCGCCACCCCGTAAGCAGCTGCCACCAGAACGGCGTAAAGCCAGGCGGTGCCCCGGTCGCCCAACCGCACCGCCAAGGTGCGTTTGCCCGCGGCCTGGTCTTGGGGGATGTCTCGCAGGTTGTTGGCCACCAGCAGCGCGGAGGCTATAAGGCCCACCGGCACTGCGGCTGCGACCGCCAACGCGGTGAGTTCCTCGGTCTGCACAAAGGCTGTGCCCGCGGTGGCCACCAGGCCGAAGAACACGAACACGGCCAACTCCCCCAAACCGGCGTAGCCGTAGGGACGCTTACCTCCGGTGTAGTACCAACCGCCAATGATGCACGCGAGCCCCACCGCGATCAGCCAGGGCGCCACCACAATGGCCAGAACCAGCCCGGCCACCGCTGCCACCGCGAAGGCCCCAAACGCGGCCCGCTTCACCAGAGCGGGCGCCACCGCGCCGCTGCCCACCAGCCGGGCCGGCCCCACCCGGTTGGCATCGGTGCCCCGAATCCCGTCGGAGTAGTCGTTGGCGTAGTTCACCCCCACTTGGAGGGCCATCGCCACCACCAGCGCCACCGCTGCCCGCCACCACACCACGTCGGGAGCAGCCGCGGCGGTACCCACCGCCACCGGCACCAAGGCGGCGGGAAGGGTTCGGGGCCGGGCCCCTTGAATCCACTGCCGAATCATTGGGCCAAGTCTTGCCCATCGCCGAAGTTCGTTAGTGTCGGAGCCATACGAGTTTCGAAGACCTGAAGGATTCCGAGCCATGAACCGACTCGGGGCCGAGACCAGCCCCTATCTCCGCCAGCACGCCGACAACCCGGTGGACTGGTATCCGTGGGGCGAAGAGGCCTTCGCCGCGGCCCGGGCCGATGACAAGCCCATCTTGTTGTCGGTGGGCTATTCGGCCTGCCACTGGTGCCACGTCATGGCCCACGAGTCGTTCGAAGACCCCGAGACGGCCAAGGTGATGAACGAGCTGTTCGTGAACGTCAAGGTGGACCGCGAGGAGCGCCCCGACGTGGACACCATCTACATGGAGGCGGTCCAGGCCCTCACCGGCCGAGGCGGCTGGCCCATGACCGTGTTCATGACCCCCGATGGCCGCCCGTTCCACGGCGGCACCTACTACCCCCGGGAGAGCCGGGGGCAAATGCCGTCGTTCACCGAGATCATGCACCGGATCCAGGATGTGTGGATCAACCGCCGCACCGACGTGGACAACCAGGCCGACCAGCTCACCCAGTCGCTGAACCGCACCGCGCTGATCCAGCCCGACCCCCAGCGAGCCCCCAACGGGACCGGCTCTGAGGCCCTGAACCAGGCCACCGCCGCCCTGCGCCAGCAGTACGACGCCGCCTGGGGTGGCTTCGGGGGGGCACCCAAGTTCCCCCAGACCATGAGCCAAGAGGTGCTGTTGCGCTCCTACCTCCACAGCGACGACCAAGACGTGCTCAACATGGTGATCAACTCGCTGGACGCCATGGCCTCAGGGGGGATCTACGACCACTTGGGTGGGGGTTTCAGCCGCTACTCGGTGGACGCCCAGTGGATCGTGCCCCATTTCGAGAAAATGCTGTACGACAACGCTCTGTTCGCCCGGCTGTACCTGCATGCCTGGCAGGTAACGAGACGCCCCCGTTTCCGCCAGGTGCTGGATGAGACCATCGGATTCGTGCTGCGCGACCTGCGCCACGACAGCGGCGGCTTCTACTCGGCCCTCGACGCCGACTCTGAGGGCGAGGAGGGCCGGTTCTACGTGTGGACCCCCGATCAGATCACCTCGGTGCTGGGCGACGACGCCACCGAGTTCATGGCCTGGTTCGGGGTGACCGAGGCCGGCAACTTTGAGGGCCACAACATCTTGTGGCGCCCGGTACGGGGCGACCTGCTGCGCCCGGCCAGCGTGGAGTTGAGCCGAGAGCGCCTCCTGTCGGCCCGCAACCTGCGCATACCGCCGGGTTTGGACGACAAGGTTCTGCTGGAGTGGAACGGTCTCATGCTGGCCGCCTTGGCCGAAGCCGCGGCGGCCACCGGGAACCAGCAGTGGATGGAGGCAGCCATCAAGAACGGCGGGTTCCTGTTAGACCGGATGCGCCGACCTGACGGCCGCTGGCTGCGCTCCTGGCAGGCCGGCGACGGCGATCGCCCGGCCCAGGCCCGCCACCTGGCCTACGCCGCCGATTACGCCGCTATCGCCGACGCCTTCACCCGCTTGGGCGAGGCCTCGGGCCAGGCCCGCTGGATCGACGAGGCCGTCCAGACGGCCGACGGACTGCTGGAACTGTTCTGGGATCACGAACGGGGCGGGGTGTTCACCACCGGATCGGACGCCGAGGAGCTGATCTGTCGGCCCAAGGAGATCACCGACAACGCGGTGCCCTCGGCCAACAGCGCCGCCGCGGTGGCCCTGCTGCGCCTGGGCACCCTCACCGGGCAAAACCACTATTTGGATCGAGCCCAAGACATCTTGGCCCTGCTGGGCGAGGTGGCTTCCAATCACCCCAGCGGCTTTGGCCACCTGCTGGAAGCGGTGGACATGAACGCCACCGGCCTCACCGAGGTGGTGATCGGCGGCAACCGCTCCGACCTGCTGGACGCGGTGCGGGAGAGCTACCGACCCAACACCGTGCTGGCCTGGGGAGAACCCTACGACTCCCCCCTGTGGGAGAACCGCACCGACGGACTGGCCTACGTGTGCCGGAATTACACCTGCGAGGCCCCCGCCAACAGCAAAGACGACCTGCTGGCCCGGTTGTAGTGAGAATACGCTGTATAGGGCTAGGGGTTCACCAGATACCCCCCAGCCTGGGATAAGCTACGGGGCCGCGAACGGAATGTCGCGCGGACCGCGATAATGGAGGGCAGCATGTCCAACGGCACCAGCAAACCGAGGCGGGCATTTCAGTTGGGCGGTGCACTCATTGCGATAGTGGCACTGGTAGTCAGCATCACCGCGATCGCGTCGGCGCAGACTGCGCAATCGCGTTACTACTCGGGGGTTATCACCGGCCCCGACTTCTGCATCAACAACAGCCTGGGTGGCCCCAGGACCTACCCGTTCGACCAGGACCGCGACGGTATTGCCGATGTCTGCTCGCTGCCCACCACCCGCCGAGAGACTGTGGCCCGCCAAAGCGCCATGGAATTGCTGGCTTTGGACTTCCCGGCTCGCTTCGGCCAGCTGTTCGCATACGAGTGCGCCGATGTGGCCGAAACCTATGGCGAACCCGAGAAAGAAGGCCAAGACGAGTGCGCCGAACCCCGGAGAGCCGATGCCGCTGGACAGGCCATTCCGCCGGTCCCGCTGTCTCGCGTCTCACCGGTACTTGTCACAACTTGGCCCAGTGGATTCTTCTCCGGACCTGTGGTTACCGGCCCGAACTTCTGCATAAACCGGAGCCTCGGCGGTCCAGTGACCTATCCGCTGGACACCAATGGCGACAACGTGGCCGATATCTGCTCACTGCCCACCACCCGCAGAGCCACCATCGCCCGCCAGAACGCGCTAGAGCAGCTCT
>VYEX01000074.1:0-31802 GCA_009842675.1 Acidimicrobiia bacterium | reverse complement strand
CTGCCCACCACCCGCAGAGCCACCATCGCCCGCCAGAACGCGCTAGAGCAGCTCTCCCGCGAGCGGGACAATCTCTTTGACTCGTTGTTCGCCAGCGAGTGCGCCCGGCTGCTTAGCACCACATTCGGAGAGGCCGCAGAAGCAAGGGATGAATGCGCCGACCCCTCCGGCACCGGAAGGCCGCTCCCCGGTGACGAGGACGACACCGATACCGGAGATACGGGCGATACCGGAGATGCCGGTGACACTGGCGACGATGATGACGACACCGGCGGACCCAGCCGACCTACCAGACCCACCCAAAGCGTCACCTCTCCGACGGCCACAAACCCCGGTACTTACAGCAAGCGAGCCGCTCAGGATCTGCTCCTCGCTCCGAGTGACCGTTCAATTGTGGCGAGCTGGGACCCGGTCACCCCTGATGATGACCCCGAGGATGCCGACAGCGATCCGTACGATGCCAACGACGTATTCGAATACAGGGTGCAATACAGCACCAGCAGGAGCATGTCGAGCAGCAAAGAGCTTGTGCTCAGGCTCAACACTGATGGCTCAGTTGCGAGCACCCAACCCGACAATTGCGGTACTGAGAGCGCCGACCATTCCGAGTTCCAATGCCCAATTCCCCAGCTGCGCACGGACACCACCTACTACGTGCGGGTCTTGGCCAATCGCGGTCTTGGCAACTCCACTGGGTCGGGCAACAGCGCCACCCGCGACTACTGGACACCCACGCTGGCGATCAGGACGGGGATCGCTGGCCCGCCAAGATGGGCTGACGGTGATACCGGTACCGACGGCGACCAACCGCTGGTCAGCGAAGCTTACGGCGAGATGATCGCTAACTGGTTGGCCCCGGCCGAGGGCGCGCCCAACAGCTACACAATCCAATGGGGAACCAGCAGAAGTTTCGCCAACAACTGCGATACCAGCAATAACTGCGAGCAAGCATCGGTGGCACCAGGGGCCACGGTCGCCGGTAGAACAACGACGCCGGAGACCGGAGTCACTGCATACAAGATTCCCGGCCTGACCAATAACCGGACCTACTACGTACGGGTACAAGGAACTACCGCCAACGGCCCCGGCACTTGGTCGCTCACTGAATCGCTCAGGCTAACTAGTGACCTAAAGGACCCCGGCGCGCCGACCAACGTCAGGCTTACCACGACCGGAACCGGTACCAGCTTACAGGTGGATTGGAACGCGCCGCCGGTTAATGACAACGACCCAGCGGCAACCGGTTACCGGGTCCAGTGGCGCAATGTGAGTGACAATGAGAACTGGTCTGCATCCAGACGGCAGTCGCCCGCTATAGCCGCGGACACCCTGACCTATACCATCACCGGTCTTGCAGGCTTGGACGTGTACGAAGTACGAGTTCTGGCCATCAACGACAGGGTGGGCGGACCGTGGTCGTCTACCGCCAGGATCACGCTGGGGGTCGCGGGAGCGCCCTTCGGCATCACCGTCGTGCCCGGCAGCGACACTATTGCCGTCAACTGGACCAATCCATCCAGTTCGCCGTCGGTGGACGACATCATCATTCAGTGGGATACCAGTCGCAGCTTTACCAACAACTGCGCATCCGACGCCTCCTGTAACGAGGACACCCTGGCATCTAGTGCAACGACGTTCACAACACCAAGGTTGAGCCCCAACGTCGTCTATTACATCCGGATGCGCTCCATAAACGACAACGGGCCCGGCCCGTGGTCAGAAATTGTCTCCTCCGAGCCCGGCACGCTGATCGCTCCGACCGGGGTTACCGCTGCTGAGGACAATCAAGGAACGCAGGATGATCCTTCCAACATCAGAAACCTAGACTTGAGCTGGACCTACACCGAAGAGGCCGGCAAGCCCACCTTGAGTGGTTTCGCCCTTCGGTGGCGTCGTGTCGGGACAACGAACTGGGGTTCTACTCGGAACATCTCGCTGGCTCAAGCCGGTTGCCCGACGGCCGAGACCGATTATCCCTATTGCAGCGGCGGGTACAGCTACGAACTCACCGGTCTAACAACTGGCGTGTATTACGAGGTTCAGGTTTTGGCGCGAAATAGCTATGGCAATGGCCCCTGGTCAGTCACGCCTGTTGCCGACCCGGTAACTGCTGCAGACAACATACAAAGGCCGGGTTCGAGCTTTATTCCGTCGATCGGGTCCATCACCTCTGGCACCGACTCCAGCAGCCGGGCAACTATTCAAGTGACATGGAGTGCGCCCAGCGGCTCCTTGACTGTCAGCAGTTACCACGTGCAGTGGCGTTCTTGTGGCACCAGCGGCTATAGCTGCGGTGGATGGGGATCGAGCCAGACCGTGGCTACCACCGATACGCTTGAGTCGCTATACCCAGCGACAAGCCTGCGTGACGGCATCTACTACCAGGCCCGGGTACGGGCAAATGGCGCTAGCTCCAGCGGTGGCAATAGCGCCTACGATGAGTCAGACCGGTACCCGGTGACCATTGATGACAACGACACGCCCAACAACCGAACGGACGACACGGTAACTGTCGGTACCGCAATCACTAATCCGTAAGGTCTTCGCTGAAGTTCATGTAGGCGGCGGGTGCCCAATTTGAGGCATCCGCCAACCGGAAGAAGCGCTAGGTTTCTACACCCGGGGGTCGTCGATGGTGACGGTGTTGACCTCGGTGAGGCGGGTGGTGACCATGTCGAGGGCGATCTGCTCTAGGAATTCTTTGGGCATGACGCACTCGCGGCACTCGGCGCCCTCGAGGATGAGCCGCAGGGCCACGGTGCCCTCGTTGGCCGATACCAGTTCCACGTCGCCGCCGTCGAGGGCCACCAGGGCCCTCAGTTCGCCGACGGCCTCGTCAAGTAGAGCCTGATCCATCTCGATTGCTCCTAGCTGACCTCTTGGCCGAGGTTGGGCGGCCGGGTGCGGGATAAGAACGCACCGGCATCGGCCAGGATTAGCTGGCCGGTGGTGCAGCGGGCCAGATCGGAGGCCAGATACACCGACAGGCGGCCCAACTCTTCGGGCAAGGTCTCTCGGCGAAGCGGAGTGGCGGCCACGATGGCCTCGTAGTGCTCGGGAGGAAACGCCTCCCGTATCAATTCGGTAGGGGTGGTGCCGGGAGCGATGGCGTTTACTCGGATGTTGTGGGGGCCGAGCTCCACCGCCATCGACGACGTGAGGTGGTTGATGGCCGCCTTGGCCGCGGCGTAACTCGACATCATGGGCGAAGGCCGGGTGGTCTCCCCCGAGCTGACGTTGATGATCACACCGCCGCCCTGCTCCATCATCACCAGGGCCTCAGCCCGGCCACACAGCGCGGTCAGTACTAAGTTCTGATCGACGAGGTCACGCCAGAACTCTCCGTCCATATCCACAAACCGCGTGGGAGAACGCCCGGCCATCATGCCGACGTTGTTGACCGCGATGTCCAGGCTCCCGCCCCAGGCCACTGCATCGGCCACCAGTTGCTCGACGGCGGCGTCGTCTCGCAGGTCGGCGGGGAACGCTTTAGCCGTGCCCCCTTCTTCGGCAACGAGGGCCACCGTTTCCTCGGCAGTGTCGGCCCGGAGGTCATTGACCGCCACCGCAGCGCCGGCCCGACCCATCCAACGGGCGATCTCGCGGCCGATGCCCGCTCCCGACCCGGTGACCAGCGCCACCTTGCCGGAGTGATCGATCTCGACGCTCATTGCTGCGGAATGGCTAGCCGTGGCGGAGCCCGACCCGCACCGCGTCGTGGTCGGCGGTGCGCTGGAGCAGAGCCATAGCCTGGTCGATCTGGTCGAGGCCGAACACCTCGCCCAACAGCGGCCCGGTGGGGAACTCTCCGCTGTTCAAAATGGCCACCGCCTCCCTCATGGAGTTCGGGGTAGAGCCGCTGCCGCCCGAGACGGTGAGGCCTTTGAGCACGATCATATCGCTGATCAGCTCCACCGGGGCCAAGTTCTTCAATCCGGCCAACTGCACCTTGCCCCCTTGGCGAACCAGGTCCAGGCACAAGGGCACGGTGGCGGGGACATCGGCCAGATCCACGGCCACGTCGGCCATGGCCCCTCCGGTTATCTCGGCCACAAACGCCACCAGATCGGTGGCGGTGACGTCGACGGTCACGTCGGCGCCCACCTCGCGGGCCACCTCCAGGCGAAGGGCATCGGCATTGGTGCCGGTGACGATCACCGTCTCCGCGCCCCGGCGCTTGGCCTCGGCGGCGTACACCAGCCCCATGTGACCCGGTCCCTGCACCACCACGGTCTCGCCCTCGCCTATCGGCATCCGGCTCAACCAGTTGCACACGTTGGCCAGAGGCTCGAACACGGTCAGCTCGGCGGCATCGATGTCGTCGGTCAGCTTGACCAGGTGGGTGCCGGGCAACAGCCCCATGTATTCCCCGTAGCCACCCCACAGCCCGTGCTCATCTTCGATCCCCAGGGTGTACCCGTACACCTCGCCCAGCCCGAACGGGTTGTCCTCAGTGACCTCTGCCCGAACAACCAGGTCCACTGCCACCCGATCGCCCACCGCCACGCCCAAATTGGCGTCGTTAGCCAGGGCATACACCCGTCCGACAATCTCGTGGCCAGGGACCAAAGGCGACTTCTCCCCCGGGACGTGCTGGTGGCCGTGGAGCTGGGCCACGTCGCTGCCGCACATGCCCACGGCCTCCACCTTCAGCACCCCGCCACCGGGCGGTGACACGGGCACCGGGAAATCGTCGCGTAGCTGGTAGGTGCCGTCGCCGTTGAAGACAACTCCCCGACAGGTGCTGCTCATGGTGGTGGCCTCCTTTCGGGGATTGGTCGCTCAGATCAGGCTCAGCTGATCCCGCTCTTCTCCAGGATGTGAACACCGCAGCTGGAGCCGAGGCCGATCACGTGGGCCAGTCCTACGTTGGCCCCCTCGATCTGGCGGTCGCCAGCCTCGCCCCGCAGGTGGGTGGTCACCTCATACACGTTGGCCACGCCGGTGGCACCGATGGGGTGGCCCTTGGAGATGAGGCCGCCGGAAACGTTCACCGGAGTATCGCCGTCGCGCCACGGGGCGCCCCGGTCGATGAAGTCGCCGGCACCGCCGGGCTCGCACAGGCCCAGGTTGTCGTAGTGGATGAGCTCGGCGGTGGCGAAGCAGTCGTGCAGCTCCACCAGGCTGAGGTCTTCGGGACCCACGCCGGCCTGCTCGTAGGCGGCCTGGGCGGCGTTGCGGGTGAGGGTGTTCACGTCGGGCTGCATGGCACCCGACTCCACATAGGGGTCGGTGGTCAGCACCGAGGCGGAGATCTTCACCGCCCGGGCCTGCTGCTCGCGGCTGAGGGTGGCGAACCGCTCCTCGCCCACCAGCACGCAGGCGGCGGCCCCGTCGCCGGTGGGGCAGCACATCAACAGCGTGTTGGGGTACGACTGCATGGGCGAACCCATGACCTCCTCCAGGCTGAACTCCTTCTGGTACTGGGCCAGAGGGTTCAGGGTGGAGTGGGCGTGGTTCTTCTGGGCCACCTTGGCGAATTGCTCGAAGCCGACACCGTCGTTGTCGTTGGCGTACTCCATGCCGGCCTGGGCGAACACGCCAGGCATGGTGTCGGTACCCAGAATGCCGTCGATGGGCATCACTGCGCCGTAGCGGCCCGACGGCTCGTACACGTTCTTCTCTTTGCGGGCCCCTCCGGCCAACAGCCCCATCTTGCCCATCTGCTCCACGCCGATGGCCAGGCCCATTTCTGCCTCTTCGGCCCGAATGGCCATGATCACGGTGCGCAGGGCGGTGGCCCCGGTGGCACAGGCGTTGGAAACGTTGTACACCGGGATACCGGTCTGGCCGATCTGCTTTTGCACTTGCTGGCCCATTCCGGCATTGGCCTGGAACAGGGTCCCGCAGGCCAGCAGGTCCATCTCGGAGATGGATACCCCGCCATCGTCGAGCGCGCCCAGAGCAGCCGCAGTGGCCAAGTCCACCGCATCCTGGTCGGGGTAGCGGCCGAACGCAGTCATGTGCGTTCCCAGAACCCAGATGTCTTGTGCCATTTTCGGCCTCCTGTATTCCGTTGGTTCAGATTGTCATGCCGGGGCGTAGCCGAAGGCGACCGCCTCTTGGCCGTCGTCGTCGGTGCCCACAACATAGGTGTCAAGCTTGACCTTCATGCCGAGCGAGATCTTGGTGGGATCGGGCTCGATGTTGATGAGGTTGGAGCGAACCGAGGTGCCGTCGTCGGTGAGCACGATGGCCGAGACGTACGGCGTGGGAATGGTGGGGGCGGCTCGGTAGACGATGCTGAAGGTGCGCAGCGTGCCGGTGTCGCTCACTCGAACCTCTTTGAACTCTCGGTGGCCGCAACTGGCACAGGCGTTGCGCCGGCCGAAGAAACGAGCGCCGCAATTGGCGCATTCGTTGGCTTGCAGGTGGGGCTCATCGCCCAAGACGAGGTAGTCCACTAGTGGGATTTGCACGACGGGCAGATTACCTCAGCACCCGATGCAGCGGCCCAACTGCGCCGGGCAGGCGAGCCGATAGTCGGCTACTGGGGAATGTCGAAGCCCTCGGGGAACCCGCCGTCCATGTAGCCCCCGATTTCCACCTTCTTGACGATGCGGAACCCGTCGGGGGTCCGGGAGACGGTGTCGTGGTACCAGCCGCCCACGTAGAACAAGTGCAGACCCGATCCATTGGGGTCGAACTTCCCATCGCCGTCGACAGGCATGCCCATGGGATTGTGGAAGAGCGTCGTGCACTGGGCGGTGTCGCCGTCCCAGCTGCGGATGTAGGTCTTGCCAACCATGTGCTGGGTCATTGGGAAGATGGACAGGGCCATCTGGAGCCAGCGCTTGACGGTGGGATAGTCGGCGTTGGCGTCGTCCACGCCGGGGGCCGACGAGGAGTAGTCCAGATGGGCGTCGGGGGTGAAGACGTTGTCGAGAAGGTCCCAGTCCTTCTCGTCAATGGCGATGGTGTAGCGGACGATGACGTCTTCGATGGCCAGGCGGTCGACGGGATCAGGGGTACTCATAGCGGGTCACCGTAGTGGATGACCTCGTCCAGAGGCCTACGGGGGCGAGAAGCGGAGTGGCTGGGACGATCGGGGGCTGGGTAGCCAAGTGCCACTGTTCCCACAATGCGATGTCCTGCGGGCAACTCGAGTCCAGCCCGCAACGCTTCCTCGTGCTCGAAGGCGCCGAAGAAACAGGAGCCCAAGCCCTCAGCTGACGCTCCCAGCAGAAAACTCTGCACCGCCATACCGGCGTCTACCCACCAGTAGGGCACTGGCCAGGCGTCGGTGCCTTCGCCCAAGCCGGTGTGAGCTTTGTCAGCCTCGGCGTAGCGCTCCACGTAGCGCTGAGGGTCGGTGAGCACCACCACCAGCACGGGGGCGATCAGCAGGCCGGGCCAGGGGAACTCGGCTCGTCGCTCCGGGGCAAGGGTCAGGCGCCAGTACCGCTCGGGGTCGGTGACCACGCAGAACTCCACCGCCTGGGTGTTGCCCGCCGACGGAGACCGTCGAGCTTGGTCGAGCAGCTCGGCCAACAGCCCGTCGGGCAGCGGATCGGGAAGATAGTTGCGGCACATAGGCCGCCGAAGAGGCAGTGTGTCGCTCAGCCGTACTTGAGCAGGTCTTCGGCCATGATCCAGCCGAAGGCAATCATGGTGTCGCCGCCATCGCGGTCCACCTTGTCGAACAGGGCCTCCACGTCGGGGTCGATGCTCTCGGGCTTGACGGTCTCGTAGTCCATCAAACAGGCCTGGCCGTTGTCACCCACCACCCGAAAGTCGCGGTCCAGATAGCGGGAGGGGCTGATGCTGAACCGCTTGGCCAGGCGGCGGCCCCAGGCCCGCTCCTCCCCGGATGCCTTGTGCCCGGGACGGGGAACGATCTCAACCAAGGGCTTGAACGCTTCGAAACCGCCGGCGTTGTCGAACTGGGTGCCCAAGAGCACGTCCTCGTCGGGGAACGCCATCAGCGCCCGATGGAGCTGCGCTTCGGTGAGCTGGCGGAGAACGGTGCTGCGCTTGGAGGTGCGGGCCACCGAGGCCAGACCCACCAGCACGCTCGGCGTCCCGCCGATGCGTTCCAGTGTGGAGAAGGAAAATCCCCGGAGTTTCCCGTTTTCCCGAGCGGTGGAGATCAGCACCCACTCCTCGGTCTGCTTGGAGAGCAACCCCACCGAATATGGGTTGGGGCCGTCAGCACACATATCGGCCATTTCGGCCAATTCAGCGTCGGTAACCGCTGTGCAGTCCTTGGTTTCGACGTCGATTGCCATGCGCTGCTCGCCCTCCTTGCTCGCTGATCCCCCACAGTTTCCGCCCGTGGGCACCCCTATAGTCCATCAATCGCCCCGGTAGGCGCGCAAACCCGCAGGATTGCAAGGGTTTTGGGGATTGGACGACTTCGGCAAAACGCCAGCTAGCGGTGCTAGACCGCGACGGCGCCCTCCCCCAGCATTTCCCGCAGCTCCCCGATAAGCCCGCTGCCCGTGTCCACCCCGTAATCCGAAGACAGCTTGATCCCCTTGTCGGCGCCGAGCATCAGCAGCACCTCCGACTTGCCGGGATGGCTGGCGAGAATCGACTTGAGGGTGTCGATTCGCTCCGGAGGCAGGCCGCCCGACCCCAGCTTCAATGTCAGTGGGGTGTAGCCGTTGGCAGATTCGGGATCGATGGGCTCCGCTCCGAAGCAGATCAGGTTGGCCCCTTCGTCACGTCGGTCCAGCCGTCCTTCGAACACCACCACCAGATCGTCGGCCAGCTTGTGGCCGTGCTCCTCCATGGCCCGGGGGAACAGGGTGACCTCCATGGTTCCGTACAAGTCTTCAAGATCGCATGACGCCATTTGATCGCCTTTGCGGGTCCATCGCTTGCGCAAGTTGCTCACCACCCCGCCGACTTTCACCGAGGTGCCCTCCTCAACCTCGGACAGCTGGTCGATCCGATGGGTGGTCTTGCGGGCCAGCACTCCCTCCATGCCCATAATGGGGTGGTCGGACACGTAGAGCCCGAGCATCTCCTTCTCGGCGGCCAGCCTGCGGGCTTTGTCGAACTCGGCGTCGGGAATCTCGATGCGCTCCTCGAAGCTCTCCTCGCTGTCCTCGCCGAAGAGGCTCATTACCCCCTGCTCGCGCTCTCGCTGCTGCTGGATACTGCGGCGGACGATGGCCTCCGACACGTTGAGCAGCCCCTGTCGGGGATGGTCGAACGAGTCGAAGCAACCCGCCTTGATGAGGGATTCGACCACTCCCTTGTTGAGCACTATCGGGTCGACCCTTGAACAGAAGTCATGGAAGTCGTCGAACGGGCCGTTCTCCCTCCTGTCGTCGAGGATCATCTGAGCGGTGCCCGTACCCATGTGGCGGATGGCGGACAGGCCGAAGGAGATGGCCTGCCCTCCGTCGGGGGACTTGATAGCGGCGAAGTCCGACTCCGACACGTTCACATCGGGCAGCGCCACCTGGATGCCCATCTGGCGGCACTCGGCCAGGTAGACGGCGGCCTTCTCCAGCCGATTCTTGACGCTGGTCAACAGCGCGGCCATGTACTCCACCGGATAACAGGCTTTGAGGTAGGCACCTTGATAGGCGATGAGGCCGTATCCGTAAGCGTGGCTCTTGGTGAAGGCATAGTCGGCGAACTGCTCGATGATGTCGAAGAGATGGGTGCCCAGATCTGATCCGTATCCGCTCTTCTCGCATCCCTCCACAAAGGTGTCCCGCTCTTTGGCCATGAGCGCCCGGTCCTTCTTGCCGCAGGCCTTGCGGAGGTTGTCGGCGTCGGCCAGGGAATAGCCGGCGAATCGCTGGGCCACCCGCATGACGCTCTCCTGGTAGATCATCAGCCCGTAGGTGTCGCCCAGAATGCCGGCGGCATCCTCGTGGAACACCTGCACCGGCTTGCGCTCGTTCTTGCGGTCGGCGTAGTCGTTGTGCATGTTGGCCGCCATCGGGCCGGGCCGATAGAGGGCCACCAGTGCGGCCACGTCGTCGAAGCAAGTGGGCTTGAGCGATCGGATCAGCGAGCGCATCGGACCGCTCTCCAACTGGAATACCCCGATGGTGTCCCCCCGGGCCAGCAGCTCATAGGTGGGTCCATCGTCCAGCGGCACGTTGTCGATGTCGACGTCCACGCCGTGGGACTGTTTGATGAGCCCGACGGCGTCCTCGATTACGTCGAGGTTTCGCAGGCCCAAAAAGTCCATCTTGAGCAGCCCCAGGTCCTCCACCGCGTGCATCTCGTACTGGGTGACGATGGGGGCCTCTTCGAGGGTCTGCCCTGGCGATGCCTTGCGCTGAATGGGGAGGTGCTCGGTGAGCGGATCCTTGGTGATCACCACGGCAGCGGCGTGGATGCTGTCCTGGCGGCGCAGGCCCTCCAAGCCCCGGGCCACGTCGACCACCTTGCGGGCGTCCTCGTCGCTGTCGTACATCGCCCGCAGATCGGCGGCCGCCGTGTAGCCGTCGGCGTACTCCTCGGTCTTCTCGAGGCAGGCCCACAGCGGGGTGTCGCGTCCCAAAACCAGCGGGGGCATGGCCTTGGCCAGCTTGTCGCCCAGCGCGTAGGGGTAGTTCAGCACCCGGGCGCTGTCGCGCACCGCGGCCCGAGCCTTGATGGTGGAGAAGGTGATGATCTGGGCTACATGGTCCTCGCCGTACTTGTGGGTGGCGTAGCGGATGATCTCGTCCCGGTAGCGAGAGTCGAAGTCCATGTCGATGTCGGGCATGGACACCCGGGACGGGTTGAGGAAGCGCTCGAACAGCAGGTCGTAGCGGATGGGATCCAAATCGGTTATTTGCAGGGAATAGGCCACCGCGCACCCGGCCGCGCTGCCCCGGCCGGGACCCACGCGGATGCCCCTCTCCCGGGCGTACCGGATCAGGTCCCAGGTGATCAGGAAATAGGAGGAGAAGCCCATGTCGGAGATGACCTTGAGCTCAAAGGCCAACCGGTCGGCCACCTCTTCTGACAGCGGATCGCCCCACCGGGCTTTGGCCCCTTCCAGGGTCAGGGCTTGGAGGTAGTCGTCGGCGTTGTCGTACTCGTCCGGTATGGGGAAGTCGGGCAGCTGCGGCTTGCCGAACTCGATCTCCACGTCGGCCCGCTCCGCGATCCACAGCGTGTTGTCGCAGGCCGGGGTGAGGTCGGAGAACACATGGCGCATCTCGGCCGCCGTCTTGAGGTAGTGCTCGCTGCCGTCGAACTTCAGGCGGTCGGTGTCGCTGACCAGCGAGCCGGTTTGCACACACAACAGGGCATCGTGGGCCTCGGCATCATGGCGGTGGGTGTAGTGGCTGTCGTTGGTGGCCAGCAGGGGGGCATTGATCTGGCTCGCCAACCGGAGCAATTCGGGGTTGGTGCGATGCTGTTCGGGGATGCCGTGGTCTTGGATCTCCACGAACAGGTTGTCTTTGCCGAAAATGTCCTGAAGTCGGGCCGCCTTGGCCACTGCGTCGTCGTAGTCATTGCGCAATAGGGCTTGGAGCACATGGCCGCCCAGACAACCGGTGGAGGCGATCAACCCCTCGCTGTGCTCGGCCAACAGCTCCCAGTCGAGGCGGGGCTTGTAGTAGTAGCCCTCGAGGAAGGCCCGGCTGGACAGCTGGATCAGGTTCTTATATCCGGTGTTGTTCTCAGCCAGCAGGGTGAGGTGGTAATAGATCTTTTGCCCTCCCTCAGTGCTGCCCCCGCTGTCGTCCACCTTGCCTCGCCTCGGTGGCCGTTCACTCCTGCTCTCATGGGCCATGTAGGCCTCGGTGCCGATGACCGGCTTGATGCCCTCGGATAGGCAGGTCCGATAGAAATCGACAACCCCGTACATGTTGCCGTGGTCGGTCATTCCCAATGCGGGCTGTCCGTCGGCCGCGGCCGCCTTCACCAGGTCGCTCACCCGGGAGGCGCCGTCGAGGATGGAGTACTCGGTGTGGACGTGGAGGTGGGTGAAGGAACTTGACACGGCGCTCCTGTGGGCTGTTTGTGGATGGTCTGTGCGTGTTTACGGCCTGCCTGTGGATAACTACAGGCTTGTGGTTTGACCTATCCCTGACCATACCAAGACTGAGGGACGCATGCTGTTCCCCGCTGAATTGGCGTCTTTCCCCTGGTTACAGGGGCCTTATAGATATGTGCCCGGCCGGCGTTCGGTTGGCGGTTGAACACCGGGAGGCAGCTCGGCCCGGATGTTGGCCAGCTGCTGCTGGGCAGAGACCTGTTGGGCGAACAAGGCGGCCTGGATGCCCTGGATGAGACCCTCCAGCCAGCCCACCAGCTGGGCCTTGGCCACTTGAAGCTCGGCCTGGCTGGGAGGGTGATCCTCGGGGAAGGGCAGAATCAGCCGGTCGAGCTCGTCGCGCAGATCGGGCGACAGCGCCGAGCCCAACTCCTCGATCGATGTGGCGTAGATCTCCCGCAGGCGGTCGCGGCTGGACTCATCGAGGGAGGCTTGGCGGACCTCGTCCAAGAGCTGCTTCATCATCGTGCCGACTCTCATCACCTTGGCCGGCTGTTCTATGGCCTCCCCAGCCGCCAACGGCTCATCCGATTCACCCTCTGCATGCGGCCCTTCGTGGATCACCTCGGTGGGTTCGACCGGAACCGGCTGTGCGGTGTCTGACATGGCTGGCAATCTACCGGCTAGCCGCCGGAGTGGGGCAACGCCGTCACGATCTGGTGCCGCTAGCGGCCAGGCAGGGGATCAGCATCTCAGCCGACGTCAGCGATCCATGACGGCCCAGCAGCTCAAATACCGGCCTGCCCCCTCCCCCAGCCGCGCTACGGGGCTCGGGCTTGGGCTCCACGAAGGCCACCGGGTCGCTGGGCACTAGGGCCACATCGCCCATCCGAGAGCGGGCCTCCGGTCCCACGTGGGGGCCGAGCCATTCCTCGTCCAGCACCTGTTGTCGCTCGACCACCAGACCGTGGCGGCCGTAGCGCTCGGTCGCCGCGTCCAAAAGCTCGCCGGCTCGACCGGGCCGGGCGTGGAGCCAGCGGAACCGGGCCTCCCCCGAGGTCACCGCGGTCAGGGCCAGCACGTCGCGGGCCAGCTCCACCTTGTTGTCCCCCACCATGACCTGTCCGTGGTCCGACACCACCAGCAGGGCCGCCTCCGAGGGCAGTACGGCCAGGATCTGGGCCACCAGGCGGTCCACTTCGGCGAACTCGGCATCCAAGTAGGGGCCGAATCCGTACTCGTGGGCGATGCGGTCTGGTCCGTCGTAGTAGGCGTACACCAGCGGCTCACCCTCGTCCACCAGCTTCTGTACCTCTACGGCGATGGAGCTGGTCAGCTTGTACCCCTTGTGGTCCACCCCGTCGAGATGGGCCCGGGTGAACCCGGTTCCCTGGAATTCGCTCCGCCCCACCGCCGGCACCCTTCTTCCGAAGAACGCGGGCCGGGGTTGGATCTGCTCGGGCACGATGGCCCTGCGGGCATCCGATGACTTCGGACCCGCGGTCCACCGCAGGGCGTTGAGCACTTGGCCCTGGATATAGATCTGGTAGCCGATCAAGCCGTGCTCGCCCGGCGCCGCCCCGGTGACCAGCGACGTCAGCGCCGTGGTGGTGGTGGTCGGGGCCACCGTGGTGATGGGGCCTCCCTCCATGGCCGAAAGCACCGGGGTTAGCTCGGCCCGGTCTTGGAGCTGCTCCCACCCCATCCCGTCGATCAGAAACAGCACCACCGCCTTGGCCTCTCGCACCGGTGCGGGCAGCCACTCAGCGGCGTCGGGCGGCCCAAGCAGCGCCGGCACCACGTTGCTCAGACACGACCCCCTGTAGTCGGGGAGCACCGGAAAGCTGGTGGCCGGGACGCCGGATGTTGGTTCGCTGTGCTGGCTGGGGCTTCCCATTCAGCCTTCAACCTACCGGCTTGACCATACGGAGAAGATTGAGAAGTAGTGTGATGGCTCGTGAGGGTGTCGACTCGAGGCGACTACGCCAGCCGGGCGCTGCTGTCGCTGGCCCTGCACGCCGACGAATCCGGTCCCACCTCGGTGCGGGACATCGCCGAGCGGACCGGTCTCCCCCAGCCCTACCTGGAGCAGATTCTCCAGGCCCTCAAAGGCGCCGGACTGGTCCGATCCAAGCGAGGGGCGGGGGGCGGCTACACCCTGGCCCGACCGGCAGCCGAGATCAAGCTGAGCGAGATCGTGAGCGCGGTAGATGGTCCCATCGTGCTGGGCGACTTCGGCGAGCCCCATCAAGACGGCGCCTGCGACCACGAGGGGCAATGCGTGCTGCTGGCCATCTGGACCCATGCCGGCGACATCATGCACGACCTGCTGAGCGACTACACCCTCGATGACATCGCCAAGACCGCCAACGGCCTCCTCCCCTGGCCGGGATCAGACTGACGCTTAGCCCCTCTACCCGCGAAGCAGCCGGTAGAGGGCGGAGATGTCCTCGGGGGCCTCGGATTCGAATCGGAGGGGCTGGCCGCTTTCTGGGTGGTCGAAGCCCAAGGTGTGGGCATGGAGGGCGGGACGGTTGATGCCGGGGGCACCGGGGCCGCCATAGAGATCGTCACCCAGGACCGGGTGGCCGATGGCCGCCAGGTGGACTCGAATCTGGTGGGTGCGCCCGGTTTCCAGACGCAACTCCAGTCGGGCCGAGTCATAGGGCACGGGCGAGTCTTGGGGGCCTTCCTGGGGACCGTCTTGGGATCCAGCGCGGGCCGGCATGCGGTCGGTTACCTGGTAGTGGGTGGTGGCCGGTCGGCCGTCGGCCTTCACAGTCATCTTTGTGGGGTGGCGGTTGGAACGGCCCACCGGGGCGTCGATCACCCCCCGGTCGTCGGCCGGCAGCCCCTGTACCAGGGCCACGTAGCCACGGTGTACCTCCCGTCGGCCCAGCGCCGCGGACAGAGCCTGGTGGGCGGCGGGGGTGCGGGCCACCATCAGCAACCCCGAGGTACCCCGGTCGAGGCGGTGGACGATCCCAGGGCGCTCCGGCTCTGCCCCCACTTCGGCGATCTCGGGATACCTGGCCAGCAAGCCGTGCACCATCGTCCCGTGGGCATTGCCCGATCCGGGGTGGACTACCAGGTCGGCCGGCTTGTTGACCACGATCACGTGCTCGTCGGCATAAACCACATCTAGCTCCACCGCTGGATCGGGTTCCAACGCCACCGGACCAACCGTGGGCTCCTCGGACAGGGAGATGTGGTCACCGGCTGCCAACCTCTGAGATCGGGAGCCGGCGGGCCTGCCGTTGACGGCCACCTTCTCCTGATTGATCAGCCGGGCGGCCTCGGCCCGGCTGCACTCCCACACCAGCGCCACCACCCGGTCGAGGCGCTCGCCCGCCAATGCGTCGGGAACGACCCCGCTAGGGCCCATTGGAGGGGTCTAGCTCAGGGTCGCCACCGGTCGTAGCCCCTTGGGGCTCGTCGGTCGGCTGGCGATAGCGGGGCGCGGTCAGCACGAGGATCACCCCGGCCACCACGATGGCAGAGTCGGCGGCGTTGAACACCGGCCACCATTGGAGGTCGACGAAGTCGACCACGGCCCCGCCAAGAAACCCGTCGCCGGACCGCAAGGCCCGGTCGGCCAGGTTGCCGATCGCTCCGCCCAGAATCATGCCCAGAAGCACCGGCGGGAGCGACAGCCGGCGGCCGCCCCAGCTGGCCCAGGCCACCACAACCACGAATACCAGCGCCAGCACCGCGATCACCGCTTCCAATCCCTGGCCCAGTCCGAAGGCCGCACCGGTGTTGTGAACCAGATTCAGCCGCAAAGTCCACACCAGGTCTATGTCCCGGTCGTCTAGAGACACGAGAGCCCACCATTTGGTCAGCTGGTCAACGGCCACCACAAAAGCGGCCACCCCCAGCAATACCAGGTTGTGGCGGCGAGATCGGCGCTTTGTCTCGGTGGGAGTGACGGCTCTAAAACCCACCGGCTTTGTGCTCAACCCGTTCCGCCGCCCACGGAATGGCATTGAGCCGCTGGCGGGGAATCGGCTTGCCCGAGACCAGGCAAATGCCATAGGTGCCGTCATCGATACGGGCCAGAGCAGCATCGATCTGGTCGACTGCGGCGCGGGCATGGGCGCTCAGAGCCAGGTCCCGCTCCCGCTCCACCGCCAGGGTGTCGCCCTCGCCTGATTCCTCGTCGAACTGGACGTCTCCCGGCTCACGCTCCTCCACCAGGGAATCGGCCTCAGCTTTGAGGCGGGTGGCCGATGTTATGTAGCGGCTGCGCTCCTCCAACAGGAGCTGCCGCTGCTTGTCCAGGTACTTCTTGTCGAACTGGGCCTTCTTGGCGGCGGGCTTCTTCGCCGCTGGTTTCTTGGCGGCGGTCTTCGTCGCCGCAGGCTTCTTGGCCGCAGGTTTCGTGGCCGCAGGCTTCTTGGCGGCGGTCTTGGTGGTCGCGGTCTTTTTGGCGGCTGGTTTCTTGGCGGCGGTCTTGGTGGTCGCGGTTTTCTTGGCCGCCGACTGCTTCGACGCAGTTTTTTTGGCCGCGGGCTTCTTTGCCGCGGGCTTCTTCGCCCCAGACTTGCTGGCCTCAGCCTTCTTGGTTGCGGTCTTCTTGGCAGCCATTGCAGGCGGGAGTGTAGCCGCCGCCGCCGCGAATTACTGTCAAATGGGCTGAGACAGGCTTATTGATGTCTGAACCGGAATGGGGACGGGTTATTTTGTGATTTCCCAGTTTCTTCTGGAGGCCCGTTGTCAGATCCGTCTACCCCCTATCCCGAGGTCGACCCCAAGCCGTTCTTCCCCGAGATTGAAAACCGAGTGTTGGAGTCGTGGGCCGAGAACCAAACTTTCGCCCAGTCGGTGACTGAGCGGCCTGCGGGGACTAACGGCGACAACGAATACGTCTTCTACGACGGTCCCCCGTTCGCCAACGGCCTCCCCCACCACGGGCACCTCCTCACTGGCTATGTGAAGGACGTGATCCCTCGATTCCACACCATGCGGGGTCGTCGGGTGGAGCGGCGCTTCGGGTGGGACTGCCACGGCCTGCCGGCGGAGATGCAGGCCGAGAAGGAGCTGTCGGTGTCGGGGCGGGCCGCCATAGCCGACTATGGAATCGACCGGTTCAACGACTACTGCCGCCAATCGGTGCTGCGCTACACCCAGGAGTGGGAGTCCACGGTGACCCGCCAGGCCCGCTGGGTGGACTTTGCCGACGACTACAAGACCATGGACCTGCCCTACATGGAGTCGGTCATGTGGGCCTTCAAGTCGCTGTGGGAGAAGGGCCTGGTCTATGAGGCCTACAGGGTGATGCCCTACTCCTGGGCGGCCGAGACCCCGCTGTCCAACTTCGAGATCCGTCTCGACGACGCCACCCGTCCCCGCCAGGACCCGGCCATCACCGTGGCCTTCGACCTGGTGCCAGAAGCGGGTGATCCCGGTCCGATGCGCATACTGGCCTGGACCACCACGCCGTGGACCCTGCCGTCCAACCTGATGCTGATCGTGGG
Organism: Acidimicrobiia bacterium; assembly: GCA_009842675.1. Lineage (GTDB taxonomy): Bacteria > Actinomycetota > Acidimicrobiia > Acidimicrobiales > Bin134 > Poriferisocius. Next base: position 14,423 of record VYEX01000074.1, on the reverse strand, counting down.
CCCTGAAATCGACTACGCCGTCGTGGAGCATGACGGCGGCCACGTGGTGCTGGCCGCGGCCACGCTGGAGGCCTACGCCGCGGAGCTGGGTGAGGGCCGGGTGGTGGGCACCGTGGCCGGTGCCGAGCTGGTTGGTCGGCGCTACCGGCCGCTGTTCGATTACTTCGCCTCCCTGGATTCCGACGGCGCCTTCCAGGTGCTGGGAGCCGACTTCGTGGACACCGCCGAAGGCACCGGCGTGGTGCACGCCGCCCCCGGATTCGGAGAGGACGACCAGCAGGCCGCCGAGGCCCACGGCCTGCCCACGGTGGTGCCAGTGGACGATCAGGGCCGCTTCACCGATGAGGTGGCCGACTGGGCCGGGGTAAACGTGTTCGAGGCCAACAGCGGCATCATCGCCCGGCTCAAAGAGCAGGGCCGGATCCTGCGCCACGCCACCTACGAGCACAACTATCCGCACTGCTGGCGCACCGACGAGCCGATCATCTACCGCGCCCTGAGCTCGTGGTTCGTGAGGGTAACTGAGATCCGGGACAAGATGTTGGCGCTGAACCAGCAGATCAACTGGGTGCCGGGCCACGTGCGCGACGGGCGTTTCGGCAACTGGCTGGAGGGCGCCCGCGACTGGTCGATCAGCCGCAACCGGTTCTGGGGGTCGCCCATTCCGGTGTGGCGCAGCGACAATCCGGCCTATCCCCGGGTGGACGTCTACGGGAGCCTGGACGAGATTGAGCGGGACTTCGGTGTGCGGCCAGTCGACCTGCACCGGCCGTTCATCGACGAGTTGACCCGGCCCAACCCCGATGACCCCACCGGGGAGTCGGTGATGCGGCGGGTGCCCGAGGTGCTGGACTGCTGGTTCGAATCGGGGTCGATGCCCTTCGCCCAGGTCCACTATCCGTTCGAAAACAAGGAGTGGTTCGAGCACCACTTCCCGGCCGACTTCATCGTGGAGTACATCCCCCAGACCAGGGGTTGGTTCTACACCCTCCACGTGCTGGCCTCCGCCCTGTTCGACCGGCCGGCCTTCAGCAACGTGATCTGCCATGGCATCCTGCTCGACGCCAAGGGCCGGAAGCTGTCCAAGAAGCTGAGGAACTACACCGAGCCCGAGGAGATCTTCGCCACCAAGGGCGCCGACGCCCTCCGTTGGTATCTGGTGGGATCGCCCATCGTAAGGGGCGGCGACCTCCGTCTCGACGACTCAGGTATCGACGACGTGCTGCGCCAGGTGATCATCCCCATCTGGAACGCCTATTACTTCTTCGCCCTGTACGCCAACGCCGACGGGATCCGGGCCAAGCCTCGAGCCAGCTCCGAGGAGCTGCTAGACCGCTACATCCTGGCCAAGACCCGGCTGCTCACCGAATCGGTCACCAGCCACATGGACGCCTACGACCTGCCCGGCGCCGCGGCCGAGTTGGAGGGATTCATCGACTCCCTCAACAACTGGTACATCCGCCGCAGCCGGGACCGGTTCTGGGCTCCGGCCCGGCCTTCATCTGCTGATGACAAGCAAGATGCCTACGACACCCTGTTCACGGTGCTGACCACCTTGGCCCGGTTGCTGGCGCCGTTTCTCCCGCTGGTGTCCGAGGAGATCTACCGGGGTCTCACCGGAGAGTCGAGCGTCCACTTGTGCGATTGGCCCGATCCCGCGGAGCTTCCGGCCGAACCCCAACTGGTGGCCGCCATGGACCGGGTACGCGATGTGTGCTCCACCGGCCTGCGAGTTCGTGAGGATGAGGGCATCCGAGTCCGCCAGCCCCTGCTCTCTCTGACGGTGGCGGGCACGGGCGTTGATGATCTCGAGTCGTTCATCCCATTGATCGCCGAGGAGGTCAACGTGAAGGAGGTTCTCTTCAGCGACGACCTCACCGCCTACGGGCAGTTCGTGCTTCGGCCCAACGGCCAAGAGCTGGGCCCCCGCTTGGGCAAGGACGCCCAAGAAGTGTTCACCGCTGCCCGCGAGGGCCAGTGGGAGGCCAATCCCGACGGCACGGTAACGGTGGCCGGCCACACGCTCTCAGACAACGAGTTTCAGTTGGCCCTGAACCCAGTTGAGGGGACTACTGCGGCGGCGCTTCGTACCAACGACGCCCTGGTGGCGCTGGACACCGCCGTCAGCGCTGAGCTAGCCACCGAGGGGATCGCCCGAGATGTGGTTCGAGCCATTCAGGCCGAGCGCAAGAACCAGGATCTCGACGTCACCGATCGGATCGAGTTGTCCATTACCGCCGATGCCGAGATCATCGAGGCGGTGCAGGCCCACCTCAACTACGTCTGCGAGCAGGTGCTGGCCGTCGGCCAGCCTCAGCTCATCGACGCCGATCCAGAGTCCGAGACTCCCACCGACTTGTCAATTGACGCCGGCCGCCTTGCTGTCCGCTTGGCCAAGGCCGAGTCGCAGTAGTCAGCCGTTCTGGTAGTCGGCCTGCTCCATGCGGCGCCGGTCTTCGGCCGATACTTCCACGTTGGTGGGGGTCAGCAAGTACACGTGGTCGGCCACCCGTTCCATGCGGCCGTCTAGCCCGTAGCAGAGGCCGCTGGAGAAGTCGATAAGCCGTCGAGCCACTTCTCGGCTGCTGTGTTGCAGGTTCACGATGACCGCCTGCCCACCCCGGAAGCAGTCCCCCACATCCTTGGCGTCGTCGAATGAGATGGGGCTGACCACGGAGGGCTTGGAGGAGGTGGACGGAATGGGGCGGACAAAGCTGGTGCGAGGTTGTTCGGACGTCGCTTCGGAGTCCGGCGAGTCGGACGCGGGGATGGGCCGCACCGAGCCCCCCTCAGTACCCGCCGAAAACTCATCGTCAGGCGTCTGAGACACGAGTCGCATGTCGGAGTCCTGCTCCATATAGCCCTCGGGAGAGAACTCCTCTTCGGTCCCGAACCCGAGCCAGAACTTGGTTTTCTGCCACACAGATGACATTGGCTCATCCCCTTTCACCAGTGAATTGCTCGGTCTTCCCGCGACCACCCGCTGGTGACCTGCCCAACCGGCAACCTTCGGCAGTTATTCACTTGCTCTCGCTGATGGTACAGGAACCGGCCCCCCAATTCGGGGAGGCCCGCTACCCCGGTGCCCTCTAGCTTGGTCGAGGGCCGAACAGGGCGGTGCCGACCCTCACCATGGTGGCGCCCTCCTCCACGGCCACCTCAATGTCTGCGGTCATGCCCATCGACAGTTCGACCAGACCGAGATCGTGGGCCTGGGAGGCCAGAAGGCGAAAGCCGGGGCGGACTTGGGCCGGCGTTCCCGGTGCTCCCACCGCCATCAGCCCAGCCACCTCCAAGCCCTCCTCGCGGCAGCGCCCGACCAATTCGGCGGTGTCGTCGGGAGGACATCCCCCTCGACCGCCGATGCCGGCGACGTCCACCTGAACCAACACTCTGGCGCCCGGAGCCCGCCGGGCGATCTCTGTGGCCAGCTCGGGGCGGTCCACGCTTTGCCAGAGGTGGACCAAGCCGGCGATCTTGCGGATCTTGTTGCGCTGGAGCCGACCGATGAAGTGCCAGCGGGGCTGGTGGCTCACACCGGGCCGGGCGGGCAATTCGGTGGCCTTGGCCAGCAGATCTTGGGCGTAATTCTCGCCGAGGTCGGCCAGTCCGGCCTCCATGGCTGCGGCCACCGTTTCCGGCCCGAAGCCCTTGGTCACCGCCACCACCTTCACATGGTCACCCCCGGCCCTGGACAGCCGCTCTCGCAGAGCACCCAGGCGATCGACTACTTCGGCGGCGCTGCTCACTGACCCGACCAACCGCGGCTGGCTATCGGGCTGCCATCGGAGGCAAGCCGTTACCGAAGGAAGGAGGGGATGTCGAACTCGTCTTCCACGTCGGAGGACAGCAGGTCGTCTTCGGAATCTCCGAACACATCGGGAACGTCCCCGCCGCCCAGAGAATCGGTGGCCGACATCCTGGTCGCCCGCTCGCCTTCCCAGCGGTCGAAGCCGGCCGCGATAACCGTGACCCGGATGTGGTCCTTCATGGCGTCATCCACCACCGTGCCGAAGATGATATTGGCGTCGGGGTGGGCCACGCCCTGGACGATTTCGGCCGCCTCGTTCACCTCAAAGATGCCAAGGTCGGCCCCACCGGCGATGCTCAGCAGGATTCCGCGAGCCCCTTCGATGGAGGCCTCGAGCAGCGGACTGGCGATGGCCTTGCGGGCCGCGCTGACTGCCTTGCCCTCACCGGAGGAGATGCCCACACCCATGAGCGCTGAGCCGGCGTCCTGCATCACCATGCGCACGTCGGCGAAGTCGGTGTTGATGAGCCCGGGGGTGGTGATCAAGTCGGTGATTCCCTGGACACCGTGCAGCAGCACCTCGTCGGCCATGCGGAACGCGTCGACCACCGAAGTGTGGTCGTCGGAGATGCTGAGAAGGCGGTCGTTGGGAATGACGATCTGAGTGTCGACCTTGTCCTTGAGAGACTGGATGCCGCTCTCCGCTTGAACCGAGCGACGGCGACCCTCGAAGCCGAACGGCCGGGTAACCACTGCGATGGTGAGCGCGCCGATGCTCTTGGAGATCTCCGCGATGACAGGAGCAGCCCCGGTTCCGGTGCCGCCGCCCTCACCCGCGGTGATGAACACCATGTCGGCGCCGCTGAGGGCCTCTTCGATTTCCTTGCGATGATCGGTTGCCGCCTGAGCGCCGACCTCGGGATCGCTGCCCGCGCCCAGCCCTCGGGTCAACTCTCGACCAATGTCAAGCTTTACCTCAGCTGAACTCATGAGCAGAGCCTGAGCATCAGTGTTGACGGCCACGAATTCCACGCCGCGCAGACCGGCGTCGATCATGCGGTCAACGGCGTTGACACCGCCGCCGCCCACGCCGATTACCTTTATGACTGCTAGATAATTTTGGGGTTCAACCATGGGGCTTCCTCACTCCAATAGCTCAACTCTTCACTCTCTACTTTTGGTTTATATGAATGAAGGGTTGAGGCTTTAGAACCTATTCCTCAAGTAGAGGTGTATTCAGCTTACGAGCATTCCTCGATTGGGGTCAAGGCGGGACGGTCGGGGTCGCTCAGATCGACCTTCTCGTAACAGTGCAAGTCGACTCTGGCCAGAAACGTGGCGAGGGCCACCGCTTTGCCCCGGGGATTGTCTCGCCCTCCCCAATGGACCTGCCCCACACCGGGCAAGTCGACAATCATCTGTCCGTTCAGCCAGGAGATTGCCCCAATTTCCTCGCCTTGAAGGGGTATTAGGGCTTGGCTGATTTCCAACAACGGCAGTGCCGATCCCCCTAGCCACCCTCCCGGCTCAGGCACCGGGCCGAACAGCACCACCGGCAGCTGCCGGCGAATTGGATCCACCTGGAGCACTCTGCCCTGGAGGTCGACCACCGCCCAACTCTGTTCACCGGGGATTTGGGCATCAAAGGGGACTTGGGCCACTGCCGTCCGCTCAGTGACGTCGAACGTGACTTTGCCTCCCCACGTCCGACTGGAACGGACTTGATCCACCCACGGCAACGCCGCGATGGAATTCCGGGGACCGGACAAGTCCAACCCCAACAGCGGGGTGCCGAGTTCGACCCCGGCCACCTCCAACACCTGGTTGGCTCCGGTGCGCTGGGCGCCGATCACTTCCACCTCATCCACGTCCAAGAGCGAGCTCCGGCTGATTCCGAAGGCGACGGCGAGCAACACCGCAACAACGCCGAAGGTGATCCACACCCGCAGACGTCGTCGGGAATGAACGTCTTTGCGCCGGGCCTCGATCCGGGGATCGACCGGCAGCTCGGTCTCCGAGGGCCTGCCTTCGGGCCGATCGCCGGGGGTCTCATCCGCGGGCATGTCAGCCCCCGCCCTCTGTCCAGGGACCGGCTTCGAACCCCACGAGGCGGGTCTCGGGCTGCAAGGCAATACCGAATTCAGCTCGGACTCGGGTGAACACCTCACTCATCAGTGCATGGAGGTCGTCGGCCGAGCCACCCCGGTCGGCGATGAAGAAGTTGGCGTGCTTGTCGGATACCGAGGCGGAGCCCAGCCGGAGCCCCTTCAAGCCGGCCGAGTCGATGATTCGCCCCGCGCTGTCTCCCTCGGGGTTGGTGAATACCGAACCGGCGTTCTGTCCTCCCGGCTGGTTATCCCTTCGCCATGCCACGATGTCGGCGATCAGGGCCTGCGACTCCTCGGCATCCCCGGCGGCCAGGCCCAACTCGGCGCCCAGCACCAAGTGGTAATCGGCCAACGCGGAACTCCGATAGCCGAGCTTCAGCCGCGGTCGATCCCACACCTCGACGACGCCGGCCCGCAGATCGACAACCTCGGCATGGATGATCGACGCGGACATGTCGGACCCGTGTCCACCGGCGTTCATGCGAACCGCACCCCCCAGCGATCCGGGAACGCCGACCGCCCACTCAAAGCCTGTCAGGCCGGCCGCCGCGCTCTGACGGGCCAGTACGGGCAGACTGGCCCCGGCACCGGCGGCGACCCGGAGTCCGTCGATCTCCATCCAGTCGCACCCGGGCGCCAACCAGACGGCTAAACCGTTAAAGCCGGTGTCGGCCACCAGCGTGTTCGAACCCCTGCCCACCACCAGAACGTCGGCATCGCTGGCTGCCACAACACCGGCCAGGGCGGCCATGTCGGCGTCTGCGGCCAGCGTCACCCCTACTCGCGCCGCCCCACCCACCCGGTAGGTGGTCTCCGGGCCGATCGGGCGCTCTCGGACAACCGCTTCCTGCCCCAGCACTCGGGCCAGGTCTTGACCAAGGCGATTCCAGTCGACCGGGCTCATTACCGCTCGGAAAGCCTCTGAATCACCCAGTCGGGAACTTGGGTGAGGTCGCCCGCGCCCAGGGTCAGACACAGGTCACCGGGGCGGAGACTGTCGACCAGATAGTCGGCCGCATCCTCAAGGCGGGCCACATAGGAGATATCGCCATCGGGTTGGGCCTCCTTCGCCGCCTGCCATATCAACTCCCCGGACACGCCGGGGATGGGCGGCTCGCCCGCCGGGTAGATGTCGGTGACGATCACCTCGTCGGCGGCCTCAAAGCAGTGGGCGAACGTTGTCCACAACTGCGAGGTACGGGTGTAGCGATGGGGCTGGAATACGCACACCACTCGATCCCACCCCCCTTCGGAGGCCGTTTTCAGCGCACAGGAGACTTCGGTGGGTAGGTGGGCGTAGTCATCGATGAAGTCGACCCCGGCCGCCTGGCCCCGGCGCTCGAATCGCCGGGTCACGCCCTCGAAACCGGCCATGGCCGCGGCGGCGTCGGATCCACCCACTCCCAACTCACAGGCCATGGCCACCGCCCCTAGCGCATTGAGCGCGTTGTGGTCTCCCGGTATGGGCACTGTCAACTGCCCCAAGGGATCGCCATGGCGAGTGACCTCCCCGACCATTGCTTCACGGCTGCTGCCCAGAGTTCGCCAGCGGTAGTCGGCTTCGGGCCCGAAGCCATACAGAACCCGGGGGCAGCCCTCCGAGGCCTTCATGGCCCCGGGGTCGTCGGCGCACACCACCAGCCCATCAGCTGCTCTCGCGCAGAAACGGGCAAACTCAGCCTCCAGCTCAGCAACCGGACGATCCTGGCGCAGATGGTCGGGTTCCACGCTGGTGAGCACGGCCCGGGTCACGATCAGCTCTCCGAAAGTGCCGTCGCTCTCATCGGCCTCCACCACGAACAAGGGGCTCTGCGACCATCGGGCGCCAATGCTGCCGTTGGCCAATACCGCACCCACCACGAATCCGGGATCGGCGCCGGTCTCCGTGAGCACATGGGACAGCATGGCCGCCGTTGTGGTCTTGCCGTGGGTCCCGGCCACCGCCACGGTGGAGCGCATTCCGGTTATGGCCGCCAGGATCTCGGCCCGGCGGTAGACGGGAATGCCAGCTTGGCGGGCCGCGGCGACCTCGGGATTGTCGTCGCCCACCGCGGTGGAGCGGGCAACGATATCGGCCCCTGCAACATGGGACGCCTCGTGGCCGACATGCACATCAACCCCCAATTCCCGCAATCGATCAAGCACCGGGGTCTCAGCCGAGTCGCTGCCGCTCACCTCACAGCCCAACCCCCGCAGAACCACGGCGATGGCCGACATGCCCGCTCCGCCCACCCCCAACAAGTGGACCCGGGTTGCCGAGCTCAGATCGACCATGGTCTCTATTGTTGATCTTGGCGAGGGCCGCGAGCGTGCACCTCCAGAAGATCGGCCACCCGGTCGTCGGCGTCGCGGTAGCCCAGATCGGCCGCCTCCCGGCCCATGGCGTTGAGAATGCCGGGGACCTTGAGGAGTTTTTCCACCTCGACGACCATGCGGTCGCCGTCCATCTCGGCGTCGGGCACCAGCACCGCCCCTCCCCGTGCCGCCAACTGCGCGGCATTGGCTGTCTGATGATCGCCGGGGGCCCCTGGCAATGGAACCAGAACCGACGCCAACCCGACGATGGCCAGCTCGGCCACGCTGGACGCGCCGGCCCGGCCCACAATCAGATCGGCGGCGGCATACACGCCAGGCATGTCTTCTTCGTACTCCACCGCCCGGTAGTCCAGCGCCGCATCAGACAAATCGGGTCGCAAATCGGCCAGCTCCTGCCAATCCCTTCGGCCCACCACGTGGTGTACGGCCAGATCGTCCCGATCGGCCCAGCGGCGGACGGCGTCGAAGGCGGCTCGATTGATGCGGGCGGCCCCCAGCGACCCGCTAACCACCGCAACCAGTCGGCGCCCCTCTTCCACCCCTAGCGCGGTCCGGCCCGCAGATCGGCCGCTCTTCCGGTCGATCACTTGGACTTCACTTCGCACCGGATTGCCGGTCAGGACCGCCCGGCGAAGCGGGGTTCCCGCAAAGGAGACGGCCGACGCCCGAGCCCACCGGCTGGCGACGCGGTTGGCCAATCCGGGAACGGCGTTCTGCTCGGCCACGACAACCGGGATCCTGAGCAGCCTCGCCGCCAGCGCGCAGGGCACGCTGGCATAGCCCCCCAGTCCCAGAACCACCGACGGCCGAAGGCGCCGCAGCAAGCTCCAGGCCCGTACCACTGCCTGGGCCAAACCCCAGGCCGCCGACAGGTTCTGCCTCGTTAGCCGCCGCTGGATGCCCCGGCCGGGCAGCAGGGTCAGATTGAACCCGGCGGCGGGAATCAGATCACGCTCCACCCCTCGGGACGATCCCACAAAATGAATGGTGTGGGGCTCGTGGCCGCGCCGAACAAGGGCGCGGGCTACGGCCAAACCCGGGTGGACATGGCCGGCGGTTCCTCCCCCGGCGATTACCGCCCAAACCGGATGGCGGTCTGAATCCTCGCTTTGCCCCGCCGACTCGCCCGGCTGGGCCGGGAGGTTCACGGCTCGACTCGGATCTGACGGGCGATGTTCAAGAGCATCCCCGAGGCCACCATGCTCGTCAACAGGGCTGAGCCTCCCACCGACAAGAACGGTAGGGGTACCCCGGTGATGGGCATCACCCCGACCACCGCCGCGATGTTCACAAAGGCCTGGGCCCCCACCCACACTGTGATGCCAGTGGCCAAGACTTGTCCGAATCGGTCAGGCGAATTGACCGCCACCCAAATCCCGCAGACCACGAAGCCGGCGAACAGGGCGATCACGAACGTGGCCCCCAGCCAGCCCATCTCCTCGGCCAAGACGGCGAAGATGAAGTCGGTTTGGGCCTCGGGGAGAAATCCCCACTTGATGCGGCCCTCCCCCAAGCCCACTCCGGAGGGCCCTCCTGAAGCGATGCCCACCCGCGATTGGATGGTCTGCCAACCGGTATCGAGCGGGTCGGACCACGGATCGAGCATGGCGGCCAGCCGGTTGCGGCGATAGGTCGATCCCCATGCGGCTAACGCGGCCGCCCCGCCGCTGATCAGCGACCACCCGGTCAACGGAAGCAGGGGCACTCCGGCCATGAACAACGCGGCGAAGGCGATCAACACGAGGATCACCGAAGTGCCCAAATTGGGCTGGAGCAGAATGAGCCCGGACATGATGCAGCAGATAACCAGCACCGGACGGATCGTGGTTCGGGTATTGCGCTCTTCGCCCTTCTTGTCGGCCAGCCACGCGGCCGCGAACAGAACCATGGCCAGCTTGGCCAGTTCGGAAGGCTGAAAGCTGATGGGGCCGAAGTAGATCCAGCGGGTGGCGCCGTTGGCCGTCGTGCCGATCCCCGGAATCAGCACGGCCACCAGGAGCAGCAAGGAAAGCGCTACTCCGGCATTGGCGTATTTCTTCCACTGCCGGTAGTCGGTCCGCAAAACCAAGATCATGGCCACGAGCCCGCCCACGCACCAGACGAACTGGCGCTGGAAGGTGAACCAGGTGGACTGGCCGACGTACAGGCTGGTGACCGACGAGACCGACAGCACCATGACCAGGCCGATGGCGTTGAGGGTCACGATCAATCCGAACAACATGTAGAACGGAACCGTGGCCTGACCGGCTGGGGCCGCACGGAGGGCCGAGACCCACGCCCGGCGGGGAGCCCGGGGAGCTATTGCGGTCATGGCGATCCTCCGATCATCTCGCGTACCAAGAGGGAGAAGTGGTCGCCTCGCTCGGCATAAGAGCCGTACCAGTCAAACGAGGCGCATCCCGGCGACAACAACACTGCGTCGCCGCTTTGGGCGATATCCGCGGCGGTGATGACCGCCTCCTCCATGGATTCAACGGTGACCACCGGGCACAGCCCGGAGAACACCTGCTGGACATCCGGGGCGGCTTCTCCGATGGCCACCACCGAGCGGAGCTCGTCGGCCGCCGCGGCCAGCGGCCGCAGATCGAGTCCCTTGTTGCGGCCACCGGCAATGAGAACCGCTTTTTCTATCGATTGACCCACCGACTGCACCGCGGCACACACCGCGTGGGGGGTGGTGGCTTTGGAGTCGTCATAAAAGCGCACCCCCTCGTGTTCGGCCACCAATACCACCCGATGGGGCAGGCCGGTCCACGACAGCAGGGCCGCCCGCACTCCATCTCGGTGGGCCCCGCCGGCCATGGCCACGGCTGCCGCGGCCAGGCAGTTGGACAGCTCGTGGGGATGGGTCCGGTGCAGCTCCGCGATGTCGGCCAGCTTTTCCGATTCCGCCCACAAGGCGCCTTCGCTCACCCGGAAGTCGCCGTCTTCGAGCCCGAAGGTCACCACCCGGCCTCGTCCGGGCGCATGCTCGGCCACCACCGAGTCGTCTCGGTTCACCACCGAGGTGGTGTCCTTGTCGACTCGGCTCCACAGGGCAGCTTTGGCGGCCCGATAGCTGTCCAGCGAAGCATGGATGTCGAGGTGGTCGGGGGCGAAGTTCAACCACGCCCCCACCGTTGGCTGATAGCACCGGCTGTGGGCCAGGCGGAAAGAGGATGCCTCGACCACGAATGCGGCAGGCCGATCGTCTCGAATGGCCTCAACCAGCGGCGTCTCGGTGTTCCCGGCCACACCCACCGATATCCCAGAGGCTTCCAGCATGGCGGCGGCCATAAGCGTCACCGTCGTCTTACCGTTGGTCCCGGTGACCGCCAGCGTCGGGCGGCTGTCCCACCGTTGGGCCAAGTCGAACTCCGAGATGACGGGCGTGCCCGCAGCGGCAGCCGCGCTGAGGGAGGGGTGGGACTCGGGCAGTCCCGGAGTGGGAACGACGGCCTGGGCCTCGGCCGCCAAGTTTCTCCAGTCTTGCGAAGCAGGCTGCTCCAGGAGTTCGACCCGCAAATCGGCGGCGTAGCGGCGGGCCTGGTCGTCGGGAGCGTCGTCGGTGGCCACCACCGGCAAGCCGCGCTCCACCAACTGGGCGCACACCGCCCGATTGGTCACGGCAAAGCCCACCAGCAGCAAGGGTTCCCGGCTCAATCTGCCCCCCCGATGGATACGAAGTCGGCGTAGAAGAGGCCCAAGGCCACCGCAGTGGCGAAACCAGTCATGATCCACAGCCGGATGATCACCGTGGTCTCCGGCCAGCCTCGGAGTTCGAAGTGATGATGGATAGGGGCCATGCGGAATAACCGGGTGCCGAACACCCGGAAGCTGAACACCTGGATGATCACCGACAGGGTCTCCATCACGAACAACCCTCCGATGATGGGCAGCAAGAGGTGGGTGTTGGTGGCCAAGGCCAGCCCGGCCATCCCGGTCCCCAGTGCCAGCGATCCAGTGTCGCCCATGAAGATGCGGGCCGGTGCGGCGTTCCACCACATGAAACCGGCGCTGGCCCCCACCATGGCCGCGGCCAAGATGGCCAGGTCGAGCGCGTGGGGGATGCCGTAGATGTCCTCGTTACGGAAGGCCCAGAAACCGATGACCACGAAGGCGGCGTAGGCGAACACCGAAGAGCCGGCAGCCAGGCTGTCGAGCCCATCGGTCAGGTTCACGGCATTGCTGGTGGCCAGGATGAGGAACACGGCCCACAGGCCCCAGCCCCACGGCCCCAAGTCGATGTTCAGGGAGTCGTAGCGGGTGTAGGACAGCTCGGTGCGCACATCGGTCAGGTGGATCATCATGAGCGCGTAGCCGACGGCCACGATCAGCAAGCCCAAGATCTTGGTCTGCTTGCCCAGGCCCAGATTGCGCTCTCGGGTCACCTTGAGCCAGTCGTCAATGAAACCGACCACGCCGGCACCGAGGATGGACAGCATCACGATCAAACCGGTGCGGGTGAATATGCCGTTGTAGAGGTCGCTGATGCCGTACCCGGCCAGCGCGCCCACCACGATGGCCACTCCTCCCATGGTGGGCGTACCCGCCTTGCTGATGTGACCCTGAGGTCCATCTAGCTGGATGGGCTGGCCGATGGAATGCCTGCGCAGGAAGGTGATCAAGAGTCGGGTGCCGATCACTGACACCAACCCGGCGATGGCCACCGCAAACAAGAGCCGGATCACCGGGCTGTCTCCATGGCGGCTAGGAGCTCTCGGGCTACCTCACGGTCGTCGAAGGGAATCACCTGGTCACCCACTGTTTGGGTGGTCTCGTGGCCCTTCCCGGCCAGCACGATCACATCGCCCTGGTCGGCCTCGGCCAGACTCCGGGCAATGGCGGCTGCTCGATCGGCCATAGACATGATCCCCTTGGCGCGGCGAGGCACTCCGGCCAGGATGTCGGCGATGATGGCGTCGGGATCCTCGGAGCGGGGGTTGTCGGAGGTGACGATGACCTGATCGGCCTCCTCGGCCGCCACCCGGCCCATCATCGGGCGCTTGCTTGCATCGCGGTCTCCACCGCAGCCGAACACCACCCACAGGCGACCGGGGTTGGCAACCAGCTCGCGGGCGGCACCCAGCACTTTGGCTAACCCGTCGGGAGTGTGGGCATAGTCCACCACTACCGTGAACGGGCGGTCGGACTCGATGGTCTCGAATCGGCCCGGCACGGGAGCAGCTGATTCCAGTCCGGCCACCACGTCGGGCACGCTGACTCCTAGCAGCAGGGCGGCCTCTGCCGCAGCCAATGCGTTGGCCGCGTTGAATCGACCGATGAGAGACAGGGCGACATCTTGGTCCCTCCACTGCATGGACAAACCATGCGGTCCCACCTCGACCGGCAAGTCTGCGGGGTCATAGCCCGTGGTGGGGATGCGAGAGTCGGCCATCAGCCGCCGGCCGTGCTCGTCGCCGCAGTTGACCACGGCACGGTCAGACAGTTCAGGTGTGAACAGGCGGGCCTTGGCCTCGAAATACTCCTCGTCGGTGCCGTGGTAGTCGAGGTGATCAGTAGAGAAGTTGGTGAACACCGCAGCGTCGTAGCGGATGCCGTCCACCCGGTGCTGGTGCAGGGCATGGCTGGACACCTCCATGGCCACCGCTTCAACGCCGTCAGACCGCCAACCCGCCAGTTGGTGCTGCACGTCGAGGGACTCCGGTGTGGTTCTGGTGCCGGTCAGCGTGCCCAATACCTGGGTTTGCAGGCCCGCGGCGGCCAGCACCGAGCCCAGCAGGCTGCACACGGTGGTCTTGCCGTTGGTGCCGGTCACTCCGACCATGGCCATGGACCGGGACGGGTGGCCGTGGAAGGTCGAGCTCATGGGCCCCATAGCCCGGCGGACCGAATCGACCTGCACTTGGGGACAGCTCAAGCTGAGAGGGCGCTCCACTACTAGGCCCGCCGCGCCCCGGTCCACCGCCTCGGAAGCGAAGTCGTGGCCATCGTGGTTGGCCCCAGGCACGCAGAAGAACAAGTCGCCGGGATTCACTGTTCGGGAATCGTGGGCTAGCCCGGTGATCTCGGCGTCGCCTTGGCGGTCGACCAGCCCCGGAGCCGACTCGGCTAGCTTCGGCAATGCCATCGACGGGGCGCTCACTGACTGTCCTCAACCTGAGGAGATTCGCCGTTGGCCTGTTCCGGCGCTCCTGATCCCTGGGGCTCGACGCCCTGCGAAGGGCTTGCCGGGTCTGGTGGGGTTGCCGGTTCGGGTGTTGGCTCAGGGACCGGTGTCGGTGTCGTTACCGGGGTGGGCTCGGGGG
>VYEX01000006.1 GCA_009842675.1 Acidimicrobiia bacterium | reverse complement strand
TTCGGCGGCCGGGTCATTTGTTTATATGAGCGCTGGGCCGGGGTGGGGGCAGCAGGCGGTTCCGGCCCGTTGCAGAGTTGCGCTCGAGAATGTGGCCGTGTTTGTGGACTTTCCTGTGGCACTTGGGGCACAACAGCACCAGGTTGGACATGTCGGTGGGCCCGTTGTGGTCCCATGGTTGGATGTGGTGGCCGTCGCATACTTGGGGTCGGATGCCGCAGCCAACGCAGCCGCGGTCTCTGCGGTACAGGGCCAGCTTTTGGGCCTTGGTGGGTGCTCGTTGGGCTCTTCCCATGTAGAGGGGCTGCCCGTCGGCTGCGAAGATCATGGGCACGATCTGCGCGTCGCAGGCGAGGCGCCGGAGCTCGTCGAGCTCGATGGGCGTCCCGTCGATCAGCCCGGCGTTTTTGAGCTGGCCCTCGATGCCGTCGTAGTCGGCGGAGATCACCAGCACCGTCTTTTGCGGCCTGATGCCGCAGTCCGGCGCCACCGCCGCCACCTCGTTTGGGGTCCCGCCGCCGGAGGTTCCTTCCGCTGCGGCGTTGGCGGTCTCGGCGGGCTGTTGGGTGATGAGCGCGACCAGCGCATCCGCGTTGCGCTGCTCGAAGGTGCGGATGGGGTCGAAGGCGATGTCGTCGCCGAGCATCTTGGCGCTCAGAGCCGAAACGGCGATTTTGACCCGCTCGCCGGACACCTGGTCCAGCTCGGCGTGCAACACGACCATGCCGCCGCTGCTGTCGAACACCTTGAAGGAGCGGCGGGCTCTTTGGCGCTCGGCGCGGCCCATCCCGTCGTCGGCGCGGCGCTGGTCCTCGCGGGCGGCGACCGTCTTTTTGAACTCGTCGTGGCCCTGCCAGCCGCCCAGATCCAGCAGCTCCTTTTGGTCTTGTTCGCTCATCGGCGCCCGCTTGTGCGACTCGGCGACCAGCGCGCCCTGGTCGGCGGAGATGTTTCCGTCTTGGACCGCGCCGAGAATCTGCGGCATGGCTGTGAGGCTCTCGGCTGTCTTGGCCAGCCGGCGGGCCCGGTAGGCGCTGATACCGAATTGGTGGCACACCGTCGCCGCCGCGCCCGGCCCCTCGAGCTCGCCATAGCGCACTACCAGCCCGACCAGGTAGCCCTCCGCCCGGCGGCGCAAAAGATCAGCCTCGCCCATCAAACCCAACAGCTCCGAAGCGCCGGCCTCCGAATAGTCCGGGAACCCGAAACCCTCAGCAGCACCGTCGTCGGTGCCGCCTGTACTGGGATTCAACGTAAATTCCATAAATGAAATTATACCAACCCCAGTGACACATTCCCCCCTGAAATATGCTCAAAAGACCGAATAGGTTCAATCAGTTCATCGGCACCCCAAGTCGTTACGTTGGTTGATCATCTGGTGTCAGCCCGACCAGGGGTGAAACGCACTTCAATGTTTCGCAGTTGTTGTGTGGGCCGGGGAGGATTTGAACCTCCGAAGGCGAATGCCGACGGGTTTACAGCCCGTTCCCTTTGGCCGCTCGGGCACCGACCCAACGAGGGACAACCCTACCGGCCCGCGTGTTGGCTACCCCACTCAATTCAGGCGCGGCCGAGACCTGCTACCACGAACCATGTCCGACGGAGCTTGTCCGACTCGAATCTGCCGAGAGTGTATTGGCGGCGGAGCTCCTCCAGTTCGACTCCGGCGTCCTGAAGGGTCTCCTCGATGAGCACGTCAAGCTCTTCCTCGGTGATGTGATACACCTCAGATTCAGGTATCGATGTCATGGCGGTCTCCCCTCGGCAACGCTTCGCTGGCATGGTGTCGGAACAAGTGACAGTTTCTCAGGTTCTCATCAGGCGCTGGCATGAATATCTCTAGCAGGGGTGCGGTAGGTTCGGGTGATGCCGACGTTTGATGTCTCTTCTGAGTTGGATATGCAGGAGGTCCGCAATGCGGTGGACCAGGCGGCTCGGGAGATCCACAGCCGATATGACTTCAAGAACACCGGCAGCGAGGTGGTGCTGGGTGAGGGGGTCATCACGTTGCGATCGTCCAACGAGGACCGGCTGGCCGCGGCCCGCCAGGTGCTAGAGGAGAAGCTGGTGCGGCGCAAGGTCTCGCTCAAGGGCGTTAGCTACGGGCCGGTGGCTGACGCGGCCGGAGGCACGGTTCGCCAAGAGGCAGCGCTGGCCGCGGGCATCTCCGCCGACAAGGCCCGGGAGCTGAATAAATTCATCAAGAACCTGGGCATGAAGGGGATCTCCTCGCAGACCCAGGACGGTCAGCTACGGGTGAGCGGCAAGAAGCGGGACATGCTTCAAGAGGTGATCGCTGCCCTCAAAGAGGCGGAATTCGCCATTCCTTTGCAGTTCGGAAACTTCCGGGACTGAGGGGATTTCTTGACGGCTTAGTACGCCTGGGGGACCCACTCGCCGGCCCGGAGGCGGCGGATGCGCTCTTCGGCCGGGGGATGGGTGCTGAACAGGCTGCGGAAGTTGGCCCGACCGGTGAGGGGGTTGACGATGTAGTGAGACGCCTGCTCCGCCGGCACATTGACCGGGATGCGCTGAGAGGCGGCGTTCAGCTTCTCCAGTGCCCGTGCCAAGGGTTCGCCGTCGCCGATGAGACGGGCCGCCGATGCGTCGGCCTGGTACTCCCGGGTGCGGCTGATGGCCATCTGGATCAAGCTGGCCGCAATGGGGGCCAAGATGGCGGCGATCAGCACGCCGGCAAGATCGCCCATGCCCCGATCGCGGCCCCGGCCGCCGAAGAAGATCATTCCCCACACCGCGATGCGCGACGCGAAGGTGATGGCCATGGCGATAGCGGCGGCCACCGATCCGATGAGGATGTCCCTGTTGCGGATATGGGCCAGTTCGTGGGCCAGCACACCCCGGATCTCGTCCCAGGTCAAGTGGTTGATGAGCCCCTCGGTAACGGCCACCGCGGCGTGCTTGGGGTTGCGGCCGGTGGCGAAGGCGTTGGGCTGGGGATTGGGGCTCACGTACAGCTTGGGCATCGGAATCTCGGCCTTGGCGGTGAGCTCTTCCATGATGGCGTGGTATTGGGGGAGCTGCTCCGGCGTGACCGGCACAGCCCGGGCTGAGGCGATGGCCAGCTTGTCGCTGAACCAGTACGACCCGCCCACCACGATCACCGCGATGACAATCCCGATGGCCAGCCCGCCCGAGCCACCCAACAGCGCGCCGACGCCAACAAACAGCGCCGCCATCAGCACCAGCAGGAGAAATGTCTTGAACGTGTTCATTCCCGAGGTCACTCCCTTTCGATGTGCTAGCAGGTTATCGGAGAGCATCGAGAATGCGGCAATGGCTAGTCAGACCCTGACTACTGCTAGTCGGGTTCTCGCAGCTCGGCGTAGCCGGCCTCGGCTTCCAGGGATCGGCGGCGCCAGAGGCCGCCCAGCCATACGGCGAAGATGGTGAGGACGAAGGGGATCATCAGCACGAACTCGCGTGGAACCCGCTCGGTGATGTTGATCTGCGATTGGATGCCGATGGCGTCGGCGAAGCCGAAGAACAATCCGGCCAGGGCTGCGCCGATGGGGTGCCAGGCCCCGAAGATGACGGCTACAAAGGCGATGAAGCCTCGGCCGTTGGTCATGTTCTCGGTGAAGTTTCGCAGTGCTCCCACCGAGAGCTCGGCGCCGCCGAGCGCGCAGAGCGAACCCGATATGAGCAATGCTTGGAGGCGCACGATCGATGGGTTGACGCCCGCGGAGCGGGCTGAGAACGGGTATTCGCCCACCGCCGCGAGTCGCAGGCCGAACCGGCTGCGCCGAAGCACGACCCAGGCCGCCAGCACAATCAGTGGGGTGATCCACACCAGGATCGAGAGATCCGAGATGATGACCCCTGCTCCCGAGGTGATGCCGCGGACCGGCCGGGGCAGCACCACGTCGGTGAAGATGGAGCCGCGTGTGTCGAAGATGGCGCCGAGGGCGAAGGCGGTGCCGCCCAGTCCGATGGAGGTGAGCCCCAGTCCGGCGATGATGACGTTGGCGCCGAGGGGGCCGATCACCCACCAGTACAACGCAGATAGGGCGAGGTTGACGCCTACGGCGGCGAGGATCCCGAGTTCCACCGAACCGGTGGCGTCGCCGACGGCCACGGTTGTGAACGCACCAGTGATCATTAGCCCTTCGAGCCCCAGATGGAAGATCCCGGCCCGGAAGGCGAAGACGCCTGCGGTTGCCACCAGCACTAGGGGAGCGGCTGAACGAAGCGTGGTGGCGAGAATCTGCTCCATTAGCTAGCTGCTGCCTTGCCGCCAAGGGTCTTTGGACGTCTGACTGCTCGAAACCTTATGGTGACCAGGAACGCCACCATGCCGTGCAGCAGCACCAAAGCGGGTGGAGGAAGATCGGTCACAATCGGCAAGAATATGATCGCCGATTGCAAGCCCCCGAACAAGACGGCGGCCACCACCGTGCCTCCTACGGTCAGCAGGCCAACGAGCGCCACAACAACGGCGGTGAAGCCCACTTCGGGGGAGAACCCTGTGACCAGGCGGGCACCGGGGCCGTACAGCTCCACCGCTCCGGCGAGACCGGCGAGAGCTCCGGACAAGGCGAAAGCAGCAAGGCCGACGCGGCTCACGTTTATGCCCTGCCAGCGGGCCATGGTGGGGTTCCGGCCCACCAGAGTCATGGACAGCCCGAAGCGGGTGCGTTCCAGCAAGAGCCACACCAGTAGGGCCACACCGCCGACGAGTACCAGCACCGTGGCCGACACGCCGGAGCCATCGGTGATGCGGAAGGCATCGGGAATGCGCTCGCTGGCCGCGGTCTGGCCCGTGCCCGACGGATTCCGCATGGGCCCGGCAGTCAGGTACTGGAGTACCAGAGCGCCGATGAAGCTCATCATCAGCGTGGTGAGCACCTCGTCGGTGCCGAAGCGCACCCGTAGATAGCCGGGGAGCAGCGACCAAACTGTCCCGGCGCCGACGGCCGCGAGCGTCCCGCACAGCATCACCAGCGGCACCGGACCCTCGCGCCATCCCAGCGACACGGCCAAAGCACAACAGGCGCCAATGTAGAACTGTCCCTGGCCACCGATGTTGAAGAACCCGGTCCGAAATCCGATCACCACCCCCAAGCCGATGAGTAGCAGCGGGATCGCCCAGCGGATTGTCGAGGTGAAGGCTCCGGGTGCGGTGACTGCGCCTTGGATGATGCCGGAGAACACATCGCCCACGCGATAGCCGCTTACCCACAGGATGAGCGCGGTCAACAGGAGGGAGAGCGCCACCAGCACCACGGTGGAAGCCACCCGTTGCAGTCCGCCGGTCACCGCTGAGCCCCCGTCATGGCATCTCCCACCGCGCGACGGTCGTAGGGCGCATCGAATCTGGCCACGATGCGCCCGCCGTACATCACGAGGAGGCGGTCGGAAAGCTCGAACAGCTCATCCAGGTCGGAAGAGATCAACAAGACGCCTGCGCCGCCGTCGCGCAACTCCCGCAGCGAACGACGCACAAAGTCGGTGGCGGAAAAGTCGAGGCCGCGAGTGGGTTGGGCCGCCACTAGCACTTCGAGTCCGGGGGACAATTCCCTCGACAGGATCAGGCGCTGCACGTTTCCGCCCGAGAGGCTCTCGGCAGGTTGCGCGACGGTGTCGTAGCGCACTCGCCAAGTGTCCATATCTTCGGCTGCTTGGCGCTTGTATTGGCGAAGCGAGATCAGCGGGAGCCGCCAACGATGCCGCCCAACGAGGCGAAGTGCCGATTGATTCAGCCACAGAGGGGCACTGCGACTGATTCCCTCGGTGTTTCGGTCAAAGGGCACGAGTCGTAGTCCCCGTTGTCTTCTGCCAGCGGGACCAGTGCGGGTGGCATCGACACCGCCGAGGCGCATAGTGCCTTCGGCGACGGGAGCGAGGCCCGCGATCACAGAGACCAGGCTTCGCTGCCCGTTGCCCTCTACCCCGGCGATGCCCACGATCTCCCCGGACTCGACCCTGAGGTTGATTTCGTCAAGACCGAGTTCGAAGGCTGATTCCCGGCTGGAGAGACCTACCAGCTCCAGCAGCGTCTCCTGAGTTGGTTTAACTGCGGGTGCCATGCTGATCGTTCGGTCCGTACCGAATGCCGGTCCAACGATCGCGTCGCTCAGCAGTCCTTCAGAGACTTCGGCCATTTCCCTGGGACCGAGGACCAGTTCGCCGTCGCGCAGCACGCTTACCGTCTCCGCGACGGCGGCCACTTCCCGAAGCTTGTGCAGCACGATGAGGATGGTGACCCCTTCGTCGCGAAGGCGCAGCAACCGCTCGAACAACTGGTCGATGGCCGCAGGTGTGAGCAAGGCCGTGGGTTCGTCCAGCAGCAGAATTCGAGCGTCTCCAGCCAGCGCGCGCACGATCTCCAGCGACTGGCGGGTCTCCACGGGCAGATCCCGGATGCGAGTCGACAGCATTGTCGGTCCGCCTAGTTCGGCTACCTCGTTCTGCCATTGTCGGTGCAGTTCGGACCGCCGGAAGAACGAACGCCCGCCCTTTCGGGCTGCGGTCAGCTCAAGAGCTTCCGCAACCGTGAAGGAGGGAGGTAGCGAGAAATGCTGGTGAACCATGGCCAGCCCGGCGATCTGGGCGGCGCGCACATCGCCGGGAGGAATCCTCCGACCATCGATGTATACATCTCCGGTCTGCGGGGCTTGCAGACCGCCGAGCACCTTGGCCAGCGTGGTCTTGCCAGCCCCGTTCTGGCCCACCAGCGCGTGGATTCGACCCGGTGCAAGATCGAGGCTCACCTCGCGCAGTGCCTGAACGGTGCCGAAGGAGACGCCGAGCGACCGGCAGCGAACTGCCGGGGTTTCGGCGGGTGCCGATCTGCTCGGCGCCGTCATCGATGCGAGGCTACCGGCCTCAGAGTTCGGGATCGAAGGGAACCTCGAGAGACCCGGCGGTGATCCGTGAGCGGGCCTCGTCGATCTCGTCAAGCGTGGCGTTGATGATGTCCACCATCTCTGCCGGGCCGTTGGCCAAGAAGTCGGGGTTGATCACTATGTCTACACCGCCCTCGGCCACACCGGCGCCGACGTAGCCGGGCGTGTAATTGTCGCTGAGGGCGTGCTCGACTTGGTCGTACAAAACCTGTGCCCAATACAACAGCACGCTGGCGATCACGGCAGGGCTGTCGAAGTAGTTCTCCGAGCCGCCGATCACATAGCCGCCCTTCTCTTCAGCGGCCTGGATGACGCCGAGGTCGGTGGCGGCCGCGTCGGTCATGATGATTTCCACGCCGCCGTCGTACAGCGCTGCGCCGAGTTCGCGGCCCTTCGCAGGATCCTCGAAGGAGTCGGCGAAGGCAGCCTCGCCGGTGATGTCGGGATCCTGAGTCTGGGCTGCGGCCACGAAGGCGTTGTAGTCGGCGTTCAGCGGCGGGATCGACACGCCGCCCACGAATCCCACCGTGCCGCTGGTGCTCAATGCGCCGGCCAGGATGCCGGCCAGGTAGGTGCCCTTGTAGTAGTCGAATCCGACGGAGACGAGGTTGTCCACGCCTCCCTCGAAGCCGAAGACGTGGATCCAGCGGGTGTCGGGGAAGTCGGGGGCCACGGCGGTGACCGCTTCCTGCATGGGCGGGAAGGTCACAGCGATGATGTCGGTGCCCTGGTTGGCCAGGTTGCGCAGGGTGGTCTCGAAGGTCGATGGATCGGTGGCCTCGATGAAAGTGGTGTCGGCGCCGAAGTCGGCCTCCACCCGCTCCAGACCCCGCACGAGATCGTCGATCGGCCCCAGATCGCCGGCTCTTTGATTGACCACGAGGGCGACCGATGGCGCTTCGGCGGGTTCTGGAGCGGGGGTGGGAGCGACAGTCGGCGCCTCTGTGGGATCAGGTTCAGGCGCTGGCGCCTGCGTCGGCGCCTCGGTTGGCGCCGGAACGGGTTCGGGGCTGGAGGCGCCTCCGTCGTCATCGTTTCCGCAGGCGGCGGCTACGAGGGTGAGGGCCAGCAGGATGGCCGCGAACTTGAGTCGATTTCTCATCTGATTCCTCCCTGCTCGGGGCAGTGAGTTCACTATAATGCAGTTCTTCAATTAATCGAAAGTAAAGATCTTCAATCAATCAAAATTCGGGTCAGCAGCCGACTGGCCGGAATGGGCTCAGCGGCCTTCCCAACGCGGCGCACGCTTCTCGCTGAAGGCTCGAATGCCCTCATCGCAGTCCGAAGACGTCAGCACTTCTACCAGGGCGGGCACGTTGGCCATGCGGGCATCAGCCGCGGTCATATGGGGTGTGCGGTTCACGATCTGCTTGATGGCCCTCAGCGACAGTGGGGCACACGCCAGCAGCTCCTCCAGCCAGCGGTCCACCGAGTCGTCCAGTTCCTCCGCGGGAACGACCTCGTTCAGCAGGCCCAACCCCATTGCTTCGGCGGCGCTGAACCGTTTGCCGGTCAACAGCACCTCCATGGCCCACTTGGCCGGCAACTGCCGCGCCAACGACACGATTCCGCCGTCGAGCGGAAGACGGCCCAGCCGGGGTTCCACGAAACCCAACACCGCATCCTCTGATGCCACCGCCAGGTCGCATCCCACTACGAGCTCTAGACCGCCTCCGAGGGCATATCCGTTGACCCGGGCCAGCACCGGCACGTCCAGTGAGTCGCGCAACGGAAGATGGCCGAAGCCGTCTTTGCGGGGCCGCAGCCAGTAGTCGAGGTCGGTGGCACCCTCGGCGCGCATGTCGTCGCCGGCGCAGAAGGCGCGGTCGCCGGCGCCGGTGAGCACCACGACCCGCACTGAGCGGTCGGCTTCTATGGCCTCCCAGGTCCGCAACAGTTCTTCTTGATGGGCCTCGTCGATGGCGTTCAGCCGCTCGGGGCGGTTGATGGTTACCCGGGCGACGTGATCGGCCACTTCCAGATCGATACTCATGCCAAGACTCCTGCTTCCAAGAGCGCATCTACGCGCTCAGATTCGATTCCGTAGTCGGCCAACGCCTCACCAGCGCCTTGCCCCAGTCTTGGCGGAGGAAAGCGCACTGATGCTGGCGTATCCGGCAGATGCACTGGAGACGCCAGCGAGCGCAGCGGCGTCAGGGCCGGCCGGGGCATCTCCGCGATCATCGGCGCGGTATGGGGGTCGTCTAAGGCCTCATCAAGAGTCCGCACTGGCGCGCAGAGCACGTCTTGGGCCTCGAGGCGCTCGATCACCTCGGCAGTGCTGAATCGCCCGATGGCCTCAGCGATCAGGGCCTGAAGGCGGGGCCGGTTGACGGCTTGCTCGGCCATGGTTGCGAATTCGGGCCGAGTCGAGAGGTCGGGCATCTCAAGGGCGGCGCAGATGTCGCGCAGCGGATTCGCCTTGAAGGCGCCCACCACGACAACCTCGCCGTCGGCGGATGAGAACGTGCCCACTAGGGGGAGTCGGGCCCAGTTCACGACCTCGCGGCCCATCAGCGACATCGTGGCTTCCAAGATCTGCATGGCGAGAAGGGAGTCGTACAGCGAAACCTGGACCCTCTGGCCGCGTCCAGTACGGGATCGCTGAAGCAGGGCCATGAGGATGCCCTGCACCATGTGCATTCCGGCGGTGTAGTCGGCCAGCGACACGGGATAGATCGCAGTGGGGTGGTCGTCTTCGGCCTTGTGGGCCATCGCGCCGGTAAGGGCCTGGGCCAGGATGTCTTGACCGCCCTTGTGGGCGTACACCCCCTCGGTGCCGAAGCCGGTGCCTTGGGCGTAGACGATGCCGGGGTTGATTTCCGACAAGCGCTCGTAGCCCAGTCCCAAGCGGTCCATCACGCCCGGCCGGTAGTTGTTCACCACCACGTCAGCCTTGGCCACCAGATCGTCGATCAGGGCCAATCCCTCGGGGGCACGTACATCAACTGCCACGCTGCGCTTGTTGCGGTTCACCGCTCCGAATGCGGGATGCTCGGCACCGTCGGGATCGACGATGGCATGGCGGAAGATGTCGCCGCTGCCGGGGCGCTCAATCTTCAATACGTCGGCTCCGTGGTCGGCCAATAGCTGGGTGGCGACGGGGCCCATCATGATCTGCGAGAAGTCCAGGACTCGTATCCCGGCCAGCGGCTGGGCCGCGTTGCTGTTCGCAGCCCAACCGCTCATGGGGCCCCCTTTGGCAGGGGGCTGGCCGGGCGCGCCCGGGGGGAGGGGATGTCTCCCGGGTCGGCGCCGTGGCGGCGCAGACGGCGCTGGATCGCAGCCACGTCCGCTTTGCGGACGGCAACGCCAGTGTCCAGCGCTTCGACGGCGGCCGTGCCTGCCGCCTCGCCCATCGCCATGCAGGGCGGAATCTCCCGCGACAGCTTCTGGGCCTCGGGGGTTACCGAGTAGTGCCGTCCGGCGACCAGTAGCTGCTCCACGCGGCGCGGCAGCATCGCCCGGTACGGCGTGTAGTAGCCCCGACCGCGGGCCACGCTGTCGGTGAAGTGAACCCGGTTCACCACGTCGTCTTTGGTGACGACGTACTCGCCGTCGATTAGGCGCGACTGGCGTACCCCGATCTGGGGGGCCACGTCGATCACCACGGCCCTCTCGAACCCCGGATAGTGCTCCCGCACATAATCCACGAGTCCGGCGATCTTCTTGCGCCCTTCCCGGTCGGCGGAGGTGAGATCTTCTACGCTCAGGCCGTCGTAGCCGGTCATGTGCGGGCAGTTGCACCACACCACCCCTGGCAGCGGCGTCTTCAACCACCAGATGGCCCAGGAGCCGCCGAGGATTCGCCGGGCCTCGCGATTCACCTCATGGCACTCGGAGGGCTGGATGCGCTCGAAGTGCTCGGCGGCATCGGTGTCCACGTTGCCGAGGCGAAAGACCGGGGTGACCATGTACGACCCCTCCACGAAGGGAGCGCCGGCGCGGGCAGCCACGTCGGCGTCGCCGCTGGCGTCGATCACCACGTCGCCGAGAACGGCTTGGGGGCCGGCCTTGGTCTCGCAGATCACGCCGGACACGGCATCGCCCTCCATGATCGGGGCCGAGAACCACGAGTGGAGCCGAACGTCGACCCCTGCTTCCTCTACAAGATTGTTGGATACTCGCTTCCATCCGTCGGGATCGAAGGCCACGGCGTACAAGATGGACTTCTTGGGACCTTTGGCGTAGAGGTCGAATACTCCCCATCGAGACCAGCGGTTCCACATCTCGTCGCTCAGGATTCGGTCCTCTGGTGGTGGGTAGACGGCCAATTCCAGCGCGTCGAGGCGCTCCACCATCTCTTGGGCGATGCCATGAACGGTGATCTCTTCGGCGCCGTCGGCGAAGTCGTCGAGCACCAGCACCATTCCTCCCGCCGCCAGACCTCCGAGGTAGGCGTAGCGCTCCAGCAGGGTCACGCTGGCTCCTTGGCGGGCGGCAGAAACTGCCGCGGCCAACCCGGCCGGTCCGCCTCCGACAACCACCACGTCGCTATGGGCCACCACTGGCGTGTCGGCGGCGGTCCGGGTGACGGAGGTGCCCATCGCCTTAGAAGCTCGGTGGGGTTACCACCCACAGCGTCACCGAGGTGACCTCGCCGGGGTTTTCGTACCAGTGGGGGATGGTGGAGTCGTAGGAAATGGAGTCTCCCGCTTGCAGCACGTAATGGGCGCCGCCCACATTCACGGCGTGGGTTCCCTCCAAGACGATGCCGAATTCCTCACTCTCATGTGCGAACGGCGTTTCCTCGGTGGAGTATCCCGGCTCAGTTTCGATGCGGATGACCTCGAGGGCGCTGTCGGGCCTTGTGGTGAGAAGTTCGGCCACGATTAGCTCATCGTTGGGAAGGTTGAGCCGGCGCCGGTTCTCCTTTCTGAGCACCGGCGAGGTCATCTGCTCCCCGGCGACGAGGCGCGCCACCGGGATCCCAAGGGCGTGGGCCACCTGCACGAGCGTGTTGAACGACGGGTTGCCCTGTCCCCGCTCTATTTGGGAGAGCAGCCCCGCGCTGACCCCTGAGGCCGCGGCAAGCTGCTCCAGCGTCCATCCTTGGAGCTTTCGCAGCCGCTTGATCTCATTGCCCACCACCTGCACGGTGAGCGGCGGTCGGTCGGCGATGGCAAGGCGGGCGGCAGGTGCCGGGGTGTGCCAGTTGGACTTGTCGCTGTTCGGGTCTGGCGAATGCACGGCGGTCACTTCCACGAGAGTATGGCTATCTTCAGCAAAGTATATTATTTCAATATGGTGATGCAGGGGCACCAATCGAACGTGGTGATAATCGGAGCTGGCGCCTCGGGCTCAGTCGCCGCTTTGCGCCTGGCTGCCGCCGGCTTTGAGGTTGTCTGCCTGGAGCAGGGCGACTGGGTTGGTCCCGCAGACTATATGGGTGCCCAACCGGAGGCTGAGCTGGCATGGATTGAGCGCTGGAATCCTGATCCCAACGCCCGCCAAGGCTGGGCCGACTATCCGCTGACCGGGGATGCCGATGTGCGCCCGGTGATGTATAACGGCGTCGGTGGCGGCCTGGTGCAGTGGGCGGCCATGTGGCAGCCGCTGCTGGCCTCAGACTTCAGAGTGCGCACCCTCGACGGCGTTGCCGACGACTGGCCGATCAGTTGGGGCGATCTGGCTGATGCCTATGCGCAGGTGGCCGGCGACATGTCGGTGTCGGGCTTGGGCGGCGATCCGGCTCTGCCCGAGATGAACCCCTATCCCAACCCGCCGATTCCCATTGGAAAGATCGGGCGGGTCGCAGCAGAAGGAATGGACCGCCTCGGATGGCATTGGTGGCCCGGTGCCAATGCAATCGCCTCGCGCCGCCACCGGGGTCTTCAAGCCTGCCAGCGGCGGGGCACCTGCATGACCGGATGCCCGGAGAACGCCAAGGCCACACCATCGCTCACGCATTGGCCATCTGCGCAGGCCGCGGGCGCCCGTCTGGTAACCGGCGTCCGCGTGACGGAGATTCCCGTGGACGAAAGAGGCCGGGTGCGCGGTACGGTGTATCGAGACCGCGATGGCGTCGAGCACTTCCAGCCCGCGCAGGTGGTGATGCTGGCTGCCAACGCGGTGGGAACTGCACGTCTGTTGCTGTTGTCGGTGTCGTCACGATTCCCCGGGGGTCTGGCCAACTCTTCGGGACTGGTGGGCCGCCGGCTCATGCAGCATCCCTATCGAACGGTGACGGTCGTCTGCGACGAGCCGCTCGACAGTTGGCAGGGTCCTTGGGGACAGAACATCTACTCCTTGGAGTTTGCCGAGACCCACCCCGATCGGGACTTCCTGCGCGGTGCCAAATGGATGGTCATGCCCCACGGCGGACCCATGTTCGCCGTAGCGGAATACCAGGAGGCGCACCGCCACGAGGGGTTCGAGGCTGTGTGGGGCGCGAACTTCCATCGAGCAGCCAACGAGGTGTTCGGCCACGCCTTTACCTGGGGTATCCAAGCGGAGGACCTGCCCGAACACGACAACCGAGTGCTCCTTGATCCCTCGGAGTGCGACTCATCAGGACTTCCGGCAGCTCGCATCGAGTACCGGGTGTCGGAGAACACTCGTCGAATGCTCGACTTCAATGTGGCAAGAGCCGTCGAGGCCGCAGAGGCGTCGGGAGCGGTGTCCACCATGGTACGCGACATTTGGCCTACCGGCATTGGCCATGTGCTGGGCACAACCAGAATGGGCGATGATC
This sequence comes from Acidimicrobiia bacterium, assembly GCA_009842675.1. Taxonomy (GTDB): domain Bacteria; phylum Actinomycetota; class Acidimicrobiia; order Acidimicrobiales; family Bin134; genus Poriferisocius. Next base: position 11,696 of record VYEX01000006.1, on the reverse strand, counting down.
CTGAGTCCTCGGTGGTAGATCGTTGGTGCCGGGCCCACGACGTGCCAAATCTCTACGTGATCGACGGGGGTGTCTTTGTGACTGGGGGATCGGCTAATCCGACGGCCACCATCATGGCCAATGCGCTGCGTGTCACCGATCACATGATCGAAGCCCGGGCCTCACAGAAGGTGCCCTAATGGGTGGTTCAGCGCCCACTCCGGCCCAGCGTTTGGCGCTGGCGCGTCTGGCTGATGTCCTCGTGGCCGAGGGGCCCGGCATACCATCCGCCTCTGCGGTCGGCGTGGCCGGCGACCTGCTGGACCGATGCCTCGTGGCCGCACCCTCCTTTTCCGAACCGCTGCTTGCCTTGCTCGACGAAGTGCCTACCGGCGGCCTCGACGACTTTGTGCGGTGGCTGGAAGTCGAGCGCCCTGGTGATTTCGCCGTCCTGTCCACGACTGTGGTCGCCGCCTATTACCTCAGCGAGGAGGTGCGGGAGCTGATTGGCTACCCTGGCCAGCAGCCCAGCCCATTGTCGGTGGCCGCCGAACCCGACTACCTCGATTTGCTGGAGCGGGTCTACGAGCGGCACCCCGGCTATCGGGGGTACACATGACCTACGTGATCGGACCCCCTTGCATCGATGTCAAGGATGCCGCGTGTGTGGCCGAGTGCCCGGTGGACTGCATTTATACCGGCGGGCGGATGCTCTATATCCAACCGGATGAGTGCATCGACTGCGGTGCCTGCGAGCCGGTCTGCCCCGTTGAGGCCATCTATCCCGAGTCGTTCCTGCCCACTGACTTTCAGGCCTTTACCGAGGTCAATGCCGACTTCTTCGAGATCGTCGGCCTCGGCGCACCAGGCGGCGCTGCCCATGTCGAGGCGGTGGAGGCCGATCATCCCTTAGTGGGCGGCTGGCCACCGCGGTCACCTCCTCCAGAGGCACCCTCGTCAGTCGCCCCTTAGCGGTCGTAGTAGCCGGAGTAGACGTAGACGCAGGGGACGCCTGTCTCGGTGTACATCTCCACGTTGCGGGGGTCGTCCTCGAGGGCGCACAGCAATTCGAATCCGTGCTGGCGGAGATTGGCCACTTCGACGGCCTTGTAGGCCCGTGACCGGTCGCCGCTGTTGGGGGGTCGCAGGATCAGCAGGTCCCAGCGGACTTGGTGGGTCTTGAGCCAGGCCACCGTGTCGTCCAGCAGCGGCCAGGGTCGGGCGGTGAGCAGCACGACGGTGATGTCGGAGGCCAATGAGTTGACCAAGGCCACCGCCGCCTCCAGCGGGGGGTCGTCGGGGCAGCCGGCGAAGAACTCATCCCAGCGGCGGGCCTGGGCCAAGTGCTGGCGGTTGCTGCCGTCGGAGATGACCCCGTCCACATCCACGATCACCGCGGGACCCCCATCGATAGGGGCGTCCCGCCATGTCCAGTGTGATGGGCCGGTTGGCTGGCTCAATCTTCTTGGGGGGACTCGGCGGCCCGGGTCCGGATCTCGTCCACCACCGACTGGTCGGCCAGGGTGGTGGTGTCGCCCAGGCTGCGGCCCTCGGCCACATCGCGCAGCAGGCGGCGCATGATCTTTCCCGAGCGGGTCTTGGGCAGATCGGGTACCAGCACCACGGTCTTGGGCCGGGCAATGGGGCCCAGCTTGGTGGCCACGTGCTGGCGGACCTCCTCGCCCAACTCGTCGGTGGCATCGTGGCTACCCCGCAAGATGACGTAGCCAATGATGGCCTGGCCGGTGGTGTCGTCGGCCGCGCCCACCACCGCAGCTTCGGCCACTGCGGCGTGGTCCACCAGAGCCGATTCCACCTCGGTGGTGGAGATGCGGTGGCCGGAGATGTTCATCACGTCGTCCACCCGGCCCAGCAGCCACAGGTAGCCGTCGTCGTCGACTTTGGCTCCGTCGCCCGCGAAATAACGGCCCTCGAATCGGCTCCAATAGGTCTCCCGGTAGCGCTCGGGATCACCCCAGATTCCCCGCAGCATCGACGGCCACGGGCGGGTGATGGTGAGGTAGCCCCCGCCCCGCTCTACCGGGCGGCCGTCGTCGTCCACCAACTCGGCGAACACACCGGGAATGGGGTGGGTGGCCGATCCCGGCTTGGTGGTGGTGACCCCGGGCAACGGGGAGATCATGTGGCCACCGGTCTCGGTTTGCCACCAGGTGTCCACAATGGGGCAGCTGCTGCCGCCGATGTGGGTGTGGTACCACATCCACGCCTCGGGGTTGATGGGCTCGCCCACCGTGCCCAGCACCCGCAGGCTGGACAGATCGTGCTTGGCCGGCTCCTGGGCACCCCACTTCATGAAGGTGCGGATGGCGGTGGGGGCGGTGTAGAGCTGGGTGACGCCGTAGCGCTCCACGATGTCCCACAGCCGGTCGCGGCCGGGGGTGTCGGGGGTGCCCTCATAGATGACCGACGTGGCCCCGTTGGCCAGCGGGCCGTACACGATGTAGCTGTGGCCGGTGACCCACCCGATGTCGGCCGCGCACCAATAGATATCGGTGTCGGGCTTCAGGTCGAACACGTACTTGTGGGTGAAGGCCACCTGGGTGAGGTAGCCGCCGGTGGTGTGCATGATGCCCTTGGGCTTGGCGGTGGTGCCCGATGTGTACAGCAGGTAGAGAAGAGCCTCGGAGTCCATGGGCTGGGGCGGGCAATCAGCCGAAGCATCGGCCATGAGGTCGTGCCACCACAGGTCCCGGCCCTCGGCCATGTCGACGTCGGTGTCGCAGCGGTTGACCACCACCACGTGCTCCACGGAATCCGCTCCTTGGCTGAGGGCGGTGTCCACGTTGGGCTTGAGCATCGACGGGGCGCCGCGGCGGTAACCGGCGTCGGCGGTGATGATGAGCCGGGCCTCGGCATCCTCGCAGCGGTCGACGATGGCGTCGGGAGAGAAGCCGCCGAAGATCACCGAGTGAGCCACCCCGATGCGGGTGCAGGCCAGCATGGCCACCGGCAGCTCGGGGATCATCGGCATGTAGATGGCCACCCGGTCGCCCGCCCTTAGGCCCAGGCCCTTGAGTACGTTGGCGAACTTGGAGACCTCGGTGAGCAGCTCGGCGTAGGTAATGGTGAGGGTGTCGCCCGGCTCACCCTCCCAGTGGAAGGCAATCTTGTCGCCCATGCCCGCTTCGACATGGCGGTCGAGACAGTTGTACGACACGTTGAGGGTGCCGCCGATGAACCATCGGGCAAAGGGCAGGTCCCACTCCAGGACGGTGTGGAAATCGGAGTCCCAACTCAGCAGCTCCCGAGCTTGCCGAGCCCAGAATGACTCATAGTCGGCGTCAGCCTCGTCGTAGAGCGAGCGGTTGTTGGCCAGGGCAGCAGCGGCGAAATCGGCGGCCGGGGCAAAGGTGCGGTCCTCGACGTAGTAGTCCTCGATGGTGGCTTCGGCCATGGTCGGTCCTTTCCGATGCTCTCGCGGAACAGCGCGGCGAGCCTACATTCTGTCGGGTCGCGGGGGATATGGTCATCTAGTACAACTCCAGGAAGGAAGCTGATCGGCGGTTATGGACATCAGGGTTGCCACGTTGTGCGATTTCGCTCAGGTGCGGGAGGGGCTGCTGTTTGTGAGCTCGGCGGGTATCACCCGGGTGTACCGGGAGTCGTTTCCCGCACCCATTGGGGTCATGCTGGCGCTGGTGCTGGAGATGTCGCCGGTAGAGGCCGCCAATGCCAACAAGATCAGGGTGCGGGTTGAGGATGCCGACGGCCAAAAGCTGGCCGAGATGGTGGGCGAGGTCCAGGTGAAGTTGGGGTCGGGCCACGATCCCGGCGAACTGGTCAACGTGCCGTTCGTGGCTGATTTCCGGGCGATGAAGCTCCCCTCACCGGGCCGATACCAGATAGCCATCCACCCAGAAGTCGATGGGGCCAACCCGGTGGCGCTGGGATTCCGGGCTGCGGTCCGAAACAAGACCTGATTCAGATCAGTTCGGGGCGGGCACATCCCATTCGGCCACGGTGAAGGCGCCCAATCCGGCGGGGTCGAGCAGGGCCTCGGCTTCGATGGCTCGGCTGCGTCCGGCCAATGCAGCGAGATCGCCTTGGGCGGCCCCAGTTCGCCAGGCGGCATTGCCCTCGGCCACCAGTTCGTCGATGCCGTGGGCCTTGAGCCAGGTGGCTTGGTCGGTGACCCTGGTGGGAGGACACACCGCTGAGAGTTGATCCAATGCCACCTCGCAGGTGATGTCTTGGGTGCCGGGGGCAGACCACGGGTCATCGCCCCGCTCGTGGCCCCGATAGGTCCGCAGCCACTCGGGCCACGGTCGAGCAGTCATCTCCTCGGTAGTGCTCATGTAGTCGATAACTATGACGGTCCCCTGGTCCAGGATCGACAGGGCTTGGGCTAGCCAGGCGCAGGCCTGGTTCTGGCGGGGGATCAGCCGGGTCTCGGGACTCGGAGGAAGCTCGCCCACCTCGTCACCCCCGGGAGCAAAAAGACGCAGTGGCAGGTTGTCGAGCAATTCGTTGGCCATGATCACACCGGCGATCGGGCCATCGGGCATTGCTGACGTTGACTCTCCCACAGTGTGGGCAGCTCGTCCTGCCGCGGTGCGCTCCACGTTGATCCACCGCAGGGCCGGGGTGCAGTCGGGCTCGGCCTTGGCCACCGTCCGGGCCAGCGTGCCTGGTCCGGCGCCAGCGTCGATCACGGTGAACAGATCGGGCTGGCCCAGCTCCTCCCACCGCTGGTCCAGCATCCGACCCAACACGGCGCCGAACAGCGGTCCTACTTCGGGGCTGGTGATGAAGTGGCCGCCGCGCCGTCCGGCCTGGCCCGACTCGTAGAACCCATGCTGAGGGTCATACAGCGCCCGTTCCATGAACTCGGCGAAAGAGGTCACTTCAGCGTGTGAGGCCGATTGGTGATCACTGAAAACCCCACCGTTCCAGTATGGCGATGCCGACAGCCGGGAACCTCAGCAGTGCGCGGCATTTTTGTTCTCAATACACTGTGGCCATTGGACGAGCGGATCCGCGTGGTTTAGCGGCATCCGGCACTGGAGGCACCATGACTGAGACCCCGATGAGCCGGCCCGGCGAGGTTGCCGGCTGGCCGAAGCTGACCGTTGAGTACCGGACTGATCCGGCGGGCATTGAGCAAATCCTCCCGCCGGGGCTCACTGCGGGCGATCCCATCGTCACGGTGGGCGTGTACTGCGTGCCAGTGCTGGGCGAGCCCGAGTACGGCGTGAGCGTCAAGGTTCCGGCGAGCTGGGAGGGCGTCAGCGGTCAATATAGCCTGGGCTTGGGAATTGATCAGGAGGCCGCCATCTTCATCAGCGGCGAGACCAACGGCCAGCCCAAGTACCCATGCGATATCCGCTTCTATCGCCTGGGCAACCGAGTGGAGGCCCGGACAATTCACCAGGGCTACACGTTCCTTGAGTTCGAGGGCGATGTCACCGGAGCGGTGGAACCGAAGGACGGCGAGTACACCGAGCACGAGTGGTGGACCAAGTACTCCCGGGCCATCGGCGGGGCGGAAAAGCAGTACGACTTCCCACCCCACGTCGTGGATGTGGCCACCACCTTCGAGCAGGTCCACGTTGAGGAGATCGACGGTGAGCTGCGCCTGCTGGACAGCCCCTGGGATCCCGTGGCCCGCTATTTCCCCATTGTCGAGCAGCTATCGGCGCAGCTGGTGACCAATCGGATGATCGACCGGCAGATCACCAACGCCGGACCTCTGGACCCCGATGCGTTTTGGCCGATGGCTGACGTGATCAGCGGCTCCCGGTGGCCCGGCACCCGAGGCGGTCCCCGCAAGCCCTAGCGACTGGCTAAAGCGACAAGCCGACGAGGCGTTCGCTGAGCTCCCACAGCGCGGCTTCGGTGGGCGGGTTGTAGATGTGGGGGGCATAGCCGATTTCGCCGGTCCCCGGCTCGGCGACGTTGCAGTCAGCTAGATACTTGCCGTTCTGGTCCGCCAGTTCCGCAGCCGTTGCCGCCCACACCTGGGTGGCTGCGCCGGACTCCAGGGTCTTGTACTGAAGCCCCTGGCCCGAGGATGAGCTGGCCTTGGCTCGTTCCCTCATGCCATCGATCATCTCTTTGGTCATGTGCCGGCCCAGCTTGGTGGGTATCGCTCCAGGGTGTACGGAGAGCGAGAGCAACTCATCGCCGAAGCGCCGGGCCAACTCGGCGGCGAAGTGGATGTTGGCGGTCTTGGATCGGCCGTAAGCCACCCAGGGGTCGTAGGGGGTGTGCTCGAAGTTGGGGTCGTCAAGGTCTACGTCGGAGATGCGGTGGCCGCCGGAGGAGAGAGTGACCACACGGGGGTTTTCGGCTTGGCGCAAGAGCGGCATCAGTCGGGCGGTCAAGGCGAAATGGCCCAAGTGGTTGGTGCCGAACTGCATCTCGAATCCGTCGGTTGTTCGCCCGAAGGGACAGCACATCACTCCGGCGTTGTTTATGAGCACGTCGATGCGGTCGAACTGCTCGGCGGCTTCAGCGGCGAAGCTCTCCACGCTGGCCAAGTCGGAGAGGTCGAGTTGGTGCATTGATAGATCGGCGTCGGACACCGATGAGCGAATGCGGTCGGCGGCCTCGAGATTGGCCTGGGCATTCCGGGCCAGCATTGCTACCTGAGCCCCGCGAGCAGCCAGCACTCGGGCTGATTCCTCCCCCAGCCCGCTGGTGGTTCCGGTGACCATGAATATCTGACCGGATAGGTCGAGTCCGTCAACGACCTCTTCGGCGGTGGACTCTCGACTGAACGAACTCATGCTGCGGCCTCCTCGTAGACATCGGGAAGATAGCCCGCTGAGGGGAAGACTGCCGATCAGTCCTCGAGGTCTTCGATGCTGCGGGGCCAGTCGTCTTTGAGTAGGCGGGACAGAGATCGGTCGGCCAGTACCCGTCCTTCGGTCTGGCACTGGGGGCAGTAGTTGACCTCGTTGTCGGCGTAGACGATGCGCTGAACGGGAACCCCGCACACCGGGCAGGGTTGGTCGAACTTGCCGTGGACGGCCATGTCATCGTGGAAGGCAGTCACCTTGTCGGGGAAGCCGTCGCCCACCGCTTTACGATGGTGGTCGGTCCAGTCAACCAGCGTGGTTCGGGTCGCCTCGAAGAGGCGGGCAATGTCGTCGTCATCGAGGTTGCCGGTGCGCTGCACCGGGGACAGCCCGGCGTGGAACAAGATCTCGTCGCTGTAGGCGTTGCCGATTCCGCTGAACGCAGTGGGGTCGCACAGGGCCCGCTTCAGGGTGCGGTTTCGGGCAGTCAAGGCGCCGCGGAATTCGCCTTCGTCTACCTCCAGTGGCTCCACTCCGCCCCGGTCGTGCTGCTCCGCCAGGGCATTGGCCCCTTGGACCAGCCACAGCGACGCCTTCTTGCGCTTGCTGGCTTCGGTGAACAGCAGGGTGCCATGTTCGAAGTCGAAGGCGGCCAGCCCGATCTTTCCCGGCGGCTTGGCGCCTGGTTGGTCTCGCCATCGCAGCCGTCCGGCCACCATCAGGTGGATCACCATGAACAGTTCGTCCGGCCCGTCAAACTCCAGCACCAACCGCTTGCCCAGCCTTTTCGTCCCGACCACCGTTCGACCCTCGGCCGCGCCGAGCGGTGGGTCAAACGACTTGAGCAGGCTTATGCCGACTACTCGGATTTTGCGCAGCTCGCGCCCCACCACAAACCGGTCCAACGCCTCCAGATACACCACCACATCTGGTAGCTCAGGCATGGCTGCACCCTAATGGTCGGGCGACAGCGACAAATTATGACGGGATGGCGATGAGGGTGCCGTCGGTGAAGTGGGTGATGACGGCGGGGTAGATGCCGAACAGGAGGGTGGCGGCGGCGGTGAGGCCGAGGGCAGCTACCAGCGAAGGGGGCACCCGCAAAGACGTGGTGTTGGCTTCTTCGGGGGTGTCCTCGAACCACATCATGCGGGCCACCTTGGCGTAATAGAAGAGCGCGATAACCGAGTTGACGGCGGCGATGGCGGCGAGGGAGTAGCCCCAGCCGGTGTCGGCTTCCACCACGGCCCGGAACACCGCGAACTTGGCGAACCAGCCACCCAGCGGCGGGATCCCGGCCAGGGAGAACAGGAAGATCGTCATGAGAATGGTCATGCCGGGGGCGTATTTGAACAGCCCGGCGTAGGAGCGGATCTCGCCGGAGGCGGTGCGGCGGGCCACGGCGATGATCACCGCGAAGGCCCCCAGATTCATGGCGGCGTAAATCAGCACGTAGGTGATAACCGCAGAGAGGGCCTCTCCGCCGATGTCGCCGGCCACCGCTAGAGGGGCCAGCATGAAGCCGGCCTGCGACACGCCGGAGTAGGCCATGAGGCGCACGATGTTCTCCTGGCGCAAGGCGATGAGGTTGCCAGCGGTCATCGAGCCCACGGCCAGAATCCACAACAAAGGCTGATAGATGTCTTGAGCGTCAGGGAAGCCGACATGCACCAGCTGCATGAGGGCCACGAACCCGGCCGCTTTGGAGGCCACGGCCAAGAAGGCGGTCACCGGGGTGGGGGCGCCCTCGTAGGTGTCGGGGGCCCAGGTGTGGAACGGGAAGCCCGACACCTTGAAGGCGAATCCGACTATCACGAAGATGATGCCCAAGATCACCACCGGGTTGGAACCCTCTGCCGCCACCGCGGCTGCGATTTCCTTCAAGCGGGTGTCGCCGGCCAGCCCGAACAGCAGCGACATGCCGTACAGCATGATGGCCGAGGCGAACACCCCCATCAGGTAGTACTTGAGCCCGGCCTCGTTGCTTCTGGGGTCGGCCTTGCGCCATGCGGCCATCAGGTAGGCGGGAATCGACAGCAGCTCCAGGGCCACGAAGATGGTGACCAAATCGCGGGCCGAGGCCATCAGCACCATGCCCATCACCGATGCTAGGAGCAGGCCGTAGTATTCGTTCTCCCAGTAGTCGCCCTCGGCGATGTAGTTGGTGGACAACAGCACCACGATGTAGGCGACCACGATGAACATGGCCTTCAAAATGAGCGCGAAGTCGTCCACCACGAAGGCGCCACCAAACATCACCCGGGTGTCGCCGGCGGCGGCCAGGGTCACTATGGGTATCAGCGCTACCAGCAGCCCTATGCCGGCCAGCGCCGAGGTGTAGGCCCGGCCCCGCTCCAACAGCACGATGTCGAGCAGGGTGACTACCGCACCCACTCCCAGCAGGGTGAGCTCGGGCGCGACGGCATGCCAGTCGATGTCCGGTCGGACAAAGCCGACGATCGATGGCAGGGACGACAGCATCAGCGCGTACTACTTCCCGGCCGCGGCGTCGAAACAGGCTCCGCTGGTCACGGAGTCGAGGCAGTCATTGAGCGAGTTGACCACCGCAGGGTCGGTGGCTCCGAAGAGCAGGTGGGGGTATACGCCCAAGACCAAGATCAGGATGAGCAGAGGAGCCCAGGCCAGATACTCGGAGACGGTGGCGTCGTGCACATGGGGATCGTTGGCGAACTCTTCTCGGGGAGTTCCGAAGGCGGTCTTTTGGAGCATCCACAGCAGGTAGCCGGCGGCCAGCACCGTGCCCAGCGCAGCGATGACCATGTACGAGCGGAATGTCTCCTCGGCCAACACCTCGGCGGGGTTGTAGGAGGCCAAGATGGCGGGGAACTCGCCCCAGAACCCGGCCAGGCCGGGCAGACCCAGCGAGGCCATGGCGCAGAACCCGAGGATCCAGCCCATACGGGGGGCCTGTACCAGCAGCCCGCCCAACCGGGACATGTCCAGGGTGTGGTAGCGCTCCTTCACTGAGCCGGCCAAGAAGAACAGCATCCCGGTGATCAGTCCGTGGGCCACCATGCCGAACACTGCGGCGTTGATGCCAAAGTCGGTGAGGGTGGCAATGCCCAGCATCACGAAGCCCATGTGGGCCACCGACGAGAACGCCACCAGCCGTTTCAAGTCGCGCTGGGCCAGGCAGCCCAAGGCGCCGTAGATGATCCCGATCACCGCTAACAGCCCGATGAACGGAGCCCACTCGGCGGCGGCCTCGGGCAGGATTGGAATGGCGATGCGGACGAACCCGTAGGTGCCCAGCTTCAACAGCACGGCGGCCAGGATTACCGAGCCTACGGTGGGGGCCTCGGTGTGGGCGTCGGGCAGCCAGGTGTGGAACGGGAACATGGGTACCTTGATTCCGAACCCCAGGAACATGCCGCCGAACACCCAGACCTGAGACGACTTGGCGATGCCGGCGGCGGCCTCGGGCAGCAGCCTCATATCGAAGGTGCTGGCGTCGGCCAAAAAGTACAGGGCCAGGAAGCTCACCAGCATCAGCGCCGAGCCGAACAGGGTGAACAGGAAGAACTTGATGGCGGCGTAGCGCCGGTTCTCGCCGCCCCACACCCCGATCATGAAGTACATGGGCAGCAGCACGACCTCGAAGAACACGAAGAACAGGATCAGGTCTTGAGCGGCGAAAGTGCCGATCATCCCGGTCTCCAGAATGAGCAGCAGCATCAAGAACGCCTTGGGATTGTGCGGCTCTGGGAAGTGGTTCCAGGAGTAGATCACGCACAGGGGCACGATCAGCATGGTGAGCAGCATCAGCGGCAGCGAGATGCCGTCTACGCCCATGATGTAGCGGGAGTCGATGACGTCGATCCAGCCTTTGTCCACCACGAAGTTGAGGGCTCCGTAGTTGTCGTTGTCGATGAACTGGATCAACAGCAGCAAGCCGAAGACGGCCACGGCCACGGTGGTGGCCAAGGCGATCAGCTTGTGCAGCTGCTCTCGGTCCTTGGGGATGAGCAGCATGACGGCCGCGCCGATGATCGGCAGGAACGTCGGGATACTGAGCCCCCAGTCGTTGAGAAATTCACCCATGTGTACGTGTGCTCCCTAGATGACGATGATGAAGATCCCGGCCAGGATGGTGGCGGCGGCGAACATAATTGCGGCGTACTGCTGCACTTTGCCGGTTTGGATGCGACGCAGCTCCTCCCCCGAGCTATCGGAGATTTTGCCGGTGGCGTTGACGATGCCGTCCACCACCAGCTGATCCACCTTGTGGTAGACGATGTTCCCGGCCTGTACCGAACGGATGCCGGCTTCGTTGACCACCCGATCGATGACGTTCTGGTTCGTCCAGTAGGCCGCTTTGGCCAAGGGCCCCTTGACGAAGCCGACGATCACGGTGGTGTACAGCCAGTCGAGGTAGTACTTGTTGACCAGAATCCGGTGACCGAGTCGGGCCACCGCCGATTTCGAAGTGGGGCCGTCGGGCAGTTCGGTAGCAACCGGACTGACCGCCCGAACCCGCACGAAGTAGTAGTAGTAAGCGGCGCCGATGCCGATGAGGGCCACGATCACCGACACAATGGCCAGCGTCCACGATGGGGTGGCGTGGGCGATGGACGGGAAGTAGCTCACCCCCACGGGCTCCACCCACTGGAGGAACTTCTCCTCCCATGACGCGGGGACGAGCTGGAATCCGGCCGGGAAGTTGATGAACCCGGCCACCACGGCCAAACCCCCCAGAATCCACAGCGGCACGGTGATCCGAGGGCCGGACTCATGGGGCGTGCCATGGCCCCGGAACTCGCCGAAGAAGGTGAGGTACACCACTCGGGTCATGTAGGCCCCGGTGAGCGCGGCGGTGATCATGCCCATGGCCAGCATCACGGTGTAGGCCCCGTTGCCCCCGGTGCCCCCGAACAGGCACCACCCGCCCGTGCCCACCAGGATCTCGTCCTTGGACCAGACCCCCGACAGGATGGG
>VYEX01000028.1 GCA_009842675.1 Acidimicrobiia bacterium | reverse complement strand
GGATCCCATACTTGCTCCAATCCTTGGAGCCTGCGCGAAACCCAGGGTGAATCATCTCTGGGACAAGCGACACCCCCGGACCTCAAAGAGACCTTCAACGTGGCGCCCCCCAAACACCACGCTGATCCCACTGGCGTGTTCGGGGGCAAGGATCGACTCTGGCCGTCACACCCAGCCAGGCTCCGCCCGGCCTTGGAGGCGTACTACGACGCGATGGAGAACCTCGCCGGTCGCATCCTTCAATTGATGGCGGAAGCCCTCCACCTGCCGACAACGCACTTCGAACCATCGATTGACCAACACCTGTCAGCGCTTCGCGGCATTCACTACCCGCCCGTCACCCAGCCCGCGGAGGAGGGCCAGCTGCGAGCAGGTGTTCACGCTGACTACGGGACCCTCACAATCTTGTTGCCGGGTTCGGGCACTGGAGGGCTCGAAGTTGAACACGTTGAAGGTCACTGGGTCCCAGTCCAGCCAATCGACGGCTGCTTCGTGATCAACACTGGCGACCTCCTCGCGCAATGGACCAACGATCGATGGCGCTCTACTCGTCACCGCGTGGCTCTCCCGGCCACCGAGCGGGCACGGAGCGAACACCGCTATGCGATTGCGTTCTTCCATCAACCGAACTGGCACGCCGAGGTGACGCCAATCGAAACCTGCGTCAGTGCAGCCAACCCGGCCAGGTATGGCACCGTGGAAGCCGGGCCGTGGCTTCAGGCAAAGTTCGATTCTGCGTACGGGGGTAAGCCCTCAGCTTGATGTGGCGGGGGAGTGGGCGTATTGGTTGGGGTCTTGGCCTCTTACTAGGCGGATGTCGAGGCGGGGGTCGAAGTTGCCGATGGTTTTGGTTTCTCCGTGCCAGATGTCTTCGCAGTGGGAGCTGGCGTAGTGGACGGCGATGGCCCGGCGTAGGTCTTCGGTGCGGTTGTAGCCGGAGCCGTGGACGAGCAGGGGATGGAAGAACAAGGTGTCACCGGGGTCCATCTCCAGGTGGACCCGCTCGTCGACATCGATGCCTTTGGCCCCGAAGAAGAGGAAGTTCTTGTGCTCCCAATCGGGATAGTCGTGCTCGAGGAGTTCGCCGGTGTGAGTGCCGGGCAACACCACCAGGCAACCGTTTTCCTTGGTGATGGTGTCTAGTGCCGTCCACACCCCGACGATGCGGTCGGCGGGACGGAGGGGGAAGTAGAGCAGGTCCTGGTGCAAGGGGTGGCGGCCGTCGACATCAGTGGGCTTGTTCAAGAACATGCTGTTCAAGGCGATCAGATCGTCGCCGATGAGTTCTTGCACCTGGTCGATGATTGGCTCGTAGAGCGCAAAGTGGGACAACACCGAATCGCCGTTCACAAAGTTGACTTTGGCGATGCCGTGAGCAGGGGTTCGGGGGGTGACCAATCCCTTGGCCACCTCCACGTTGCGGGCAATCTGCATGTTGGGGGCTTGGGCGATGGTGCCGTCGGCGATGCCGGCGAATCGCTGGTTGAGGGTGTCGATCATCTCTGGGGGCACCAGCTGGCGCCGGATGACGTAGCCGTCTCGCCAGTAGTCAGTGCCCATCATGGGCAATGCTCCCACAATCATGATTGAGGGGCGGCGAGCAGAGCCGCTGTAAGTTCAGACCGTGGGCATGATTCGAACGCTGCGGTCGGTGGCGCGGTTTCGGCGCTTCGAGCCCAATCGGGCCAAGCGGCGGTTGGGCCGGGCGGCGTCGGTGGCTGATCTGCGGGAGCTGGCCCGAAAGCGGCTGCCCGCCGGGGTGTTCGACTACATAGACGGGGCGGCCGAGGACGAGCTGACCATGGACCGCAACGCCGCCGCGTTCGAACAGTGGGAGTTCGTGCCCCGGGTGCTGCGGGATGTGTCGGCGCTGGACACCTCGGTGGAGTTGCTGGGCCGGCGCCATCCGCTGCCGCTCGCCCTGTCGCCCACCGGGTTCACCCGCATCGTGTGCCCCGACGGGGAGCTGGCCGTGGCCCGAGCCGCGGCGCGCAAGGGGATTGCTTATTCCCTGTCCACGCTGAGCACTCGCTCCATTGAAGAGATCAGAGAGGTGAGCGACGGCCCGCTGTGGTTCCAGCTCTATTTCTGGCGGGACCGGGGCTTGGTGGCCGAGTGGCTCCAGCGGGCGGCCGACTGCGACTACGAGGCCCTGCTGGTAGCGGTGGACACGCCGGTGTTCGGTCGCCGGGAGCGGGACGTGCGCCGGGGCTTCACCCTGCCGCCCACGCTGGGGCCCGACACGGTGCTGGACGGTGTGCGCCGACCGGGATGGACGTGGTCGCTGTTGCGGTCTGATCCGATTACCTTCGCCAACTTGACCGGGGTGCAGGGCTACGACGGCAGCTCTGCGCTGGGCCTGGCCGAGTTCGCCCACAACCAGTTCAACCAGGAGTTGTCGTGGGACGACCTCGACTGGCTCCGGGAGCGCTGGGCCGGGAAGCTGGTGCTCAAGGGCGTGCAATCGGTGGCCGATGCTCAAGTGGCCGCCGAACAGGGCGTGGACGGAATCATCCTGTCCAACCACGGCGGCCGCCAGCTCGACGGCGCCCCGCCCATCCTGGAGTTGGTGCCCCAAGTAGCCGACGCGGTGGGCGGCGACATCGACATCATCTGCGACGGTGGTGTGCGCCGGGGCAGTCACGTCGCCATGGCCTTGGCCCTCGGCGCCGATGCGGTGATGTTCGGCCGCCCCTACCTCTACGCCCTCGCCGCCGCCGGCGAACCCGGCGTCGACCACCTCATCGACCAATTCACCGAAGACCTAAGCCGCACCCTCGCCCTCCTCGGCGTCCCCAAAGCCTCCGCCCTCACCCCCGCATCCGTCCGCCTGCGGCAGTAACGAATGCTGGATAGTTCAACTCGATGAGGTCATTCTGTGGTTGAAGCGGTGTTGTTTGACATGGGTGGGGTGATCGTTTCGGGGCCGTGGGAGGGGTTTGCCGCCTATGAGCGGGCCAATGGACTGCCGGAGGGGTTGATACGGCGGATCAATTCGACAGATCCGGACAGCAATGCTTGGGCACGAATGGAACGGGGGGAGATCGGGTTGGAGGAGTTCGCCGGGGCGTTTGAGGCGGAGGCAGCGGCGCTGGGTTATCAGGTGGATGGGATGGCGGTGTTGAACGGGCTGGGTGGGGAAGTGCTTCCCAGCATGGCGGAGGCGGTTCGGCGCTGCTCGGAGCGGCTGAAGACGGGGCTGTTGACCAACAACTATGCGCCGATGGAAGCGTCGGAGCGATCGGCGGAGATTGCCGAGGTGTTGGGCTGGTTCGACGTGGTGATCGAGTCGTCGGTGGTGGGGGTGCGCAAGCCCGACCCGGCGTTCTACTTGCTGGCGTGCGAGGCGCTGGACGTGGAGCCGTCGGGGTGTGTGTTCCTCGATGACTTGGGGGTGAACCTCAAGCCGGCCCGGGCCATGGGCATGACCACCATCAAGGTGGTCGATCCTGACGAGGCATTGGCCGAGTTGGAAGCGGCCGTTGGGTTCCCACTCAGGGATTGAGGCGCAGGGCGGCGGCCAACTCGGCCCGCAATTCGGGGATGCCCTGGCCCTTGGCCGCACTGGTCCAAAGCACATCTCCGGGAGCGAGGCCAAGGCCCTGGGCCAGCTCGTTTCGGCGGGCTCCGCGGCGGGAGGACTTCACTTTGTCGGCTTTGGTGGCCACCGGCCGCAGGGCAACTTCGTGGTGGGTCAGCCATTCCACGGTCTGAATGTCCAATGGCGTGGGGCCGACCAGGCCGTCGATCAGCAACAGCACCTGCACTAGGGCAGGCCGGTCGATCAGGTAGCCGTCCATCATCTCCTGCCACCGGTAGCGGTCGGCTTTGGGGGCCTTGGCGAAGCCGTAGCCGGGCAGGTCCACCAGCCAGCGGCCGGACTCGCCCTCCAACTCGAAGATGTTCAGCAGCCGGGTGGCCCCCGGGGCTTTGGAGGTCCGGGCCAGTCCCTTGCGGTTGGCCACTGCGTTCAGAAGCGACGACTTGCCCACGTTGGACCGGCCTACCAGCGCCACCTCGCAGCGGGACTCGGGCAGCTGGTCGGCATCGCTGGCCGACCGCAGAAAGCGCAGCGCCAGCGGCTTGGACATCCCCAAAGGCTACCGGCCTCTCTGACCAGCGAAGCCAGGTTTGCCGGCGAGCTAGCTGTTCATGGCCTCGATGTCGAGGTGCTCGGCGAAGCGGTCCAGGGCGGCGGCTCGGCGGGTGGGGATGTGTTCGGTGGGAAAGCCGTCAACCGCGGCGTACTCCTTGAGGGTGCGGCGGGCGATAGACACCTTGTGCACCTCGTCGGCTCCGTCAACCAGGCGGGAGGCACGAGCGTTGCGGTACATCTCCTCCAGGGGCATGTCGGCTGAGTAGCCCAGGGCGCCGTGGACCTGGATGGAGCGGTCGATGGCGTTGAACAGCATCTTGGTGCCGTACACCTTGATCATGGCGATCTCGGTGCGCGACGCCGACGAGCCGTGCTTGTCCATGTGCCAGGCGGCGTGGAGGCACAGCAGTCGGGCCGACGCGATGTCGATGCGGGTCTCGGCGATGAAGTCCTGCACCATCTGCTTCTCAGCCAACAGGCTGCCGTGGGCGAACCGGGACAGGGCCCGCTCGCACATCATGTCCAGCGCCCGCTGGGACTGGCCGATCCAGCGCATGGCGTGGTGGATGCGTCCGGGGCCGAGGCGCTTCTGGGCCAGCACGAACCCGTCGCCGGGCTCGCCGATCAGATTCTCAGCCGGCACCCGCACGTCGCGGTAGATCACCTCGGAGTGGCCGATGGGGTGGCGGGCGAACTGGCCGGGGTAGGGGTGGTGCATGTTGGGCACGTCCCGCACGATCTCTAAGCCGGGGGTGTCGGTGGGCACCACGATCATGGACGACCCCTGGTAGGGGTGGACGTCGGGGTTGGTCACCACCATGGCGATCAGGAAGTCGGCCCCTGATCCGCCCGAGGTGAACCACTTGTGGCCGTTGATCACCCAGGTGTCGCCGTCGCGCACTGCATTGGTCTCCAACAAGGTGGGGTCGGACCCGGCGGTGTCGGGCTCGGTCATGGAGAACCCCGAGCGCAGCTCGCCGGCCAGCAGCGGCTCCATCCACTTCTTTTTCTGCTCCTCGTTGCCGCCGATGGCCAGCAGTTCGGCGTTGCCGGAGTCGGGGGCGTTGTTGCCGAAGATGGCCGGCGCGATCGAAGACCGACCCAGAATTTCGTGCATCAAACCCAACTTCACCTGGCCGAAGCCCTGGCCCCCCAGCTCGGGGTCGAGGTGGCAGGCCCACAGTCCCCGGTCCTTGACCTGCTGCTTCAGCGGCGCGGTCAATGTCTTCCACTGCTCGTCGGTCACCTCCAGCTCAATGGTCTCCAGCGGAAGGATGTGCTCGTCGAGGAACGCCCGGGTCCAGTCCAGCTGCTCCTGGAACTCGGGCTCGGTCTCAAAATCCCAGGACATACAAGGCCCCTTTCAATCAGGTGGTGAACTCGGAGGGCGGTGGTCTGGGCTAGACGGCCAGCCGCGACAGGCCAGCGCCGTTGTCGCACATGATGCGGCGTATGTCGTCGTCGCTGAACCCGTAGAGGTCGTCCACAAACGACACCGGGTTTGCCAGTCCTTCGGCGTGGGGGAAGTCGGAGCCGAACAGCATGTGATCGGTGCCGATCAGCCCGGCCAGTTCGTGCAGGTCGTCCTCGTAATAGGGCGACACCCACACCTGGTTGCGGAAGGTCTCCACCGGGTCTTCCTCGAAGGCGTGGCGGTGCTGGCCGTAGGTCTTGGCCAGCTTCTGGATGAGGGGCCGTACCCAGTACGAGCCGGTTTCGATGGTGGCCACCCGCAGGTTGGGGAACCGCACCAGCACCCCGTCAGCCAAAAGCGAGGCCATGGTGTCGCTGATCGGGGAGTGAGACAGCAGGCTTTGGAGCGGGTTGTAGCGGAAGGCTTCGGTCTCGGTGCCCAGCCCCCAGCGGTGGTTCATGAACGAGTAGCCCGAGTCGCCGGAGTGGAAGGCCACGCACACGCCGTGGTCGTTGAGGAACTTCCACACCGGGTCGTGGGCGGGATGGCCTAATGAGCGGTAGTTGCCGTGGCCGTCGGGCACCGAGGTGGCCCGGAAGTTCACCAGCCGCAGGCCCCGGCCGATGGCCCATTCCAGCTCGCCCAGCGCCCAGTCCACGTCCACCAGGCTCAGGTACAGGGCGGTGAACAGGCGCTCCTGGTAGGAGAAGCCCCAGTCGTCGTCCAGCCAGCGGTTGAACGCGCCGAACGCCGCGGTGATTGCCCCGATGTCGTCTTCCAGGCAGGCCTCCATGCCCACGCCCAAGGTGGGGAACAAAAAGCAGCCGCCCAGACCCTGGGAGTCCATGAGGGCCAGGCGCTCGTCGCGGTTGCGGTAGGCGGGGCTGATGGGGTCGAGCTCACCGAACGCCTCCCGCATGTCGCTGGCCGAAGTCTTGGCCCGGAAGTACTCATCGAGGATTCCGGGCTTGGCCACCGGGTCGAAGGTGGGATTGGGGATGAATCGATTGATGCGCCCGGCCACGATCAGCCGCTGCTTGCCCCCGATGTCGGCCCACTGCATGCAGCGTTTGGCCATCTTGGGGTCGATGTGGCGGGTGAAGGCGTCGGTGGCCTCGTAATAGTGGTTGTCGGCGTCGAAGGCGAGATATCCGAGCTCGGTCATGGCCCTATTTTGGCTTGTTTGCTCAGCAATCGACCACAGCAGGGAGGGGTGATCAGTAGACCACTGGCGGGACTAGAACCGGGCTTGGATCAGTAGACCACCACGATGCGCCCGGTGGTGAGGCGGTCCTCCATCTGTTCCAGGGCGGCGGGGAGGTCCTCGAAGGCCACGGTGCCGCCCACCAGCGGGGCGATCCGGCCCTCGGCCAGCCGTCCGCAGAGCTCGTCGTGGATCTGGTCGCCCAGCGATCGGGGGTTGATGTTGAATCCCGCCATCCCGCCGTAGACCGCCGGGTTGCTGCTGTAGGCCAAAAGCACCCCGCCGATCGAGACTTGGGAGAAGCACAGCAGCCTAGGGGGGAGGCCGTGGGCATCCTCGGCCTCGATCTTGCTGGCGAAGCCGATGATCATCAGCCGTCCGCCCCGAGTCATGCACCGCAGGGAGGCCTCGGTGACCTCGCCCCCCACGCCGTCGAACACCAGGTCGACTCCGGCCCCGCCGGTGATGTCCCGAACCTCGGTGGCGAAGTCCCCTTCCCGGTAGTTCACTGCGGCCTCGGCCCCCAGAGAGCGCACCAATTCGCACTTGGCCTCGCTGCCCGCGGTGCCGATCACCCGGGCCCCGGCGTCTACGGCCAGCTGCACCGCGGCCGAGCCCACCCCGCCGGCCGCAGCGTGGATCAGCACCCACTCCCCGGGCTGGACCTGACCCCGCTCGTGCAAACCCAGCCAGGCCAGGTGGAACGGGAAGAAGAAGGCGGCCGCCTCGGTGTCATCCAGCGATTCGGGGGCGTCAAACACCATGTCGGGTTGGGCGATCACCTTGTCGGCGTAGCCTCCGAAGGCACTCTCGGCGGTGGCGTGCACTCGGCGTCCGAGCCATTCCTCGGCCCCTTCCCCAGTGGCATCCACCGTGCCCAGCACTTCCATGCCCAAGATGTAGGGGAGGTCGGGATTCACGGTGCGGTAGCGACCGTGGCAGCCATCGATCTCGTTGAAGTTCAGCACCGTCCGAGTGGGCGCCACCCGGATCTTGCCCGGCTCCGGCACCGGCTCGTCGATTTCGTCCAGCCGCAGCGCCTCCGACGGCCTCCCATATTGATGAACTCGCCATGCTCGCACGGCTGCGAAGCCTAGCGGTGCGGCCTTAGTGGCCTGCTGCTGCACCGGGCGGGGGTAGGGTCGCTGGGTGGCTGATCGAGCGGGGTTCCGGGCGTCGACCCGGGCCCTGCGGTTGCGCAACTTCCGGTTGTTCTGGTTTGGGGCGTTGGTCTCCAACACCGGAACGTGGATGCAGATTCTGGTGCTGGCCTATGTGATCGACGAGATCACCGACCGGGGAGCGTGGGTCGGGCTGGTGGCGATCACCCAGATGGTGATGACGGTTTTCACCAATTTGTGGGCCGGGCCGCTGGCCGACCGGGTGCCCCGCCGCAGCATCATCCTGGTGACCCAGAGCCTTCTGTGCGTCGGCGCCTTCGGGTTTGCCGCCCTGTGGGGGGCGGGCGTGCGCTCGCCGGTGATCTACATGCTGCTGGCCTGGGGCTACGGCATTCTCAACGGCTTCATGCTGCCCGCCTGGCAGGCCTTCATCGCCGAACTGGTACCCAAAGAGCTGCTGTTGAACGCGGTGACCCTCAACTCCACCCAGTTCCAGGCCACCCGGGCGGTAGGGCCGGCCCTGGGCGGCGTGCTGTTGGGTTTCTTCGGACCGGGCTGGGTGTTCTTCGCCAACGGGGTCTCCTTCTTCGCGGTGTTGTTTGCCGTGGTGCTGATCCAAGTGCCCCGCCTTTTGCCCGACGACCCGCCTCCGATCAGGGTGTTCGCCGATCTGCGCGAGGTGGTGGGCTACTGGAGAACCCAGCCGGGCATCCAAAGGGCATTCAAGACGGTGCTCATCACTGCTACTTGCGCCCAGCCCATCATCTTCTTGATCGTGGTATTCGCCGAAGAAGAGTTCAACACCACCGGGTGGCAGCTCGGATTGTTGGCCGCCGGCACCGGCATCGGATCAATCATCTTCTTCCCCCTGGTGGCCGGAAGGGGTCAGTTCACCGCCCGGTCCCGGCTGCTGGGTATTGGGCTGAGCATCTATGGGCTGGCGCTGGCTGGATTCGGACTGGCGCCCTGGTATGCCATGGCCATCGTGTTCTTACTCATCCTCGGCGGCTGCCACCTCGCCACCGCTTCGACGCTGAACACCGTCATCCAGCTCCAGGTGGAGGAGTCCATGCGGGGTCGGGTCATCGCCTTGTACTTGATGGTGATCAATGTGGCCATCGGCGTGGGCACCATGATCCAAGGGGCCTTGTACGACTGGATCGGCCCCCGAGTCACGGTGTCAATCAGCGCGGTCACCATCGTGGTGTTGGCTGCCTGGCTGGTGAGCACCCGCCGGTTTGCCTCCATGGACGTGGGTACTGCCGCCAGTTAGCCCACAAGCCCTTTGAGGAGAGGAGTACCGTCGGAAGCATGCGAGTGCTGGTGGTGTCCCACTCCAAGACCGGCGGTACCAAAGCCATGACCGAGGCGGTGGTGGCCGGGGCCAGCCATCCCGACATCGATGGTGTGGAAGTGTTGGAGGTGGCTGCGCTCGATGCCACCCCGGACGATGTGATGGCCGCCGACGGCTACCTGCTGGGCACCCCGGAGAACTTCGGCTACATGAGCGGAGCCCTCAAGCACTTCTTCGACACCGTGTACTACGACTGCTTGGACCACACTCGGGGACGGCCCTATGGCCTGTTCGTGCGGGCCGGCAACGACGGCACCGGTGCGGTACGGGCGGTGGAGCCTCTGGTCACCGGGTTGGGGTGGAAGGCGGTGGCTCCGCCGGTGGTGGCCACAGGCGAGCTGACCGACGACCACTTGGAGGCCTGCCGGGAATTGGGCATGACCCTGGCCGCCGGTTTGGAACTGGGGATCTACTGACCCTTATGCCAGCAGGCTGCCGCTGTGGCAGCCATGCATGGCAGTCAGCCAGACGGTGGTTCGTAAGATCAGGCCATGAGCAGTTTGTTCGACTTGACGGGGAAAGTGGCAGTGGTCACCGGGGGCACCAAGGGCATCGGCCGGTCCATTGCCAAGGGCTTTGCCATGGCTGGCGCCGAGGTGGTGATCACCGGGCGGCGCCAGGAGGGCTGCGACGAGGCCGCCGCTGAGCTGAATGATGAGCTGGGAGGCCAATCGGTGCGGGGCATCGCCTGCCACATGGGGGAGTGGGACCAGATCGATGCCCTGGTCGACCGGGTCTACGACGAGTTGGGTCAAGTGGACGTGCTGGTCAACAACGCCGGCATCAACCCCGCGCCGGTCACCGTGGCCGATTGCACCGAGGCCTATTTCGACAAGGTGTACGCGGTGAACGTGAAGGGGCCGATCCGCCTGGCTGGGCTAGTGGCCCCCCGCATGGGGGAGGCCGGCGGCGGATCGATCATAAACGTGACCACCATGGGGGCCTACGGCGGTGGCCCCGGCGTCGGGATCTACACCTCCAGCAAGGCGGCGCTGCACAACGTCACCCGGGCCATGGCTGGTGAGTGGGCTGGGCTGAACGTGCGGGTCAATTCCCTGGTGCCGGGGCCGTTCATGTCGGAGATGATGAAGGGATCGATGCGATTCGATCCCGAGTTTCCCGAACGATCGGGGCGGGCCACGATGATGAATCGTGTGGCCGACTGCGACGAGATCATCGGCTTGGCCCTGTATCTGGCCTCCGATGCGGCCTCATACGTCACCGGCCACGATTACAAGATCGCCGGCGGCATGTGAGCAGCGGCTCTTTACACTCCAGCGGCTAAGCGGGCGATCTGAGCCTCCTGCGAATGGGACTGGGGTCCCGCTGCGGGCCGGGCGGCCCGCACCGCGGCCACCGCGCTATCCAAGTCCATTCCCCGAGAGGTGAGCACCGAGATGCACACGATTCCGGCTCGGCCGTAACCGGCCCCGCAATGGACCAACACCCCGATGCCATGGTCCAGGTGCTGGTTTATGTCTCCCACCAGTTTTCGAACCTCGTCGTCGCCGGTGACCTCTTGATCGACCATCGGTACATGAATGGCCTGGTGAGGAGCAGGGTCGGCCAGCCACGCGGGGTAGTCGGGAAATCGCATGGCAATTTCGGCGTCGGTTAGCAAGCACACCATCACCCCGGCGCCCACATCTTCTAGGGCCGCCGAGGGATCAGGCCCGGTAACTGCGAATGCCGCGGCGTGGAGATGCCCGGCCGCACCGGGCACCGGGATCCGGTGGATCCCACCCGCCATCTGATACCGGGCCGCCCCCACCTGCACCCGGCCACCCTAATGGCGAGTTGTGGCGCAGTTGGAAGGAGAAACCGCTCGGTGTGGATGCCGACAACGCGGCTGGGGGATGCTGAAGGGATGCATGACTTTGCCGGGAAGGTGGCGCTGGTGATGGGGGCGGCGTGCCCGCCGGAGATCGGACGGGCGGTGGCGGTACGGCTGGCTCGGGCCGGGGCCGACGTGGCCTGTGCCGACCGGGTGGAGGTCGGTCATCCGGATTCGGCTTGCGCATCGCCAGAAGCGCTGGACGCCACCGTCGAGGCGGTGCGCGCCGAAGGACAGGCGGCTCTACGGCTTGAAGCTGATGTGGCTGACGCCGTCCAGGTAAACGAGGCAGTCGAGCGGTGTGCCAAGGAGTTGGGGCGCCTCGACTTGGTGGTAAACGTGGCCGGTGGCCTGGGCCCCGAGATGGGATGGGCACCGCTTTTGGAGCTGACCGAGACATCATGGCGGCGATCGACAGACGTGAACCTCACCGGAGCGTTCTTGGTGGCCCAAGCCGCGGCCCGCCAAATGGTCGAACAGGGCGACGGCGGGTCCATGGTGCTGCTGTCGTCGTACGCCACCGTTGCCGCGGATGTCGGCACCTCGGCATTCGCCGCAGCCAAAGCCGGGGTTGACCGGCTGGTTTCGGCCTTTGCCATGGAACTGGGGCCCCACCAAATCCGGGTCAACGGAGTACGGCCCTTGGGCGTAGATCCCGACGCCACCGACAGCGGCCACCCCTATCTGGAACAGACCGTGGCCCAGTCGGGCGGCGACCGCAGCCAGTGGGTGCAGTCCAAGATCGCCCTCAACCGCCTGCAAGACCCTGATGAAACCGCCGCGGTGATCGCCTTCCTGCTGTCCGACGAGGCATCGTTCATCACCGGCGAATGCATCACCGTCGCGGGCGGCTCCGGCATGAGATAATCAGGCTTACTATCGTACTGCCCGTGAAGTTCAGGCTGGTCGGCGTCTTGCTGGTGGCTGCGCTGTTTGTTGGTGTTGTGGCCCCGGCTTCGAGGGTGGCGTCGGCCCAATCTTCGGCCATCCTTGAAGAAATTGCGGTGCGGGACAAGTTGGTCGCAGCTCAAGAGTCGCTGCTGAACACCTACCGCTGTCTGTACGACATCGACACTCATGCGGTTGCCGGCGGCTGCGTCCGTGGGAATCCTGCTGACGGCCCGGTTGCGCCTGGAGAATTCCAGGGAGTGCCTACCGCGGAGGAGGTGGTGGTACGCGACAAGCTGATCGCGGCCCAGGAGTCGCTGCTCAACACCTACCGGTGCCGCTTCGACGTCGACACTCAACTTGTGCCGGGCGGCTGCGTCGGCGGCGAGCCCGCCGTGATCCCAGAAGTCGGGGAGGAGCCTGCTTCCAATCCCGACGTCGATTCCTGTGCGGGGGTAAGGCTGGTAAGCACCGACATCGGTGTGACCGAGGACACCATCACGGTGTTGGTCATGGCCGACGTGGGAAGTCCACTGGCTCCAGGCCTGTTCCAGGGTTCCATTGATGCCGTCAAAGCTTGGGCGGGAAAGCTGAACTCTGAAGGTGGCTTGGCCTGCCGCCGGATCGAAGTTCTCGAGCACGACTCGCAGATCAACCCCATCGAGACCGCCAACGGATTCTTGGCGGCCTGCGAATATGCCCTGTCGTTGGTCGGCACCACCGCGTTGTTCACCCTGGATACCAGTGATTTGCAGTATTGCCCGGACGCGGCGGGCAGTCGGATCGGTGTGCCAGACTTTGCCTCCACCTCCACAGAACTGCCCCACCAATGCTCGGTGGTGACGTTTGCCATCAGCCGGCCCGGCAGCGAGTGCCCCTATTTTGGCTATGGGCGCCGAACGGCACAGAGCCAGGTGGGTCCGGTGCAGTGGATTCTGGAAAACGTGCAACCCGATCTCCATGGGGTGTACCTCATACCTGGAGATCTGCCTTCCACCATTGCGGCGACCATGCCCCAGATCCGGTCTTTCCAAGAAATAGGCGTGGGAATCGATGCCGAACCCGGGGTGAGCGGTTTCACTACCCAAGCGGAATACGGCGCTTTCCTCCAGACCATGCGGGAGGCCAACTCGAACTTCGCCTACACCGGCTCCGATGACCAGTCAATGATCAAGTGGCGTAGCGAGGCTGACGCCCTCGGCTTGAACTCTGACAACGTGATCTGGATGTGCTCCCAGGCCTGTTACACCTCCGCTTTCCTGGAAGCGGGCGCTGAGATTGAGGGCACCTATGTCTGGCTGCCGTTCCTGCCATTTGAGGAGGCCGCCCAAAACCAAGAATTGGCTGATTTCATGGCCGCGATCGATGACCCCTTCCCACCAGCCTGGGCCGCAGGTTCCTGGGCTGCTGGCGTGCTGTTCGAGCAAATCGTCAATGACGTTGTGGCTGAAGGCGGTCTCAACGCCCTTACCCGTCAAGCCGTTCTGGATCGCGTCCGTAGTCTGAATTCGTTCGATGTGAATGGCTGGTGGGGTCCGGCTGACTTTACGAGCACGGAGAAGGCAAGACCGTGCTTCGTGCTGCTGCAGGTGCAAAACCGCTCATTTAAACGTGTGTACCCCGGAGCCAAAGGCACGCTGGACTGCAACTCCGACAATCTGGTCACTCTGAGACGGAACTGGATTACGGAATTCAAGGGCTAACTAGATATCGAGCAGTTCGGCGGTTTCTAGGAGGGGGGAGTCGGCCAGGGCGACTTGGACGTCGACTTGGACGGCACAGGCAGAACAGAACAGGCGGCGGATCTCGAAGCGGTCGGCGCCAAGACGTGCAGATGGCCAGGGGGAGCGCTCGTCGACTGGGGAGCGGTCCAGTGTGAGCATGCTGACGAGCGGCTGGGCGGTGGAGCCGTGGTCGTGGCCGCAGCGGCGGCACCGGTAGTGACCGTCGGCTTGCACGACGGTGAAGCTAAGCCGTCGACCGGCGGGGGGTTCTTCCACCAGCGGCGCTGGATCGCGACCGATGCGCTCACGGCGACGCTGCGCTCGCAGCGCTTCAGTGGCGGCCGCATCGCCTACTACTACGCCGTAGTCGCGGGCTGCGCCCGCCTCGGTCACGAGGCCCTCGGCCACGTCGTGCTCCACCGCGGCGGGATCGCGATCCAGGGGGTCGCCCACTCCGCCTCCTCCGCCACAGAGGTTGGCGTACAAGTCACCGGGTGCCAGCTCGCCCACCTGCTTGGGGGGCGGCACCTCAATGGCGCCGTCGGACCGCTCGTAAACCCCGGTGTGCTGCATGCCGGGCTCCCCCCCGACGACGCCGGCCGCGGTGGGGGGTTGCTGGCCGTGGGCAAACACGGTGGAGGTCACCGGTCCGGAAGATCGGTGCAACTGGTAAGCGTTCTCAAGGCCCACCCCGCCCCGCCATCGGCCGGGCCCTCCGGAGTCGGGGCGTTCTCGGCGGTATCGATAGAGCACCGGATAGTGCTGTTCGTTGGTCTCGATGTTGGTACACAGCCCGGCTGGCGAGGTCAGATAGCCGCCAGTGTCGGCACCGTCGCTTCCCCATCGGGCGCCGGACCCGCCGGGCAGGCCGTCCAGCAGCATGGCCGAGAAGTCCCGTCCGTCGTCGAAGGCGCCCGAGATGGTCTGGGTGAACGATCCCGACACACACGAGGCCAAGATCTGACTTCGCACTGCCGGGTCGTCGGAGGCGTCGAACATCCGGCTGAGGCAGACGTTCACTGCGGTGCGTACTTCTTGGCCCGCCGCGGTCACCCCCATCGACATGCCTGCCGGCCACTGGCAGTCCACGATGGTGCCCGGAGTGGTATCAACCTCCATGACCCGCCAAAACGCGGCCGGCGTCCAGGGCAGGCCGTAGCCCAGCACGGTCATAACCGCGGCCATGGCGTAGCTGGAGGTAATGGCCCGACTGGTGTTGATCAGAGCCGGGGCTTGGGGGCTGGCGTCGGCGAAGTCCAGATGCAGCGAGTCGCCCTGCTTGGTCATGGTTAGGCCGATCTCGTACACCCGATCTTCAATCCCATCGTGTTCTACCAGCCCCCGATGACGCCACCGCCCGTCGGGCAACGAGGCCAGGCGAGCGCGCACCGCCACCTCAGTTCGGTCGATGAGCCCTTCAAGCACGGCGATCACCGTGTCGGTGCCGTAGCGATCGCACAGCCCATTCAGCCGACCGTCCACCACCCGGTTGGCCTCGATCTGGCCCAGCAGGTCGAACCGATTCAGCTCCGGGGTGCGGGAGCGACCGAGGTACTCCTGCTCGACGTCGGCCAGCAGCTCCCCGCCTTCCACGATGCGGGTGGGGGCCATGGGCACCGCCTCTTCGTAGATGGACGTCGCCCCCACGGTGATCGATCCGGGTACCGGCCCGCCCACATCGTTCTGGTGGACGCACGAGCCGCACCAGGCGATCAGCTGGTCGCCCCGGAACACGGGGGCCACCACCATCACGTCGGGCTGGTGGGGGGCGCCCACATAGGTGTCGTTGGTGATGAACATGTCGCCGGGGCCAATGCCGGGTTCTTCGCTGAAATTCTCGATCACATAGCGCACCACCTGGCCCAATGCCGCGGCATGCACCAACACATAAGGGCCGGCCAGCGCCACTTCGCCGGTTGCAGTCAAGATGCCGGAATTGAAGTCATTGCCCTCGGTGGCAATGGGCGAGCCCGATACCGCCACGATGGCGTCCACGGCTTCGTCGTTGATGGCCCACAACCGATTGCGCAGCACTTCGAATAGAGCGGCATCGGTCATGAGGGTGGTCCCGGAAAAAGGCGGGTGTGGCCCTCCGCGGTGATCTCCGCCCGGTCGCCGGGGCGCAGCACGATGGAGGTGGACGGGTGGTCGACGAAAGCCGGTCCTTCCAGGCGGGTGTCGGACGCCAGTCGGGGGCCGTCGTACACCGGACAGTCAACGACCTGGCGATCGAACCAGGCGTGGCGGCGCTCGGCTCTTGGCGGTTCTGACGTTGAGGAGGATCTCGTTCCTGCCCCGACGTCGCCGCCCGCCGCACCCAGCGCAGAAAACACCGACGCGGCCGCGGGCACTACCACCTCGCCCACCCCCACCTCGGCGGCGTAACGGGTGGCGTACTGGGGGGCGGCGCCCCCGTAGGCCAGCATGACGAAACCGGCGGGGTCATGGCCCCTTTGCACGGTCACCCGGCGGATCAGATCGGCCATTTGGGAACAGGCCACACCTATCACCGCGTCGGCGGCATCGGGAACCGACAATCCCAAGGGTGCGGCCACCTCTCTCTCCACGGCGAGGGTCGCCGCCGCGCGGTCAAGTTCAACCAGGCCGCCCAGTTCGCTCATGTGGCCCAGGGCCACCGCCGCATCCGTCAGGGTGGGGGCGGTCCCTCCCCGCCGATAACACGCCGGACCGGGACGAGCGCCGGCCGACTGCGGCCCCACCCGCAGGCTGCCCAGCACCGGGTCGATCCAGGCCAGCGATCCGCCGCCGGTACCGATCGAAACCACCTCAACCACGGGATGAGCCAGGGCCCACCGCCCGATCATCGGTCGACGCGCCACCGAAGCCTCGCCATCAGAAATAAGGCCCACGTCGAAGCTGGTGCCGCCTACATCGGTGGCAATGGCCGCAGAGCGGCCCAGCGCTGTCGCCAGCTTGGCCGACGCCACAAGGCCGGCCACCGGCCCCGATTGCAGGGTCTCCACCGGCCGCAGGGCATCGCCAACCGAACACGAGCCGCCACGGGACTGCATGACCCGGAGCTGGCCGGCGAACCCTCGTTCGGCCAGTGCATCGGCCAGCCCCTGGATCTCATCGGCCACTAGCGGGGCGACGTAGGCGTCGAGCGCCGCGGTCATGGTCCGCTCGTACTCGCCGACCCGGGGGACGGCCGAGGACAGTGTCACCTGGGCTCCGGGATGGATTCGGCCGATCAGTTCGGCGACGCGGTGTTCGTGGCGGGGGTCGGCCACCGACCACAAAAGGCAGACTGCGTAGCTTGTTACCCCATCGTCTCGCAGTGACTCCACCGCGGCGACAACCGCAGCCTCGTCCAGCGGGCGCACCACCTCACCGGACGAGTCGATCCGCTCGGGCACCCCTATGATGCGGCGGCGGCTCAACAGCATCGGGGGTTTGGACCAACAGACGGCCTCGGTGGCTTCGGCAGGCGATAGGCCGGCCACTTTGGCCGCCCGAGCCACCGGCAAGGTGGCTTCGAAACCCTCGGTGGTGATGAGGCCGATGGGGGCACCGCTGCCGGTCAGGAGCGCGTTCAGCCCGACGGTGGTGGCATAGTCGACGGACTCGGCTTGGCTCAGCACCTCGCGGGCGGTCAGGCCGAGATCGGCGGCGGCGGCCTCCACCGAGGCCAGCGCCCCGGCAATGAGGTCGTCGGGGGTCGACAAGGCCTTGCCCAGCCCGATGGGGGCAATTCCTTTCGCGGCGCCCATCACCACCGCGTCGGTGAACGTCCCCCCGGTGTCAATCCCGATGCGCACAGCTCCGAGGGCCGGAGGGGTCAGATTAGGCGCAGCCTCAGCGGTTGACGCCCTTGTTCCGGGTGGTGAATCCGGCCAGATCGCGGTCTTTGCCCTGGTGACGGCCCTTGTCCAACGACTGTACCGAGATGTCGTGATCGGCAGCCGAAGCCCGCAGCGCTCCCACCGTGCAGTCGGCTCGGTCGCGATAGGCGAAGGGATCGTACTGGTACCAGGCCATGGCGTTTAGGTGGGTCATCTTGTCCACCTCATCGTCGGGCACACCGGTCAGGGTCTCATCCAGCAGCTCGGGGGCGTTGGGCCAGGTGGAGTCGCTGTGGGGATAGTCCATCTCCCAGCAGATGTTGTCGATGCCGATTTCGTGGCGCAGGGCAACCCCCACCGGGTCGTTGATGAAGCAGGTCAGGAAGTTGCGCCGGAACACCTCGCTGGGCAGCAGGTTGTCGAAGTCCTGGCCGGTCCACAGGTGGTGCATGTCGTAAGTGCGGTCGGCCCGGTCCATGAAATAGGGGATCCAGCCGGTGCCGCCCTCCGACAGGGCGATCTTCAGGTGGGGGAACCGGCGGGGGATGGGTGACCATAAGAGGTCGGCGGCGGCCTGGCTGATATTCATGGGCTGGAGTTGGATCATCACGTCCATCGGGGCGTCGGGAGCGGTGATCACCATCTCGCCCGAGGAACCCAGGTGGATGGAGCACACACTGCCGGTGTCACTGAATGCCTCCCACAGCGGATCCCAGTAGTCGCTGTGGAAGCTGGGCTCGCCCAGCTTGGCCGGATTCTCGGTGAAGGTCATGGAGTGGCAGCCCAACTCGGCTACCCGGCGGACCTCGGCGGCGCACTCCTCCGCGCTCCAGATCATAGGCAGGGCCATGGGGATGAACCGGCCTGGATAGGCCCCGGCCCACTCATGGATGTGCCAGTCGTTGTAGGCCCGGATCAGATCGGCGGCGAACTCCTTGTCGGGATGGTTGGCGAACAACCGGCCGGCGAAGCCGGGAAACGACGGGAAGCACATCGAGCCCAGCACACCGGCGGCGTCCATGTCTCTTACGCGGGCGTGAACGTCGTAGCAGCCGGGGCGCATCTCATCGAAGGCGGTGGGCTCGATGCCGTACTCTTCCTTGGGCCGCCCGGCTACTGCGTTCAGGCCCACGTTGGGGATGATGGCGCCGTTGAACGACCACACATCGTCTCCTGACTCGGTGTGGATCACCTTGGGTGCTTCCTCCCGCCATTTGGCGGGGAGATGGTTGTCGAACATGTCGGGCGGTTCACACAGGTGGTCGTCCACGCTGACCATGATCATGTCGTTCAGGTCCACAGCGCCCTCCGTAGGTCTTGGTCGTTCGCCAGTGTGACCCCAACGATACTTGGCGCAGTAGTATTCGCCAGCCGAGCTATACCCCCAACAACCCCAGGAGGCCCCTGATGTCGAACCCCATGAGCTACGAAGGCCGCAATGTCGTGGTCACCGGTGCCTTTTCCGGCGTGGGAGCCGCATTGGTGGAGTTGCTGTCCGATCTAGGAGCAGCGTCGATCACTGCCTTGGACATCAAGGAGCCTGAAGGTCCTATTACCCGATACATCCCCACCAATATGGGCGACCCGGTTGCGGTGGACGAGGCGGCTGCGGCCATTGATGCACCCGTGCACGTGCTGTTCAACAACGCCGGCATCGCGGCCACCTTCTCACCCGAGGATGTAATGAAGGTCAACACCCTTGGGCTGATGCGGCTGACAGACGCCCTTTTGCCCAAGATCCCGGCCGGTGGGGCGGTGGTCAACACCGCTTCAATTGCGGGCATGAACTGGCCAGCCCACCAGGCCGAGATCACCGAGCTTTTGTCTATTGACGACTGGGACAAAGCAGTGGCCTGGGTGGAGGAACACCCCGAAGTGGTGTCAGACGGTTACATGTTCTCCAAAGAGTGCGTGCAGATCTTCACCATGCAGGCTGCCAAGGGAATGCTGGCCAACGGCGTGCGAATCGCCAGCGCCTGCCCGGCGCCCATCGACACCCCGCTGCTGCCCGACTTCAAGCAGACCATGGGCGAGGAGATGATCGACTGGACCGCAGCCAACTCTGGCGGCCGCTACGTGACCGCGGCCGAGGTGGCCAACCTGCTGGCCTATCTGGGGTCGGACGCGGCGTCGTTCGTGTCCGGTGTGAACGTCAACATCGACAACGCCTTCCAGGGCTCGATGATCACCGGACAGGTGGACTTCGGGGAGTTGGCCGGCTAGACCGCGGCGGCCAGTCGAGCCTGAAGCTCGGTGGTCAGGTCGGCTACCTGACCGGCAACATCAGCCAAGATGTCGGGGTCGAGCCCGTCGGCCAATTCGGCTGCGCCCGCCTGGGTCAGCATAGGAGCCAGCCCGCCGGTGCGGATCTTGCCCACCGCCCACTCGGCAATGGGTCCGTGGGCGGTTTCGTCAAACGGGATAATGTGGTTCCGCCCGCCGCCGGCGTAGTTGTAGTGGTAGTGGGGGGCGTCCTCGAACAGGTCGAAGCGCAGGTACTCCCACTGGCCGTCGGCGTCGAAGATGTGCAGCGACACCCCTCGGTCTTCGATGCCTAGCGGGGCGGTACGGCGCAACTCCTCGATGTAGGCCTCATCGGCCTCGTAGTACTCCATAAGCGCCTCGGGGGTGAGGTTGCGATATTCCACCCCGATCTTGAGCACCCCGGCGTCGAAGTAGGTGGTGTGGGCGTCGTCGGGCCGCATGGGCGGCATCTCGTAGACGTGGCCGATTTCCATGGCGGCCAGCGTAGCGTGCCGGGCTTCGTGGCCGACTCTCGCTGAAGGGCGGAGGCAAAGAGGTCACTACCATCGGATTCCCATGGCCCAGAGGCGAGTCGACCTGGAGGAGTTCTTCCACCCAATCGGGGTAGCGGTGATCGGCGGGGTCGACCGCACCCAGACCGAGGACGGTTTGCGGGCGGCGATGGATTCCCGTTGGGGGGAAGGCAACTGGCACCTGGTCAACCCCAAGGGAGGAGCGATCGGGACGGTACCTGTCTACGAGACGGTGGCCGACGTACCCGAGCCGGTGAGCCTGGCGGTGATCTCCACTCCACCGGCGGCGTGCGCCCAGGTTGTGGACGAGTGTGGGGCCGTCGGGGTCCGATACGCCCTGGTGTTTTCTTCGGGGTTCAGCGAGGTCGGCCCCGAGGGAGCCGCGCTTGAGGCCGAGTTAGGAGAGGCCGGCCGTCGCCACGGCATCCGCATCTTCGGGCCCAACACCAACACCAACGCCTTCGAGCCGGTACCCGAGGTGCCCGGGCTGCGAGGGGGCAAGATCGGGGTGGTCACCCAGTCGGGCCACAACGGCCGGCCCATCATGCAAGGAGTGCACTTCGGCATCGGGTTCAGCCGCCAGGTGCCGTGCGGCAACGAGGTTGATCTCGAAGTGAGCGACTTCATCGAGTATTTCGCCTTCGACGAGGACACCGCGGTTATCGCCGGCTACATCGAGGGCTTCCGGTCGGCCGAAAAGCTTCGCACCGCGCTGGAGGCGGCCAACGCGCAGCACAAGCCGGTGGTGATCTTGAAGATCGGCGCCACCGATGCGGGGTCGCGCATGGCGTCGTCGCACACCGGCCACCTCACTGGATCAGACGAGGTGATCGACGGTCTGTTCGAGCAATACGGGGTAGTGCGGGTGCGCGACCTGGACGAGTTGCTGGAGACGGCCGCCTTGTTCGCCAAGCTGGGCCCGGACGTGCCCGAGGGGGCTGGGCTGTACTCAATCTCCGGAGGGTCGAGCACTCTGATGGCCGAGGCCGCCGAGTTGGCCGGCGTTCCCGTGCCCCGACTGGCCGAATCAACCCAGGCGAAGCTCCACCGGCACATCCCCGGTTATCTCGCGGTCTCCAATCCGGTTGACAACGGAGGCACGTTCATCGTGAGCGAGCCTGCGGAGGTCCGCCAGCAGGTGATTCGAGACATATGCGACGACCCGGCGGTGGGCTACACGGTGGTAGGGGTAACCGGCGCGGTGCCGCCAATGACCGATTTGCTGGGAGACGACATCGTGGCCCTGGTCGACGAGGTGGAGAGGCCGATAATCGCCACCTGGAATTCGCTGAAGGTGGATGAGCCGGGCTTCGATCGGTTGGTGGAGTCCGGCATACCGCTGTTCCGCTCCTTCCGGGGTTGTTTCGCCGCTCTGTCCGACTATCACCGCTACCAGCGCCGCCGGCAGGACTTCCGGGTGCGCCTCCCGCTGCCTGGTGCCATGCCGGAGGCAGCCGAGGCCGTGCTGGGGAAAGCGGTGCCCGACACCGGTGCGCTGTTGCGGGTATTCGGCTTACCGCTGGCCACCAGCGTGGTGGTCCCGTCGGCCGGCGATGCCCGTCTGGTCGCCAAGGAGATCGGCTTGCCGGTGGCGGTCAAGATCGCCTCAGCCGACTTCCCCCACAAGTCCGACGCCGGGCTAGTTGCTCTGGGGGTGGACTCATTTGACGGGGTGGAACAAACTGCGACGGCGATCTTGGACCGGGCACGTGCCGCCGGGCCCGATGCAGCCATCGAAGGGGTGGAGATCCAGCAGATGGTGATCGGCGGCACGGAGATGATCGTGGGGGTGACTCGCGATCCCACGCTCGGCTCCGCAGTCATGGTGGGCACTGGTGGCGTGTTCACCGAGGTCTTGGCCGACGCGTCAGTGCGCCCGCTGCCGTTGGATGAGGCCGACGCTTACGAAATGATCAATTCTCTGAAGGGCTTTCCCCTGCTTGACGGTGCCCGGGGTCGCCCGCCCGCCGATGTGGACGCCCTGGTGCAAGTGGTCATGGCCACCGCAACCCTGGCCACCGCCTTGGGGGACCGCCTCACCGAACTCGATTTGAACCCAGTGGTAGTGCTCGACCGCGGCCAGGGCGCCGTAGTAGTCGACCACCTCATGATCTTGGCCGATACCTACTCTTGACCCATGGGCGGAACGCCGGCGATGACCGACGACGTTGTGTGGCGGCCACCACCTGATGCGTGGTCGGTCTCCCGCATAGGGCAGTTCGCTGAGCACTACCACCCGGCGGCCTTGGGCAACTACGAGGCTCTGTGGCGCTGGTCAGTTGAAGAGCCCGCGGCCTTTTGGGCCTCGGTCTGGGACTATCTGGAAATCGGCACACCGCTGGCGCCCGAGTCGGTCGTCGGAGGCGAACCGATGCCCGACACAACGTGGTTCGACGGCGCGACCCTCAACTACGCAGAGCATCTCCTGCGGGGAAACGGGTTGGGCGACACCGAAGTTGCCGTGGTCGGCCGGTCCCAGACCCGCCGAGACCGGTATCTCACTTTGGGTGAACTGCGCGAGGAGGTCCGCAGAGCAGCGGCTGGGCTGCGACGCCTCGGAGTTGGTCCTGGTGATCGTGTCGTCGCATTGCTGCCGAACGTCCCCGAGGCCTTGGTTGCCTTGCTCGCCACTGCGTCAATTGGCGCGATCTGGGCCTCGTGCCCGCCCGAGTTTGGGGCCCGCGGCATTCTAGATCGTTGGGGCCAGATACAACCCAAGGTGCTTATTGCCATCGACGGCTACCGATATGGGACCAAGGAAATGGACATCGGGGGCGTCTTGGATCAGATTCGACGCGGTTTGCCATCGGTGCAGCACGCCGTGCTCCTGCCGTATCTCGATCCGGCGGCCACCATCTCGGGAGATGCCCAGACGTGGTCCGATCTGACTGCCGCAACGACAGAGCCGCTGCGATTTGAGCCAGTCCCGTTCGCCCATCCCCTTTACATACTCTCCTCGTCGGGTACGACTGGACGGCCGAAGCAGATCGTCCACGGGCATGGAGGGATCCTGCTCGAACACGGCAAACAGCTCGCCCTGCATCACGACCTCGGGCCCGGAGACCGTTTCTTCTGGTATTCGACTACGGGCTGGATGATGTGGAACTACCTGATCTCGGGGCTGCTGACGGGATCCTCGATCGTCATGTTCGACGGTGATCCGGCGGCACCGAGTTTGGACACCCTGTGGTCGGTCGTTGATCAGACCGATGTGACATTCGCCGGATTCTCGGCTCCCTTCATCATGGCGTGCCGGGGGGCGGGTATACGCCCCGTAGACACGCTGGACCTTCACCGCTTGCGTGGCATTGGCTCCACTGGGGCCCCGCTGCCCGACGCGGGCTTCCGCTGGATTGCGGAAGCCGTAGGCCCCCTTCCGGTCTCGAACATCAGCGGTGGGACCGATGTGTGCAGTGCTTTTGTGGGCGGAGCGCCTGTGCTCCCCGTGCGCTCAGGTGCCATCTCCTGCCGACAGCTCGGTTGGCGAGTGGAGTCGTTTGATTCTGATGGTCAGCCGCTACGGGGAGTCGACGGGGAGCTCGTCATCACGGCCCCGGCGCCGTCAATGCCGGTGGGCTTCTGGGGCGATGAGGATCGCCGGCGTTACCGGGCGTCCTATTTCAACTCTTTCGACAGCGTCTGGTGCCATGGCGATTGGATCACGATCTTCGACGACGGCTCATGCGCTATCAGTGGTCGTTCCGACGCCACGCTCAATCGTGGCGGAGTTCGTCTCGGGACAGCGGACTTCTACTCGGTCATCGAGGAGCATGACATGATCGACGACTCGCTCGTGGTGCATCTGGAAGACGAAGACGGCGGGCTCGGCGATCTGCTGGCGTTCGTCGTGTTGCGAGATGGCCAGGAACTGACCGACGAGCTCCTCGATGAGTTGCGGGCAAGACTGCGGGCGGAGCTCTCGCCCCGCCACGTGCCCGACGACATTCAGGCCGCGCCCGCCGTCCCGCGCACAATCTCGGGCAAGAAGCTCGAGGTCCCCGTGAAACGCATCTTGCTGGGCGCGGCCGCATCTCAAGTCGCGTCGGCAAGCGCTCTTCAGGATCCGGATTCGCTGCACTTCTTTGAGGCGTTCGGTGAGCGTCGGCGAGACGACCAAACCCGCGGCTAAACGAGATCTCTGAGGAGCTGGCGCAAGGCAGCGGCGTCGAGGTCGCCGAGGCCGGCTTCGACGGCGGCCCGGTAGAAGGGAACGGCGGCATCGAGCAGGGGAGTGGGGGTGTCAAGGCTCCGGGCGTGGTCGGCGATAATGCCAGCATCTTTCAAGATGATGGCAAGGCGGGCAGACGGTGGATCGTATGTGCCAGCCGCCATCATCGGGCCCCGGATCTCGAACATGGCCGATGAGCCGACACCGGCCGCAATCACCTCTTGAACGAGGTCGGGGTCCAGACCGCAAGCACTGCCGAGTTGGTGGGCCTCTGCCGCGGCCAGGGTATGTACCGCAACGAGCAGGTTGGCCACGAATTTGATCCTTGTGCCGTTGCCGAAGGCACCCAGGTAGAAGGTCTGTTTGCCGACCAGGTCGAAGATTGGCGCTACCCGCTGGTGGGCATGATCGTCGCCGCTGGAGTACACCACCAGCGTCGCATCGGCGGCCTGAAGCCCGGTTCCGCTGACCGGAGCATCGAGGAGATCGACCTGGCTGGGGGCCAAGAGGGCATGGGCCGCTTCCTTGTCGGCCAGCGGTAGGGTTCCCATCTCGACGGCAATCGTCCCCGGCGAGGCGCTTTCGGCAAATTCGGCCGCTACTTGCGCCAAGGCCTCCGACGACGGGAGGGAGAACAACGCGATCGGGGTATGGCGGGCCACATCGGCAACGGACTGGACGGCTGTACCGGGGAATTCTTGGCGTCGCGCAGGATCGATATCGAACCCAACCACTTCGTGGCCTCCGGTGAGAATGTGACGCGACATGGCCGAGCCCATCACACCGAGTCCGATGATCCCGACTGGATCTTTATCAGCCATTTCGATCAATCCCGTGCAATGGACACCCGACCGGCGTCGCCATCGAGCATGCCCAAACGAGGTCCGGATTTGACGATCTCAGC
>VYEX01000079.1 GCA_009842675.1 Acidimicrobiia bacterium | reverse complement strand
GGGTAATGCCGCGCTCTTCGAGGATGGAGGCATACTCGGCTTTGTCGGCGGGGGCGGGGCGGGAGTCGCCGAAGTAGATCTCCAGGATCTCGGCGCCTTCATCGCCCACCTTGATAGGGCCGAAGGTGGCCAGGTGGGGGAGCTTGATGAGGGTTCCGGGCCGGCACACCTCCTCGTCGAAGGTCACCTCCCCGTCGATGACGAATATGAAGTGGTCGCTGTTGTGGCCGTGGCGCTCCAGCACCAGTCCGGGGTCGTAGCGGGTGTGGTACACCGCCCGTTCCTGGGTCAGCTCCATGAGCTTCAGCCACACCGACACCCGGCGGCCGTCGGCGTGCTGCTGGGACTTGACCTCGGCGAAGTCCATGTCCTCGGCATGGATGTACGACACCTGGGGCTGAGTTTCGGTCATCGGCGTGCTCCTTTGGGACTCGGGTCTCGCAGGGAGATCACCGGAACATCTTCAGCGCTGTGCTGTCTGAGGTGTCCTCGGGGCGGGCGCCGTCGTCGGGTTCAACCGGGTTCAGCTCGTCGGGCGGGGTGAGGGCCAGGCTGACGGGGGAGTCCAGCTCGAACGGGTCGTGCAGTCCCAGCTCGTCGCCCATGTCCCGCAAAGCGGGCAGCACCTCGGTGCCCATCAGCTCGATGCACCGCAGGGAGTCGTCGTGGGTGACGCCGCCGTCGTTGCCCCACAGCATGAGGATCGACGGGCGGCAGGTCTCCAGCACCACCCGCAGCTCGGCGATCACCTCATCGGGGGTGCCGGCCACGATCTCGCGGGCGGCCAACTGCTTCTCGAACGAAGCGGCCCGTGAGCCCCGGACCTCGGCATTGGCCATCTTGGCGTAGTCCAGCCGGCGGGCCGACGAACCGTAGCCCGACGGGCTTACCCAATAGGGGTGGCCGATGCCGGTGAACTCGCCCTGCATCCACATGAACTCTCGGGCGTTCTCTCGGGCCTTGTCGCCGTCTTCCTGCACGTGGACCCGAAGCAGATAGCCCCGGTTCTCCGGCCCTGGCTCATAGCCCACGGCGCGAGCGGCCTGGTCGTAGATCTGCCAGAGCTCGCCGGTGAGGTGCAGTGGGGTGTTGAGCGAGATGTAGGGGTAGCGGTGCTCGGCCGCCCAGCGGATGGTCTCGGCGCTGAACACGCCGGGTACCCAAATGCGGGGGTGGGGCTTTTGCAGCACCCGGGCCCAGGGATTGACCACCCGGTACTGGAAGTGCTCGCCCTCCCAGGAGAACGGCCCGTCGTCGGTCATGGTCTTCACCAGCAGATCGTGGGCCTCGTTGAACCGCTCCCGGTTGTAGGCCGGGTTGGCGTTGAGGCACACCGACTCCTGCCCTGCGCCCCGCACGATGCCCGAAATCAGCCGGCCTTTGGAGATCATGTCGATCATGGCGATCTCCTCGGCGAACATGAGCGGGCTGTCGTAGGTGGGCAGCGGGTTGCCGAGCTGCACGATCTTGGCCCTCTCGGTGATGGCGGCCAGGATGCTCGACATCACCGTGATGCGGGCCTGCATGCAGAACGGGGCGTTGTGGTGCTCGTTCACCATGATCCCGTCGAAGCCCACCTGCTCGGCCAGCTTGTACTCCTCGATGCGCTCGTTGAACAGACGGCTGCCCTCTTCGGGGTCGTAGTACTTGTTGGAGAACATCACCGAGGTGAAGCCCTCCTTCAGGCCCTCATCGGCCGGGTAGGCGCTCATGGGCTGCTCGGTGAAATAGGACAAGAACATCAGCTGTTTCCTCCGGTGATGATGGCGGCAAGCGATTCGGGGGCTTCGAGGTCGACGGCATGGCCGCAATCCGGCACGATCTCCAAGCGTGCGTCGGGCAGAGCCTCGACGAAGGCGTGGGCGCATTCCATCGGCACCACGGCGTCGTTGTCACCCCACACCACCAGAGCGGGCACGTTCACTCCGCCCAGCAGGGGCCGCAGCCGGCGGTTGTACATGTATGGCTTCCACGCCACCCTGGTGGTCATCTCCCGGTTCATGTCCCAGATGACCAGGGTGTCGTCACTCATGGGAAGCTCGTCGGGGCTATCGCCGTTGCTTGAGAAGATGGCGTCGTAGGCTTCCAACCGGGAGAAGGCGGCCTGCACATAATTGGAGTGCGACACCAAGAATTGGTCATAGATGCTGCCTTGTTCGGGCAGCAGCCCCGCCGCCCCCACCAAGATGAGCCGCTTGAGCAGTTCCGGGGCCATGGTGGCCAGCTCGGCCGCCACCCATCCGCCGAACCCGCACCCCACCAGCTCCACCGGGCCGAGGTCTTTGGCCCGCAGCCACTGGCCCACCAGCAGAGCCAAGTCACGGGGATGGCGGGCCCATTCGGGCCGCTCAGACCCCTCGGTGCCTCCGTAGCCCGGCAAGTCCAGCGCGTGCACCGTGTAGTGGTCAGCCAGGGCCTCGTGGACCGGCATCCACCCCGGGTTCCCAAACGAGTGGTGCAGCATCACCAGCGGGTCTCCCGACCCCCCGGTGAATTCCCGCATCCCCAGCCCGGCAACGGTTGTTGTGACGGTTTGCATCGCCATGACGCTATACCTCTCGCGCCCTCAGCCGCCGGGGTTGGCGGGGAGGTGGTCGAATTGGCCTGTGGGGCGGGTGCGGGCGTACTCCTCGACGATGGGTTGGAGTTGGGTGGGGCTGGCGCCGTGGAGGATGACGCCGTCGCAGCCCAAGTCGAACTGGCCTCGGATTTTTTCGACGCACTGGGCGGGGGTGCCGGTGGCGGCGGGGGCGAGCCATTCGTCGGGTATGAGTTCGGCGATGTGCTCGAGTTGCTCGGTGGAGGCCACTTGGTCGATGGCGCCCTGGAAATTGGCCACCAGGTCGTCGGCTAGGAATCGCTCCAGCGCGGCGGGGTCCCAGTTGTTGGTGCGGGCCATCAGCTCGGGATAGCCCTGGAGGTAGGTGGCCATGCGGCCCACCGTTTTCTTCAATCGAACGTCTTCGGGCAGGTGGTCGCCGATGGTGGCGAAGCACGACCACACCTTCACCGAATCCGGGTTGCGCCCCGATTCCTCAGCCGACTGCTTGACGGCGCCTACCACCCGGGCGGTGGTCTCGTCGGTGAAGAAGGTGTGCAGCACAACGGCGTCGAAGCAGCGCCCGCCCAGGGACAGGGAGTTGGGGCCGAAGGCAGTGAGGGCCATGGGGATGTGCTCGCTGCTGGCCCCCATGAGGGTGAGCACCGGGTAGTTCCCAATGGGGCCTTCGTGATTGAAGATGGGCTCGCCCTGCCACAGCCGGCGCATGACGCCCACGAAGTCCTCCATTTGGGCGGTGGTGATGGCGCTCAGGCCGAATGCCTGGGATAGTCGATCGACTCCTCGGCCGA
Organism: Acidimicrobiia bacterium; assembly: GCA_009842675.1. Lineage (GTDB taxonomy): Bacteria > Actinomycetota > Acidimicrobiia > Acidimicrobiales > Bin134 > Poriferisocius. The sequence goes on along the minus strand of VYEX01000079.1, from coordinate 22,306 downwards.
TGCCGAGGCAGAAGCGCCCACCGGTGAGTTTGTGCATGGTCATGGCGTAGGCCGCGGTCACCACGGGATGGCGGGTGTGGTGGTTAGTGGCTGCGGTGGCGATGCCCATGCTTTCTGCCGCCACGCCGACCGCTCCTGACAGGGTGGCGGCCTCTTTGATGTTGAACCGCTCACTGATGAACACGTTGCCGATGCCCAGCTCCTCGGCCTGGCGGACCTCGTCGATCAGCTCCCGAGGTGATTCCGGCGCTCCCGCCAGGGTGTAGAAGCCGAGCTCGTTCATCTGGGTCATCAGGAGTCTCCTCGTTGTTCTGCGGGCGGGTTGAAGGTTAGGCCAAGTCGCCGAAAAACGACTCGGCCGGAAACTGTCACTGGGGGTTTCTAGGATGCGGGCCTATGGAGACTGCTCTCATTGTTGTTGTTGCGATCCTGGTGGTCGCCCTGGCCGTTGTCGTGCAGCGATGGCGCCTGGCCGGGGGAGGGCTGGCTTCAGGCGATACAGGAGAGCTCAGAACGAGAGCGGCCAAGCTGGAGGCTCAGCTTGCCGAACGCGACCGGCAATACAACGAAGCCCGGGATGAGCGCGACGCGGCTCGGGCAGAGAGAGATGAGGTGCGGGACGAGCGGGAGGCCGCCCTAAGGAAGCTGGCCGCCGCGGAGGCCGAGCATGAAGCCCGCACCGAGGAGTTGGCCAAAGCCCGCGAGGAGTTGGAGACCCAGTTCAAGGGCATTGCTTCCAATGTGGTGGAAGCCAATAGCAAGGTGTTCTTGGAGCAGGCCAAAGCGCAGTTCGAGAACCAGAAGAAGCTCAGCGAGGCCGATCTCAAGCAGCGCCAGCAGGCCATCGACGAGTTGGTCAAACCAGTCAAGGAAAACTTGGCCAAGTTCGAGAAGCGGGTCAACGAGATCGAAGAGAAGCGGGAAGGAGCCTACGAGGGATTGACGACCCAGATCGGGCAGCTTCGGGAGGCGACCGGCGGATTGAGAGAGGCGCTGCGTTCGCCGCAAGTGAGGGGATTATGGGGGGAGCAGACCCTGCGCAACATCCTCGAAGTGTCGGGAATGCGCGAGCACATCGATTTCGTCGAGCAGCGCACCGTTGCCACCGATGATGGCAGCGTTCGGCCCGACGCCGTGGTCCGGGTGCCTGGCGGCGTGCAGGTGGTAATCGACGCCAAGACCCCATTGGACTCGTACCTTGAGGCCCACAACGAGAAGGACGAGCAGCGCCAGGGTGAGTTGCTACAGAGCCATGCCCGATCTCTGATGGGGCGCGCGAAGGAGCTGGGGGACAAGGACTACGCCGCCGCGATCGACGAGTCCCCTGACTTCACGGTTATGTTTGTGCCCGCTGACCCGATACTGGATGCCGCGGTAGACGTGCAGCCCACCATTTGGGAAGACGCCTGGCAGAAGCACCGGGTGCTTATCGCCACGCCTGGGCTCTTGTTGGCGTTTCTTCGCACCGTGGCTCTGGCCTGGCAGCAACAGGATCTCCAGGAGAATGCCCAAGAGATTGCCGATGGCGCGACCGCCTTGTACGACAGCCTGCGGGTGTACGCCGGCCACGTTGACAATGTAGGCAAGGGATTGCAGCGGGCGGTGAAGGCCTACAACGACAGCATTGGCTCATTGGAGGGTCGAGTGCTTCCTCGGGCGCGCCGATTTGAGGAATTGGGCCCAGTGAGCGGGGTCAAGAGAATCGAGGGGGTTTCACCGGTGGAGGCGTATCCCCGAGCCGTGGCCGCGGCCGAGTTGGTAGAGGCCGAAGCAGTGTCGGAGTTGGCCGAGCCCAGCGATCCTGAGGACGACTAACGGTCAGTCAGCAGGCGAGGGGGGATCAGCCAGTCGAGTTGGCCGGTGTTGTCGGGGTTGAGGCTGACCCGGGCAAGCGCTGCGGTGGGCATCCGCACATTGGCGCCGGTCAATAGCCCGATGGCGGTCGACGTGGTCGGCTCATGCCCGACCAGCATGGTGACGGTTGCCCGTCGTTGGCAGGCCAGGGCGATGATGTGGTTGACCGAGCCGTAGTACAGCTCGTCGGCGGTCTCCGTCGGACTGGTCCAGCCCCCTGCTTCCATGGCCAGCTCGAGGGTTTGGCGGGTCCGGGTGGCCGGTGAGCACAGCACTAGATCGGGCACGTGGCCGGACTCGGCCAAGAAGATGCCCACGGCCGCGGCGGCTTGGCGTCCTCGCTTGTTCAGCGGCCGCTCGATGTCGTTGGAAGCTCCTGCATGCCAGTCGGATTTGGCGTGCCTGAGGAAGATGACCGCCGACATGCCGCAATACGCTACGCGTGTGGCGCAGTCGGTGTATGACGCAGTAGGCGGTCAGGCGTTCTTCGACCAATTGGTAGACCGCTTCTACGACGGAGTGGCCGATGATCCGGTGCTTCGGCCGCTCTACCCCGACGACTTGGGCCCCTCACGGGATCATCTGGCCGGCTTCTTGGCCCAATACTGGGGTGGGCCGCCCCTCTACAGCGCCGAGCGGGGCCATCCCCGGTTGAGAATGCGCCACGCCCCGTTCGAGATCGGCGTCGCCGAGCGAGATGCCTGGATGGGCCACATGCGGGCTGCGCTGGCTGGGGCCGGGCTAGGCGATGACATCCACACCGCCATGGTGGACTATTTCGAGTCGGCCGCCACCCACCTGATCAACAAGCAGCCGCCCGCGCCGCCCACTGATTCTCGGAGGCTGCCGCTCAGTTGACCGTTGCCACCTGGTCGGCGATGACCGGTGAGGGCTGGCTCACCTTCTCCAAGTCGATGCTGTACAGCTCGGCCACATTGGTGAGGGTCAGCTTGCGGCGGTCGGCCTCGCTGACATCGGCCTCGTCGAACTCCGCAGCGGTGAACTCCTGAGACCGGGGCCAGGTGGCCGCCCCATGGGGATAGTCGCTGGACCACATGAAGTGGTCGCTGCCGGTGAACCGCAAGTTGTTCAACCCGATGGGGTCTTCTATGTAGGTCAGATACACATTGCGGCGGAAGTACTCCGACGGTTTCATGGTCAGCCGGTCGTCGATGCGACTCCATGCCCCGCTGTAGGTCAGATCGAGCCGCTGCTCGAGGCGAGCGGCGTAGTCGATGCCCCCTTCTGCGGCCACGATCCGCAGGTTGGGATGGCGCTCGAATACCCCGGCCGCGATCAACTCGGCTGTGGTATGGGCCAGCTCGTCGCGGGCCGTGATCCCGAAGTAGTAGGTGCCCTCCACAGTCACCCCGTAATTGTTTATGGCCTTGGTTTGGTGGCCGCCAAAGATGTGGATGGAGATCGGTATCGACCGGTCGGCGGCAGTGGCCCACAGGGGTTCGTAGCGGTCAGAGAAGAAGCTGTATTCCCGGGTGGCGGGAGGCGAGCTCCAGACAATGGCACCGCGCAGTCCCATGTCGCCGCAGCGATTCAGCTCAGCCACCCCCACTTCGATGTCCCAGGTGGGGATCATGGCGATGCCGATGATCCGGTCGGGGTCTACCGCGCAGAACTCGGCCAGCCAGTCGTTGTAAACCTGGATGCAAGCCAGCTGGAGTTCCACATCGTCGTATTGCAGAAGAGACAGGCCGGCAGTGGGGTAGACCACGTCGGCCAAGGTGTCATCCACCCACATGTCGGCCAGACGGGTTGCCGGATCGTGTCCGCCGGTGGCCCCCACCCAGGCGTCGGGGTCGGCGGCCAGCAGGGCGTCCACTTCACCCTGCGTCATCCCAGCATTGCGCGACAGGGTCAGATTCACGCCCCGGCCCATCTCCGGGGCTTCGAAGTACCAATAGTGGTTGCCGGGATCCTGCACCGCCCGAGGGGCCCGGTCCCTCAGCCGCTGAGGCAATCGTTCCAGCCACAAATCACCCGGCTCAACGACGTGGGAGTCCGATGAAATCAACACGTCGGCAACAGTACTGGCTTGACAGTGACGGTTGCCTCAGGAGGGAGGCAGGTGGGCGGTTGCTCCCCGCCCCAGCATCCTGAGGAACACACCAGACCGGGGCTTGGGGGCGAAGAAGCTCGACTTGGGGGGCATGAGCCCGTTTTCATCGGCCACCGCCATCAGCTCTCGCACTGTCATTGGGTGCAGGGCAAATCCCACCCGGTTCTCTGCATCGCAGCGCCGGGCGATCTCATCGAAGCCGAGTGAGGCAGGAAGGTACTCCACGACCCCGGGCACACCCAGCTCGTCGGCACCGAGCACAGGGTCGAGGATAGATCGTCGCAGCCGCTCGACATCCAAGCCGTTCACCGCACCATTGCCCACCGCCGGGGGCAATGCCACCTTGTGCCATGAACCCCCCAGGTACAGCCCGGCCATTCCCCGCTTCTGGGGACGGGCCTGCATGGAAGAGAACACCGGTGTCACCTCCGCCACGTCATCCACGGCGGCCAGGCAGTCTTCAGGACTGCGGTCGTGCTGGTCGACGGCCAGTCGGTGGAAGGCCTGCACTTGAAGCTGCTCATCAGGGAACACCACGGCCAGTGTCCGAGCCAGTTCCGGGTTGTCAGGTTCGGCGGCCCTGGCTCGCACTGCGGCGGCCGAGCGGTGATGGCCGTCGGTCACGTACAGCGCCTGGTTGTCGAAGGCGGCAACCAGCGACTCCGTGTAGTCGTCGGGAACCGTCCACACCTGGTGGCGCACCGCGGTGGATCCGAATTCCAACTCAGCCGGCGCGGCGGCGGTGATGTTGAACAACTGGTTGTAGAGCTCAGCAGTAGTCCGAACAGCCATGGCCACCGGGCTGGAAGTGGCTCCCACGCCTTGGAGGTGGGCGGTGAGCAGGTCGGCCCGCTCGTCGTGGACGTTCTCGTGGATGCGAATTCGCCCATCGTCAAAGCCCTGCACTGGCACTGTGCACACCACCCCCGTCTGGGAGCCCTGCTTGTGGGTCAAGCGGTACAGATAAAGGGCTGGTCGCCCGGTCGGGACGAAAGCCTTGGCGTTGAGCAGCCGGGAGAGAGCGGAGGCCCCTTGGACGACCAGATCTTCATGCGAGAGGTCGGTGTTGTCGAAGAGATCCTCTCGGCTTCTGGTGACGTTCATGTAGCTGTAGGGGTTTGATGCCACCAGGGCTTGGCGCTGTAGCGGCGAAAGGTTGTCGTAGGCCCGGCTGATCACCCTCTCGGCCCAGTCGGGGTGCACCACCCAGCCGGCAAAGGGGGCGATCAGCGGTTCGCACGTTGCTTGGTTGGCGTCGATGGGGCGTGAGCCGGTCATTGGCCCGCCGCCGAGTGGGTGTCGAGCACCGAGGCACAGATCACATGCTCGATGGAACCGAGGACCTCAAGCAGATCGTCATCGACATCTCCGGCCACTTCGATGACGGCCACGGCCGCTTCTGACCCGGAGAAGATCCGATTTTGCATGTTGGCCACGTTCACGTGCCTTCGGCTCAGTTCTTGCAGCACACAGGCCAGCACCCCCACCCGGTCGTGGTGGCGGACGCTCAGCGTGGCGGTGCGATTGGGCACCCTTTCCAGATTGACGCAGTCCAGCACCACTCCGCTGCGATAGGCCTCGATGACATCGGCGGTACCCTCGGCCACGGCTACCTGAGCCTGATCGGTGGAGGCCCCAATGTGGTGAGTAGCCGTCACCTTCGGGTGACGGGCTAGCTCTGAGCTGATCTGTCCGACACTGCCCGACGGCTCATTGGCGAACACATCGAGGCCGGCTCGCAGCCCGGTGGCGTCCAGCGCGGCCAGCAGCGCGGCCTCATCTACCACCTCGCCCCGGCTGGTGTTGATGAGCACCGCGTCGGGCTTCATCGCAGTCAGGAACTCAGCGTCCACCATGCCCACGGTGTCCCCGCCACCGGGAACGTGTATCGACACGATGTCGCTGGTGGCCAGCACCGCCGCCCTTTCGGGCACTTCCTCCACCCCGATGTCGGCCATACGACGACACACCTCACGAGTGCGATCAGCCCGAGCTTCGGTGATGACCCGCAAACCGCATGCGCTGGCCCGCTGGGCTACTTCGAGGCCGATGGCGCCCATGCCGATGATCCCCAGCGTGGAGCCGAACAGGCCCCTCGCCTGGCTGTAGGTCTGCTTGTTCCAGTCTCCTGATCGGAGATCGGCGGTGGCAGGGGCGATGTGGCGGTCGATGGCGAACATCAACCCGATGGCCAGCTCAGCCACCGCAATGGCGTTTCGGCCCGGCACGTTGCACACAAAGATTCCCAACTCGGCAGCCCGGTCGGCGTCGATGGTGTTGGTCCCCGCCCCGGCCCGAACCACCAGACCAAGTCGATCGGCGGCTTCCAGAGCAGCCGCAGTGACCTTGGTGCTGCGCACCACCAGAACGTCGAATCCGGCAACGTGCTCGGGCAGGCTCTGAGCAGTCAACGAGGGATCGACCACGCACTCGTCCCCGCCAGCCCGCAGCCGCTCGACAGCGCTCTGAGCCAGGCTGTCAGCAAAGAGGATTCGCATGACTTGGACTCCGATATTGCTCGGCAGGCGATGGGATGCGGCCCAGGTCGGCCCGAGCCCCTGTACCGCATAGCGGAACTGTTCCGTTCTACGATACACACCTTTGCTGGATGGTGTCCCGCGAAATAGCGGAAACTATCAGCACATTCCTTCACTCGGCGTTCTCTGTCAAAGATGCCAGCAGCCGTGGCTGGCCCGGTATTTTCGGCGGCGTGGCAGACAGGCGCAGTCGGGGAGCGGTACCCCAGCGGGGTCGGCTGGGACGCACGGCCAAGATGGCTGGTTTGGGCGCCCGCAGCGGCGGACGGTGGGCGATGGCCCGGGCCCGTCAAGTGTTCGCCGATGCCGAGCAGACTGAGACCCTCGATGCTGAGCGGGAGCTGCGCACTGCCGCCGATGTGGTGGAAGTGCTGGGGAACATGAAGGGCGCGCTGATGAAGATCGGCCAGATGGCCAGCTATCTCGATGTGGGCCTGCCCGAGTCCACGCGGTCGTCTCTGGCTCAGCTCCAGGCCAACGCCCCGCCCATGAGCCCGGCCCTTGCCGAGTCGGTGCTAGCTGCCGAGTTGGGCGCTCCACCTGACGAGCTTTTCGAGCACTGGGATCCGGTGCCCATCGCGGCAGCTTCCATCGGCCAAGTCCACCGGGCCATCACTCCCGATGGCCGGGCCTGCGCGGTCAAGATCCAGTATCCCGGCGTGGCCGAGGCCATCGCGGCGGACTTGGGTTCGGCCCGCATGGTGTTCCGAGCCCTCTCGGTGCTGTTTCCCGGCCTCGACCCCGCCCCCATAGTGAAGGAGCTGCGCCAGCGGCTTACCGAGGAGCTCGACTATGAGCACGAGGCCTCCAACCAGCGCCTGTTCGCCGATCACTACCGCGGCCATCCCTACATTGCCATTCCCGAGGTGTACGACGACTTGAGCTCAGCCCGGGTGCTGACCACCGAATTGGCTACCGGCGCCACCTTCGAAGAGGCGCTGGGCTGGCCCCAGAAGGAGCGAAATCGGGTCGCCGAGACCGTCTACCGGTTCTCGATCGGGTCGATTTATCGCCTATGGGCATTCAACGGCGACCCCCACCCCGGGAACTACCTCTTCCACCCCGACGGTTCGGTCACCTTCTTGGACTTCGGCCTGGTCAAGCGGTTCAGCGAACAAGAGACCGCCCAGTTTGAGCGGATGCTCACCGCCATGGTGGTTGACCGAAACATCCCCCGATTTCGGGCCGAGCTGGTGAACGCCGGGTTGCTGCCGCCCGATGCGCCCTTCAGCGATGGCGAGGTTGAAGCGTTCTTCACTCATTTCTACGAGTTCGTGCTCACCGACGAGACCCGGACCTTCACCCAGGAGTATGCCGCCGCGGGAGTCAGGGCCATCTTCGATGCCTCTGGCGAGCACGCCGAGCTGAAGAAGGTGCTCAACGTGCCGCCGTCGCTAGTGGTGCTTCAGCGGATCAACCTCGGCCTGATATCGCTGTTCGCCCAGCTCGGCGCCACCGCCAATTGGCGGAGTATCGCCGAGGAGCTGTGGCCCTTTACCGACCGGGCCCCGTCAACCCCGATGGGCGAAGATGCCCAGGCTTGGCGTCGTTCCCTCCAGCAATAGCCGGTAGGTAACTCGACAGGACTCTGGCCTACGCTTCTCGCCCATGAGCATTTTGGGCAATGAAGTGAGGCGGGTGGAAGACCCCCGGATGCTGACCGATGGGGGAACCTATGTGGCCGACATCCCACTCGATGGGGCGGCCCATGTGGTGTTCGTGCGGTCGCCCATTGCCCACGCCCGGCTGTTATCGGTGGAGGCCAACGATGCCCGGACCATGCCCGGCGTGATCGACGTGGTGGTCGGCGACGATCTGGACCTCTCGCCTCTGCCGCCAATGGCGGGCGATGCCGCCATGGCCCGCCCGCTGCTGGCCACCGGCAGAGTGCGCTTCGTCGGCGAAGCGGTGGCCGCAGTGGTGGCCGAGACCGTTGAGCAGGCCACCGACGCCGCTGAGGCAGTGTGGGCCGACTACGACCCGCTGCCCGTGGTGGTCGACGCTGAGACGGCCGCCGAAGGCCCCAAGCTGTTCGACGATGCTGAATCCAATGTGGCCATCGCTCTGCCTCCCACAGCCGAGGTGGACTTCAGCGAGTGCGATGTGGTGATATCCCACCGCGTCGTCAACTCCAAGATCTACGCCAGTCCCATTGAGGGCCGAGTGGCTGCTGCTGCGTGGGGTGAAGACGGGCGCCTGACCTGCTGGTCGAGCACCCAGGGGGCCCACACCGCTCAAGGGGCCATTGCCGGCGCGCTGGGTTTGGACCCGTCTCAGGTGCGGGTGATCATCCCCGATGTGGGTGGCGGCTTCGGTACCAAGGCCAGCCCCGGCGCTGAGGAATGCCTGTTGGGATGGCTGGCCCGCCGGACGGGTCGGCCAGTGCGCTGGGCCGAGACCCGAACTGAGAGCCTCCAGTCGCTGGGCCACAGCCGGGCCCAGTTCCAGACTGTCACCCTGGGCGGCACCGCCGCTGGCCGCTTCACCCATTACCGCCTGGACATGCTGGCCGACGCGGGGGCTTATCCCGGCGTGGGGGCTCTGCTGCCCACCTTCACCGGGCTCATGGCCTGCGGCAACTACGACATTGCCAACGTGGCGTGGTCGGCCACCGCCGTAGCCACCAACACCTCCCCAGTAAACGCTTTCCGAGGAGCCGGTCGTCCGGAGGCCACCGCGGCTATTGAGCGGGCAGTGGATCTTTTTGCGGCCGAGATCGACATGGATCCGGCTGAAGTACGCCGTCGCAACTACTTCGCCCCCGATGCCTTTCCTCTCACCACACCCACCGGAGCGGCCTATGACTCCGGGGACTACCAGGCCTCGCTGGACGCTGCGCTGGAAGCGGCCGAATACGACGGGCTGCGGGCCGAGCAAGCCGCTCGCCGGGAGCGGGGCGACCAACGGCTGTTGGGCATCGGGTTGGCCACCTACGTTGAGGTCACCGCGCCCATGGGTCCGGTCAGCACGGAGACGGGAAGCCTGGAGTTGCGGCCCGACGGAACGGTGCTGGCTCGCACCGGGGCAACTCCCTTCGGCCAGGGCCATGTGACCACGCTGACGATGGTGGTGGCTGACACCCTGGGCATCGACATGGACCAAATCGAGATGATTCACGGCGACACCGACGAGATCCCTACCAGCGACATCAGCGGAGGCTCTCGCACCGCCCAGATCGCCGGCTCGGCCCTGCTCAACGCCTCCGAAAAGCTGATCGAAGCGGCCCGCCCGCGGGCGGCCGATCTGTTGGAGGCCGCTCCCGCCGACGTAGTGCTCGACTCAGAGACCGGCCAATTCCACGTTGTCGGCACCCCGGCGCGGTCGACTGGCTGGGCCGATGTGGCCGCGGCGGTCTCGGAGACCCTGTTTGTGGAGAACGACTTCGAGCAGCACGGTGCCACCTTCCCATTCGGAACTCACGTGGCCGTGGTGGAGGTAGACGCCGACACCGGAGAGGTGACCTTGGAGCGTCTGGTGGCGGTGGATGACGCCGGATTCCTTCTCAATCCGCTGCTGGCCCACGGCCAGATCCACGGCGGGCTGGCCGCTGGCGCGGCCCAAGCCCTTATGGAAGAGGTCCACTACGACCCCGACGGCAACCTGCTCACCTCCAACTTTGCCGACTACGGGGTGATTTCCACCGCCGAGTTACCCAGCTTCGAAGTCCACGAGTCGGTCACCCCCACCCCGCGGAATCCTCTGGGGGCCAAGGGGATCGGCGAGTCGGGCACCGTGGGTTCCACCCCGGCAGTGCAGAACGCGGTGGTCGACGCCTTGTCGCATCTCGGCATCCGCCACCTCGACATGCCCGCCTCCCCTGAAAAGGTCTGGACCGCCGTAGCTTCTTCAACCGGCTAGCGGTTCACCTACGCTGGCGGGCCATGAAGCTCGGGATTGGTTTCGCAAACATTCTTCACTGGACCACCGCGCAGGGGGCGGTGGAGTTCGGTCAGGCGGCGGAGGCGGCTGGGTTCGACTCAATCTGGACGGTGGAGCACGTGGTGTACCCGGACAGCTACGCCTCTGAGTATCCCTACGATCCGACCGGTCGGATGCCGATGACCCCCGACACGCCGCTGCCCGATCCGCTGATCTGGCTTACCTGGGTGGCCACGGCCACCACCACACTGCGGTTGGGCACCGGCATCTTGATCTTGCCCCAGCGCAACCCGGTGGTGTTGGCCAAATCGCTGGGCACGCTCGACTCCATGTCGGGAGGTCGGGTGAGCCTCGGAATAGGCGTGGGCTGGCTGAAGGAGGAGTTCGCGGCGCTGGGCATTCCGTGGGAGCGCCGAGGCCAGCGCACCGACGACTACATCGGGGCCATGCGGGCGCTGTGGGACGCCGACAGCGCGTCGTTCGACAGCGAGCACGCCTCGTTCTCCGGAGTCAGCGTGAACCCCAAGCCGGCCAACGGCCGGGTGCCCATCATTATTGGCGGCCACTCTAAGGCTGCCGCCCGCCGAGCTGGACGGCTGGGCGATGGCTTCTGGCCGGGGCCTCGGGAGGGGGTGTCCATTGCTGAGTTGATCGACGTGATGCGCCAAGAGGCGTCGGCCGCCGGCCGGGATCCCGAGAGCATCGAGATCACGGTGGGCTTGCCCAACACCCCGATGGACGATCCCGCCGGTTTGGTGCAGGAGGTAGCCGAATTGGGGGCCCACCGGCTGATCGTTCCGTCTTTCCTGTTCTTCGCTGACACCGCCGAGACGATGGCCGCGTTCGGGGCGCAACTCCAGGCGGCGGCCCAATGAGCCAAATCCAGCAGTATCACGCTGCCGCGGTCGAGCGAACTGGGCTGGACGACTTCGGAAGCGACGACTACCTGGAGGGCTTAACCGTTCTCGAGCAGTCGCTGGAGGCCGAGGCAGCCATGACCGACATCGGCCGTTTCGCCATCGGCGAGATCATTACTCAGGCTCTCATGGGCCGGCTACGTGCCGAAGCGGGCCTCAAGGCCCGGCCCGAGGCCGCCGATGTCGCGATCGAGCAACCGCTGGTCATCATCGGCCTACCCCGCACTGGTACCACTGCCTTGCACCAGCTGATGGCGGCCAGCCCTCACTTCCAAGGGCTGGAGCTATGGCTGGCGGAGATGCCCCAACCCCGGCCGCCCCGCGACCAATGGGAGCACAGCGACGACTTCCTCTCCTGCAAGGCCAAGATGGATGCCATCGTCGAGATGGATCCGGAGCGGGCTGCCATCCATCTCCAATTGGCCGACAACGTGGACGAGTGCTGGAACATTTTCCGCCAGTCATTCGCCAGCGTGACGTTTGAGTGCCTGTTCCGGATACCCACCTATTCCGCCTGGTGGGCGGCCTGCGACATGGGTCCGGCCTATGCCCAGCATCGCCGCAGCATCGGCCTGATCGGTGTCGACGAGCCCGACGCCCGCTGGATCTTGAAGGATCCCAGCCACCTGTTCGCTCCAGAGGCGCTTTTCGCCACCTATCCCGACGCCAACGTGGTGATGACCCATCGGGATCCATTGAAGGCACTGGCTTCGGTATGCAGCCTCACCGCGGTCAGCCGCCAGGGGTTCGAAGAGCTTCCCGACAACATCGTCCACGGCGCGGAGCAGACCGAACTGTGGGCTCGGGGCATTGAGCGTTTGTTGGCCGCAAGAGCCGGCCGCGAAGACCGGTTCTACGACCTGCACTTCGCTGATTTCCAGCGCAACCCGCTGGGCAGCGTGGCTGCCATCTGCGACCGATTCGGCTACCAGTTCGACACCGTCGCCGAGCAGGCCGTGGCCCAATGGGCCGCCGATCATCCCAAGGGCGAGCACGGTGTCCATGACTACAGCCCCGAGCAGTATGGGCTGCGGGCCGAGGTGATCCACGAGCGCTATGCCGACTACATCGAGGCATGCGGAGTGGCAGTGGAATGAGCGACAGGGCAAGCAACAGCAGAGCAGTGGAATGAGCGAAGTGGATCTGGCCAAAAGCTGGGAGGAGTTCTGCGATCTTCTGCGGGACGCCGGCCGCCAAGTGCTGGTCGCATCACCCGACGATGACTTCGACCGGGCTGAGGGTCTGCGCTACGTCACGCGCCTGGCCGCCAATTTTCTGAAGGCCAACCTGGAGGAGGCCGATCCGGCGCGGGCCATCCTCAACCAGTCGGGCGTAAAGATCGGCCTCGACAATCCCGACTACGCCTACGGGGGTGCTCGGTTGTCGCCCCGCTTCGAATACCGGCTGCGCGGCCGCATCAACGATGCCCACTCCATACGCATGGGGGCGTTCAGCGGCGGCTTGGGCACTCCCGAGGGGCTTATCCGGGACAGCTACCTGGTAACCGAGGACCTGGCTTTAGATGACGATGGCTGCTTCGAGGTGGCCATCAGCACCGAACCTCAGACCGGTCCGTGGCTGGCCATGAAGGAGGGCACCAACGCCCTCACCATCCGCCAGACCCTGCTGGATCGGCCCAATCAGGTTCCGGCCGAGTTGGCCTTGGAGCGCACCGATGCTGGCGGCCCGCCCCAGCCAGTGGATCCCGAGCGATTGTCCGATGCGCTGGGCCGGGCCGGCTTCACCGTGGCTGCCGTCGTAGGTCAGTTTCTGGGCTGGACGGACAGCTTTGCCGCCCACCCCCACGAGATCCGGCCCATCAACCCCGAGCTGCTGGCCTTTGCCCAAGGCGACCCCGACACGTCGTACAACTACGGCTACTACGACCTGGGCCCTGACGTGGCTTGGATCATCGAATTCGAGCCCCCCGAGTGCGAGTACTGGAACATTCAGCTGGGCAACCACTGGCTGGAGTCTCTGGACTTCGAGTACTACCCGACCAACTTGAACCACCACACCGCGGCGGTCGAAGACGACGGCACGGTGCGGGTGGTGGTGGCCCGGCGCGATCCCGGCCATCCCAATTGGCTGGACACCGCGGGACACGCCCGAGGAGGCCTCGCCCTGCGCTGGGTTGGAGCAGAAATCGAGCCCGAGGTTCGCTGCCGGGTGGAAGAAATCTAGATTTCGTGGTCAGGTCTGCCGGGGCCGCCGGCGGGCTCACCGCTCATGTCGGCGTTGAGCTGGGCCTTGGCCATCAGATCGGCCACTACCGGCTTGAGCCCGGTGGGGTCTTGTGACTCGAGAGGCACATTGGGGCCTAGGGCCCAGCCCTCGGCAATGCCCAGCCGGCCGTTGCCCACTACCCACACCCGGCCGGTCACGTTGTCCGCCTCAGGGCTGCACAGCCAGGTGACGATGGGAGCGATCCAAGTGGGGGACATCGTCTCCTGAACCTCTTCGGATATGTCGGCGCCGCCCATCAGCGGAGCGGTAAGCCGGGTCAGGGCACTGGGGGCGATGCAATTCACCGTGACCCCGTAGCGGACCAGTTCCATGGCGGAAATAACCGTGAAGGCCGCGATGCCGGCCTTGGCTGCGCCGTAGTTGGTCTGGCCCACGTTGCCGAAGATGCCTGACGGTGACGCAGTGTTGATGATCCGGGCCTGAAAACTGCGCCCGGCCTTGGTCTGCTCCCGCCACCAGGCGGCCGCGTGATGCACCGGTGCGAAGGTGCCCTTGAGGTGGACTTGAACCACCGCGTCCCAGTCGGATTCGCTCATGGAGAACACCATGCGATCTCGCAGGATCCCGGCGTTGTTGATGAGGATGTCCAAAGTGCCGAAGGTGTCAATGGCCTGGTGGATCATGTCCCGGGCGGCGTCGAAATCGCTGACATCGGCGCCGTTTACCACCGCCTCACCGCCCATGGCCCGGATCTCCTCGACCACCTCGCCCGCCGGTCCGGCATCGCCGCCCCGGCCGTCGGGGTCGGCCCCTAGGTCGTTCACCACGATCTTGGCGCCGTGCTCGGCCAGCATCAGAGCGTACTCCCGCCCGATGCCGCGTCCCGCGCCGGTGATGACCGCGACCCGTCCTTCACAAAACTTGCTCATGATGTCGAATCCCTCGTGCTGTCGAGCCCCTTTTCCATTCTCTGGGGCTTCGCCGACGAACTATAGAAGGGCGTCAGCCAGGGTTCGCCATTGGGCCAAGGGCAGCTCTCCGCGAGGAGTGAGCACCTGCACGGCGACGTGGTCGGCACCGGCGTCGTGGTGGGCCTGGATACGGGCTCGGATGTTGTCCAAGTCGCCCCAAGCCACGATGGCATCCACCAGCCGGTCGGACTGACTGGCCACGTCCTCCTCGGTGAAGCCCAGCCGATAAAGGTTGTTCACGTAGTTGGGCAGGCCCAGGTACATGGCCATGTTCTCCCGGGCCAGCGCCCGGGCTGCCTCGGCATCGGTCTCCAGGCACACCTTCTGCTCGGGGGCCAGAAGGGCGTCTGGCCCCATGATCTCCCGGGCGATGGCGGTGTGCTCGGGAGGCACGAAGTAGGGGTGGGCGCCGGCGGTACGCTCCGCGGCCAGAGCCAGCATCTTGGGGCCGAGTGCGGCCAGCACCACTGGCGGGTCCTCGTCAGGACCGGCGGCCATGTACATGGCTCCCTCCATGGCATCGAGGTAATCCACCATGTAGGAGTAGGGCTTGGAGTAGTCCAGCTTGCGGATGCCCTCGATGAACGGGCCGTGGCTCACACCGATGCCCAGCAGGAATCGATTGTCGAACGCCTCAGCCACCGTCTTTTGGGCGGCCGCAGTGGTCATGGGATGGCGGGCGTGGACCTGCACGATGCCGGTGGCGATCTTCAGCGTGCTGGTGGCCCCCAGCATGACCGATGCCGATACGAAGGGATCGCGGCCCACTGCCTCAGGGATCCACATAGTGGGCCAGCCCATCTCCTGTAGTTCGGCGACGACTTCTCGCACCTGACTTGAGGGCTGCTGGTCCAAAACGCCCTGCCACAAACCGATTCTTCCGATGTCCATGGGCAGGGAGGCTAATGATTCCCACTTTGGAACCCATAAGCCTCAGCTCATGTCCAGGCTACGCTTCGGGCCGTGCCTGAGTACGAGAACTTGCTGTACGAGGAGTCTGACGGGGTGGCGGTGGTCACGCTGAACCGGCCCGATCGGCTCAACGCCATGGACAACGCCTCCTGCGACGAGCTCCGGGCGGTGTGGGCCCAACTCCGCTACAACGACGACGTGAGGTGCGTGATCCTCACCGGCACCGGAGAGCGAGCTTTCACCACCGGGGTGGACATCAGCGGCTCGTGGAAGCAGCCCGCCTCGCCCTTCATGGTCGACGACCCGATCTCCACCCTCGGGCCCAAGTCCAATGACTACTGGCGTCCGGTCATTGCTGCGGTCAACGGCATGGCCGCCGGAGGCGCGTTCTACCTGCTGGGCGAGGTGGAGTTCATCATCGCCTCCGAGAACGCCACCTTCTTCGATCCCCACGTGAGTCACGGCATGCCCGCAGTGAACGAACCCATGTTTATGCTCCAGCGGATGCCGCTGGGCGAGGTCATGCGGATGTCGCTGCTGGGTCGCCATGAGCGCATGTCGGCCCAACGGGCGTTCCAGATCGGACTGGTGCAGGAGGTCGTGCCCCAGGAGGAATTGATGAACGCGGCTCGCTGGGCCGCAGAGGCCATCGCATCGGCCCCTGAGCGCTTGGCCATTGAGGCCACCATGCGGGGGATTTGGACCGCCCAGTACACAACGCTGGCCAACGCCATGAACAGCGGGGTGGCCTTCCTGAGCCTGGCCGGGGCCGAGGAGGAGATCACCGAGAAGGCCCGGGGGATTAAGGAGCAAACCCGAATCGAGCCCCGCATCCGATGACTTCTCCGGGGCCCATGGATCCCGGTGCACTGGCCGGGCTAAGGGTGGTGGACCACACGGATATGCGGGGTGCGCTATGTGGTCGAATCCTGGGCGACCTGGGCGCCGAGGTGATCCGAATACCGCCAGTTCCCGATCCCGACGACTTGTCCCACGCCCATCGCAACGCCAACAAGGCGGCGGGCGAAGCTGGCGAACTGGAGTCGCTGATGGCAGACGCCGACCTGCTCATCGACAACACCGGAATGGACCTCGACGAGTTGACCGAGCGCCATCCTGCTCTCGTGGTGGTGGCACTGACCGACATGGGCCTAACCGGCCCCCGGTCGGATTGGCGGTTGGAGCCGCTGCCGGCATTCGCCTCATCCGGCGGACAATTCTTGTCGGGGTTTCGGGACAAGTCTCCGTGCTGGCATCCCGGTTATCTGGCCCACGACTGTGCCTCGGTGTTCGGGGCCATCGGCGGGTTGGCCGCGGTCATGGACCGCGGCCGCCACGGCCAGGGCCAAGTGGTGGAGATCAGCGTGCAGGAGGCCGCATTGTCGGGACTCAACCCGTGGTCAGTGCTAATTCCCGATTACGTGGAGCACTTTCCCGAGTTGCCCCACGAGGGTCGTCGCAACGCCGACGGCAACTACTGGATCTTCCCGGCCCGAGATGGCTGGGTGCGCACCGTGATCGGCACTCCCTACCAGTGGAACGGGTTCGTGGAGGTGCTGGGCAACCCCGACGCCCTGACCGGTCCGGAGTGGGCCGACGGAGTGTTCCGGGGCCGCAACCGAGATGTGATTCACGTGGTGGCCGATGCAATCACGTCGCAGCGGGATCGATCAGAGTTATTCGAACATGGCCTTGCCGCGGGCACCACCATCGGAGTGATCCAGTCGCCCAGCGAGTTCGCCAACCATCCTCAGGTGGTGGGTCGGGGGTTCTTCCGCCACGACGTGGAGGGCTCCGAGGGCCTGCCCATGCCCGACGCCCCCTGGCAGCTCTCAGGCACCCCGGCCGGAGTGAGAAAGCGGGCTCCCGCAGCCGGAGACGAGGCGGCGCAGTTCAGTGCCCGATCCACAGATAACCCCTGGTCAACCGGGCCGTCCAACCGCTCCAACGGCGACGGCCAATTGCTGTCCGGGGTGCGGGTGGTGGAGTTTGGTATGGCTGCGGTGGTGCCCGAAGCCACCTGGATGCTGTCGGACTTAGGGGCCGACGTCATCAAGATCGAATCGGTGGCCCATCCCGACTCGCTGCGCTTTGCCGGTCGCGGCGACCTCAACAAGGCCTTCCCATTCAACGCCGAGAGCCGGGGGCGGCGCTCGGTGGCCCTCGATCTGACCACCGAGCGGGGCCGCGAGCTGGCCCTGGATCTGTTCATGGCCGCCGATGTGGTGGCCGAGAACCTGCGAGGCGGCTCACTGGACAAGCTTGGTCTCGGCTGGGACGACATGTCGGCTCGACGGCCCGACCTGGTGTATGTGTGCTCGCAGGGTTACGGCCGGGGCGGGCCGATGGGCAAGATGCCGGCCTACGGGCCGCTCAATGCCAGCTTTGCCGGGGCCCACTGGCTTTGGAACCACTCCGATGTGCCATTTCCCTGCGGCACAACGCTGAATCATCCCGACCATATCGCGGGCAAGCTGCTGGCGGTGGCGGTGCTGGCCGCCCTCGACCACAAGCAGCGCACTGGGCAGGGCCAGCTCATCGACATGGCTCAGACCGAGGCAGCGGCCTATCTGATCGGTGACGTGTATATGGGCGCGGCCGCGGCTGGTGCCGATCCCCAGGCCATTGGCAACCGCTCCGAGACCGTCGCTCTCCACGATGTGTACCGAGCCGGGGGCGACGACGACTGGGTGGCGCTGGCCTGTCACGACGATGAGTCGTGGCAGCGTTGCTGTGACCTCATCGGCGTGGAGAACCGCTGGCCAACCAACGCCGACCGGCTGGCCGACGTCGAGGCCGTGGATGCCGCAGTTGCCGCTTGGATGACAGGAGGACTGGCCGCCGAGCGAGCCCAGCGAATGCAGTCCGCTGGAGTGTCAGCCATGCCGGTGATGGGCCCCTACGACCACCTGGGCGACGAGCACTTGGCCTCAAGGGGCGCCCTCGATGTGTTGGAGCACCCGGTGGTGGGCAAGGAAACCCACGTGGGCAACCCCATTCGCTTCGGCCTGACTCAGACCCGCACCGCCGGCCCGTCCCCTCTGCTCGGTGCCGATACCGTCGAAGTGCTCGGCGAGGTACTCGGCATCCCTCCCCACGAAGTAGAAGCCCTGGCCGAAGCCGGCATCTGCCGCTGAAGTCGGCCAGTGAGGCAAAGGAGCAGTTATGAAGGTCTTGGTCATGGGCGGGAGCCAGTTCAATGGCTACTCGCTGGTCATGGAGTTGGTGAAGCATGGCCACGAGGTCACCGTGCTGAACCGGGGGCGCACGGCGGTGGACTTTCCCCGGTCGGTCCGTCGGCTGGTGGCCGACCGCACTGATCACGACCAGGTGCGGTCGGTGCTCAAAGACGAGATATTCGACGCGGTCCAGGACATGAGCGCCTATCACCCGGCCGACGTGGAGTTGATGATCGAGGTGTTTGAAGGACGCGTCGGCCACTACATCTTCGCCTCCTCCACCGTCATATACGCCCCTACCGACATCTTGCCCATCACCGAGGACCACCCCGATGACCGAGGCCCCAATCAGAACGAGTACGGGCTGCACAAGCTCCTGTGCGAGGACATCCTGGTCGACGCCTGGCGCAGCCGGGGGTTCCCGGCCACCATCGTGCCGTTCTCGATGGTGTTCGGCCCCCGCAACATCCTGGCCGACCGGGAGCAGCGGATGATCTTGCGGCTGTTGAGAGGCCGCCCGGTGCTGATCCCCGGCGACGGCACCACCCTGGGCCAAGTGGGCCATGTGGACGACCAGGCTCGAGCGCTGCGGATGATGATGCTTCAGCCCCAGACCTTTGGAAAGCGCTACAACCTCACCGGCGGGACCTATCAATCAGATGTGGGCTATGTGGACACCTTCGCCGATGTGCTGGGCACCGGCGCCGAGAAAGTGTTCATCCCCGCTCCTGTGCTGGACGACCTGTGGGACGGTGCCCTGGTGTTTCAGGAAGGCAAAGCCTCCCCGGTGAACATCGACATTCGCAGTTCCGACAACGCCCGGGCCGATGCCGACAGCATGCGGCGGCGATTCAAGCTGGCCCAGTTGGTGCAGCGGCTGGCTCCCAACCTGCACCGCTGGAACCGCAGCGTGGTGTTCTCCGTCGACCGGCTGCGGGCCGACATCGGTTGGGCGCCGGAGTACAGCCTGGCCGCAATGGTCGACCACGTGTACCGCTGGATGGTCGCCGAGGGCCTCGACCAGAGCCTCGATCTGGACTTCACCTTCGAAGACCAGATCGCAGCCCACATCGGGAGCTGAGAGCGCACCAGCAGCCCTACTACCAACGCAGGATCGGTAGCCATGGAGTTGTAGCGCCAGGAGAAGTGTATGGCTAAAGTATGGCAGTGCCTTCGCCAGGCTGTGTGATTTTTCGGGGCGGCTGGCTCTCGGTGACGCGGGTGCTGTCGGTGGTGGTGGCGCTGGTATTGCTGGTGGCCGGTGTGTCGCCGGTCGGTGCGCAGACGCAGACCGATAGTTCGCAGGAGCCTGGTGGCGAATTCGACGTCACCGAGGGTTTGGGGCCGGAGTCGCTGGGGCCCGAGGGCTTGTTGGGCCCTGAACTCGGCACCAGGTACACGGCGGACGCGGTGGTGTATCCGAATCTGGGTTCGCAGCTCAGCGCGCTGGCCGTGGCCGTCGAGGAGGGCGACGGTGTCGACGCTGCGAGTCCTGGTGTGGATGTGGGTCCGACGCTTTCCAGTGACTCGAACTCCACTGTTGGTAGTGATCCGCTGTTGTTGACGATCCAGTTGGACGGCAATCGCGATGGCGTCGTGGAGTTCTTGGCGAGCAACGGCGTGTCGCCGTCGAATCAGGTGGGCGACTATCTGGAGGTGTATGTGCCGCCCGACTTGCTGGGGCCGTTGGCGGGCCAGACTGGGGTGTCGCGAGTGCGCGAGATGCCCGAGCCGTTCAAGAATCGGGGCCAAATCGCCAGCCCCGGCGTCGCTCTCCACGATGCTTTGACGTGGCATCGCAACGGCTTCACCGGCGATGGCGTGAAGGTGGGCGTGATCGACATAGCCACGACCGCCACCGCCAGGGACGGCTTCACAGGGCTGCGGGCTTTGCTGGGCACGGAGCTGCCGTCGTCGGTGGTGGGCCGCTGCTACACCGGTGTGGGTCAGCCGACCAGCAACTTGGCCAACTGCGATGTCGCGGGCGGCGACGACCACGGCACCCTGGTCGCGGAGACGCTGATGGACATGGCACCCGGCGCCGAGCTGTACATCTCCAATCCCAGGACGTGGGCCGATCATCACAGCGCGGTGGTATGGATGCACGGCCAGGGCGTGAAGATCATCGTCTACTCGGTGGGATGGTCGTGGCACGGGTCCGCCAACGGCACGTCGCCCTACAACCCGAGTCCGCTTAACACGGCCAAGTGGGCCGCCGACAACGGGATCGTGTGGGTGAACTCGGCGGGGAACTACGGGAGGAAATCCTGGTACGGGGCGTTCTCCGATACCGACAGCGACGGCTACCACGAATGGACGGGCACGGGGGCCACCGCCGACGAGGCCCAGGAGATCTCGCTGCGAGCCGGTGATTACATGTACGTGGCATTGCGGTGGGACGACACCTGGGGCGGCTCGACCAAAGACCTCGACTTGGAGGTCAGGTACTCAGCCACCCGGGGCGGGACGCAGACAGTGGTCGGGACCAGCGCTGATCCCCAGAGCGGCGGAGCCTCCCACTACCCGTCTGAGGGGGCCAGGCTTACGGTGAAGCAGGGAGGCAGCGGGTATTACTCGTTCTACGTCAAGAAGAAGACCTCCAGCGATGCCCCGTCGTGGGTGCAGGTCGCAGTCATCACCTCAGATGTCTCCAATATCGACCACTACACGCTGAGCGGCGGCATCATGAGCCCGGCCGACAGTTCGCACGCCGGGGTGCTGGCCGTCGGCGCATCCGATCATCGGTTCCCCGACTCCATCAGCTCATACAGCAGCCGGGGCCCCACGCCCGACAACCGCACCAAACCCGACATCACGGGTGTCGATTGCGCGCCGACGACGCGGTCACAGTCATTTTGCGGTACGAGCCAAGCGGCGCCGCACATCGCTGGCCTCGCTGCGCTGGTAATCGGCCGCTACCCCTCGTTGTCCGCCCAGCAGGTGGCCGCCTACATAAAGACCAACGCAGAGGACCGCGGCACCTCGGGCGCTGACAACACCTGGGGGCACGGCTTCGCCCTTCTGCCCTCCGATGGCCTGACTCCCGTCGGTGACGGCTGCGCGGATGCTTTGGAGGGCAGCGCCAGCGTGCAGGGCAATTGGTCGTCTACGTGGTGCCGGTCGCAAGCTCGCTCCAGAAGCTACGCGCGGTACTACACGTTCTCCTTGGACCGCGAGGCCCGGGTAAGGATCGACTTGGAATCGAAGGTGGACGCGTATCTGTACCTGCGGCGGGGACTTGATCAGCGATCGGCCAGCGTGATCGCACGGAACGATGACGGCGGCGAGGGGCGCAACTCGCGGATCGCTACGACGCTGGGCGCGGGCGACTACACGATCGAGGCGACCACGTACACGTTCTTCCAAGTCGGCGCGTTCACCTTGAGTGTGGCGGGCGTGCCCGCTCAGGGCGCGGAGCCGGTGGTGAGCGTGGCGCCGGGGGCCGAGGTGACTGAGGGCGGCGACGCTTCGTTCACGGTGTCGGCGAGTCCGGTGCCGTCACAGCCGTTGTCGGTTGATGTGACGGTTTCCCAGACCGGCGATTTCGGGGCTACAACGGGCTCGCGGGCGGTGACGGTGCCGACGAGCGGCACTGCGACGCTGACGGTTGCCACGTCCGACGACAGCGCCGACGAGCCGGACGGGTCGGTGAGCGTCACCGTCTCCAGCGGTTCGGGTTACACGGTGTCGGCCACGCAGGGCACCGCCAGCGTGGATGTGGCCGATGACGACGACCCGGTGCCGGTGGTGAGTGTGGCGGCGGGTGTCGGGGTTACTGAGGGCGGTGATGCTTTGT
>VYEX01000023.1 GCA_009842675.1 Acidimicrobiia bacterium | reverse complement strand
ACCATCACCGACAGCGACTAGTGGTGTTTGGCGGGCTGCTCACGGTCAGCGTCGCACGGATGTAGCCCTCCAACCATCATCGACAGCGACTAGTGGTGTTTGGCGAGCTGGCCGGTAGAGGCTGTAGCCTGCCTATCGCGGGCTGATTTGGGGTAGTTGGCAGAGCGACGGTCGGCCTTGTGTTGTGGGGCTGGTTCGGGGAGGTTCTTGGATATGAATGATCAGGCAAATGCGCGGCTCGGCGGCAACCGCCGTTGGAGTTCAACGCTTGTTGGCGCGGCGGTGGCGGTGGCGGTCGTTGCTGGCCTCGTGGTCGGGAGCGGTAGTGCCGCGGCCATCGGCGAGGGCTCGCAGACCACGCTGAGCTGCGAGCCGATCACCGAGGGTATCCTCAGCGGCTTCGTCTACTGCTCGTATGTCAGCGACCGAGAGCTTGGTGCTGGCGAGGGGGTGCAGTTCACAGCCGATGTGGGCGGGGCGACGCAAACCGTCACCGCCACCGGGGAGACCACCGCGTTCAACTCTGCCAACACCTGCGGGAACGCCGAGGGATTCTGCTACCACTTCTTGTTTGTGCCCGAACAGCCCGGCGCCAGCGTTTCGGTGAGCAGCATCGAAGCAGTCGTTTCCCGCAATGTTGAGCCGGGCGCCGGTTCGCAGGAGGCCGAGCAGCCGTCGACCGAGAGCGCCGATGACGAGGCATCCACCGACAGCACCGAGGAGGCCGACCCGGAGCTGTATCCCTGCGAAGGCGATCCGTCCTATATGTGCCGGGCCGCGGCGCCCACCGGCGACGGTGTCGTCTACATCCACAACGACGGCGAGACGGTCACGATCGACCCTGGCAACAACGGCGTCGACGAGACGGACCAGCAATACGATTACGATGCCAGCACGCCGCCGAGCACCAGAGAAGAGGTGGAGGCCAGAGAAGAGGTGTACGAAGCGGTCGAAGACATACCAGAAGACCAGATGCCCGTGATCACCGCGGCCAACGGCCTCCAGTCGACCGCTCAGCAGGAGAACGCCATCAGCCTCGAGCAGCAGCTCTGGGACAGGGGCGAGCCCTACATGGTCTGCTTCGAGCCCGTCACCCTCACCGTCCGCGGCGAGCAGGTCACCTACGAAACCGACTGCGTGGTCATCACCCCCAACTAACAGAAGCCTTCGTCCGCCCCCGCCAACTCGCACAACGCGGCGAACTCTCAGCGGAACCCAGCGGCCTCCCCCGGATGCCCGCCAGATAGGCCCTCGCCCGGGTGCTGCCCGGGCCTGTCAGGAATTTTGTGTATCGGGCGTGGTCTGAGGGTCCGCGGCCTGGTGCTGCGGGCCGGGAAGGATCATGTCTATGACTGATCAGGATATGCCGGTTTTGCCGGCGGAGGAGGCCGCTGGCGAGGCGGCGATGCAGGACTGGGCCGAGCTTCTGGTCGAGCGCGCCCGCGCCGAGGGCGTGGAGCTGACCGGCGACGGCGGCCTGTTGACGGGGCTGGTGCGCCAGGAGATCGAGTAGGAATCAACAGAGCATGGCCAACAACGACCTCCCCGAAGTTGAAACTGCTCTGCCCCGTAGGACGTGACCATTGAGTAGAACCCCGCCGGGCGATACCCTGAGGACCGGTAGCAACACAGGAGGCGTCTCGGATGCCCGATCAGGCGCAAGCCAACTATGAGGTCTATGTCGCCAGACACCAAGAGGAGATGGAGCGGGAACACAGGGGCAAAATCGTTCTGATGCACGAAGGCGAGATCGTCGGCATCTACAACGACGACGGCGATGCCTATGAGATCGGGTGCGACAAATACGGTCTCGGTAACTTCTCGGCGATCTTGATCGGGGCGAATCCCATCGACCTCGGCATCCTCGCCCTCTCATTCGACTGACCGGTGCCGACTATCGGCATCCCCGCGCGGGACGGCAAGATCCTGGTTAGCGTTGCCGTCCTCGTGCCCCGTTCCGACCGCCAAGACCCAGAGCCGTTTCGGGCTCTGGTCGACACCGGTGCCCAAGTAAGCGCGATAGGGCCACGGGTTGTCGAATGGTTTGGAGCCGACCCGTACCTCACGACGACGATGCGAACCGCCTCGGGTGTTGCGGAGCCCGTCCACTTGTTCCGTGCGATCATCGGCATCATCGCTCCCGACACAGACGCGGCCGACTTCCTTTGGGTTCCGGTCAACGCCATCGGCCTCGCCCGGGCACAACCCGAATACGACGTCATTATCGGCATGGACATACTTGCCCTTGTCCACGCCAGCCTCATCGAAGGCACCCTCACCCTCAGCTACTGAGCCAGAGCGAGGTGAACTGATTCACCCTGGGTTTCGCGTAGGCGCGATGGCGGATTCTGCTGTCATGGACCGTGGGAGGTTCTATGGCACCGAGGGGTTAACCGGCGGAGTTCCGTCAGCGTGTGTTTCCACCGCCGCCCCCCAGTTAATCGAGTGCGACGGCCGTTGCGAACGCTCTCTCCCCGTTGGCTAGCCGACGCTGGTACCGCTCCGGGTCGGCTAAGGCCCGGAGGTGCAGAACGTCGTCATGGTCATCGTATGGCTCCACCCCCTCCGCACGCGCACGCTCAACGAGAAGCTCGGCCCAGTCCTGCATCGCCGCCTCACCGGCAGCCTCCTCCGCCGGCGCAGCCGGCACATTCTGATCAGTCGCAGACATGATCCTTCCCGGCCCGCAACACCCGGCCGCGGACCCTCAGATCACGCCCGATACACAAAATTCCTAACAGACCCCTCCACCATTAGGGGGGAAGCTCATCGTCTATAGTTGGGGTTAGGGCATCACGCGGGGTTTGGGTTCCGTGTGTTCGACGAGAGGACGTGAGATGTCGGTTGTGGAGCAGAAGCGGGGGGGGTCTTGTCGGCCTTCTCGTGAGCGGGTGAGGCGCTGGCGGCGGGCTGTGGCTCTGGCGGCGGCTGCGGGTTTGCTGGCGGTGGCGTTGTCGGCGCAGGTTGCGGGCGCTGAGGCTCCTTCTGGGTTGGCGGCCGAGATCGAGGAGCGGATTGCTTCTCTGGAGGCGCAGGGCAAGGCGAATGCCAAGCAGCGGTGGGAGCGGGCGTTGGCTGCGGTGCGCTGCGAGCCGGGGGCGATGGGCCTCGAGGAGATCGAGCGCCGCGCTGGGCGGCGTTTCAATACTGAGTTGTGGGTTGGGGTGTTGGCTGCGGCGCGGGCCTGCCCCGCGGATCCAGCGCCTGATGCTGGGTCCGATGACAACTCGGTGCCTGATGCCGAGCCGCAGTTCTTCTCGAGTTTGCGGTCTGAGCCGGCCCAGGACCAGGAGCCGGCCAACCGGCGGCCGGAGAGCTTGGATGCGTGGCCGAGCTCGTTGACGGTGTTCGGGGCGGGCACGCACCGGCTGAGTTTGGCGGACGAGTTCAGCGATCCCGACGGCGACTCGTTGAGCTACACGGTGGAGGTCTACCGGATACACGGCGGCGCCACCGTCGCGGGGGCGTCGGCGCGCATCGAGTCCGGCGAGCTGGTGATCACCACGGTCAGCGGGCCGAGCGCCACGACCTTCAAGGTGACGGCCAAAGACGGCAGCAGCGATTGCCCCACCAGCAGCGGCGGCACCATGGAATGCCGCGCCAGCAGCTATGTCACCGTGAGGGTCCTAGAGCCGCCGCAGCGCTCGGACTCCGATTGGGTGGACATCACGGTTAGGCAGTACGGCGTCGGCCTCGAGGGCATCAGCGGCATCCATCAGGGCGGCTCGGCGCAGGGCTGCGTGCCGTTCACCTTCGACCTGAGCAAACCGGCGCCGAGGCGCTTCAACTACGAGTACCGCATCATTCCCGTGCCTGCGTCCACCGTGATCTACGGCCTCGGCGGCCAAAACCGCGGCGCTCCCGCGTCATTCTTCGACGAAGGCACGACCAACGTGTGGCGAGAGGCGGCCTTCCTGCACGAGTTGTGGACCGAGGGCCCCGGCGGGGGCATCAGCGGCAGCGGGGTCACCAAGCAGACCACGGGCGGCTTCTGCGTTCAGCTGAAGGGCGTCACCGCCATCCCCAACAACGGCGCGAACAACTACACCGACCACTGCCCCAAAGGGCAGTTCCGCCATTTCTACGTCGAAATGCGCATCCCCGAGTACTGGGCCAACCTGGTGGGCGTGCGAAT
>VYEX01000067.1 GCA_009842675.1 Acidimicrobiia bacterium | reverse complement strand
GTGGGGTCGGTGTTGGGTATCAGAGTCAGGCGCCAAGCGAAGTCCTGATTCCAGGGGTGGGGGGTGTGGCGGCTGCTCATTGTGAACCGGGGAACACCAGGGTGACATGGCTGTGGGGCGGCATCACTAGCGGGCCGTCAATGTCGATCTGGTCTTCGACCGGCACCACCCGGTTGGGGGCTTCGGGCGTGTTGGCCGCGGCCGGGTCGTCGGCCCCCAGGGTGACACGCGTTGCCGGACCGCCGATGCCGTCGAGCTCTACCAGCAGCTCGTCGTCGGGCAGGAGGTTGACCAGCGATAAGTGGACTTGGCCGGAGTCGGGGTCGACGGTGCCCGCCGCGTCCAGCGCCGACAGTGATCCTCTCGGGGCATTCGTGGCGTCGATCCCGGCCTCGGTCAGCGCTCCCACATCCAAGCCGGTGCCCAGGGCGAAGTGTCGGGCCACCGCCAGAGGGTGGAAGGTGGTTTGGCGCACCACGCCTTCAGGGGTCGTGAGGATCGGGCCCAACACGTTCACCATCTGCGCCTGAGTGGCCAGCGACACCTTGTCGGGGTGGCGCCACAGAACGTGAAGCCAAGTGGCGTGGGCCAGGGCGTCTTTGAGGTCGAAGTGGTACTCGATCATGGGAACGGGCTCGGTATGCACCGGCGGCCCGACTTCGGCCCGCAGCCGCCGATTGACCACCTCGGGCTGGTTGGTCATCGACAGGTAGGGCTCGGGCCACACCCCCCACTCGTCGATGCAGATCCGCAGATCGTGATTGAGCTTGCGCCGCCGCTTGGCTGCCCCGATGAGCCCCCAGGTGTCGCAGATCTCGGCTTCTGATGCCATCGGGCCAGCCAGAGCGCCCTCGTAGCTGAGCTCGTTCCAGTAGAAGTGCAGTGACAGCCAGTCGAGCACCACGCCGGCCTCGTTGAGCATCGTCCAATTCCAGTCGGGATCGTTGGCGCCCACTCCCACCAGCGAGATGCGATTGTCGGCCCACCGCAGCAGCTTGCCCCACTCCCGGGTCAGCTCGGCGTGGCTCTCCGCGGTGGTGTGCAAGTGCTGCCACCACCCGAAGTTCTCGTTGCCGATTCCCCAAATGGGCACGTCGTGGCGCCCGGGATGTGGGCCACTTTGCCGGAGCGCCACCTCGGGAACCGGCAGGTCGCTATTGCAGTAGGCGAGCCACTCCAGGGCCTCGTCGATGGTCCCGGTGGAGGCGTTCAAGTTGAGATAGGCGGGGGCGCCCAGCAGTCGGGCGTAGGCCAAGAACTCTTCGGTGCCGAACCGGTTGGTTTCCAGCATCGACCAGGCCAGATCGAACCGGGCGGGGCGATCTTCTGCCGGTCCGATGCCGTCGCGCCAGTGGTAGCCGGAGGCGAAGTTCCCACCCGGCCAGCGCAGCACCGGTGGGGCCAGCTCCCGGGCCGCTTCCAGCACGTCAGTGCGGTACCCGTGGGCGTCGGCCAGCGGGGAGCCGGGCTCGAACACCCCGCCATAGATCGCCCGGCCCATGTTCTCCAAGAACTGCCCGTACACCCGGTCGTCCACCACCCCCGTCGTGCGCCGGGGATCAACCAGGACGGTGGCGGTCGGCGTGGCCACTAGCCCTCCAGCTGGCCGTCGCGGAGCAGGGGGTCGAAGCGGTATATGGGGTTCTTGAACCCGTCGAACTGCTCGAAGCCCAAGTCCTCGGTGCCGGCCGCACAGCAGTGGTAAACCATGGCGGCTCGGATCCCGTCGGACACATTGTCGGTGGAGCAGTGCATGAGGTGGCTGTCGAATACCAGCAGGTCGCCGGGCTGCATCATCACCGCCTGGCGGTCACCCATGTCGTGGTCGACGATCTCCACATAACCCAGATTGGCGTTGGGACGTCGGTCGGGGACGTGCTCGTGGACAGGTTCGGCGTGGCTGCCGGGCAGGATGTGCAGGCAGCCGTTCTCCAGGGTGGCCTCGGTCACCGCCAGCCACAGCCCCACGATGGGCCGGGGCGGATCGAACGGGAAGTAGTAGCTGTCCTGGTGCCAGGGCTGGCCCCACGCGCCGGGGTTCTTGAAGATGAACTGCGACAAGAAGCAGTCCACGTCGGGGCCGATCAGGTCGCGCAGAATTCCTGTGATCCGCTCGTCGTGCAGGAACGACATGAACGCCGGCCGGTCGTGCAGGGTGAACACCTTCGAAACGGTGTCTTCCGGGCGCTCCCCGCTCAGGTTTCCCTGGGACTCAGGGGCGACATGCATCCCTTCCGGAGTGACCCCCGACTCGTCCACCTCGCGCACCACGCCCACAACGTCGTCGAGCATCCGGTGCCCCACCTCGGCCGGGGCAAATCCGTCCAAAATGAAGAACCCCTGAGCGTGATAGCTGTCGAGCGCGGACGGGGGCAGGGTGGACGTCGTCGCCATGAGTGGAGCTGATGGGACTCGAACCCACGACCCCCTGCTTGCAAAGCAGGTGCTCTAGCCAGCTGAGCTACAGCCCCAGACCTCTCAATCGTAATGGCCTCGATTCTGAGGGGGCGATCCAATACCCGTCTCAATGTGACCGGTTGGCGCTGTCGTGGTGGAATGGCCCCGGTGAGAGTCGATCTGAGCGACGATCAGGAGTTCTTCCGGGAGACGGCTCGTCGGTTCATCGAGGCCGAGGTGCCGGTCAGCGTGGTGCGGGAGTGGCACGACCTGCCCGACGGCTACCCCCAGAGCTGGTGGCAGGCCGCGGCCGAGTTGGGCTGGACCTCGCTGATGGTGCCCGAGACGCTAGGCGGCGGCAGCATCTCGGGGCGCCCGATTGTTGACTTGACCATCGTGGCCGACGAGATGGGTCGGGGTGTGGTGCCGGGGCCATTCATGCCCACCAATGTGGTGGCCGACACCCTGGGCCGTTCGGGCACCGACGATCAGCAATCGCTGCTCGAGGGGGTCATGGCCGGCGAAGTGGTGCTGGCCTGGGCGCATTGCGAACCGGGCGGCGACTGGTCCGCCGGCCATGTGGCCGCCGCAGCGTCCTCGTCGAACGGCGGCTATTTAATCACCGGAACCAAGACCGCGGTGGAGGCCGGAGCCCAGGCCAATCGCCTGCTGGTGACTGCTAGGACTCCCGATGGTTTGGCCCAGTTTCTGTTGCCGTCTGACGCTCCCGGCATCACCATCACCCCCCAGGATTCGCTCGATCTGGGCCGGCGATTCGCCGAGGTGCGCTTCGAAGGAGTAGCCGTCGGGCCTGAATCTGTGGTGGGCGAGCCGGGGGCGGCCGCTGAAGCCGATGTGGAGCGCCAGCGGCTGGTGACGGTGCTGCTCCAGTGTGCCGACAACGCCGGGTCGGCGGCCAAAGTGCTGGAGTTCACCGTGGAGTACGCCTTCGACCGGTACTCGTTCGGGCGGCCCTTGGCCTCGTATCAGGCTCTCAAGCACCGTTTCGCCGACATGAAGCTGTGGTCGGAAGCCTCTCAGGCCGCGGTGGACGGGGCCGCCGATGCCCTGGCCGCCGGCGACGACGAAGCCCGCATGGTGAGCGTGGCCAAGTCGTATGTGGGCGACCACTCGGTGGATCTGATGCAGGACTGCGTGCAGATCCACGGCGGCATCGGGGTCACCTATGAGCACGACCTGCATCTGTACCTGCGCCGGGCCACCGTCAACCGGGGCTTGTTCGGCACCCCAGCCGAGCATCGCGACGCCCTGTCGGAAATGGTCGGGTACTAGGAGGAGACGATGGACGACTTTGTATACGCCGCCACCGATCCCGCCGAGTTGGCCGAGTACCGGGACGAGGTCGAGACGTGGATGAATGAGAACATGCCTCGGCGCGACCCGGTCAACCCCTGGCACCCCACCCATGACGACGACCTGAAGAGCACCCGAAATCGGGAGCTCCAGCGCCGGCTCTCCGACGGGGGATACGCCGCGGTGTGCTACCCCAAGGAGTACGGGGGCCAGAGCCTGACCATCGCCCACCAGCGGATCATCGACGACGTGAGCATGGACTTCGACATGCCGATCCTGTTCAGCGTGCCCACCCTGTCGATCTGCGGGCCGACCATTCTGGAGTGCGGCACCGAGGAGCAGAAGCAGCGCTATATCCCGGCGTGGATCCGAGGCGATGAACTGTGGGTGCAGTTCATGTCTGAGCCCAGCGGCGGCTCCGACATGGCTGGGGCCTTGACCCGGGCCGACCGGGACGGCGACACGTTCGTCATCAATGGCTCCAAGATTTGGAGCACGTTCGCCCAGCGCTCCGACTATGCCCTGATGCTGGCCCGCACCAACTGGGAGGTGCCCAAGCACCGGGGCCTCACCATGTTCATCGTGCCCATCCACCACCCGGGCATCGAGATTCACCCCATCCAGATGGTGGACGGCACCGAGGAGTTCTGCCAGGAGTACTTCAACGACGTCATCATTCCGGCCGAGAACGTGGTGGGCGAGGTGGACGACGGTTGGACGGTGGCCAGCCGTCTGCTGTTCCACGAGCGGGCCGCGGTGGGCAACGCCTCTCCCTACACCCAAGGCCGCCACCGGAACCGGTCGGCTGACGGTCTGGATGATCTGGCTGACATCGCCCGGGACTTCGGCGGCAACGTGGGCCGTCAACGCCAGCGCTTGGGAGAAACCGAGACGTTTAGTCGGGTGGAGGTTCTGCTGTCCGACCGGGTGGTGAAGGGAATCGAGAGCGGCTACTTTCCGGCGCCGGCCGGATCACTGGTGCGGCTGTTCCACGGCGTGTCCCGAGCCGACCGGTTGACAGTGGCCATGGAACTGCACGGCGATCGGGCCCTGGTGTGGAATCAGGGCGAGGACACCGGCTCCTACGGCGTGGAATTCGTCCAGCGCCAGCAGACCTGCATTGGTGGCGGCACTACCGAGATGGCTCGCAACATCATCAGCGAGCGGATCCTCGGCATGCCCCGGGAACTCGCCGCCGACCGCGACCTCCCCTTCAACCAAGTTCCCCGCAGCGGCTAGCTGCGCTGAAGCGCTACGACGCCAGGGGGCGGCCGAAGGGAAGGGAGTCTTGCCAGGTGCTGAGGAAGCTCTCGGCCCGGTAGGCGGCGGCCAGGAAGAGGCCGTCGGGGTGGTCGGCGATCTCCTCTAGCGACGCGGTGATCTGGGCGGCGGCGTCGGCGGCGATGGCGTCGGGGGTGGAGTCGCCGGTGGGCCACCAGGCGAACAGCGATCCGGCGGTGGAGATGAAGTCGGGGACCACGGTGGTGCCGGCCCGGCCGAGGATGGCCAGCGCCCGGGCGGTGACCGGGATCGGGCCGTAGGGGACCAGAGTGCTCACTTGGATTTGTTCGGCCGTTGCGTGGTCGATGGCCCCCATCTTGGAGCCGGCGAACAGCACATCGGCTTGGCCGTTCATTTCCACAATCGAGCCGCCTCGATCCTCAACCGCGATTGTCAAGGCGTCGCAAATCGGCCCTGAGCCCTCGATGGCCACGGTGCGGCCGTCCAACCCGCCCGCCGCAGTTGCCGCGGCGGCCACCACGCCGGCAACGGTCGCCTGATCGGCCACGTCGCCAATCGCGGCCCGGGAGTCGGCCTCGGCCAATGACTCCAGGGCGGTTCGAGGTACCCGGGCGCCGGGTTCGGGCAGAAAGCGGCCCGAGGCCACCATGGGGGCAATCTCGGCGGTGAACTTGGCCACCGCGTCGGGACGATCGTCGTCGACGGCGTTGATCCCCGCGGATGCCCCGCTGCGTTGCATCTCGAAGGTGGCGAAGGCGTAGGTCATCGACCGGGCCAGGTCGCTGGCCCCGCCGGGCAGGATTTTGCGGGCTGATCGGACGATGCCCACCGACTGCGGCGCGTCGGCCAAGTCGAAGACGATGAAGGCGTCCACCGTGTCGAGTTTCTCTAGGGGCAAGGTTATTCCTCCTCGTTCGGAGAAGGCTCGTCGTCCTCGTGGTCCAGTCCGGCCACGATCTCCTTTACCCGCACCTCGGCGTCGTTGATCCGCCCCCGGCACACCCGGATCAGCTCCGCAGCCCGCTCGACCTTCACCGCCAGCACGTCGATGTCGATGTCCTCGGCCTCCAGTTCACCCAGAATCTGCTGGAGCTCGCTCAGCGCGTCGGCGTAGCCGATCTCTTGTGTGCTCATCGTCTCGTGCTCCTCATTTGTCTTCCGACACGGTGCTGTGCAGCTCGCCTTCGGCCAGGGTGGTCACCAGCTCGTCGCCCGCGGCAACCGCCGATGGATTGCGCACAACTTTGCCGCCATGACGGGTGATCGACCAACCGCGGGCCAAAATTGCCTGCGGATCGAGCAGGCGAGCCCGGCCCTCCAGGTTGACCAACTCCTTGGTGGCCGCCCTCGGGATTCGCAGAGCCTGGGCCACCACGCCTGACTTCTTCTGCTCCAAGGTGCGCCGCCCGTCGACAATGGCCGCGGCCGCCCGGTGACGCATGGTTCCCGCACAGTCGTCCACTCGGCGGGTTTCGCCCCGGGTTCGGGTCTCGGCCAGCTCTCGGATCCACCCCGCTCGGCCCTGAAGCCGGCTGCCTGCCTGGTGCAGATGGCTCTCGGCGGTTCTAGCTGTGGTCTGGCTCACCGCCAGCAGTCGCCGGTTGGCGTCGTTCACCAGTCGCTGGGCCCACTCGGCGATTCCATCCCACGCCACCTCTGTTGCCTGCAAATGGGCCCGAGCCACGCCCACGATGAACACCGCCGCCGCGGTGGGTGTCTTCTGGGCCTCATGGGCGACCTCGTCGATGATGGTCCGGTCGATCTCGTGGCCAACCCCGGACACCACCGGTACCGGGGCGTTGGCGACGGCCCGGGCCACCGCCTCGCTGTCGAAGGCCACCAAATCGGTTCGGGCCCCGCCTCCCCTCACCACCGCGACAACGTCCACGCCGGCTCGCCCCACCGCTCCGATGGCCGCGGCGATAAGCGGAGGCGCGTCGGCGCCCTGCACGGGGGTGTCGGCCAACAGCACCTCCCAGGCCAATCCACTGCTAACCAGCTCGTCGCAGAAGTCGTGATGGGCCGCGCTGCCGTTGGAGGTGACCAGCCCGATCCGCAACGGGGCCACCGGGAAGGGCACGCCCTGGTTCTTGGCCAAGAGCCCCTCGTCGCGCAGCTTCTCCAGCAGGCGCAGCCGCTCGGCCTCCAGCTCGCCCAGCGTGAAGTTGGGGTCGATGCCCGACATGTACAGCTGGAGGCGGCCTCCGGGAGGCCAGAAGTCCAGCTTGCCCAGGATGCGGATCTTCATCCCGTCTTCCATGGCCATGCCACCGTGGCGGCGCAGCGTCTCCTCCACCCGCTCGCGGTTGAACCGGAACAGCGCCACCGACACTGATGCCTCGGGCTGCTTGCCGGCGCCGTTGTTGGGGTCGGGCTCCACCAGGTCGAAGTACATGTGCCCGCTGCGGGCCCGGCTCAGGTTGCGGATCTCGCCCTCCACCCACAGCTCGTCGCCGAAGGCGTCGCTCAGCACCTGCTTGATTCGGTCGGCCAGCTCGGCGACGGTGAACGTCACCGGGCCGGCCGCGGCCCTCGGATCAGCGGAGTCGAACAGGCTCATGCCGTGCTCTCAGCGGGAGACCGCTGCTCGTTGCGCACCAAGGTGCGGTACAGCTCGGCGTACAGCCCGTTGGCGGCCAGCAGATCCTCGTGCTGCCCCGATTCCACCAGCTCCCCTCGGTCGAGCACCAAGATCAAATCGGCGTTGGTCACCGTGGACAGCCGGTGGGCGATTACCACCGCGGTGCGCCCTTGAAGGGCAATCCCCAAGGCCTGCTGCACCAGCGCCTCGTTCTCGCTGTCGAGGTGGCTGGTGGCTTCGTCCAGCACCACGATGGCCGGGTCTTTAAGCAGCACCCGGGCGATAGCCAGCCGCTGTTTCTCACCGCCCGACAGGCGGTAGCCCCGCTCGCCTACCACCGTGTCGTAGCCCTGGGGTAGTGAGGCGATGAGGTTGTGGATGTGGGCTGAACGGCAGGCGGCCTCCATCTCGGCCTCGGTGGCGCCGGGCCGGGCATAGCGCAGGTTGTCGCCCACCGTCTCGTGGAACAGGTGGGGATCCTGGGGCACCACCCCCATGGAGGCTCGCAGCGACTCCTGGGCGACGTCACGCACGTCGGTGCCATCGATCAGCACCGCTCCGGTGTCCACGTCGTAGAGCCGGGTCAACAGCGCGGCCAAGGTGGTCTTGCCCGCTCCCGACGGCCCCACCAATGCCACCAGCTGGCCCGGTTCGATCACCGCCGACAGGTGGCGCAGCACCGGCTGGCCGGTGGTCTCCGGGGCGGCGGTGTCGGTTTGCAGCGAGGCCAGCCGGTCGTCGCTGGGCGGATAGGTGAAGGTCACGTCGGCTAGTTCGATGCGCCCCATGGGCCGTTGCAGGGCCATCGCATCGGGCCGGTCGGCGATGGGGTTGGGGGTGTCCAGCACCTCGAACACCCGCTCGAACGACACCAGCGCGGTCATCACGTCCACCCGGGCGTTGGTCAAGCTGGTGAGCGGGGTATAGATGCGCACCACCATCAGCCCCATGGCGGCCAGGGTGCCCACGGTGATGGCCCCGGAGATCACCAGCTGGGCCCCCACCCAGTACAGAACCGCCGCGCCCACTGCCCCCACCAGGCTCAGGGCGATAAAAAACGTCCGCCCGTACATGGCGCTTCGCACCCCGATGTCTCGCACCCGTCCGGCGGTTGATCCGAACCCGTCCCGCTCCTGGTTGTGGCGACCGAACAGCTTCACCAACAGCGCCCCGGACACGTTCAGCCGCTCGGTCATCACCGTGTTCATGGAGGCGTTGTGCTCCATGGACTCCCGGGTGAGGGCCTGGAGCTTCCGGCCCACCCGCTTGGTGGGCAAGATGAACACCGGCAGCAGGGCCAGCGCCATCAGCGTGAGCCGCCACTCCAGCAGGAACATGGCCACCAGCGTGGTGGCCAAAACGATGGTGTTGGACACCACCGACCCCAGCGTGCCGGTGAACGCCCGTTGGGCGCCGATCACGTCGTTGTTCATGCGGCTGATGAGCGATCCGGTCTGCACCCGGGTGAAGAACGCCATCGGCATCCGCTGCACGTGGTCGTACAGCTTCACCCGCAGGTCGTAGATCAGCCCCTCGCCGATGCGGGCCGACCAGTAGCGCTCGACAAACGACAGCGCTGCCTCGCCGAAGGCGGCCAGCACGATGATCCCGGCCAGCAGATGCACTTGGCCCCGGTCGCGGTTCTCGATGGCCTCGTCGATGATCTGGCGGAACAGCAGTGGGGGCACCAGCGACAGCAGCGCTCCCAGCAGCAGCACCACCACGAATCCGATGAGCATGGCCCGGTAGGGGCGCGCAAAGCTGGCCACCCGGCGGATCGTCTGCCCGGCTATCTGCTTGCCCTTGACCCCTGATGGGTCGTGGCCGATGGCGCCGTGGGCGCCGCCCATCGCATGCACTGACTGCACGATACGCCCCTCTAGTGACAGTCGGCTGTTTGGAGGGCCAAGTTGGGTCGTAGGGTTGGGAAATGCGGGCTCGGACCCAAAAGGCAGTGGCGCTGGTGGTGGCCATCGCCATCGTTTTGGCCTTGCTGCTCTCGCTGTTGGTCGTGTTCAGTGACACTGCCGCGGCTCATGCCGAGATGCGCCGGTCGGCCCCGAAGCCCGATCAAGCAGTCGGAGGACTGGTCGACCGGGTGGAAATGGAGTTCCGGGAGCCCATTCAGCCCCACGATCAGAACGGGGTGGCGCTGCAATATCCCGACGGCACCCGCGCTTTGACTGCGATTGAGGTGAACGGCCACCTAGTGCGGGGCCACTTCGACCCGCTCACCGAGCCCGGTGCCTACAAGGTGATCTGGGAACTACTGGACCAAAGCGATGGCGATTGGGCCACTGAGGAGTGGGAGTTCACCTACGACCCGGCTGCCGCCCCTCCCCAGTGGCTTCCCGAGTCCGCCGCCGAGGGGTCGGGCGGCGATGGCGGCATCAGCGGGGCCACCGTGGCGTTGATAGTGATCATCCCCGTGGCCGTGGTGTTAGTCGTCTGGCTGTTCTGGCCCCGCCGCCGAGGGGCAGACCGGGCCCAGCAGCGGAGAAGCGCCCGCACCAAGAAGCGCCGTTGATTCAGCGGCGTTCGGCGAAGAACTCCCGGAGCAGGGCGGCGGACTCTTCTCGGCCCACACCGGCCACCACCTCGAAGTTGTGGTTGAGCCGGGGATCGGCGCCCAGGTTGTACAGGGTTCCACAGGCTCCCGCCTTGGGGTCTTCGGCAGCGAACACCACCCGGGCCACCCGGGCCATCACCGCCGCGCCGGCGCACATCGGGCACGGTTCCAGGGTGGTGGCCAGCACCGCCCCGTCGAGCCGTGACGAACCCTGGGCCGCGGCCGCGTCCCGAAGGGCCAGGATCTCTGCGTGGGCGGTGGGATCGTTGGTGCTCAATCGCTCATTGTGGCGGGCGGCCACCACTTTCCCGTCGATGGCCACCACTGCGCCGATGGGCACCTCTCCGCCCTCAGCGGCCTGTCGAGCCTTGGTCAACGCCAGATCCATGAGCTGGCGATCATCGGTCACGAGGTCAGGATATGGGCTGGGAGGCCGCCAACACCGCTCACTATCCTGAAGGGCGGAAGGTTGCCAGAGCGGACGAATGGGGCGGCCTCGAAAGCCGTTGTGGCCTCCGGGTCACCGTGGGTTCGAATCCCACACCTTCCGCCATTTGATGCAAACGAGGAAAGAAGTGCGCCGTGCCAATTGCTGAGTCTGAGTTGACGGCGGCCCGAAATGCCTGGGGAATCGGTCTGATCGCGATCGCTCAGGCCTACGAGGCAGACGGGATCAGTGGTGCTCGTGCGGTCGCCTCTCGGGTTCTGGGTGAGGTCTACGGGTACAACCTGGGGCCGGTGCTGTTCAAGCCGACCATGGCGAGCGGCGAACAGACGTTCCGGCCCACCAAACGGGGAGCGCTGTCCTATTTCGTCGGCCACGACCCGGAGTATCCCCTCGACGGTGGGTTCGGCCTCAAGGGATGGCGAGACGTCCAGTCGGAGACCGCGGCAATCTTCGTCGACGGCGACGTCGCCATTTGGATGGGATGGGTGACGATGACCGACAAAGACGGCCAGGTCACCACGGTGGACAAGAGCTTCGGCTACAAGAAGGACGCCGACGGCGTGCTGCGCATCGTGCTCCATCATTCATCACTGCCGTACCAGCCTTGAGCGGCGGGGTCAGATGGCGAGCTTGACGACGCCTCCGTCGGCCCGACCGACCAGAAGGTGGTCATCGCTTACCCACTGAAGCCGGCTTGTCGGGGCGTCTGACTCGACCGCGGTGGCTGGCGAGAGATCCTGGCCAGCGCGCGTCGGGGCGGCCCAGACGATCGTGCGACCATCGCCTCCCCCCGTTGCGATGTGCGCGCCGGATGGCTCCCACGCGAGATCCTCAATGTGTTTGTCGTGACCAGATGAGGATGCCGGAGTCGTGCCAGCGGGTCCTCTGCCGCCAAAGTCCCAGATAGTGAGCTCGCCCAGGCATGCCACCGCAAGCCAACGGCCGTCGTCACGGAACGCGAGTCGCTCGATCTTTGACGGATAGCCATCCATCGAGAGTTCGCTCCCGCTCCACAACTTCCACAGATGGACGGTCGAGTCTTGTGCACCGGCGCAGGCCCACTTTCCATCGGGCGACATGACAAGCGCGAGCAGTGAACCCTTCCAATCGAAGCGCCGGCTACGCCCGCTGCGCGGTCCTACAACGTCGTGCCAATCGACGCCGCCGTACGCGGCTGCGCCGACACGCGTGCCGTCAGGCGACCAGGCAACCGCCGTGACCGTGGAAGGTTGATTGTCGAAGTCGTGGAGGAGCGCACCGCTCTCGTCGACGATGAGCAGGCGACGGCCGGCACCGATAGCCAGCAGAGGGGAGTCTGGCGACCAGGCCAGCGCCGTCACCCACTCGGACGCAGCGACGAATCCCGCAGGGGCCCCTGCGGGGTCGTAGATGCGGACTAGCCCGTCCTGCCCTCCGACCGCGAAGTGGCTCCCATCAGAAGACCACGCCCCGCTCAGAGCACCCATCTCATGGCGCTCCAAAGCCGTGGCCGAGCCATCAGCGGTGTCAATGAGCACGACGTCGCCGCCCAAAGACCCAGCCACGGCCTGGCGGCGGGGCGGCGAGACTTCGAGCACGCTCACATAGTCGTCAAGGTCCACCCGCCATTGTGCGGCGGGCGATATGTCGGTCATACGAGGCAGGACCGGAAGTTTGCCTCGAGTGACTCGCGGTCGAGGTTGCGCCCGATAAACACGAGGCGATTGCGCCGTTCTTCGGAACCCCAGGTCCCGTGGGCCTGGCCATCGATGAGCATGTGGACACCCTGGAACACATACCGCTCCTCCCACCCGGCGATAGACAAGATGCCCTTCGAGCGGAATATATCGGTGCCCTTGGTTTGCAGTAGTTCGCCCATCCACTCGTTGAGCCGGTCAATGTCGAGGTCGCCATCCACCTCGATGCCAACCGACGTCACCGTCAGGTCGTGTTGGTGCTCGGCGTCGGGATCGAGGAACTCTGGATCATCGGCCAACACCCGGTCGAGCGAAAAGGCGCCGACCTCGAGGATCGCATCTAGGTCCACCTTTCCATGCTGGGTCCGGATGATCGGAGCAAGCGGGTTGACCTCCCGGATCCGGGACTCAACCTTGTCGAGTTCGCTGTCGTCGGCAAGGTCAATCTTGTTGAGCACAATCCGATCGGCGAAGGCCAGCTGCTCGACAGCTTCGTTCTCCACGCCCTCGGGCTTCTCTTCATCCAGATGGGGTAGGAGGTGCTTGGCGTCAACCACGGTGACGATGGCGTCGAGCCGCAACTGGTCAGCCATCTCGTCGTCAACGAAGAACGTCTGAGCCACCGGCGCAGGGTCGGCAAGCCCGGTCGTCTCAATGAGGATCTGGTCGAACCGGTCTTTGCGTCGCATCAGATTGCCGAGGATGCGGATCAGATCGCCTCGCACGGTGCAGCAGATGCAGCCGTTGTTCATCTCGAAGATTTCTTCTTCGGCATCGAGCACGATCGCATCGTCGATGCCGACCTCGCCGAACTCGTTCTCGATTACCGCAATCCGCTTCCCGTGCTGCTCGGTGAGAATGTGGTTCAACAACGTGGTCTTGCCCGCCCCCAAGAACCCTGTCAGCACCGTTACAGGAACTCGCTCATCAGTCATGACGTTATGATAATGGTTCCCATTCCCGTGTCTACTTCAGCGCTGATTGCATCTCCTGCTTGCCCGTCCAAATCGCCGAGAACCTCGTAAGCTGACGACTACCACTCGTCTACGCGGCTAGTGGGCATGCTCACCATGCCATTCCTCTTGCATCTCCCAGTAGCTGATCTCGCCCCGGAGCAGCCGACAGGCAATTTCGGGAAGCTCACTACTCGGCCACCGGTCTTCGGCCACGAGATGCGCCTCGGTGTTGATCGAGCCGTCGTCGCAGAACTCGTAAGTGCGGTATCCGGGCGGGAGCGTGGTGAAATTCTCGAAGTCGATGTTGACCGAGAGCGACGGGCACTGGTGGATGGGGCGCCCGGCACAGTCCACCACGGTGTAGGTGTGGGTGTGGCCGGCGCCGACCCCTTTGATTGCGGGGGCCAGGTCGATCAGCCGGGCGAACTCGTTCTCGTAGTTCCCGCTGCTGAAGAACCCGTAGGCACCCGGCGGATGATGAGTCCAAACGAAGGCATGTTCGGCGTCACTGGCCTCGATGGTCTCGGCCATCCACATCAGCTCGCGGTCCCCGAAGCACCCTTCCTTCTTGATCCGGTCGTCGCGGTCCACCAGCGAGCCGTCGGGGCGCTGGTCCCGCCCCGCCAAGTTGGAATCGGCGAATAAGAACAGCCAGTTCCCGCCCCGCAGCGTGCGGCTGTTGCTCAACCCCGGCCGCGGCAATACGGCGTCGAATGGCACCTGCTTGTCGTGATTGCCGATGCATACGATGACGGGAACCGGGAGGCGGGCCATCTTCCCGGCCACCTTGGCGTACTCGGCTTCGGTGCCGTTATTCGCAATGTCACCGGTAAGCACCACCACATCGGGGAGCGGCTTTTCCGTCTCAAAGGCGTCGGCAAACACCACATCCCACGTGTCGTCGGTATTGCGCGCCTCATTCTCGGGCTCGGTACTGAAGTGAAGATCCGAAAACTGGGTGACCCGGAACATTCCCCCAATATCCCATAGACCCCTACTGCTGATCCACAGCCGTTCTCACGGCCCCAACGTCGCCGAAGGACTGCTAGGCGTCAAGCGCGGGCTGGACTGGTGGACTCGCTGAAGACAAACCCTTCGTAGCCGTTGGCGGCGATCTCGTCGCAGATTTCGCGGTAGGTGTTGGTGCCGCCGAGGTAGAAGGTGATTCCTTGACGCTTGCCCTCGATGTTGGATCCGGTCCACCAGGAATCCGTCTTGCCGATAATGCTCTGGGCGGCGATCTCGTGGACTTGCCGGGTCCATTCGGCTTCGGCGTCCGGGTCGGCGTCGATGCGATCGAGATCGTGGTCAGCCATGTGGGCGAGGCAGTCGGTGATCCAGTCCACGTGCTGTTCGATGGAGAAGATCACGTTGCTGTACACCGCCGGGCTGCCTGGGCCGGTGATCATGAAGAAATTGGGGAATTCGGACGTCACCAGGCCGAGGTAGGCGCCAGCCCCATCGGCCCATTTGTCCCGAAGCGGTAATCCGCCGACTCCCTGGATGTCCATGGCCAGTAGAGCCCCGGTCATGCCGTCGAACCCGGTGGCGTACACGATCATGTCGAGGTCATAGGACCCCGCGGTGGTCCGCAGGCCTTGGGGGGTGATCTCGGTGATCGGGTCGGCGGCCACGTCCACCAGGGTCACGTTGGGTCGGTTGTAGGTCTCGAAGTAGTCGATCTCCACGATCACCCGCCGGGCGCCCAGAGGGTGGTCGATGGCCGCAAGGCTGTCGGCTACCGCAGGATCGGTGACTTTCCCTCTGATCTTGTCCATAACGAACTGGGACGCGATCTGGTTCGACTGGGCGTTGGTCATCACATCTGAGAAAGCCCGGGCGAAGCCCGGGCCGCCCCGCGCCCACGAGGCCTCGAAGGCCTGGGTACGCGTCGCCTCGTCGACTTCGAGGGCCGCTGGGACCTCGGCTGGATGACGCCCCATTCCGGTCGAACTCGCTCGCTTGAACTCCCACCGCTCGCGGTAGTTGTGCTTCAGTTCCTCCAGCGTTTCGTCGTCGAGCGGTCGATTTTGGGCCGGGATGCCGAACTGCGGTGTGCGCTGGAACACGAACAGGTGCTCGGCCTGCTTGGCCAGTTGAGGTATCGCCTGCACGCCCGTCGACCCGGTGCCGATCACCCCGACTTGCAGTCCGGTGAGGTCGATGCCGCCCTGTGGCCATCGGGCAGTGTGGATCTGTCGGCCCTCGAAATTCTCGGCCCCCTCGATTCGCGGCGTGTTCACCTCCGACAGACAGCCCGCGGCCGAAATGAGAAACCGGGCTGAGACCGTTTGGCCATTCGACGTGCTGATCAGCCAGCGGTTCTGGTCGTCATCGAAGCGGGCCCGATCCACCCGGGTGTCGAATTCGATGTCGCGGCGCAGGTCGAAACGATCGGCGACGTGGTTGAAGTAGCGCTCGAGTTCCGGCTGGGTGGGAAACCGCTCGGTCCACTCCCACTCCAGTTCGAGCTCTTCGGAGAACGTGTAGCAGTAGTCCCAGCTCTCCACATCGCACCGAGCGCCGGGGTAGCGGTTCCAGTACCAGGTTCCGCCGACACCGTCCCCTTTCTCGAAGACCTTGGCCGACAGGCCCAGTCCGCGGACCCGGTAAAGGGCGTACAGCCCGGCCGCACCGGCCCCGATGATGACGACGTCGAATTCCACTACCTCTCCTGAATCCGGTTGCTAAGCCATTCCAGCACAACCGCGGCGACAGCTTCGGGCTGTTCGGGCAACAGGGCGTGGCCGGCGCGGGGGATGGTGACGAGTGTGGCCCGGTCGCCGAGCTGTTCGACGATGGCGCTGGCGTTGGCCGGCAGTGCGACGACGTCGTCCTCGGGCTGCACGACGAGCACGTCGGCCTGGCCGGCTTGCCACCAATGGCTCGGATTGAGTGAGGTCGTTGCTCGCGTCTGGCCATCTGAAACGGCGCGGTGCCATCCGTCAAACCAGACCGAGGCGTCGTTGTCGGGGGCGAAAAAGGCTGTGGCCACCGCAGCTTGGTGCTCAGCGTCGGAGACGTCGGACATGAAGACGGTTTGAAGGGCTTCGAGGTGCTCGGCCGCCGCCGGTACCAGACCTCCGCAGGCCAGCAGCACCACGCTCTCCACCAGCTCGGGGTGCTCGGTGGCGGTCATCCGGGCCACTCGATTGCCGAAGGCGTGGCCCACCAGCGGGGCCGGGGCAACGTCGAGAGCCTTGATGACGGCGGCGGTGTCGGCGGCTAGATCGAACATCGAGAGATCGTCGAGTGGGCCAGTGCTGGCCCCGATGCCCCGGGGCTCGGGGGCCACGGCCATGTAGCCGTGGTCGGCCAGGCGCACTGACAGGTCGTCGAAGTCGTCGGCCCCGCGGCCCAGCGATGGGATCAGCACCACCGCGGGACCCTCCCCGGCGATCTTCACCTCTATGGGACCCGCCGGGCCGTCCATGATCTCGGTGCGTCGATAGCCGTCGGCAACATCAATCCCGCTCTGCATACCGCCGATCTTTACACGGCTTCGCAGTTGCCGCAGGTGGCTTGGGCGTTGGGCATTGCGGATGACTGTCTTCCTGCGGAAGTAGTATCCGGCACATGGGTGACGCCCTTGGCATCGAACATCTCTTTGATCTCTCCGGGTCGGAGAAGGTGCCCTACCGCATCTTCCCCGGGGTGTACTAGAACCATGGATCCTTCAGTAGAGGTCTGGCGGGCGTATTGCCAGGCCATGGCCGATGCTGGGGACTTGGTGCTGGCCGCAGGGACGCCGGATGATCCCGATCTGCGGGCTGAGGGAATCCGTGCTCTGAGCCGCTACGCGACCTTTGCGCTGGAGAAATGCCTGGAGCGGTCCGATCCGGAGCGACCAGACTTCGTGGAGTACCAGACCACCATCCGAAAATACATGGGAGACAACCCCGACCAGGCTTATTTCTGGGCCATTATCAGCGGCGACCGGTCGTACCGGATCAACGCCACGATGGCCGGGGCGGTGGCGGTGGAGGTAGGGGTGTACGCCGGGGACTACCGGAGCGACGGCGGCCGCCGGCTGGTCGACGCGGTGGAGGACACCACGCTGCGGGTGGACCCCGACGGCGCCTATGAGCTGCTGCTGACCCCCGACCCCCAACCCGACAACACCAATCATCTGCGCCTAGAGCCCGACGCCAGCTCCGTCCTCATTCGCACCTATTTCACCGATCGGGACGTGAGGTTGGCCCATCCCCGGCCCTCCATCGAGGCCATCCCCTCCGCGGGGCCTGCCCCCCCGTTCACTCTTGATCAGCTTCGCCGGGGACTGGAGCAGGCCGTGCTCTATACCACCGGTTCGTTCGGCTGGTGGGTGCAGACGAGGAAGCCGCCGCCGATCGAAGAGCTCGTCAACACCATTCAACCGATGCCCGACGATGGCGAC
Source organism: Acidimicrobiia bacterium (assembly GCA_009842675.1). GTDB lineage: Bacteria > Actinomycetota > Acidimicrobiia > Acidimicrobiales > Bin134 > Poriferisocius. The sequence continues at coordinate 10,571 of VYEX01000067.1, read as the reverse complement.
TTGCTCACCCCCGACAACGTGCGTTACCTCTTCGGCGACTGGGAACTCGGCCCCGACGAGGCGCTGGTTGTGGATTTCGACCCGTCGGGCGGGGCCGACTATTGGGGATGGGTGCTGCTCACCTACTGGGGCGAGTCGGTGGACTGGCGAAATCGAACCGCGGTCATCAACGGCGACACCGCGGTGCGCCGCGACGACGGCACCGTGCGGCTGGTGGTAGCCCACCAAGACCCTGACATGCCCAACTGGCTGGACACCTCCGGCCATCCCTCTGGATCGGTCAGCCTGCGCTGGTTCCGCTCCGATGCCCCCCTCCCCACCGCCGATGCCCGAGTAGTCCCCTTCGACCAGCTGCGTACCGTCAGGTAGGTGGCTGCTGACGTGGATCCCTCAATCGAGGCCTGGCGGGCGTACTGCCAGGCGATGGCCGACGCCGGGGAGTTGGTGCTGGCCGAGGGAGCGCCGGATCATGCCAATGCCCGCGCCGAGGGCATTCGGGCGCTAAGCCGATTCTTTGTTTTCGGGTTGGAGAATTGCCTGGAGCGGGCCGATCCGCAGCGACCGGAGTTCGTAGACGTCCAGACCACCATCCGCAAGTACATGGGTGACAACCCCGACCAGACTTATTTCTCCTCCGTCATCAGCGGCGATCGGTCGTACCGGATCAACGCCACGATGGCCGGGGCAGTGGCCGTAGAGATCGGGGTATACGCAGGCAGCTTCGCCAGCGGTGGAGGACGACGATTGGTGGACGCGGTGGAGGACACCACGCTGTTGGTCGACCCCGACGGGAGCTATGAGCTGCTGCTCACCCCCGACCCCGAGCCCGACAACCCCAATCAGCTCCGCTTGGAAGCCGACGCCAGCTCGGTTCTCATCCGCACCTACTTCACCGATCTGGCCGTGAGGTTGGCCCATCCCCGGCCTACCATCGAGGCCATCCCCTCCGCGGGGCCTGCCCCCATGCTCACACCTGATCAGCTGCGCCAGGGGCTGGAGATATCCGTACTCATCGCCACCGGTTCGTTCGGCTGGTGGGTACAGCAGAGGAAGAAGGTGCCGAGTGACGTGCCCGTCAACACCTTCCCACCGCTGCCCGATGAGGGCGACCTGCTCACCCCCGAGAACGTGCGCTACCTCTCCGGCGACTGGGAGCTCGCCCCCCACGAGGCGTTGGTTTTGGACTTCGACCCGTCGGGCGGGGCCGACTACTGGGCGTGGGTGTTGCTGAGCCACTGGGGCGAAACGGTGGATTGGCGAAATCGAACCGCGGTCATCAACGGAGACACCGCGGTGCGCCGCGACGACGGCACCGTGCGGCTGGTGGTGGCCCACCAAGACCCCGGTATGCCCAACTGGCTGGACACCGCTGGCCACCCCCAAGGATCGCTCAGCCTGCGCTGGTTCCGCTCTGACGCCCCTCTGCCCGTCGCCGATGCCCGGGTAATTCCCTTCGACCAGCTGCCCACCGTCGATTAGTCGATCAGGCCGGCGTTCGACCCCTTTGATACGAGGCTCCGGTTCGGGGTGGCGGGAGTAGTCTGAGAGCGTTGTCAATCGGGAAGGGGAGAGCCATGAGCGACGACGCTTTCACCACCGGATCGGACGAACCGATGTCGGAAGACACCGCAGCGGAGGAGCCCGAAGAGCCCATGGTCGAAGGCTCCCCCGAAGCCGCCGAAGCGGGTGGCGACGATGGAGGAGGCAATGGGATGTTGGGGCCCATCGAGCTTCCCTCGACAGGCCGGCTGCTGGTCGGACTGGGTGGGGCGGTCATGGCCCTGTCCACGCTATTCAGCTGGGTGGAAATCGGAGCGGACAGTTTTCCCAACATCGCAGCTGTAGGGGATTCGACGATTGGCATCGGTCTGACGGTCTTCTTGGTGGGCTTGTCTCTTCTCCTGCGGCATAAGTCGATGGCGGCCACCTTGGGATTGGCCTTGGGTGCATTCGGCGCCACGTTGACCCTGATCATGGTCATTGGAACAGACAATCCCGTGCTCGGTTTTGGAGCCTGGCTTGGTTTGGTGGCTGCGGCCGTTGCCGTGCTGGGAGCGCTATTGCTGGCCTACGAGTCGGACGAACGACCAACCATGGACTTCCATCCTATGGCGGGGGCGCTAGGCGCAGCATTGGCAATCGCCGCCACCATCCTTCTTGATTGGGCATTGGCCGCCGCCTATTTCCTCAATGGCGGAAACCCTCGGATCGGGGAGGTAGCCAACGGCTTGGACTCCGACATACTCTTCGGCTTGCCCGTCCTCATCTTGGGGGGAATCGCCCTCGTATTCATCGTGGAGCTCATCTCTGTTCCCCGCATGGTATTGGAGGGCAGGCGGCAGGTCCTCTTGATGATCACCCAGACGGCTGGTGTCGCCATCGTGGTGATCGCCGGTTCCAATGTCTTGGGATCAGCACTCCTAGGGTTCCGATCATTCGGGTCCGGCCCTCTGGTGGCCCTGGTGGGCGGGGTCATGATCACCCGCTCGATCAAGGAGGCGTGATCGCGCCAATCCGGTAGCGGGCACGGGTTATGGGCCGGGTACACTGGCTGCTGCCCGCGCTTGTAGCTCAGTTGGATTAGAGCGTCTGACTACGGATCAGAAGGCCGGGGGTTCGAGTCCCTCCAAGCGCGCCACGCCACTCAATCCACCCGGATAGCCCGGGTGGGGCACCGCACCTCGGCCTCTCGCACCGCGGCCTCGTGTTCGTCGGGCACTTCTTCGACCGCGGCTCGGGCATAGCCGGCGTCCTCCAGCACGAAGACCTCGGGGCACAGCACTGTGCACACGCCGTGGCCGCCGCATACGTCGTCATCCACCGACACTCTCATCAGGATTCGGCGCCCACCGGGGTGAACTCGAGGCCGAGGAATGCCAGTCCCCGCAGGATGTGGGTGGGAACGTAGACGAAGCGGCGCTCGCCGGGCGGACCGTGCGTCGCCTCGGAGAAGCGGATGTCGGCCATGCGGTCGAGGATGCGGTTGAGGCTCACCCGGGCCTCGGCTCGGGCCAGGGGGGCGCCGGGGCAGGTGTGGATGCCCCGGCCGAAGGCCAGGTGCGACCGGGCGTTGTCCCGCTCGATGTCGAGGGTGTGGGGATCGGAGAACTGGCTGGGATCGCGGTTGGCCGCTCCGTTGATCAACATGACCGTGGTGCCCGCCGCCAGATCGACCCCGCCGACCGTTACCGGGCGCTGGGTCAGGCGGAAGTCGCCCTTGATCGGGCTCTCGATGCGCAGTGCCTCCTCTACGAAGTTGGGGATCAGCGAGCGGTCGTCGCAGAGTCGGCTCTGGAGCTCGGGATCCTCGGCCAAGAAATACAGCATGGTGCTGAGCAGCCGCACGGTGGTCTCGGTGCCGGCCGCGAACAGGTTGGCGGCGATCCGCACCGCGTCGATCACCTCGGGGGTGGAGCCGTCGGGGAAGGTGGCGCTGGCCAGGCCGGTGAGCACGTCGTCGCGGGGGTTGGCCCGGCGGTCCTCGATATAGGCGCTGAACTGGTTGTAGAGGAATTCGAGGGGGTTGTGGGCCATGGCGCGCTCGTCGGTCGAGCCGATGCCGTGGTCGTCGGGGCGGTGCAGGAGCTGCTGGGTGAAGTTGTCCCGATCGTCGTCGGGCACCCCCAGCAGATCGGCCACCACCAGCAAGGCGAACGGCTGGGCGAAATCGCGGATGAACTCGCACTGGCCCTGCTCGACGAAGGTGTCGAGCTGGAGGTCGGCCAGCCGCCACATGAACTCCTCGTTCTCGCTCAGGCGCTTGGGGGTGATGAGCCGCATGAGCAGCGACCGGTGATCGGTGTGGTCAGGCGGGTCCATAGTGGGGAGCTGGTCGGACATGGGCAGCTTGTCGCGGTGCTCCGCGATGAGGCCGCTGATGTCGTTGCCCTCCAGCGGTACCGGGAACCCGGGGAAGGGTCCCGACACCGCGTTGCACGCCGAGAACCCGTCGTTGTCGTTGTAGACCTCGATGGCTTCGGCGTAACCGGTGATCATCATCACGTCGTGGTGGGGCTCGGGATGCACCGGGCACCGAGAGCGCAGGTGGTCGAAGTACCCGTAGGGGTCGGCCACCAATTCGGGGTCGGTGAAGAAGTTCCGGCTGTCCAGCTCAGTCATAGCTCGTCTCCTCTGGGGAATCGAGTCTGTCACGGGGCGCGGCCGCGCCGCTGCGGGCAATGGCCCGCTCGTCGGTGCCTAGGTAGCTGGCGATCACCAGCGGATTGTTTCGCACTTCGTCGGGCGTTCCCTCGGCGATGATGGCCCCGGCCTCTAGGCAGTACACCCGGTCGCTAATGCCCATGATGAAGGGCATGTCGTGCTCGATCACCAGCAGCGACGCGCCCAGCTCCTCACGGATGCGCAGCACCAGCGGGGCAAAAGCCTCGGTCTCCCGCTGGGCCACCCCGGCAGTGGGCTCATCCAGGCATAGCACCCGGGCCTCCAGCGCAATCAGGCACGACAGCTCCACGATGCGGCGGGTGCCGGTGGACAGCTCGCTGATGAAGGAGTTGGCGTAGCGCCCCAAACCGAAGAAGCTGATGAGCTCATCGCCCTCGGCCTGTCGGGTCCGCTCCTGGCGTCGGGCGCTGGGCAGCCCCAACAACGTGGGGATGACCTGGGAACGGCCTCGGGCTTCGAGTGCCACCTGAATGGTCTCCCGCACGCTGAGGTCGGGGAACAGGTCGGCCCGCTGGAACGTGCGACCCAGTCCCAAACTGGCCCGACGGCTGGGGGAAAACCGGGTCACGTTGGTGCCGAATATCTCCACTTGGCCGGCCGACGGCACGAACCCGCCAACGGCATTCATCAGCGTGGTCTTGCCTGCGCCGTTGGTGCCGATGAGCCCCACCACCTCGCCCGGCTGCATGCTGAGATCGACGCTTTCCACCGCGTGCACCCCGCCGAACTGCACCGATACGCCGGTAGTGGCCAGCGCGGGAACCCCCGACGGGGTAGACCGGGCGGCCACCGCGGCCGAAACGGCCCGGGCTGGAATGGGCGCGGGTTCCCGTTCGACGGTGGTGTCGGGAATGCGCTTGGCCGCAGCCGCGAAGATGGCGTCGCGAATCGAATAGGCCACCTGGATCAAACCACCGGGCAGATACATGAGCAGGATCAGGACGCCGGCTCCCGAAGTGAGCAAGCGCACCTGCTCGGACTCGGCGAAGAACGACGGGATGCCCACCACCCACAGAGCGCCCAGGATTACCCCCCAGATCGAAGACAGCCCGCCGATGACGGCGATGGCCACCACCCGCAGCGACTCGTCGGGGGAGAACGCTGTGGGTCCGAATTGCACCCGCAGCCCGGCGATGAGGCCGCCGGCCAGTCCGGCTAGCGCCCCGGAGATGGCGAACGCCACCAGCTTCATCCGGGTGGGCGACACGGTGAACGCCGCCGCGCTCTGTTCGTTGTCGCGCACCGCAATCAGCGATCGGCCCACCCCGCTGCGGCGGATGCGGCTCACCAAGATGGCGCACAGACACAGCACGGCCAAGCACACGTAGTAGTAGGTGCGCTGCGACCGGAGGTCGAAGGTGTCGCCCCACCGGGCCCGGGGCAGTCGCACCACCAGATCGCCCCCGGTGAGCACATCGCGCTCAAGCAGCCAGTTTTGGGCCGTTACCGCAAAGCCCAGCGTGATGACAGCCAGAAACAGGCCCCGGACGCGCAGCGCGGGCAAACCCACCACCACTGCGGTCAGCAGGCACGCGAAGGCGGCCAGGAACACCGCCCCCTCGAACGGAACCACGGGCAGCTCGAACTCGCTGTCACCGATGGTGAAGTTGACGCCCCGCACCATGGCGGTGGTGAGCATGGCCCCGAGACCGGCGAAGGCGAACTGCCCCAGCGAGAGCTGACCGGCCCAACCGGTGAGCAAGGTGAGCGACATGCCCACGATGGCCAACAACAGCATGAGGGAGTAGAGGAAGTGGCGCGACGGGCGGGTCACGATCAGCGGGAGCACGATGGCCGCCACCAATGCAACGGTCACGGTGATTTGGGGCAGGTAGCGCACCCACCAGAGCTGTTGCAGTTGGCGGGGCACCGGCCGCACCCGGGGGGCGAACGACATCGATTGGGCCCCTTCGCCGCCTCCCTGTCGTCGGTAGTACGACAGCACCGAGATCAGCATGGCCGCCAACAGCGCCGCATCGATCAAACCGGGCTCATCGAAGTAGTTGAACAGGAGCGTTGCCTCGGCCCCGCCGATCACCGCTCCGGCCAATAGCGCCACCGGCAGAGAGTGCATCCGGGCGATCAGGGCGGCGGCAAGGGCCCGCAGCAACAGCCCCGGCCCCAGCGTGGCCGCCTCGATCACAGTGCCCTGGCCCTTGAGCGGGGCCACCAGCACCGCGGTGATGGCCGACAACAGCCCGGCGATGGTCCACACCGCGGTGGACATGGCCTTGGTGCTGATGGCCGACAGCCGGGCGGCGTCGGGATTCTCAGCCGAGGCCCGGATGGCCGTCCCATACTTTGTGCGCTCCAAGAACAGCGCCAACACGGCGACAATCGCTGGCACCACGATCAGCACCAGCAGCTGCGCGCTGCGGATCCTGATGTCGAACAGCTCCCAGCGACCCTCGAACGGGGTGGGGAAGCTGGCGATGGCGGTGTAGTTGGGCAGCCAGAATCCGGCCAGAAACACCACTTGGGCGGCACCCATGGTGGCCACGAACAAGATCACCTTGGGGGCATTGGCCAGGCGCCGTACCACGGTGAGCTCGATGATCCCCCCGAAGGCGGCCCCCGCGGCCAGCCCGGCAATGAGCGCTATCGGATAGGGCACGCCGTACTTGGCCACCAGTAGTCCCAATAGCGCGCCGCCGAACGCCCCCACCTCGGCATGGGCGAGGTTGACCACCCGGGTGGATCGGAAGATCAGCACCAGGCCAACGGCCATCACCCCGTATGTGATGCCGGTGACCAGCCCGTTGAACACGATCTGGCGGTTGAAGGTGAACGCCAGCACACCGTGGAAGGTGCCCAACACAGCGTGTGCGGCTGCCAGCACGCTTAGCCGCCCGATCCCGATTGTCCGAGGAAGACAGCTCGGGCCAAGTCATCTCGCTCGGCTAGTTCTTGGGCTGGCCCCTCAAAGCGGATCTGCCCCTTTTCCAAGAAGATGGCCCGGTCGGCTACGGCCAGTGCCACATTGAGCGACTGCTCCACGATGATCATGGTCTGCCCGTCGTCGCGGAGCCGCTCCACCACTTCCAACAGCGACTGCACGGTGACCGGGGCCAAGCCGAGCGACAGCTCGTCGATCATCAAGATCTCCGGGTCGTGCATGAGCGCCATGGCCAGCGACAGCATCTGCTGCTGGCCACCGGAGAATTCTCCCGCAGTGGCCGACCGGCGTTCGGCGACAACCGGGAACAAGTCGTAGGCCCGCTCCAGGCGAGGTTCGAGTTCAGCGTGGCCGTAGCGGAACCCGGCCATGCGCAGGTTCTCCTCCACCGACAAGCCGGGGAAGATGGCCTTGCCCCCGGCAAGCTGCACGATCCCGATCTTGGCCCGCATCCCCGGGTCGGCATAGGTGATGGTGCGCCCGTGGAGCCGCACCACTCCTCTCTGGGGCACCCCCAGTCCGCTGACCACCCTCAGCACCGTGGACTTGCCCGCGCCGTTGGTGCCCAACAGCGCCAGAGACTCCCCTTGGCGCACCTCGAAGCCGATGTCGAACAGCACCTGCACCTTGCCGTAGGAGAAATCCAGGTTGCGCACTTGCAGCACGGGGATGTCGGCGGCGTCGGCCCCCTTCAGGCGCTCGGCTTCGTCTTGCTCCTCGTGCAGCTCCTCGATGACCAGTGCGATGTCGCCCTCGATGAACCGGGAGCCATAGGCCATGAGCGTTCCCCCCACCAGCGTGGCCGGCAGGATCACGACGGTGATCGCGGTCTGCTCGCCGTGGACATCGCTGAGCATGCCGGTGATCACCGCGCCCAGAAACGCCCCGAACAAGAACATGTAGATGCCCACCAGTGCGGTGCCCCGGGACCTGAGCCGGTAGGGGATGACCGAGGCGATCACCCCGGGCAGGATGGCGAAGGCGGCCCGGGCAAAGGCATTGGAGGCGCCCAGGAATATCCCGAGCAGCCACACCGCGGGCATCCATATCCCCACCACCTGGATGGCGCCGAAGGTGACGACGAGGGCGCCGATAAAGATCATGGCCCGGGAGGGGTGCTCTTTGAACAGGGCGTCGGCTCGCTTGCCCGACACCGCGGCTCCCACGAAGCCGGGCAGCACGGTCAGCGATCCGAACACGCCCCGCTCGAACGCGGTCAGCCCAAAGTGGTCCTCCAGGTGGAGGTTGATGAAGATGATGGTGGTGAAGATGGCGAAGCCGATGGCCGCCATTCCGGTGAGGTAGTAGTAGAACGACTTGATCTTGCGGAGCCGCTCAAAGGCCACCGACAGCGAGATGGGCAGCTCGTCTTCGGATTGCTCCAGCTCCTGGCCGAGGACGGCCTGCATCTCGTGGCTCCCCCGCCGGGGCTCGCGCACAAAGAAGGCGCTGATGGCCAAGGGAACACCCATAATCCCCATGGTGAGGAACACCCACCGCCAGCCCTCGTCGCCGGTGGCGATCAGCACCACCAGTCCGGCTACCAGGGGGCCTAAAGCTTGGCCGGCCATCTGGAACCAGCCGTTCAGGGCGAAGACCTTGGCCCGGGCCCCGATCGGGTAGCCGTCCATCAGCATGGGCCCGGCCACCGGGATGTAGTACGACTGGCCGAGCCCCGCGCCCATTCGGGCGATGAACAGTAAGAACGCGTTAGAGATGGCGCTGGTGACCATGACCACGACAGACCACAGCGACATCGCTGCTCCCACCACCAGCTTGCGGGGCATGCGGTCGGCCAGGGAGCTCAGCGGTATGGAGCCCAGCAGGAACAAGATGCCGAAGGCGCCCCCGATGGCGCCGATAGTTCCGTCGGACACGTCGAGTGACTTCTGGATGTCGGGGGCGATCACCGCAAAGGCCGACGTTTCCAGCGTCTCCACAAACCCGAGCAGGCCGATGAACCCGATCAACCCCTTCCCGCCCCGGCGCAGGCCTTGGCGCAAGGTGAGTTGTTCGGCGTCGAAGCTGCCCTCGGGGCCGCGCTGGGCGGCCTCAGCGGCGGCGATCTCTTGTTGGCGGCGCTCCTCTTCGTCGAAGACCCTGGCGACCAGGTCCGCCGGGGTCTCCGACCGTGGGGATTCGGTCATCCCGTCAGATGGGCCAATAGCGCCGTCAGTTCAATGCAGTTGGCCTATTGGTCAAGCATCATGCGAGCGCCGTCGACCTCCACCCAGCAGGCGCAGTCGGCTCGATACTCCTTGAGCGTGACCGCATCGGGGGCGTCGTGCTTGGTGGGGCTCCAAGAGCCGGTGATGTCGCCGAGCCGGTAATCGGTGAGCGACTCGAAGCCCTGGATGAGCGTGGTCTGGTTCACGGTGCCGTAAGTCTCCTGAGACCAGTTGGCCGCCGCTTCCAAGTTCTTGATGAACAGGCAGGTGCTGCCCACCGCACTCCAGGCATCTTCGTTTTCCTCAGGGTCGTAGGAGATGCCGGTGACCTCGGCGAATACGGCATTGCACTCGATGGTGTGCTCGTCGGGGCTCAGTCGGTCGAGTCCGTAGCTCAGCCCGTACAGGCCGTAGAAGACGGTGGGGTCGGGGTTCCGCTGATACACCGCCTGGGCTACTGAGGCATACACCAGATTTTCGATATCGCTGACCAGCCACTGCGGCCTGTAGTCATCCTGAGCTCCCAGGTAAACCGCGATCCCGAACGGCGAGGGAGGCACTAGGGAGAACAAGGTGTCCACGTCGGCGGCTTGCATGCGCTCCAAGCCGATGTCCACCTGAGAACAGGTAGTGCCTTGGCAGGGCAGGGCTACTTCGTCGGCCAGCTCGTATCCGGCATCGGCCAGTGCCGCCCTGAGCACGCCAGCAGCCACCTCGTGCTCGCCGATGTCGCCTCGCATCAGGCCGAGCGTGCGGCCCTCGAGCAGGCCCTGGGCTTCGGCCACGGCAGGCCAGGCCCCGACCAGCCGCTCGGTGGTCATGGCCTGGGAGAACAGACGCCCGTTGGACCGGTCGTATATCTCCTGGGGCAGGATGCCCGACAGCATGTAGGCGATCCGCTCATGGCCCTCGGTGGCGCACAGCACTGTCTCGGCTGTCACCCCGCCCACGAAGTGGACAATGGCCACCTGGTCGTCCTCGGTGGCGGCGATGCAGGCGGCCTGCTGGTCGGTGGCCGACGCCCCCGGCGGATAGGGGTGGAACACGATCTCGATATTGCGTCCACCCGCGCCTCCTCGGGCGTTTACCTGCTCGGCAAAGACCTCGTAGTTGCGAGGTATGTCACCAGTGTCGGGCAGGATGCCCGCTTCTTCGAGCGACTTGCTGTCGCTGCGCAAGATGGCGATTTTGATGGAGTCATCGGTGATGCCCACCGTGGATCCCTCGGGCACCGGGATCGGAGTGGGAGCCGCCGTCGGCTCGGGTTCGGGTTCATCAGCCGGCTCATCGGCGGGCTCATCCGCTGGTTCGTCGGCGGGTTCGGG
>VYEX01000047.1 GCA_009842675.1 Acidimicrobiia bacterium | reverse complement strand
TCCCCCCTGAGCCCCCCTCCCAATCGTGGAGAAGCTGGCCGCGGGGATCGGGCTCAGAGAGGCTGATCCCACCTCAACAGGGCGCACCCTTAGCGCCGGAGTTGGAGTGATGGGAGTGGAACAGGGTTTGGCGGGCTTTGCTAAAATTGGTGGCATGGCAACGACTGCCACAGAAGCGGGGAGGGGTGCAGCTAGGAGACCGCTAGGAGGAGGTGTAACCGCGGCCGTGTTGGTGTTGACGGCCCGAGCCGCCCGTAGGGTGAGTGCAGCTGCGCTGGCCCAGGCTGCGGGGTGCGAATTGTCGATGGTGGCTGACATCGAGGAGGGCAGGCTGGACCCGACACTCGACACTGTGGAGAGGCTGGTCAACGCAATCGGGTTGGAAGTGCGGGCAGGCGCTCACACCAAGCCCAATCCTGCGTACGAAGGCGTCACTGCATCTGAGGTCGAGCGTGTCCGCGCTGCATTTGAGGATGTCCAGGGGTTCAAGGAGGCTTACGGGATCAGACCGGTCGGGCCGCCGCCGGGAGTGCAACCAGAATGGGATGGGCTGGGCTCTGCACCTCCCCGTCCTTTTGGGGCTGGGCCCACCCGCCGTGATGGAGGAGGTTGGGGTGCGATCTTGCTGCGCGGAGAGCGAGCACTGACAAATACTGCCCTCAACCACGCCGCCTCTACGGCTGGGATCAGCGACGAGTGTGTGGGGAGGATCGAAGACGGCACATTCCGTCCACCGGTCAGCATGGTCGAGATCCTGCTCGCAGCGATGGGAAGGTGCTTGCAGGTACGGCTGGAGCCATACGATGACCATGACGACGTTCTGCACCTCCGGGCCTTAGCCGACCCGGAGCGGTACCAGCGTCGGCTAGCCAACGGGGAGAGAGCGTTCGCAACGGCCGTCGCACTCGATTAACTGGGGGGCGGCGGTGGAAACAGGGGACCGCTTGGATCGGATTGCCGCGGCTTTGGTGCGGCGTGGCGTCAATTTCGTCGTGATCGGCGCCTGGGCGGCAGAATTGCAGGGGTTCGATCTCGGATACAAGACAGACGAGATCGATGTCACCCCGGACTTCAGCACGGCAAACCTGGAGAGGCTGTCAGAGGCACTCTACGATCTCGGAGCGATGATCCGCACCGGCGATGAAGAGTTGCCTTTCAACCACGATGGGGATTCGCTGGGCCGTGCGTCGGTGTGGAACCTCACCTGTGATGAAGGGGACTTTGATTTGACGTTCAGGCCCCCGGGCATCGGGGGGTACCGAGAACTGCTGGCGTCTTGCAACATAATGTCTGTGGAGGTAGATGGGGAGCGGATCAACGTGCCGTGCGCACACCCTGCCGACATCTGGCTGTCCAAGAAAGCGGTCGATCGGCCAAAGGACAGAGAAGCGCTGCCGATCCTGTATGCGCAACTAGGCGCGAGCGCGCGGGACCGCATCGAAGATCCCCGCCGTCCACGAGGGGCTGGCTAGACGCAGGGTTGTGAACGTCTGGGCAGCGGCGCTGACGACTGCTCGGCTCCAATCCTCGGAGCCTGCGCAAAACCCAGGGTGAATCAGGTCGTCGTTGGCCATGCTGCTTGGACGGCATGTGCGAGCCCGTTGTGGTCTTCTCGTTTCAACTTCGGGGAGGTCGTTGTTGGCCATGCTCTGTTGATTCCTACTCGATCTCCTGGCGCAACCCCTGGACACGCGCCACGCGGTGGTCGTTTGGGCAGAGCAGCTCGGCGAGTTCACCGGCAAGCTCGACCACATCGATAGCTCCGACCCTCACCATGTCTTCGATGTCCTGCCAGTCTTTGCCGTGGTCGAAAAACGACTTGAAAACGGCGAGGTCGCGGCAACTCAAGATTGGAACCAATCCACCGGCGAATTCGCGCATGAGTATTCGGTTTGCTCAGAGCGTCGGCTGAACGGCGGAAACTCCAGGTCTTCGCGGTAACAGGAGGGGAGGAACGCCGCGAGGTGGAGGAGGGACTCAAGCTTCTCTCCTGGCGAGAGGGGCCTCAACCCCTTGTCCGCATCCGATTCAGCGCTGGCCTCGACCATGCGCAGCCACCACGGTTCGCCGCCTCGATCCGACGCGGGATGCACAGCAGTCCCAGACACACGGCCAGCCTATCCAAGCGGTGAGGGCGGCGGCTTTGTTTTGAGGAGCGCACCCGGATTGAGGAGATAGCAGGGGCGAGGCTCGGCGCTGCGGCATTGCCCGCGCCGTAAGAGTCGAATGGCAGATGGCGGCTGCGCTCAGCGGTGGATTGTGAAGGCTTGGCTCAAGCCTGGTCCGTAACGGTAGACGGCGAAGTCGGCGTCGAATGACACTGCCTCTTGGATGCCGTAGCGCTCCATGACCGCCCAACTCGTCCGGTCGACCATGGAGAAATCTTGATCGCTGAACCGCTCGCCGATCTGCAAGGCGGCTGCGATGTCCTGGGGCATTGCCATCAGAACCTCGGCGAGGTTCCTGTTCACGATGGTCGCCACCAACTCGTCGGCGGCCATACGATGATGGCGGATTCTGGCCACCGCCCACGTCTCCACAAGCACATGATCAGTGGTGGCCAGCCGGCCGGCGTGCTCGCTCAACAAAGCTACGGCCCTCTCATGGGACAGGTCCGCGCTCGCACCGAGGGCATACCACGCCCCAGTGTCCACAAAGACACGCGTCACCCAGAGCCGCCTCGGGACCGGAGCCTTCTGTCGAATTCCCCGCCAAACGCCTCACCGATCATCTTGTGCTTGTCCCGGGCAACATCGGACGGCTCGCCCCCGCCTCCCAAGATACCGATCAGCGGTGTGATGTCGCCATTTGCGGCACGGGCCGCGGCATCATCTGAGCGGATCAGCTCCCGGATGTAGGCAGACACACTCACCCCTAGCTCGTCGGCACGACGCTTGGCCACTGCCCGCAGTGGTGGATCCAAAAGCACATTGGTCGGTTTCGTCATGCCCTCATGGTATCTGTGTTGCGCAACAAGCACAGCACAATATCCGCTGAGGCGAGTGGGAGTGGCACGGGTTGTCGGATCTCGAGGTTCGTCCCGATGACTGTTTGGATGAGTTTGCGGGCCCGTCGGACCTGGGCCGGGGTGTGCTGGCGGACTGAGAGCTCTTCTGCCAGCTTGTTGAAGGGCTCCACAGCTGCTCAAATCCTCGGTGGCCGCATCCAGCGCCCGAGTGGGACGGTGGCCTGCTCGCCGTTATCGGTGCAGGTCACCGGGTCGAAGTAGACCCAGACTTAGTCGTTGTCGGTGATGGTGCCGGTTGCCGTGTTGTTGTCGGCGTCGATGGCGGCGCCGTCGGCGCCGGTGAGCTCTATCTCCAGGGCCTCTTCGGGCTCGCGCCGGGTGTCGTCCACCACCAACACGACGATCGCGGCGTGCGTGCGGCCCGCCCAGATCGTCGCCCGGCCCGAGCCGCCATAGTGGTCCGACGGCGACGTCGTGCCCAAATGGACCCGATAGCGGACCGTGATGTCCTGATCCGACGGCTCGCTGAGCGTGAGGCGGAACTCCAGCGGCGACAGCAACCCCAGCTCGCCCTCAACAACCGACGCGTCAGACACCGACACCACCGGCAAATCCGCCGGCGGCGGGTCGTCGTCATCGGCCACAACCACGCTCGCCGAGCCCTGCGAACCGGAGACCGTATAGCCCGAGCCATTGGCGACGGCCACGCTGACCGACCCGTCAGGCTCGTCGGCATCGTCGTCCGTGGTGGCGACTGTGAGGGTCGCAGTGCCGCTCGTCGGCACCGTCACCGTCCGAGAACCCGTGGTAGCCCCGTAGTCGCCGGCCTGGGACACCGTCACATCAACCGTCAGCGGCTGCGCCGGCGCAGGATCAGCAGTGACAGTGAACGAGGCGTCGCCGCCCTCGGTCACCCCCGAGCCGGCGGTGACGCTCACCACCGGCACCGCCGGGGGCGGGTCGTCGTCATCGGACACGGCCACGCTCGCCGACCCCGCAGCGCTGGACACGGTGTAGCCCGAGCCGCTAGAGACGGTGACGCTGACCGACCCGTCGGGCTCGTCCGCGTCGTCGTCCGTGGTGGCGACTGTGAGGGTCGCAGTGCCGCTCGTCGGCACCGTCACCGTCCGCGAGCCCGTGGTAGCCCCATAGTCGCCGGACTGGGCCACCGACACGCCCACCTGAAGCGGCGCTGACGGAGCCGGATCAGCGGTGACCGTGAACGAGGCGTCGCCGCCCTCGGTGATCCCGCTGCCCGCCGCCACGCTCACCACCGGAGTCGCCGGGGGCGGGTCGTCGTCATCGGACACCGCGACGGTGGCCGAGCCTTGCGTCGTGGACACGGTGTAGCCCGAGCCATTGGCGACGGTGACGCTGACCGAACCGTCGGGCTCGTCCGCGTCGTCGTCTGTGGTGGACACCGCCACCGCCACGCTGCCGCCGGTTCCGACAGTGACCGTACGCGAGCCCGCCGTGGCCCCCCAGTCGCCGGACTGGGCCACCGACACGCCCACCTGAAGCGGCGCTGACGGAGCCGG
>VYEX01000036.1:18991-28549 GCA_009842675.1 Acidimicrobiia bacterium | reverse complement strand
CCCCCAGGCCGGTGTACCCCGCCACCCACGCCAGGCGACCCTTGTGTGTAATGCCCCAGGTGGCGGTGAACCGGGTGGTGGTGCCGATGGGCCCACCCCAGCGGTGGGTGAACGATAGCCCTTCAAGCTGGGGAAACGTCTGGAAGAAGTGCTCGGCCAGACGCAGATGCGTCTCTTCGCTCTGGTCGTGGCGGGCCCCGACGCCGTTGTTGAAGTGGTAGGTGGCGTCGTAGCCGCCCCACAGAATCCGATCATCGGCGGTCAGCCGGTAGTAGTGGAAGAGGTTGGACACGTCGCCCAGGCCCTCGCGCTCATCCCAGCCCACCGAGGCCATCTGCTGGGGGGAGAGCGGCTCGGTCACCAGCACATGGTCGTAAACCGGGATGGTGTAGCGGCGGGGGCGACGGACCGGTCCGGGATAGGCGTTGGTGGCCATTACGCCATGGCGTGCCCGCACTCGCCCATTGGGGGTGACGATCTCGATGAGGTTGCCCTTTCGATTGATCGCATTGGCCGAGGTGTGGTCATAGACGACCGCGCCCAGGCACTCGACGGCCGACCTCAGCCCCCACCCGAGCCGGGCCGGATCGACCAGGGCAACGTCATTGCGTCGAATCATTCCCCCGAGGTAGGTGGGGGAATGCACCCGGGCCTGCATCTCATCGGCATCGAGGAGGCCGACGTCTTCACCGAATGCCCGATAGTGCTCGATGTCCTCAGCCAGATTCTCCAGGTGCCAGGGCTCGGTGGCCACGCCGATCTCGGGACAGAGTCGGAAGTCGGCGTCGATGCTGTGCCGTTCCAGGCTGTCAGCCAACCCCGAGAAGTTCTCGCGGCCGAGCCGAACCAATGTCTCGATCTCGTCGGGCCAATGCGAGAGCCCGTTGGACAGACCGTGGGTCAGCGACGAGTCGCAGAAGCCGCCGTTGCGGGAGCTGGCCCCGAACCCGCAGTGCTCGGCCTCAAGCACCGCCACCCGCAGATCGGGGTGCTCCTCCAAGGCCTGAAGCGCGGCCCAAAGACCGGTGAACCCGCCGCCGATGACCGCCAAATCGACCTCGATTGCTCCCGCCAGCGGCGGGGTTGCGACCGGGGCGTCGTCGCGATCCGACCAGAACACCGCCGGCTTGGCGGCAGCCAGCGCCAGCGGTGCCCAACTCGTCGAGCTCAGTGCTTCACCATGACGTGCTTGAGCTCGGTGTAGTGATCGAGGGCGTAGAGCGACATGTCCTTGCCGTAGCCCGACTGCTTGAAGCCGCCGTGGGGCATCTCCGAGATGATCGGGATGTGGTCGTTCACCCACACCGTGCCGAACCGCAGTCCCTTGGCCATGCGCATGGCCCGGCCCACGTCGTTGGTCCACACGCTGGCGGCCAGCCCGTAGTCGCAGTCGTTGGCCCAGGCCAGCGCGGTCTCCTCATCGGGTACTGCCTGCACAGTGATGACCGGGCCGAACACCTCGCGCTGCACGATCTCCGACGCCTGTTCTACTCCGACCACCACCGAGGGCTGGTAGAAGTAGCCCTCGCTGTCGCGCGGGCCGCCCCCGATGGTGATCTCCGCACCAGCCTCGGCCGCCCGGTCGACGTACCCCGACACCCGGCCCAGTTGGACGTCGGACACCAATGGACCCATTTCGGTGTCCTCGTCGGTGGGATCGCCGGTGACTACCGAGCCCGCGGCATCAGTGAGCTGGGCCACGAAGTCGTCGTGCACCTTAGACCCGGCGATCACCCGGCACGGCGCGGTGCAGTCTTGGCCGGTGTTGTAGAAGCTGTTGTCGCGCAGATTGGCCACCACCGCCTCGATGTCGGCATCGTCGAACACGATCACCGGCGCCTTCCCGCCCAGTTCGAGATGGACCCGCTTGAGCGAGTCCGACGCCTCTTGGGCCACCGATTTTCCGGCGGCCACCGACCCGGTGAGCGACACCATGGCCACATCGGGGTGCTGAACCAGTGGCACGCCGGCCGCTTGGCCCTGCCCGCACACCACGTTGAAGACCCCGGGGGGAAGCACGTCGGCGAGCAACTCGGCCAGCCGCAACGTGGTGTAGGGCGTGAGCTCGGAGGGCTTCAGAACCACCGTGTTGCCCACCGCCAGCGGCGGGCCGAGCTTCCACGTCGCCATGAACAGCGGATAGTTCCAGGGGGCGATGGAGCCCACCACCCCGATGGGGTCGCGGCGAACCATCGAGGTGTAACCCTCGAGATATTCTCCAGCGGCCTTGCCGTCGAGGAAGCGCCCGGCGGAGGCGAAGAACCGCCAGTTGTCGCATAACTGATCCATTTCGAATTCGATGATGGACACCGGCTTGCCCACGTTCTCGCACTCGAGCTCGGACAGCTCGGCCACGTTCTCCTCCACGATGTCGGCCACCTTGTGGAGGAGCTCGCTGCGCTCCCGGGGGGTTTTGGCCGACCATTCGGGGAAGGCCGCAGCCGCCGCCTGCACCGCGGCGTCCACGTCAGCCGCCGAGCTGGACGCCACTTCGCCGATCACCTTTCCGGTGGCCGGATTCACCACCTCGTCGGTCGCCCCTTCAATGGCCGGCTGGAATGTCCCGTTGATGTAGTTGTCCGTCAGCATGATCGCGCTACCCCCGCTCTAGTTCTTGCATTGCTCATATTGCAGCACCAAACCCGCACAATCAAGCCCCTGTTTTGGCAAGAACTAGTTGTCGAATTGAAAATCACAACCGAATCAGTTGCGCAAGTGGCCATTCTGGTGTTAAATCGGTATTCACCAATCGGAGCAGGGGGCGCCATCGATGCAGCACGATGATTTGGTCGCGTTGGCCGATCGCCACTTGTGGGGCCACTTCAGCAGTCTGGGCAGCGCGATTGACCGCATGCGGATCATGGAGCGAGGCGACGGGTGCTACGTCTGGGACGCCAAGGGCAACCGATACCTCGACGGCTTGGCCGGCCTGTTCGTCTCCCAAGTGGGACACGGGCGCGAAGAGCTGGCCGAGGCCGCCGGGCGCCAGGCATCACAGCTCGGCTACTTCCCGATCTGGACCTACGCCCATCCTGGCGCGGTGGAGCTGGCCGCTCGCCTGGCCTCGTTCACTCCCGGCGACCTCAATCGGGTGTTCTTCACCACCGGCGGCTCGGAAGCAGTGGAGTCGGCCTGGAAGCTCGCCCGCCAGTACTTCAAGGTGATCGGCCAGCCCGAGCGGCACAAGGTGGTCAGCCGCGATCTCTCGTACCACGGCACGTCTTTGGGCGCGCTGTCAATCACGGGGCTGGAGTCCATTCGCGAGCCCTTTGAGCCCCTTGTGCCCGGCGCAATCCACGCCGCCAACACCAACCGCTACCGCTGCCAGCTGTGCGCTAGCTGCGACGCCTGCACACTGGCCTGCGCCGACGACATCGAGCAGGCCATCCTGCGAGCCGGTCCCGAGACGGTGGCTGCGGTGTTCGTGGAGCCGGTGCAGAACTCCGGCGGGTGCTTCGTGCCTCCCGACGGGTACTTCGCCCGCCTGCGCGAGATCTGCGATCGATATGGAGTCCTGCTGGTGTCCGACGAGGTCATCTGCGCGTTCGGCCGCCTGGGCAGCATGTTCGGCTCCGAGCGTCTCGACTACGTCCCCGACATCATCACCTGCGCCAAGGGCATGACATCGGGCTATGCGCCCTTGGGGGCCATGATCGCCACCGACCGCCTCGCCGAGCCGTTCGTGGGCACGGACGAATCATTCCTGCACGGGTTCACCTTTGCCGGACATCCGGTGAGCTGCGCGGTGGCTATGGCCAACCTCGACATATTCGAGAAGGAGCATCTGCTTCACCACGTGCAAGCCAATGAGGGCCCTTTCCGGGCCGCCCTCGAAGACCTGGCCGATCTGCCGATTGTCGGCGAGATCCGGGGCATGGGCTATTTCTACGGCATCGAGCTGGTGAAGGACCGGGACTCCCGGGAATCGTTCACCGAGGAGGAAGCCGAATCGCTGCTGCGGGGTTTTCTCACCAACCGCCTTCTCGATCTGGGGCTGATCTGCCGAGCCGACGACCGGGGCGAGCCCGTCATCCAGCTCTCGCCGCCCCTGATCGCCGGCCCCGACGAATTCGAGCGCATCAACCAGATCCTGCGCACTGCACTGACCGAGGCCCAGGCCCAGTTCTAGGAGGCAAGTGGACCGATGACCGCGGTATTCGATCTCGACGACATCGACAAGGCCATCATCCGCGAATTGCAGATCGACGGCCGGCTGCCCCACGCCCAGATCGCGCCGCTGGTCGGGCTGTCCCAAGCGGCCACCCGCCAACGGGTCAACCGGCTGATCGAGCGGGGGGTCATCCAGGTGGTGGCGGTGACCGACCCGGTGGCGCTGGGACTGGGCTACCAAGCTTTGGTGGGGGTCACCGTGTCGGGAGATGCCCGGTGCGTGGCCGACGCCATCGCCGAGATCAGCGAGGCCGAGTACGTGATCATCGTGGCCGGGCGGTTCGACATCATCGCCGAGATTGTGTGCGCCAACAGCGACGCCTTCATGTCGGTGGTCAACGACCGCATCCGGGCCATTCCCGGCGTAGTGACCTTGGAAACGCTGAACTACCTGCGCCTCGTCAAGCAGACCTACAGCTGGGGCACAGGCTGATGGGCGACGGGGGGAACGATCCGGTGAGCGGCCAGACCGCCGCGGTGGAGCTCACCGCCATCACCAAGCGCTTCGGCTCAGTGGTGGCGGTAGACAATGTGGACCTGGAGATCGCCGACGGCGAGTTCTTCGCCTTGCTCGGGCCGTCGGGCTGCGGCAAGACCACCACATTGCGCATGGTCGCTGGGCTGGAGTTCCCCACCGAGGGCAGCCTCAAGATCTTCGGCAACGAGGCCGGCACGCTTCCGCCCAACAAGCGCCCGGTCAACACCGTCTTCCAGGACTACGCCCTGTTCCCCCACATGACGGTGGAGGCCAACGTGGCCTTCGGGCTCAAGATGCAGCGAGTGGCCAAAGGCGAGATCGCAGACCGGGTGCAGGAGGCCATCAGCCTGGTTCGCCTCGAGGGCTTGGAGCAGCGCCGGTCCCAGCAGCTGTCGGGCGGGCAGCGCCAGCGGGTGGCGTTGGCCCGAGCGCTGGTCAACCGGCCCAAGGTGCTGCTGCTCGACGAGCCGCTGGGCGCCCTCGACCTCAAGCTGCGCCAAGAGATGCAAAGCGAGCTCAAAGCGCTTCAGCGCGAGGTGGGAATCACCTTCGTGTTCGTTACCCATGATCAAGAAGAGGCCCTGACCATGGCCGATCGGATCGGGGTGATGAACGAGGGCGAACTGCTCCAGGTGGGCACTCCGTCGGAGATCTACGAGCACCCGGTGAACCGCTTCGTGGCCAACTTCATCGGCCAAACCAACCTGCTCGATGCCTCTGTGGTGTCGAACGACACGGTGTGTCTGGCCAACGGGGTCCACATCCCCGGCAAGTCGGATCTTCCCGTCGGCACCCGGGTGGCGGTGTGCCTGCGACCGGAGCGGGCCGGGATGTACCCGCCCGAAGAAGTCCCCGCTGATCAGCAATCGGTGATCGGCCGCCTGGAGAGCGTGACCTATCTGGGCAACGCGCTGGTGTACACGGTGGTGCTCGACTGGGCCCGGCTGGAGGTCCGCCGCGAGAACCAGCCCGGCGGCTACCGACCCCATGTCGGCCAAGAAGTGGCCGTGTCGTGGACGCTCGACGCGATCTCGGTGGTGCGGGCATGACGATGGTCGCCGACCGGCCCGAGGGACTCGAGGAAGCGGCGGTCGCCACTCCCGAGTTCGAGAAGGCCGCTGAGCGGGCCGCATCTCGGCGAGGATTCCTCCTGTCGCTCCCGGCCTACGCCTACCTGGTGCTGTTCTTCGCCGTCCCGTTGGTGATCGTGATGATCTACTCGTTCGCCACCCGGAACCGGTTCGGGGGAACCGACCTCTCGGGCTGGAACCTCGACGCCTACCGCAAGCTGGGCGAGCCCATCGTTCGGGACATCCTGTTCCGGTCGCTGTGGCTGGCCATCCTCACCACGCTGATCTGTCTGGTGGTGGCCTACCCGTTCGCCTATTTCATCGCCACCCGCACGCCCCTGGTCCGCAACCTGATGCTCGTCTTCGTGATGATCCCGTTCTGGACCAACTTCCTGGTCCGCAACTACGCCTGGCGGGTGCTGTTGGGCAACGACGGGCTCTTCACCAACATCTCCGAAGCCCTCGGCCTGGGAGAGCGAGAGCTGCTGTTCACCACCTCGGCGGTGGTTATCGGGCTGGTCTACGGCTTCTTGCCGTTCATGGTGCTGCCCCTTTACGCGTCGATTGAGCGGATCGACCTCAGCTTGGTCGAGGCCAGCCGCGATCTCTATGCGTCGGGCTTCCAGACGTTCCGGCGGGTTCTGCTCCCGCTGTCGATGCCCGGGGTGATCGCCGGGTCGATCCTGGTGTTCGTGCCCAGCCTGGGCGCCTACGTGACCCCCGAGATCCTGGGCGGGGCCAAGACCACCCTGCTCGGCTCCTACATCGTCACCCAATTCCTCACCGCCAGGAATTGGCCGGTGGGGGCGTCGCTGTCGTTCGTGCTGATGGCGGTGATGCTGGTCGCCACCTTGGTGTACTTCCGAACCGGGGGCCGGAACCTATGAGCAGCACCGTTCAGCCCCGGGGCACCACCAAGATCGCGCTGACGGCCCACTCCTGGCTGGTCTACCTGTTCTTCTTCGCCCCCATCTTCGTGCTGATCGTGTTCTCCTTCAGCGACGACCGCAATGTGGGCCGGTGGGGCGGTTTCACGCTGGAGTGGTACCAGGACTTCGTCGAGCACAGTCAACTCCAGAACGCGGTGTGGGTGTCGATCAGGGTGGCCCTGCTCTCCACGGTCATCTCGGTGGTGCTGGGAACGCTGGGCGCCTTGGCCCTGGAGCGCTTCAAGTTCAAGGGCCGCAAGGTGTTCGACGCCCTGCTCTATCTCCCCATCATCATCCCCGACGTGACCATGGCGGTGATGATGCTGCTGTTCTTCGCCGAGTTCTTCGAGATTCTCGACTCGGTGTTCGGCTGGGATGTCCAGAAGGGACTGGGCTCCATCACCATCAGCCACATCGCCTTCAACATCAGCTTCGTGTCGGTGGTGGTGCGGGCTCGACTGGCGGGAATGAGCGAGGTGCTGGAGGAGGCCGCCCTCGACCTCTACGCCACCCGGTGGAAGACGTTCCGCTATGTGACCTTCCCCCAGATCGTGCCCGGCGTGGCGGGCGGAGCCCTGCTGGCCCTCACTCTGTCGCTTGACGACGTGGTCATAACCCAGTTCGCCGCCGGCCCGGGCGCTACCACCCTGCCGGTGTTCGTGTTCGGCCTCATCCGCCGGGGGGTCACGCCGCTGATCAACGCCACCTCGGTGCTCATGCTGGCCGCATCGGTCATCCTCGTGGCCCTGTCGCTGGCTTTCCAGCAGTTCAGCGGCCGGGGTGGGCGCCCGTCGCTGCGCGCCGCCCGGGAAGCCGTGTCCGCTCCATCCACAACCAACACCCAAATCAAAGAGGGGATAACCCAATGAAACAGAAAAGACTGTTCTGGCTGCTTGCTGTGCTGCTGGCCTTTGCGCTGGTAGCCGCAGCATGCGGCAACGATGACGACGACGGAGGTGCAATCGCCGACTGCGAGGTCAACGAGACCGACGGCAACCTCAACATCTTCAACTGGGCTGAGTACATCGACGAGGAGCAGCTCGCTTCGTTCTCAGAACAGTTCGATGTGAGCGTCACCATGGACGTGTACGACTCCAACGAGGCCATGCAGCCCATCGTGGCCGCCGGCAACTCGGGCTACGACCTGATAGTGCCGTCGGACTACATGGTGGCCATCCTCATCGCCGGGGGAACCGTCCAGCCTCTGAACAAGGCCGCCATCCCCAACATCGCCAACATCTCCAGCGATTTCCGGAACCTGATCTACGACCCGGCCGGCGACTACTCGGTTCCCTACCAGTGGGGCACCACCGGCATCGCGGTGGACACCGCGGCGGTGGGCACCGACTTTCCTCGAACCTGGGGTCTGATCTTCGATCCGGCCATCGCCGATGAGTACAGCGGCTCGATCTCGCTGCTCAACGATCCTCGGGAGACCATTGGCGCCGCGCTGAAGTATCTGGGCTACTCGCTGAACTCCACCGACGAGGACGAGCTGGAAGAAGCCACCGATCTGGTGGCCAGCACCCGCGGTCGACTGGCGGCGTTCAACACCGACTCGGCCGATGAGTTCCTCACCACCGGCGAGACGGTGATCGCCCACGGCTACTCCGGCGACATGTTCACCCAGTTCCTGGAGACCGACGACCCGTCGCGCTACGTGTACTTCGTGCCCGACGAGGGCGGCACCCGCTGGATCGACAACATGGCGATCCCGTTCGACGCCGGCAGCCCGTGTACGGCCCACACTTTCATCAACTGGCTGCTCACCGCCGAGCAGGGCGCCGCGCTGTCGAACTGGAACTACTACTCCACCCCGAATGCGGCCGCCTTCGGCGGGCTCGACGAAGACCTTCAGGACTTCCTCAGCACGCCTGGGGTGGCCCCGGTGGAGATCTTGGAGGAGATCCAGGACACCGGCGACTTCGAGGTGAAGTTCTCCGACGCCTTCATCGAGGCCAAGGGCTGATGCCCAAAGTCCCGTAAGGCGGAAGGGACCTAAGGTGGCAGACATGCCTCAACCCCTCGGGGGCAACCAGATGCCCCGCTTCGCGGGCATCGCCACCTTCATGCGGCTTCCCGGCCGGTCGGCGGCGGCCGATCTCGATGTCGCCGTCGTGGGCGTGCCGATCGACATCGGCACGTCCAACCGGCCGGGGGCTCGCTTTGGTCCGAGGGGCATCCGCAACGAGTCGGTGCTTATTCGCCCCTACAACATGGCCACGAGGGCGGCGCCGTTCGACAGCCTGCGCATCGACGACATCGGCGACGTGGCCACCAACCCGTACGACCTGGCCGACGCGGTGGCCCGCATCGAGGCCTTCTACGACGAGCTCCTCGGCCACGACGTGATCGCGGTGACGATGGGGGGCGACCACACCATCGCCCTGCCCATCATGCGGGCCATGCGGCGCAAGCACGGTCCGCTGGGGCTGATCCATGTGGACGCCCACACCGACATCAACGAGCACATGTTCGGCGAGGCCATCGCCCACGGCACACCGTTTCGCCGGGCTGTAGAAGAGGGTTTGCTCGATACCCACCGGGTGGCTCAGATCGGAGTTCGGGGCACCGGTTATGCCGCCGACGACTTCGACTGGTCGAGGGAGCAGGGATTCCGGGTGGTGCAGGTGGAGGAGTGCTGGAACCGCTCGCTGGAACCGCTCATGGCCGAGGTGCGGGAGAAAGTGGGCGGCGGGCCGGTGTACATGAGCTTCGACATCGACGCCCTCGACCCGGCGTTCGCCCCCGGCACCGGCACCCCCGAGATCGGCGGCCTCACCGCGCCCCAGGCCCTCGAGATCATCCGGGGCTGCCGGGGCCTCAACCTGGTCGGGTGCGACCTGGTGGAAGTGTCCCCCATCTACGACCCCACCGGCGCCACCGCCCTCACCGCCGCCAACCTGCTGTT
>VYEX01000036.1:0-18891 GCA_009842675.1 Acidimicrobiia bacterium | reverse complement strand
CCCTCACCGCCGCCAACCTGCTGTTTGACATGCTCTGGGTGCTATCAGGGATTAGCTACTCGGAGTGAGCAGTGACTGACCTATGTTTCGAAATCGCTGTCGTTGAACTTCAGGGTGGCGGCATTTTCGGTGATGGTTCGCTGGACGTCGTCGCCGAAGCCCTCGTCGGCGGTGGCCTCTACTTCGATGGTGACGGAGATCTTGGCGTCTTCGGCTTGGGCTAGTTGATTGACGATGGCTTCGGCGATGTCGGCTGCAGTTCGGGTCCAGCGGTCGGAGCCTACGGTGACCCGACCGTAGTAGCGGCTTGGGTTGGCGGAGTCACCGGGTGCGGAAGGTGCCCCTTCCCCGCCCTCTTCCGATTCCGCTCCGACTGGGGCGGTTACGGAACCACCAGAGTCGCCTTCCATGGCTTTCGCCCGTGCCGCCATTTCCGCCTCGATTTGGGAGTTAGCGGCATCTGGATGGACCACAAGGCCGCTGGGTGCGATGGCAGCCAGCATTTCGCCGGCTCGAAGGCCGACATAGCGCTCACCATCGTGCCCTTCGGCGTAGGCGATCCCGTCGGTGGCCCAGACGGTGGACTGCACCCCGTCGCGGATGGCGTCTTCCAATACTGTGCGTCGAACGAGGCGGGGTAGGTAGAGGTACTGGGTGATGTCGCTCCAGAGTTGGTTGACCGATATGGCCACTTTCTCGTCACCCGTTTGGCCGGGGCCATCCCTCCAGAGGGGGATCCGGTCGAGCTCCCAACGCAGCCGGGTGCCGCCGTATGCCGGGATGAGTGACTCGTCGTGAACCAGCTTGTGGGACACCCGCTCGGCCAGCGGCCCCGACGCGGTCACCCGGGCCTTCTCCCATTGGACTTCTCCAGTCGGGTTGTCGGGAGGAAGCGATGGATTCAGCACCCAGATGTAGGTCTCGGGAATCCGGGAGGCCACCGTCTCGTCAGCATCGGACGCTTTCGACTCAGCCTGACGGGCGTTTGGCGGATCAAGGTTTAGAGACTCGGCATCTTCACGTATCGATTGCCATGCCAAGTGGTTGCGAACCCCCTGGCGCAGGTCGCTCAAGCGGGCTACGTCGGCGGCTAGGAACACCAGCATGTTGCGATGCTGTCTCGCCCCTCCGGCGCGCTCCACCAGAGTCTGCTGGGCAATCTTGAGGGCTTCGCTCTGCTCGGTCTTGCTGTCGTGGGGCGAAGTCGGGTCCAGCACGACGAGGCGGGCATCGTCGGTGTCGGGCACATCGGCAGGTGAGCGGGGGCAATTGTGAACACCGGAGAACTGGCCCTGGTCCCCTTGGAGGGCTACGTCGAGACGGCGGCGGATCTCATCATCCACGTCGGCTTCGTTGAAGTGTCCCTCTGCCCTGTCTCGGGCAATGCGGTTGACGTTGGCCTGAAGGGCATACCAATAGCGAGCACCATCTCGATAGAGGTAGGAGGCCTGGTCGGACAACTTGCGCAGGGCGTCTCCGAATATGGCGGGCCGTTCCTCGCCAGGTTGGATGCAGCCGAGCTTGATGGCCCGGTCGTCTAGCCCCTTGTTGGCGGCATGCTGTGAAGGGGCCGACCCGAAGTACACCGTGCGGGCCACCTTGCGGGCAGCCAGGAAGCGGCCCAGATTGGGATTCTCTTTGTCGAGCTTCAGCGGCAAGGCATTGTCCCCGTCCACGTCGGCTTCCACCACCGTGCGCCATTCGCTTTCCAAATGGCGAAGCAGCTCTTCAGAGACCTTGCTGTCGTCTATGGGGATGGTGGACGGCAGGATCAACAAGTTGGGGTCGTCATTGATCCAGAGGCTGTGGACAACCTCGGCCATCAACCGCAAGACGCCGCGGGTGCGCTGGAATCGCTCAAGGTCGGACCATTCTTCGAACAGCCGGTCGAACAACTCCGGGTGTACTGGATACGTTGCCTTCATCCGGCGCTGGTAGCCACCTTCTTTGCACTCGGAGGGGAACTCGGTTGACTGCTTCTGATACAGCTCGCTGAAGGCTTTCACCACCGCATCGCGCTTGGCAGACGCCTCAGGCGTCAGCTCTTTGAACAGCCGCCTTCTAACGATTTCGAAGCTCTCCTCGGCAGTTGCTGTGCGCCAGTTGGCCTGCATCCGGGCGAACAAGTTCTCCAACCTCTTAAGCGCTGCCTGACCTCCTTCGCCGCCGACCTCGATCTGCGATGACGGGATAGTGGCAACCAGCAAAGCTCCAGGGGAGTTGTTGGCAGCATCGGTGAGGGCCTGGGCGAAACTGAAATGGGCGTCGAACGACCCCGCAGGCAGGCCGGACACCCCGTAGAGCTGGCGGGCGTAGCCCACCCACTCGTCGATGAGCACCAGACACGGCGAGAATTCCCGCAGCAAGTCGGTGAGAGCAGCCCCAGGGCTGGTGCCAGTGCGGTCCGATTCGGCGACAACGGCGTAACCCTCGGACCCGCCAAGCTGATAGGCGAGCTCTCCCCACATCGTGTGGACCACGGTTCCGTCGTCTTTGACCGAGGTTTCTCCCGGCAAGAGCTGGTGGCCTACCAACACGGCCCGGCGAATCGTCTCGCCGGGCAGGTCCAGGCCGTTGTCGGCGAGCAGCTCTTCCACGCCCTTGAGCTGGGTAACCGGCGTTCCCCCGGCCAGATGAAAGAGAGCGATCAGGGCATGGGTCTTGCCACCACCGAAGTTGGTCTGCAACTGGATGACAGGATCGCCGCCCCTCCCGCTGAACCGACGAGCCGCACCCACAATCAGACTGGACAGGCCCTCGGTTATGTAGGTGCGCCGGTAGAACTCCGCGGGGTCGTCGTACTCAACAGGAGCTTCGCCTCGCCACACCTGGTGCAGATCGGCGGCGAACTCGGCGAGTTGGAATCGGCCCGAAGCCACATCGTCATGGGGCTCGGCCACCTCCCGCCAAGAGGGCAGCCCGGTCTGCGCCAAGCTCTTCTCCTGGGCCGTGCTCTGGGCTGCCGCCGCTTTCTTCTGTGTCTTGCGGGCCTGCTCCTCGAATCGCTGGCGCAGCAACTCCTGGTACAGCTTGTCCACCTGGGCAGCGTGAGGGCCGGCTCCAACCGATTCCAACAGGAGCTTGGCCGTGTCCATCCCCCTCAGCGCGCTGTCAGCGGTGAAGGCCTCGTTGTGGGCCCACTTGTTTCGGGCATCCTGCAACTCGGAAACGTAGTTGCGCTCCGTTCGTCCTAACTTCTTGCGGAAGATGGTCTGCCACTCATCCCACATCACCTTCAGCAAGAACTGGGGATCGACCGGATTCACCGTGCGAGTGCGGCCACCACCCCTCGTATCGGCCCGCTGCACCCCAGTGGTCCAGTCCTCCCCGAACTCCACCTCGCACTCCCGGGCCACGAACGGCGCCAGCCCCTCGCCCAGCAAGACCATCGCCTTGCCCACCCGCTCATGATTCGAAAGTGCCACGCCCTGTTTCTACTCCACGCGGACAGCGGCAACCCTGTTGCCGATTGTTCGACGAATCTCACAAGTCAGCGCGAAAACCTGGCGCTAGGGATTTCGAGTGTCGCTCGCTTAGACGCGCAAGAGCCCGGCCGCTCTCCGTCCGGAGAGGGACCGGGCTCCACTTCCTCGGGCTACTGCCCTCGGCTCTCTTGATACTAGGGGTGTCGTTACCTCAGGCTCTCCTGAATTTCCCCTGTCAATGCTAGCTATGACTTCCGATACATCTCTCCAATGTGGTCGACCTGCCCATCGGTCAGGTGAAATGCAGGCTTGGTGCGCCGCAGTGCGTGCTCGATAGCGTCCCGCCGATCTTCAGGCTTTATGGGACGGGACACAGTGCTGCTCTCACCTTGCGTCTTCTCTTTCTTCGATTCCATGGGGTGCCTCCTGTTTGTTCATAAATTGCTTCCTTCACGATCTTGATTCCAATCACGGCCGCGGTCCTAGCTTCGGTTCCTCGCTGTCGCTGTGCCATCCCAGCAGATCGACTACCACGCGAGCGAGTGCATCAGCAGCAGCCTGGTGTGTCCTGCCCCAATCGTCAGTTGCAAGGATGTTGCTATCGGTGTCGTGCGACGCCGATAGAACACCGATGACAACATCTTGAGCATTCATGACCGGCATTGCCGCGACTTCTGTGAGGTGCGCATATCGCCTTTGGCGATCCTCGTCGAGGTTGTAGGTGCCGTCATGGGTGGCCGTACCTGTAGCGAGTTGGAACTCGCCCGTATCATATGCCATGCCTGTGACGCCTTCTCGGAGTCTCCATCCTCGCTGATCCAAGTCAGGCTGGTTGGGACGCAGCACAGCGAAGAGTCTTTCTTGCCGATTGTCGTACATGAAGAATCGTAGCTGGCATACCTCGAAGCTGGGGTCGGCCTTCTGGGCATCGGCGAAGATCGCCTGAACTGCCAGCGTCGCCGCAAAATAGCGGGTTGCATCCAGCGACTCTTGCATCTTGATGCTTAGTCGGTTCTGGCTCTGCTCCTCTGAGATTTCTTTGGAGAGGCGAGCCCTCTGCAGTTCTGGATCTTCAAAGACCGCTGATGCCTTCCCCCAGCCCACCCGACGCAGCCAGGGCGTCAGAGTCCCCAGCCCGACAAGGGTGGCTCCTCCCACAATCAACGTGTGTGTTGCAGAGCCAAGGTTGGAGGCGATCAAGCAGGCCGCAACAATCATTCCCGACCCGACCAGAGCAGCATAAAGCCGTCCGGCATTGTGCTGAACCTGCGCTTCTGCGAAACGCAGCCATCGAGTTGCCCAAGCGGACAGGCTGTTGAAACGGCGAGAGACCATTCTGGGCACCATTATACAGACTTCAAACCCTCTTATGTAAGCTAAGTATATCTGAATCCACAAATGGAGCTCGGAAGAGCCGCCGCAGCGTCAGTCCGAGTTTGGAGAATTGGAATCTGGTGCACATTGGTCCTTACAGCAGACAACGGTGGGCCGGGTGTCGCTGACTTTTTGGGCCGGCACCAAGAGTCGTGCAATCACGAAGTCCTCCATGGATGTTTGACGAGTCCCGCAGTGTAAGGAGGGGCAGTGACAATTTGGTCTGAACGAGAAGCCAGATGGGGATATCGAGGCGGCTATCGGAATGCAGCCGGATAGCGTTGCCACTTGTGCCCGATGAAGGCGTCAGACCTGATGAACAAGCCGCCATAGACGCCATCCGCGGCGTTGAAGATGTAGTGGGGTGCCAGAGACTGAAGCCCGAGGGCAGCGTGCCCACGCCTGATTGGCGGGTGACACTGGCAGACGGACGGGTAGCCGATGTCGAGGTGACACTGGCTGCCGATGGAGCCGAATTGAGCTTCTGGGCTCAGATGTCAGAAGTGGAAATAGATCCAGAAACCGGAATGAAGCGCCACAAGCCAAAGCGCTGGCCAGACTCGCGAATGCGTCTTGAGTGGCATGTATGGGTTTCGGACCATCATCCCGCCGACAACAAGAAGAGGCCAGTCAAGGAGCTGGTTGAAGCACTGGTGAATCTGTTGAGCAGCGTGGAGGCCGGTGGGGGTACTGGAGAGGAGATGCTGGTCGCTGCCAATGACCAGCTTGCTCCTGCCACGTTGATCATGAACCGCCCCGGATTCTTAGGAAGAGTGACTCGTGAAATTGCGCAGCATCCGGGTGGGTTGGCCCATGATGACTTCGACGCTCAGATCGTCGAAGCAGTCAGACGACAAGGACATTGGTATCCAGAGTCATTCTGGAATCCTGAAACCGCTCGGGAAGTGAGAGTGGTCAAACCCCCTGAATCAGTTGGTACACCATCTGGGGCGATCGTCACTCATGCATCAACCGGTGATTCGTCCTTTGGCTGGCTCGACCCGCTCTTGCCGACTCTCCGGAATTGCGTCGACAGGAAAGTAGCGAAAGACCAGATGGGAAACGCTCCTGGTAAGAAATGGCTGACGGTGATGCTCGAGGGTTCAGCAGGATGGCAACTCGCTGACCTGTTGGATGCTGGCTCCCAGGCGCCGCCACTCTCAGAACTGGATGACTTCGAATTCGGCTGTTTCGACGAGGTGTGGGCAATTGCCAAACACCCACACATCAAGAGTTACGTCGTGCTGCGCTTACCGGGCCCCGAGGAAGGCTGGCACCTTGTGGCAGTTCCTAGGGTATGAGGAAGGCAGGTGAGATTGACCGTTGTTGAGCCGATGCCTACAGACCGAGGTCGGTCTGGCCGGCTGGGGGTTTGTTGGCGAGGCGGGTGAGCTCGGGCCAGGCAGAGACGAGGCTGTTGTAGGCCAGGGCGTCGGAGGCCCAGTTCTTGCGTTCGCAGGTGTGGTAGAGGCGGTAGGCCAGTTCCCGGGCGGGTTCGGCAAGGCCCCCGACTTGGCGCAAGAGATCGGCGGCGGCCTGCTCGCCTTCGGATTGCAGGCGACAAATGAGGTAGTGAGTCACTTCCCAGATCGTTGGACGCATGTCGGTCTTGGGATCCCACTTCGGATCGAGTTCATCGCGAGACAAGAGTCGAACTCTGCCTGCACCTGAAGCCGCGATACCAGCTTGAACAAGACCTGCTACCGAGGTATTGCGAGCCTTTGAGAGCTGTTCCGCCTTACCAAAGCTACCTTCTTGGAATGCATGTTGAGCGTGCCAGGTCAAGGCCCACCGGGTATCTGCATCAAGTTCAGCATCGGCGCTCTCTAGGTGTTCGTCGAGAGTATGGTTAATTGTGGCGAGTGCGTCGCGGACTGTCATAGGCGTGCCATCGGCCTCAACTACTTTGGTGTACCGAGAAAAGATCTCCATTCCCGGTCCAATGGCCGCTTGAGCTAGATCGACAGGAGCGACATTGCCTTGGCGCATTCGTATCAGCGCGCTTGGAAGTTCAGCTTGCAAACGGTCGAGAAACTCCCGCCGTGATGTGAGTGGCGCGTCCTCTGGGCGAGGACGACATGCAATGACTATCGATGTTGCCAAAGCGTTACTGCCTTGAGATCGTATTCGATTGGATGCTTCGCTGAGTATCGGCCAAGTTCCTGTGATTGTCAGCTTTGCTGAGAGCAGTGCTTGCAACATTGTCTCCCAACCTGTGGAAGATACACCAGAGTCATCCGTTTCCGCTTGCTTGAAAGCATAGAACAGAGTCATGGGAAATTGAGGATCTTGCATTTCTTGCAAACGGACAATTGCTCGCCCTAATTCGAATTCGAAAAAGTCCCTAGCCAGTTCATTGCTGCCTTCATGCCGGTACGGGGCGGCAATTATCTCCTGCACTTTTGGAGTCAAGAGTGTTGAAAAAAGCTGAGGAAATACGGAAGCCAGTGTTTTGCGGAGCCAAATGTAAAAGAAGTCAGATAGATCTGCGTAACCGATATTGTCGTAATACGGTGGATCAGTTGAAATCAGATAAGGTGTATTAGATTCAATGCTCGAAGCATCTAGCTGTGTGACACTGCACATCTTGCTGTTAAGATGAGTAACGACACGAGAAATTGATGTGAGGGAAGTCAGATAGTCGCCGCCAGCCCCATTGAATACGTTATTTTCAGCGAAATCCCAAAGCATCGGGATGGTTTGTCTGGTAAAGAGGTGTCGAACTTGAGTACGTGTGTTTTCCCATCCACAAAGGGAATTGCACATATCTGATAATCTGCTTACTCCAATTCCCAGATAAACCGATACTGCTTCTGCATATGCGTATGCACCCTCGCCGTCTTGATAAAGGGGGATTTGATCATCCTTGAGGCCAGCAGACAATGCGTCGGCAAACACCTGATTGCGGGCTTCCTCTACTAGCTTTGAAAAGGTATCTAATGCGACGAGTTGCCGAGCAGTGAACAGATCCGCCCACTCGGTCAACCCATACCTTTGGACTCGGAACCCGAGGGCTTCTTCCGGCAAGCTTCCATTGGGAGGGTTGTCAGGGGGCGGGATCTGTGCTGCTAGTTCGTGGGCCGCGTCGGGTGGCAGGTAGACCCGATGGCGAGGGCCCTCGGCGACGATAGCTATGAGTTGAGTGCCGATGCGACCGGCGGCCCCCTCGGCTTTGACGTAACCGTCGGGGCAAGGTTCCTCGCAGCAAATGCAGCGGAACTTGGCCCGTCCAATCTTGGGTGGATCCGGAGGTCCACCAGGTCCGGTGCGAATCTCATAGCGGATTCGGCCGTTCATGACCACGGGGTCGATCCAGGCTTGTTGCTTATTCTTCTTGGACAGCCACCAACTAGAGGCCAGAGGCATTGTGGCTCCGCAAACTGGGTTGGGACAGACGACGGTGCGGGTCCACAACCAGGCAATGACGGTGGCCTTCCCGCCGCCTTGGTCGGCGGGGAGGTCAATCTTGGGGTAGAGGTGGCCTATGCGGATTTCAGCCTGATCGCGCATCCAATTGCCGTAGTAGCGGACGTCGGCAGCGAGACCGGTGGGTCCGGGCCACGATCCCGACGTTGAAGTTTGCTGGGAGTCGGGATGGACCGGGCGTTTGCCAGCGAAACGAGGCGGGATCTCGATCAGGGCCTTATTGATAAGCACCGCTACTGGATTGAGGTCGCTGGAGTGAGCCTCCAATCCCAGGCGCTGAGCTTCAAGGGGTATGGAACCTCCACCGGCGAAAGGGTCGAGCACTGGAGGAGGTAGACCGTCGCATGACTTACCGATCTCGGCTCGGGCTTCGGCTAGCAACTCGGCGTCATTGCTGTTTTTCCACTGCACCAGCCGCTCAATCAATTCGAATAGTCGCTTCCGCTCTGCACTCTGGGCTTCGATGGTGGGGAAGAGGTCGGGCCGGGCGGAGGGGTCATCAACCAGCGATGCAAACAGCACCGCCCGACAGGCTGCGAGCGGTCGCCGGGCCCACCACAGATGGAGTGTCGACGGATGACCATGTCGAATCGACTTTTCCTTCGCCGATGCCTCATTGATGGCATCCAGCGGCAACGCCACCTCAATCAGCTTCCGCCGGGATCCCATAGGCTGTGCACTCTACACCTCGCGGTTTGAGCCTTTTGCCGAGCCCTCATGGTAAGGACACCATGTACAATGCCCTCTGAAATTAGGCAGGGACTCATGGACAAGCGCCGTGCGATGTTCCGAGACCCTGCAAATTTCGTCATCAACATTGGCTTTCGGTAATGTTGATGACGAACTCCAATCAGAAAGTAAATTTAGATACATGGGTAACGCATCATCTGAATCTAAAATATCTACCGCCAAAACGGTAGATAACTCGCTAGAAGAAGACCATTTCGAGTCCATCCCAAGCGAAGTAGCGGATCAGGAGGTATCGCTACCAGCATACGACATTCTCACCTACCCAGCAGACTATACACTTGAAGTTATTGTTAGTAAGTGGAAGAAGGGCGAAATAATTTCCCCAAATTTTCAACGTAACTTTGTTTGGTCACTAAACCGCGCAAGTAGACTTATTGAGTCCTTCCTGTTGGGTTTACCAGTTCCATCCATTTTTCTGTTTTCTGACCAATCCACTAATAGCCTCATCATAGTTGACGGCCAGCAAAGGCTCCAATCTATAGTGTATTTCTTTGAAGGAGTATTCGGCGAAGAAGTCAATGGGAATAGGCAGGTATTTCGTCTTGCGGGGTTAAGTGATGATAGTAAATTTCGAGGGTTGACTTATGATGAGATCCGACAACAATACCCCAAAGCTTACCATACACTAACTAATTCAATACTGAGATCCATGATCATTAGACAACTTCATCCCGAAGACAGCACGAGCATGTTTAGCATTTTCGAGCGCCTTAATACTGGTGGTGTTGCACTAGCACAACAAGAAATTCGAAATTGCATCTATCATGGAACATTTAACGACATGTTGGTGCGATTAAATAGATTCGAACCTTGGCGAAAGATATATGGTCGTGAACCAGTCGATAAGCGGCAAAGAGATGTTGAACTGATCTTGAGGTTCTTCGCACTTCGTGAAGCTGAATCCCATCAGGGTCTCACCTACAAGAAACCCATGAAGAACTTCCTAAATAGATTCATGACCTCCCAATTGTCAATTAGTGAAGAGAGTGTCGAAACGATGTCTGATGACTTCAGAAGGACTTGTGATGTTGTTATGAACGTCTTGGGAGAAAAGCCATTTCGTCTAAAGGCAGGTCTAAATGCGGCAATATTCGACTGCATTTTTGTTACAATGTCAAACAATCTTGATGGCGACTTTAGTGGGTTTCGTGACGACTATCTTGCACTTCTTTCCAATACAGAATTTGCTGACTGTGTCAGAAGTGAAACTACCGACGAAAGGGTAGTTTCAAGACGGTTTGAGTTGGCTTCAAATCTATTTAAATAATTCGTTGTGTCTGGAAATGAGAGCGTCAGTGCTCAGATTGACTTTTGCTTGTCTCGTATGGACTCGGAACTGGAAGATGATGACAATGGTGATGTAGAGGCACTTCGACGCCTAGAGCTAATTTTTATTGGCTTTATACTAACCATTGCTCACGCATATTTCGAAATTAGAGTGATTGAAGCAATTAATGAACGTTGCGCTATTGCTCATGATAGAAATGTGTCCAGTTTTGCGGCGGTGTCGAAGGATAACAGGATCGGATCTATCAAGGTGGGCAATCTAAGGGACATTCTAATGCGATTTGGAGAAAATTGTAGGGATCAATTTGATAGAATTGTCGAGGACCATCAAATCACTTTCTATAGCAATATCGAAATAAATCGTCAAACATTTGCTCATGAGGGTAACTTGTATGAAAAGAACATGAACGTTACGCTTTTGGAAATCAAACAATGGTTTCAGGAAGCAGAAAGGGTTCTGGAGGGATTTCATATAGCTCTTGGCCTGTGGCTACCGAAGGAAGAGAACAGTTTGAATGGGGCTAAAGATGTGCATGAAGAGGATACAGGCGAGGAAAGATCCGTGTTATAGATATAGAAAAATTTGTGAATGCAGTTGTAAGAATGACAAGTTACTGAGCTGACTGTTCTTGAGGATGAGATTCATACCCAAGAGTCAATTACATTTGAGGGAATTAGACGTACAGCTCATCTGGTGAGGTAGCAGGCAAAAGTTAAAGCGACAGTGAGTCCTATATCGGGGGGTCAGCAAGCTCCCAGTAGGTCTGCCAGTCGAGGGTGCGTTTGTGCTCAGCGGGGCTGGGTTCGGGTTCTCGGTGGGTGAAGGGGTCGTAGAGGTAGCGGATTTGGGTGGTGTCGTCGTCGGCGACTTCGACAAGGGCGAGGATGTGGCGGTTGGACTTGTTGAGGGCGCAGATGATCTCGGAGCGGGTGATGGAGAAGTCGCGTGCTCCGGCGACTCGGCCCTTGACTTCGATGGTGAGGACGTGGCCGTCTTGGTTTCGGGTCTCGATGTCGAAGCCTTTGTTGTTGTGGGGCATCTCGACGGGGTCTCGGCCCAGGGATCGCTCGGCGGCTAGGACGGCATCAACGGCTAGGCGGTCGGTTCGGGTGGTGTCGATGGGGTGCTCGGGTGGTGGGGTGCCGGCAAGTTTGGCCAGCAATCGTTCGGGAACGATGAAGGCGGCCCCGACGACGCGGGGGGCGAGGGGCGACAGTTTGCGCTGGCGGGCTAGTTCTTCTTCTCGTCGCTTTAGGCGGAACTCGGCTTCTTCGGCTCGTTGTCGTGCCCTGGCTGAATTGATGCGGGCGTTGGGCTTACCGGCCAGTTCGTCGTCTTTGAGTCGCAGCACTCGGGCATCCCAATGGTTGATTTCCTCGGTTAGCCGCTGGCGTACGGCCTCCAGGGTTCGGTCGACTTGGGAGTGGATTCGGGCCTCTACGTCGGCAACGTGGGTGGGGACGTTGTGCTCGATTGCGTGGTTGAGCGCTGTGGTCGCGAGCGCCTCTCTAACCCAGTCGGCGGTGGCTAGCGGGGCGAGCACTTTCAGTTCGTCGGGCACGGGGGAGCGGCAGTCCAGGTAGGGGTGCTCACCGGCGTCGGCCACTTCTCCGTCCTCGGTGATTTCCACGTATTCGAATTGCTTGGACACCACCCGGCGCTGTCCACCGTCGACGGCAGTGCCGTCAACGATTTCATGTTCCAGGAACACCAGCACTCTGGACGACTCGGCGGTGGAATCGGGATCGATCAAGATGCTGCCTTCTTGGAGGAGCGATCCGTGGCGTTCCAAGAGTGCGCCGATGGTGGCGTCGAGCAGGGGGTGGCCGGGCGATACCAGATCGGCCAGGGGCCGCCCGGGGATGGTGATCTGTTCTCGCTCGAAGCAGATGCGCTCATAGCTGGGCAGTAGTCGGCCTCTGCCATGGCCGGTGTCCCAGTGCCGCAAGGCTTGAGGTACTCGTGATATCTGGCAGCGACCTGCTTCGCGCTTGGTGACTTTGCCGTTCAGCAGGTCGAATGCTCCGAAGAAGAACCGGCGGATGAAGCTGGGTTGCATGCGCATGGCCTGGGCCCGTTCCATTTGCTCTCGAATGTCGGCGATCACTGCGTCGCTCAGCTCGTCGGTGAGGAGCGATTGCTCTTTGATCAGCTCCCTCGTCCGGTCTCCCACCGTGGCGTCCAAGACCGCTTTCATGCGGAGTTGCTGGACGGCTGGCTCTTCTGCGGTGATCGCCTCGATGAGCAGTTCTCGCAGCGACTTGTCGGAGAAGGCCTCGCCGAGCACGTCGAACACCTTGCCGCCGAGGGCTTTTCGCTGCTCGTCCAGCTTCTCCAGCAGTCGCTCGAACACTTGGCCCTCGCGGGTGTTCTCGGCCACAAGGTTCCACAATCGGCATACCTCGGTTTGGCCGATTCGGTGGATGCGCCCGAACCGCTGTTCGATGCGGTTGGGGTTCCACGGGAGGTCGTAGTTGACCATCAGGTGGGCGCGCTGGAGGTTGAGACCTTCGCCGGCGGCATCGGTGGCCACCAAGATGCGCACTCGGTCGTCCTGGGTGAACTGATCCTGCGCTCGGCGTCGATCCTCGCGGCGTACACCGCCGTCGATTTTGACCACCTCGTCGGTTCGCCCTCGCAGGCGGCCAAGCTTCTCGACCAGGTAGTCGAGGGTGTCCCGGTGCTCGGTGAAGATGATCAGTTTCTTGATGCGCCCGTTCTCGTCGAGCATCTCGGGCGTGTTCTGCAAGAGCTTGGAGAGCTCGTCCCATTTGCGGTCGTCACCGCGCCGATACAGCACCTGGGCGCGCTGTACGAGGCTGTCGAGATCGCTGATCTCAGCCTTCAACTCGGGAATGGTGCGAGCGGTAGTGGCCTCGACTTCGATCTGTTCCTCGAAGTCCTCTTCCTCGCTCGCCAGCAGCTCGTCGGGATCGAACTCGTCAAAATCAGACGGCCGGTAACCCGCGGGAACCTGGCCCAGCACCTCTACGCCGTGGTCTTTGCCTGCTGATGCCGGATCGGCTCGGGCCAGTTCGGCCTCGGTCAATCGGGCCGACAGGCGATCGCGGCGACGCTCCAAAGAGCGCAAGATGGCCCGAGGCGAAGACGCCAAGCGCCGCTGCAAGATCGTGAGGGCAAACCCGACCACCGCTGAGCGACGACCCTCGCCCTCCTTCTTGAGCTGTTCGGCCCGGTTCATCCCATTTCGCACGTACTCGGTGACATGCTCATACAAGTCATGCTCAGCCGGGCTCAGCGTGTACTTGGCAGTGGTGGCCTCCCGCTCAGGGAATAGCCGAGTGCCATCGAACCGAAGCAGGTCTTCCTTGATGCGGCGGCGCATCAGATCCTTGGCCGGTTCGTCACTATGGGCGCCCCGGCGGTACTTCCCCGCGAACATGTCGCCGTCCAACAGCGCCATGAACAACTGGAAATCCTCAGGCTTGCCGTTGTGGGGCGTGGCCGACATCAACAAAAAGTGGCGAGCCACGGCTTCAAGGCGCCGGCCCAGCTTGTAGCGCTTGGTCTGCTCGACATCGTCGCCTCGGAAGGTGGCCGACATCTTGTGGGCCTCGTCCACCACAACGAGGTCCCAGTCGGTGCGATCGAGCTGATCTTGAAGATCGTCGTCACGGGCCAACATGTCGAGACGAGCTATCAGGCGGGGCCGCTCAGCGAGAGGGTTGCCCGAGCGGGTGGCCTCAACCATTGCCCGGGTCAGCAGTTCGAATTCAAGGCCGAATTTCTCGCCCAATTCGTCTTGCCATTGCTCGGCCAAACCACCGGGAACCACGATCAGGCAGCGTTCGAGATCGCCCCGAACGATCAACTCCTTGATGAAGAGCCCCGCCATGATGGTCTTGCCCGCGCCGGGATCATCGGCCAGAAGGAACCGGAGCGGGCGCCGAGGCAGCATCTCCTTGTAGACCGCCTCGATCTGATGGGGAAGCGGGTCGACATCGCTGGTGTAGGTGGCCAGATAGGGGTCGAACAGGTGAGTCAGGCTGATCCGCTTGGCCTCAGCCACCAAGGTGAACAGCTCCGGATCGGCATCAAACGACCACGGCCGGCCATCACCGTCAAGGGAAAGCTCAACCTCCTTGGAGCGATAAACGATCTCCCGCTCGACATTCCCGCTGTCGTCCTCGTAAGTAAGGTTTACGGCATCCGAGCCGATCCATTCAGCATCGATAACCGTGACCACCCCTACCGGGGCTACGCCTCTGACACGGGCGCCCTTGGTGAGATCTTCCAACCGGCCCATCGCCCGGCGAGCGTACCCCCGCGTTTCCTTTGAGAGCTAGGTACTTGCATCACCCAGCTTCGGGCATCCTCTATCTCACGGAGAGATCAATGCCGTCTCGAGGCCACCGGTGTTGTCTGAGGGTTGTCACATCATCGACACCGTGGTGCTGATGTAGTTCCTGGTCGTCGGACTTCCAGTTGAGGACTACTGGGTGTTGGCCAGGGGGGTGGTGAAGGTGGTGGTCTCGACGCCGTTGACGATCACTCGGTAGGTCTGGCCGGGAGAGATCTCCTCGCCGAAGCGGAGAACCTCTTCCACTACGACCTTTTCTGCGTCGCAGTCGATTGCCCAGGGGGTGGGGGGCGGCACCATAAGGGTGATGGTGGCGTAGATGTCCGATCCGCTGATCTCGAACGATTGATTGCCCCGGCGGACGCAGTTCTCAACGGTGGACTGGTAGTGGTCCACCAGAATGATCACCTCGGGGTGGTACTCCACCACCTCGGCGCCGATCACCTCGACCTCTTCTTCGACGTATTGGCGGGAGTTCTCCTCGTTCCACTCGCCAGTGGGATCAGGCGGCGGTTGGACGATCACCAGCACCATGTCGATCCTGGTGGGGTTGCCCCGGGTGATCACGTCGTAAGCGGTGTCGTTGATGAAGGCCAGACGGCCGTCGGACTCGGTGATCCGGGCCTGGATGGAGAAGGTGTTTCGGGGGTTGATGTCGTCTTGGTTGTAGCGCACTTCAAACGCGATCGGCACTTGGCCCGGATTGGTGATGACCTGCTCGGCAATCAGCTCAGAGGCCACATCCATAAGGGAGGTATCCCGAAGCTGCAAGGTGACCACCGCTCCCGGGGACAGCGCAATCCGCTCCCTATAGGTGACAGTGCCGGTGACCGAGGCGGTGGCGTCGGGATCGGCAGTGGGGGTGGCGACGGGGTCTGTCGTTGAAGTTGACTCGGATTCTTCCTGAGGAACACCCGCAGGAGTTGCCTCTGGGGACTGTGAAGCGGTGCTGGTGGCCGTGGTACCTGGCTCTGAGCCCACCGCGGCGATCGGCTCCTCGTCGGCGCCGCCTCCGCATCCCGCGGCCACTAGCAGAGCGAATGCCACTCCGATAGTGGCGATCAGCTGGATCGTGCGTTTGGCCTTCATGGGCAAACCTCGCTCTCAAGAAGTCTACGGCTGGGCCGATACCTCTCGGTTCGACCTCACCAAATGAGACGAAGCATGGGCCTGTCTGGTTCCCGGCTTAGAGCGACTTTGGCCGGCGAGGCAAGAACGCGCTGGTTCGCTGGATGTACTCGTCGTAGCCGGGGCGCTTCCGCTTCATGCGGTGCTCCACCATGGGCACCCCGGACACTTTGACCAGGATCCAGGTGATGAGCGCCGGGGCGATCAGCCCCACGATCCCGATCGGAGTTGAGGCCGCGACGAGACCGATCCCCCACCACGCCGTGGCATCGCCGAAATAGTTGGGATGGCGGCTGTAGCGCCACAGGCCCCGATTCATCACCTGGCCGGCGTTGGCCGAGTCGGACTTGAATCGGGTGAGCTGCCAGTCGGAGACCGCCTCGAACCCGAACCCGACCAGGAACACCGCAGTCCCGATCACCCATAGCGGGGTAAATCCCCGATCGGCGTCGCTGATGCCGATCATGAGGGGAAGCGACATCACCCACATGGCCGCGGCTTGCAACCCGAACACCCGCACCAGGCTGGCGATCCAGAATCGGTCCCCGGCCCGGCGGCGCATGGACTGGTAGCGAAAGTCCTCTTCTTGGCCGATGTTGCGAAACGCCAGGTGGATGGCCAGGCGCAGCCCCCAGGCAGTGGCCATGAACACCAACAGCGCGGCCCGCACGTCGTGTCCGTCGGTGACCAGCCAGCTCACCCAGGCCACCACCACGAATCCGAAGCCCCACAGGATGTCGACGATGCCGGCGTCTCGAACCGCCACGCTGATGGCCCACACCGCCAGCATCATCCCGGCGATCACCACGGCCGCTACCCACAAGACCATCTGAGATCAGCGTACCGTGGTGGTTCGTGGAGCCCACCGACCGCCATGTGCTACTGGTTTTCACCAACCCGGTTGTCGGCCAAGAAGACCAATACCACCAGTGGTACGACACCCATCTCCACGAGGTGGTGTCATGCGACGGGGTGGTCAGCGGGCGGCGCTACCGGATGAGCCCCGATGCCGATGTGCTGACGCCCGAGTGGATGCGGGTCCACGCCGACCGCCGCGACCTGCCGTTGCCCTTCGAGTATTTGGCCATCTATGAGATCGAAGGCGACTTGGCCGCAGCTGTCCAGGCCATCACGACCAAAGACAACTACTCCGTTCATCCCGGTGACAGCCTCGACAACGACAACGTGGCCATGTGGGCCTTCACCCAGGCCGGTCCCCAGATCGGCACGGCCAAACCCACTGAGGTTGACCATCTCGGCATCTCGCTGGCCAACCCCACCAAGGGCAACCTTGGGTGGTTCGAGCACTGGTACACCATCCACTATCGAGAAGTAATGGCGACCCCGGGCTTCCTTACCGGGCGGCGCTACTGGGCCGCCGCCAACATCCTCACCCCCCAATGGGCCATCGACCACGGTGAGATCGGCCCCAACGGAATGCCGTTTCAACACTTCGTCATGTACGAGGTAGGCACGCCGTACGCCGAGGCCAAACCAGCGATAGAGGAGCAGCGGAAGAACTTCACCGTCTTCCCCGACGGCTCGATGGACTACGACGAGATCATTGCCTGGCGCTACACGCCGCTAGCCTGAGCCGCCATGTCAGACGAGATCCGAACCCTGCTGGCCCGCTATTCCGACGGAGTGTGCCGATTCGACGCCGAGCAGTGGGCGTCAACCTGGGCCACCGACGCGGTTTGGGAGATGGGCCCGATGACTAGGACCGGTCGGGACGAGATCTCGTCCAGTTGGCAGGGCATGCTGGCTCGCCTCGACGGGGTGATCCACGCCTACCTCAACGGCTGGGCCGACCTCGACGAAGACACGGGCACCGGCACCGGGCGCTGGTACGTGATCGAGCACTTCAAGCGACCGGACGAAGACCCCATGACCATGTACGGCTACTACGACGACGAGTATTGCCGGGAAGACGGCCAGTGGAAGTTCGCCCGCCGGGCCCTCAACCGCATCTACTACGGACCGCCCGACATGTCCGGCGACTTCACCGGCTTCGGCCAATAGGCAAGTACCGCTAGGCTCACCCGTCGGTGTGGCTGAAGACGCCAGCACCGAAGAAGCCCACCTTGGAGGGACTCATTGCTTGCCAAGCTTGCCAACATTTTGAAAGACAGGGAAGCAGCATCAAGGGTCGATACGACCATCCGTGAATACCTACGCCGATTCAAGACGGTCAAGGACAGCACGACTGGCGGCGGGGAACACGACCACGAAGAGTTCAACAATCTCTACTACGACGTGGCAACGGACTTCTACGAATATGGGTGGGGCAGGTCATTTCACTTCGCCCCCCGCGTCCCCGGTGAGAGCTTGGAGGCGTCCATCCGGCGCCACGAGCACTTTCTGGCCCACAAGCTCGCTCTTTCACCCGGGATGGT
Organism: Acidimicrobiia bacterium; assembly: GCA_009842675.1. Classification (GTDB taxonomy): domain Bacteria; phylum Actinomycetota; class Acidimicrobiia; order Acidimicrobiales; family Bin134; genus Poriferisocius. The sequence goes on along the minus strand of VYEX01000036.1, from coordinate 783 downwards.
GGTGGCCGACCTCGGTTGCGGTATCGGCGGGCCGCTCTTGGAGATTGCCCGATTTTCTGGGGCCAAGATCGTCGGCGTGAACAGCAATGCCTACCAACTCGAACGGGCCCGAAAGCTGGCGAAAGAAGCACAGCTATCCCATTTGGCCGACTTCCTGCACTGCGATTTCTTGAACGTCGACGCCCCCGACGAGTCGTTCGACGCGGTGTACGGCATCGAAGCCACATGCTGCGCCCCGGACAAAGTCAGCATCTACGGCGAGGCTTATCGATTGCTGAAGCCCGGCGCGTGCTTCGCCGCTTACGAATGGTGTCTGACAGATCGCTTCGACGCTGACAATCCCCACCACCTCAAAATCAAGAACGACCTCCTATTGGGAACCGGCCTGACCGACCTCGACGATCTGCCAACCGTTGACCATGCATTGAAATCGGTGGGCTTCGAGGTCTTGGAGACAACGAATCTCGATGCCCAGGGCGGTCCATCGATTCCTTGGTATCAACCCCTGGTAAGCCCTGGCTTCTCCCTGACCGGCATTCGTGCCTCAGCTATAGGCCGATGGATCACCCACAATTCGCTGAGGGCCCTAGAAGCACTCCGAGTGGTGCCACCTGGTGCGGTTCGGGTCTCAGAGACCTTGAACATTGGCGCATCGGGCTTGGCCGAGGCCGGAAAGCTCGGCATCTTCACACCGGCGTACTTCATTCACGCCCGCAAGCCGGACTAGCGGCGGGCTCGCTCGACCAACCAGCCGAAGATCGGGTCGGTGGGCCGGGTGGGCAT
>VYEX01000061.1 GCA_009842675.1 Acidimicrobiia bacterium | reverse complement strand
CCTCGGGGGTTGGCTCAGGTGCGGGGGCCGCCGGTGTGGCCTCCTCGGTTGCCGCGGCCGTCGGCGGAGATTCGGTGGTTCCACCGTCATCGTCGTTACCGCAGGCGCCGGCCACCAGGGCCAAAGCCAACAGCAACGCCCAGAGCAACTTGGCGGCTGAAGATCGCATCATCGCCCAAGGCTACGCTTTGCTATGGCCAAAATGCGCTTCAACCACATGGAGCTAACGCTTCCCCTGGGCACATTGACCGACGAATACCGGGCCGAGGTACGGGAGTTCTACGGCGATGTGTTCGGTTGGACGGCAACCGACACCCAGATCCTCAAGCAGACTGCGCTGTTGTTGTCCACTGACCCTGCCACCAGCCAGTTCGTCTTGCTGGCCGAGCACAAGGAGCCGATGGCCCCGCCGCCATTCGACCATCTCGGCCTGCTGTTCGACACCCGTGAAGAGGTCGACACGTGCCTGGCCAAGTGCGAGGCCTGGCAGGAGAAGGACCCCCGCGTGGAGATCAAGCGATACAACGACCTAGTGATGCCCACGGTGACCGTGCATGCCTTTTACGTGCGGCACCTGCTGCCCATTCACTTGGATGTGCAGTGCATGGAGCGACCCGAAGGGGTGGCTGCGCCGTCGGGCCGCTGGGTCTGGGTTGAAGACTGATGGCTGACGAGCGGGTCTCAGAGCTGATTGGGAGGGACGGCCCCGAGACCGCAACCGAGGTAGCCGACCGGATTTGGATGGCGGTGGGCACGGCCAACGCCTACAAGGTGGCCACACCCGAGGGCAGCGTGATGATCGATGCCGGACTGGCCGGCGACGCCCGGCGGTTCCACCGCCAATTGGCAGCCGTGCCGGGCAACCCGGTGCGCTACATCGTTTTGACCCACGCCCACGAGGACCACATCGGCGGTCACCGGCTCTGGTCCCGGGAAGGAGCCCAAGTGGTGGCCCATCGCCTGTGCCTCCAGCGCGATGAGCAGTACCGCCAGCTGACCCAATTCCGGGTGGATCGGGCCAAGATCCTGTGGGGAGCGGCCATGAACCTCCGCACCGACTCGGGCCGGGTGGAGCCCACCGCGCCCATCGAGGCCGACATCGTGGTCGACCGCTCCCACACCCTCGAAGTGGGCGACCTCACCTTCGAGGTGATGCACACCCCCGGCGCCGAGGGTCCCGACGGGCTCACGGTGTGGGTGCCCGAGCTGCGGGCCGCATTCGTGGGCGACCTTTGGGGTCCGATCATCGACGCCTTCCCCAACCTGTTCACCCTTCGGGGCGAGCCTTACCGCGACGCCCAGCAATACATGGAGTCGCTACGCGAGGTCCGCGACCTTGAGCCGGAGATCGCCCTGGCCGGGCATTTCGAGCCGGTGATGGGCAAGGAGCAGGTGCGAGAGGTGCTGACCCGAATGCACGACGGCGTGGAGTGGGTGTGGGACCGGGTGATCGAGGGAATGAACGAGGGCAAGGACCCCTTCACGCTCATGAAGGAGATCCGCCTGCCCGACGGCTCTCCCTTGAACGAGACCTACGGCCGGGTGGACTGGGGAGTTCGGGCCATCTGGGAAGGGCTGGCTGGCTGGTTCACCTATCAGTCCACCTCTGATCTGTACGCCACGACCCCCGAGGCGGTCTATCCCGATGTGGTGGACCTAGCCGGGGCCGATGCCCTGGTGTCCCGGGCCGAAGAACGGCTGGCTGCCGGTGAGACGCTCGAAGCCCTGCACCTGGCCGACATGGTTCTGGCCGCCGACGCCACCCACGTTGGGGCGCTGACGGCCAAGCTCGCTGCCCTCCAATCGATGGGGGATCAATTTGGCCTGCGCAACTTCCAGGAGGCCGGGTGGTACCGGACAGAGATCGCCCGAGTCGAACAGGAATTGAAAGCGGCCCAGGCGTGATCAGTCGTCGGACCGGAGACAGATACTGATGCGGGCGGCGGTGATTGCCGAGGATCGAACCCTGGAAGTAGCCCAGGTAGACGATCCCACGCCGGGACCGGGGGAGCTGGTCTTGGCCGTGAAGGGATGCGGCATCTGCGGGTCGGACCTCAAGGTCGTGAATCACCTGCCCTTCGGCTACACCATGGGCCACGAGTTCGCCGGCGAGGTGGTGGCGGTGGGTTCCGACCCGGTGGGGAACTGGAAGGCGGGCGACGCGGTATGCGCTCTCCCGCTGGTGGGGTGCGGCAACTGCCAGCACTGCTGGGACACGCTGCCGGTCCACTGCCCCCATATGGAGATGATCGGAACCGGTGTTCGGCCCGGGGCCTATGCCGAGTATGTGGCCGTGTCCAGCGCGCAGACGTTCCGCCTGCCGGAGGGATGCGGCTACGACGTGGGTGCGTTGGTGGAGCCTCTGGCCATAGGGCTCCATGCGGTGGACACCGCCGATATCGCCGCGGGCGACAACGTGCTCATCGTGGGGGCCGGGCCGGTGGGTTTGGCCGTTGCCCTGTGGTGCCACCACGTGGGGGCCCGCAGCGTGGTGGTCAGCGACCCGGTGGCGGTACGGCGGGAATCGGCCGCCCAATTCGGTGCCACCGGGATCATCGACCCCGGAGCGGAGGAACTGAGCCCGGCCTTCGAGCGGCTGGCCGGAGCCCCTCCCGACGTGGTCGTGGAGGCGGTGGGCAAGCCGGGCATCATCCAATCCTGCATTGAGGCTGCTGCTCACCGGGGCCGGGTAACGGTGGTGGGCATCTGCTCGGGTCCCGATCCCATTATCCCGGTCTTCGCGTCGCTCAAAGAGCTAACCATGACCTTCCCCGTGTACTACCGCCACCAGGACTACGCCCACACCCTGGCAATGATCGACCAGGGCCGCATCGACCCCGCCCCCTTCATCACCCACACCGTGGATCTCGACGGGCTGCCCGAGGCTTTCGAGGCCATCAAGTCGCCCACCGACCAGTGCAAAGTGCTGATCCGCCCATAATCGACTTACCCTGTCCCCGTGGATTTTGGCGACACCCCCGCTGAAGCGGCCTTCCGGGCTGAAGCCCGGGCCTGGCTGGAGGCCAATGCGCCGGCCAAGGGCTCACCGGAAGCGTTCGATCACATGAGCAGCCCGGGGCGAAGCGCGGAGCTTGAGATACAGCTGGCCGACAAGGCCAGAGCCTGGCAGGCGAAGCTGGCTGCCGGCGGCTGGGCCTGTTTGGACTGGTCTCCGGAGTACGGGGGACGGGGCGCCTCCACGGTGGAGACGATCATCTTCGAAGAGGAGCAGAGCCGCTACGGCATCTCGAGGTCGATCTTCATGGCCGCGCTCGACATGGCTGCCCCCACCCTCATGTCGTGGGGCACTGATGAGCAGAAGCACAGGTTCTTGAACCCCATCCGCCAGGGAGAAATGGTGTTTGCCCAGCTGTTCAGCGAGCCCAACGCCGGCTCCGATCTGGCTGGGCTCCAGACCAGAGCGGTCCAAGACGGCGATGTGTTCGTGGTCAACGGCCAGAAAGTGTGGAACTCCTATGCCCATCTGGCCGACTGGGGCATCCTGTTGGCCCGGACCAACTCGGACGTGCCCAAGCACCAGGGGCTCACCTATTTCTTTGTGGAAATGGACAGCGAGGGTTTGGACCCGCGTCCGCTGCGCCAGATGACCGGCGGGGCTGAGTTCAACGAGACCTTCTTCGACAACGTGCGGATCCCGGTGGAGAACGTGATCGGCGGGGTCAACAACGGCTGGGCGGTGGCCCAGACCACCTTGAACAGCGAGCGGGCTGCGGTGGGCGCCCAGACGTCGGTGGTCGATGTCCCCACTCTGGTGAATCTGGCCCAGAAGAAGGGCCAAGCCGACGACCCGGCGGTTCGCCAGGCTTTGGCTGAGGCGTGGATAAGGTCGGAGGTGCTCCGCTATCTGGGCATGAGGGTGTACACCGCGCTGAGCCAGGGCACCGAGATCGGGCCAGAGGCCTCGATCATGAAGCTGTTGACCGGCGACCACATCCGCGACACCAGCCAAACGGCTATGGAGCTGCTGGGACCGGAGGGGATGCTGAACGACGATGTATGGGTGACGAGGATGGTTAGCCACTTCGCCCACAAGATCGGCGGCGGCACCCCGGAGATTCAGCGCAATGTGATCGGCGAGCGCATCCTCGGACTACCCCGCGAGCCGCGAGCCGACAAGGGCATTCCCTTCCGCGACCTTAAAGTGTGAGCGTGATGGGCCCGCTCGGCGCTCGGCCGGTGACGGCGTGATGAACGCGCTCGGCGCCAGGCCGGTGCTGCTGGTCGCAGTGGCGCTGTTGGTGCTGTCGGGGTGCGGCCTGTTCAGCGAGGGAACGGTTATCAGCCCGGCGCCCATCACCGAGGAAGAGGACCAGCCGGGAGTCGAGGGCACTCCGATTCCCACGGCCACCCCCGCGGGAGCGCCGTTGCCCGCCGACGCCATCGTGATCGGCGCCCTGATGGCCACCACCGGATTCTTGGCCGACTACGACGAGCCCGCCCTGGTGGCCGCCCGGAACCGGATCGACGCGCTGAACGAAGCCGGAGGCCTGCTGGGACGAACGGTTGTTCTGCGCCACATCGACAGCCACACCGAGCTGTCCATCATGAGAAACGGCGCCGAACAGCTGCTCTTGGACGGTGTCGACCTGATGCTGATGACGTGTGACGCCGCTTATGCCGGCCCGGCCATCGACGCGCTGGAGAGCTCGGGGACCCTGGTGATCAGCCCCTGTGGAACCGACGACCTCTGGGTCAGCGGTGAGCTGGGCGACCGGGTTTTTTCCCTGGGCACTCCGGTGAGCACCGAAGTGGAGATGCTGGTCTCGTTGGTGGCCGACCGGGGCAATGCCACCGCGGCGGTGATCATCGACCAGACCAGCACCGAAGCGGTGGCCGTCTGCGAGGGCTTCGGGCCGCGCTTCGAGGAAGCCGGCGGACGGGTTGTCGGCCTGCACCGTTACCAGCCCACCGATCCCGGCCTTCTCGAGCCCATCCTTTTGGGGATGGGCAGCACCAGTCCGGAGGCCATCGTGTTCTGTGGCACCCGGCTGGTGGCTCCCGAGATACTGGCGCCGGTCCGGGCCGCAGGTTTCAACCAGCCCATCTTCGCCAGCTCCACCATGGACGGCGATCATTGGATCGGCCATGTCCCCGGTGTCGGCGACTTCACCATGCTTTCGTACGCCTCGATCTACACCGACTCGCCCGATCCCAGCCCCGCGGTTCGCGAGGTGCTGGCCGACTACCTGGATTCCACCGGCCACCGAGCCCGGGATGGCCGCATGATCACCGGCCACGACGCCATGGAGGCCTACATACGGGCGGTGGAGCGGGCCGGCACCACCGATCCGGGGCCGGTGGCCACCCAACTGGAGCGATTCGACGGCGAAGACCTCGTCGCCGGACCGGTCACGTTCGATTCCGGCGCACATGCCCCGCTCGGGCGTCCCATGAGGGTGATCACCATCCAAGACCCCTACGCCCAATTCGAGCGGATCGTCGAACTACCGGCGGCTCAGTAGCCCAAGTCGACGTCTACCGGTCCCAGCAACTCCTCGCCGGCGATGTAGCGGCGGACGTTCTCGGTGACCCGCCGAGCGAGCAGCTTCAGCCCCATCTCGGGGGTGTTCCCCACATGGGGGGTGATGATGCAGTTCTCCATCTCCCAGAGGGGATGGCCGTCCGGAAGCGGCTCGGGTTCGGTCACGTCCAGGGCGGCACCCCCTATGGCCCCGGCGGCCAGCGCCTCCACCAGATCGTCGGTGACCACGTGGCCGCCGCGGCCCACGTTGATCAGCCACGCATGGGGAGCCATGGCGTCGAGCGCGGCGGCGTCGATGATGCCGGTGGTCTCAGGGGTCAGCGACAGCGCCACTACCACCACATCGGCGTCGCGCAGGGCGTCGTGCAGGCACTCGGGGCCCACCACCCGGTCGACGCCGTCCATAGGCACGGGGTGGCGGCGCAGCACGGTCACGCGGCATTCCCACGGACCCAGCAGCCTGACCAGCGACTCGGTGATGCCTCCGCCGCCCAGCACGGTAACCCGGCCGCCCAGCAGGTTCCGCCCCTCCGGGGGCGACCAGCTGCGGGCTCGGGCATAGCTCCCCATTCCCCGCAGGCCGGCCAGGGCCAGCATCAGCACATGCTCGGCCACCGGCTCGGCGTACACCCCCTTGCCGCAGGTCCAGAGATGGTCGCGGTCCAGCAGGTGGGTCAAGTTCTCGATGCCGGCGTAGGGGAGCTGCACCCACTCGATGGTCGGCCCATTCTCCAGCACGCCCGGCAAGAGCTCGGGGGCGGCGGGCTCGGCCCACACCAGCGCCTCGGCCTCGTCGGGCGCCGTCACCTGGCCGCCCCCGGCGATCACTGCGTCGACCAGTGCCGGCCGGCGCCAGCATTCGGGCTCCACCGCGATCCTTGGCCGGTCCATAGCACCGGGTAGCTTATGGGCGTGGAGGTCCAAGGCGAGCGAATCATCAGGCCGGTCGACAAGGATGGCTAGCTGAAGTCCATGGAAGTCGCTGACTCGATTCTCGACCTTGTCGGGAACACGCCGCTGGTGCGGATGCCGCGCATTGCCGACGGAGTGTCGTGTGAGGTGTTGGCCAAACTGGAGATGCTGAACCCCGGCGGAAGCGTGAAGGACCGCCCTGCGGTGGCCATGATCGACGCGGCTGAGCGGGAGGGACTGCTGAAGCCGGGCGGCACCATCATCGAGCCCACCTCCGGCAACACCGGTGTGGGTTTGGCTTTGGTGGCCGCCCAGAGGGACTACCGCTGCGTATTCGTGATGACCGACAAGGTGAGCGACGAGAAGGTGCAGCTGCTACGCGCTTATGGGGCCGAGGTGATCGTGTGCCCGGTGGCGGTGGATCCCGAAGACCCTGAGTCGTACTACTCCACCGCGGAGCGCCTGGTGGCCGAGACTCCCGGGGCCTACCGGCCCAACCAGTACTTCAACCAGGTGAATCCCCTGTCGCACGAGCTGACCACGGGTCCGGAGTTGTGGAAGCAGACGGGGGGAAGGATCACACATTTTGTGGCGGGAGCGGGCACCGGGGGCACCCTCAATGGTGTGGGCCGCTTTCTCAAGCGGCAGAATCCCGAGGTCCAGATTGTGGCCGGTGATCCCGAGGGCTCGGTGTTCAGCGGCGGGTCGGGCCGGCCCTATCTGGTGGAGGGGATCGGCGAGGACTTCTGGCCCGAGACTTACGACCCCGCTGTGGTCGACAAGGTGATACCGATCTCTGACCAGGATTCTTTCGACATGGCCCGGTTGGTGACCCGGAGAGAGGGCCTGCTCATCGGCGGGTCGGGGGGTACCGCGGTGTGCGCCGCTTTGGAGGTGGCCCAAGACTGCGGGCCCGACGATGTGGTGGTGGTGCTGCTGCCCGATGCTGGCCGGGGCTATCTGTCCAAGGTGTTCAACGACGACTGGATGGCGTCGTACGGCTTTTTGATCGGCGAGCACCCTTGCGTCAAGGACGTGCTCGACGCCAAGGAAGGGGCGCTGCCGCCGCTGGTGTACGTCTTCCCCGACGACCCGGTGAGTGCGGCGGTGACCCAGATGCGCGACCACGGAGTCAGCCAGCTGCCGGTGGCCAAAGGGGAGATGCCGTTGGCCGCCGCCGAGGTCATGGGGGCGGTACACGAGCTTCAGCTCATGGAGCTGGCCTTCAACGGCGACCTTCTGGGCCAGCCGGTGGAGAGCGTGATGAGCCGTCCGTTAGAGCAGATTGGAATCGGCGAATCGGTGGCGTTGGCGGTAACCAAGCTGGAGCGGTCTCCGGCCTTGCTGGTGCTCGACGGCGGCCGCCCCCTGGCGGTGATGACCAGCACTGATGTGCTCAGCTTCCTGTCGTCGGGCTCGTCGGAACCGAACTTATGAGTGGAGTTTCATGAGCGGCTCCGCTTCCGGCGATTGGGGCTTCGACACCCGGGCCATCCACGTCGGCCAGGAGCCCGACGAGGCCACCGGCGCCATAACCGTTCCCATCCATCTGGCCACCACCTTCGTGCAGGCCGCACCGGGCCAGCATCAGGGTTTCGAGTATGCCCGCACGTCCAACCCCACCCGTGTGGCGCTGGAACGGTGCGTGGCCGGCCTGGAGGGCGCTGAGCACGGCATGGCCTTCGCCAGCGGGATGGCCGCGGAGGACGCGGTGGTCGGCATGATGCGCCCCGGCGACCACGTGGTTCTGGGGACCGACGCTTACGGAGGCACGTTCCGTCTCATCGACCGGGTGTACGGCGAGCGGGGCATCGAGTGGTCGGCGGTGGATTTGGCCGATCAGGATGCGCTGGCCGGGGCCATCCGCCCGGAGACCCGCCAGGTGTGGGTGGAGACCCCCACCAATCCCATGCTGGCGGTGGTGGACATCGCGGCGGTGGCCGATGTGGCCCACGCTTCGGGGGTTGACGTGGTGGTGGACAACACCTTCGCCACGCCGTACCTCCAGAACCCGCTTGAGCTGGGGGCTGATGCGGTGGTGCACTCCAGCACCAAGTATCTGGGCGGCCACTCCGACGTGGTGGGCGGATTCATCGCCGTCAACCGGGAAGACCTGGCTGAGCGGCTGACATTTGTCCAGAACGCGGTGGGGGCGGTGCCCAGCCCGTTCGACTGCTATCTGCTACTGCGGGGGGTCAAGACCCTGGGGGTGCGCATGGACCGCCACTGCGACAACGCCCAGGCGGTGGCCGAGTTCTTGGCCGGCCACCCCGCGATTGAGCGGGTGCTATTCCCCGGATTGCCCGACCACCCGGGATTTGAGGTGGCGGCCCGGCAGATGCGCCGTCCTGGCGGGATGGTGTCGTTTATTCATGCCGGGGGAGAGGCCGCCGCGGTGGCCGCGGTGAGCGCCACCCGGGTGTTCCGGCTGGCCGAGTCGCTGGGAGCGGTGGAGTCGCTCATCGAGCAGCCGTCCACCATGACCCATATGTCGGTGGCCGACTCCCCACTGGCCGTGGACCCCGGCTTGGTGCGCTTGTCGGTCGGCATCGAAACCGCCGACGATCTGCTGGCCGACCTGGAGCAGGCCCTCGGCTAGTACTGCAACGGGAACAGGCTCTGGATTCGTAACTGGTTCAGTCCTGTAAAGGCAGCAAGTCGTCGGCTAGGGCTTCGACCTCAGCCTCCCAGTCCGGAGGCTCACCCAGCGGCATGACAACGAACTTGGAGGCGCCGGTGTCGATGAACGCCTCGATCCGGGACCGCAGCTCTTTTCGGCTCGACGCCACTAAGTCGCCAGGGTTCTTGTCGGGCTGACGCAGCTTGATGAGCTCTAGAAACCGGTCGGGCAGCGGGCCGTCTGTGTAGGTCAACAGGGCTCCGTAGTGCTCAGGGTCGATTTCCCGTTCTGCCTCGTTAGCGTGCTGTTTGATGGTGGCAATCCCGCTGCGCACGTCGTCGGGGGTGACGAAGGACGGCAGCCAGCCGTCGCTCAGCCGGCCGACCCGGCGGAGCTCCGAGGGGGCGATGCCTCCCATCCACACGTCCAGGGGCTGCTGGACTGGTTTTATGTCCACGCGGGCGGCGTCCAGATGGAAACGGGGCCCATGGTGCTCGACCACGTCCTCAGTCCACAGCCGTCGCATGAGTGGCAGGGCCTCGTTGAACCAGGCTGCCCGGTCCATGCGGGCCACTCCGAAGGCCTGGTGCTCGGCGGTGTCGGCCACGCCGAGCCCGAATGCGGGCAGCAGCCGTCCGTTGGAGATGCGATCGAGGCTGGCCATGGTCTTGGCCAGCAGCACCGGATTGCGGCCGGGCAACACCATCACGCTGGGGCCGAACTTGAGATGGGTGGTTCGGGCGGCCGCGAAGGTCATGGCCACCACCGGATCGAGCGCGGGACCGCTGGCTCGCTCGGCCACCCACAGCGAATCGAAACCCAGTTTCTCCAGCCCGTCGACCACCGTGGCGAACACCTCTGGATCGCCCGACGTCGTCCCGCCTCCGACGCCGAAACCGATTCGGACTCGCATGCTAAGAGAGCTTGGCGATCTCGGTGGACTCGCCGGGGTCGGGCTCGGTGGCCACGAAGGCGTCGAGCATCTCGGCGGCCACTTCGGAGGACACCAGGCGCAGGCTCATGGCCAGTACATTGGCGTCGTTCCAGCGGCGGGCGCCGCGGGCAGTCTCTGCGTCGGTACACAGGGCGGCCCGCACACCGGAGACCTTGTTGGCCGCCATCGACACCCCGGTTCCCGTCCAGCAGCACACCACGCCGATGTCGGCGCGGCCGTCGACCACCGCCTCGCCGACCGCTCGGCCCACGTCGGGCCACGGTGCTCCCTCCGGGGCGGCGGCCACCACACTGTGTCCTCCGTCGGCCAAATGCTGCTTGACGGAGTCGGTCAGGGCGGTGGCCTCATCGGTACCGAACGCAATGCGCATTTCGCTACCCGGCCAGGTCGTTTTCGAGCAGGTCGAGGTCGAAGCCGTAGAGGGCGGCGCAGTTGTCCCTCACGATCAGCTGCTGCTCGTCGGCAGGAACGTCTGCCAGGGTCTCGGCCACCACCTCCCGGGACCGGGGGAAGGTGGACTCGGTGTGGGGGTAGTCGGAGCCCCACATGAGCGTGTGGGTGCCGAAGGTGTCCCGTACCCTCACTCCCACCGCGTCCTCTTGGAAGCTCACGAAGCAATTGGAGCTGAAGTAGTGGCTGGGGCGGGCGTCGGGATCGGCGAAGCGGTGCCAGTCGCCCCGCAGCGGCCGGTCGGTGTAGCAGTAGTCCATCTGGAACAGCCAGAACGGGATCCAGCCCACCTCGTGTTCCACCGATCCTGCCCTGAGCTTGGGATGGCGCTCGAACACCCCGGAGAAGATCATCTCGCCCAGCGACTTCCTCACGAAGTGGTCTTGCAGGTAGAACGCCGCCTCCGATACCGCCCTCACATCGTTCTTGGTCTGGCCGCTGGCGCTGGCCAACTGTCGTCCAGTGGCCACGTGCATGGACAGGGGGATGTCGAGGTCGACGGCGGCCGACCAGAACGGCTCATAGCGGGGGTTGTCGTAGCCCTGGCCCGCCGGGGGCATCACGCTGATCATCACTCCCGACAGCCCCATGTTGCGGCACCGGGTCATCTCGGCGATGGCCTCATCGATGTCGTCCACGTTGATGAGGGCGATGCCCTTCAGCCGCTGGGGGTCATAGGCGCAGAAATCGGCGATGAAGTCGTTGTAGGCGGCCATGGTGACCGAGCACAGCTCAGAGTCGGGGATGCTGTAGGCCAGCAGCGCCTCGCTGGGGTAGATCACCGAGGCGGCCACCCCGTCGGTGCGGTTGTCGGCGATGAACTTCTCCGGATCGTAGGCCCCGGGGCGCACCTCATCGAACGATGCCTCGATGCGCAGCTTGGTGGGATCTTGGTCGAATCGGTTGCCGGCCTGGAATCCCAGAAACGACATGGAGCGCTGACCGTCGATGTACCACCAGTCGCCGCCGGGCTCGCGGCGAACCTGAGGCACCCGCTCGGCCATCGGCCCGGTGCTCACCCGCTCGGTCCACAGGTCGGGCGGTTCGATGATGTGAGAGTCGGACGAGATCATCGTGGCGGTGGGGCTCATGGCGCTCCTTTTCTCATGCCTTCATTTCAGCATTTCGGCGGCCCGCTCGCCCACGGCGATGCAGGTCAGGTTGGTATTGGCCCGGGGGATCATCGGCAGGATGGAGGCGTCGAACACCGACAGGCGGTCGATTCCGTGGACCCGGCCGTGGTCGTCGACCACATCGCCGGCATCCGGGTCGGGTCCCATCCGGCAGGTGCCCGAGGCGTGGTACCAGGGGAAGCTGAACTGCCGGGCGTATTCGGCCAGGGCGCTGTCGTCTCCGTCGGCGAATGCCTCCTCGTCGAGAACCGCTACCCGCTCGAACCGCTCGGCCAGCGCCTCATGGGTGGCCAGCCGGTAGCAGAGCCGTAAACCGGCGGTGAGCTGGGCGATGTCGTCGGGGCTGTCGAGCAGGTTCAGGTCGATCACCGGCGGATGGCCGGGATCGGGGGAGAGCACTCGCAGGCGTCCCCGGGAACGGGGGACTTGGATGCCGGCACAGATGCCCCAGATCAACTCCGAGCCGCACACCTCGGCCAGGGGCTCGTTCTGGCTCAGGTCCCAGTGGTTCATCATGCCGATCTGCATGTCGTTGGTGACCGGGCTGGCTGGGGAGCTGTAGCGGATGAGCAGTTGGTGCTGCACCATGTCGGTGGTCACCGCCCCTTCGGGGGGGACCACGAAAATGAACGCTCCGACATGCTCCATGAGGTTGGAGCCGACCCCGGGGAGGTGCACCACCGAGCGGACGCCCACCGCCTCCAGGTCCCGTACCGGGCCGATGCCCGAGCGCATGAGCAGCGCCGGGGAGTTGAGCGCTCCTGCGCAGACCAAAATGTGGCGCCCCCGGACCTGTTCCAGGCCGCTGCCGTTCGGCGAGTAGGCCACCGCGGTGGCCCGATCCCGCTCGATCACGATGTGGTGAGCATGGGCACCGCCGATGATGTCGAGGTTGGGCCGCCCGTCGGCCGGGCGGAGATAGGCCATGGCAGTGGACACCCGCACCCCGTCCACCACGTTTTGGGGCGACGGGCCGATGCCCTCCGACACGCCGTCGTTGTGGTCGTCTACCCAGGAAAGCCCGGTGTCTTGGGCGGCGTCCAGAAGCTGCTGCTGGGGGGCGACCAGGTCATCCTTGGCGGCCCGTCGGATGGGGATTGGGCCCCCGGTGCCGTGGAGGTTTCCGCCCAGGGGGTCGTCTTCCAGGCGGCGAAAACACGGGGCCATCGCCTCCCATGACCAGTTGGGGCTGGCCCACGCGTCGTAGTCGCTGGGCATCCCTCTAAGAGCCACCCCTCCGTTCACTGCCGATCCTCCGCCCAGCGTCCGTCCCTGGGGGTAGGGGGCGGTGGCGTCGCCGGTGGTCCGGGCCTGGAATCCCCAGTCCCGCCCGGTGTGGGAGAAGTCCACCGCGCCCAGCCGGTCGGCGTCGGCGTCGGGTTCGATCGGACCCGCTTCCAGCAACAGCACCGACGTGTCCGAGTTCTCTGACAGCCGGGCGGCCAGCACCGCGCCGGTGGAGCCCCCGCCGACGATCACGAAGTCGTAGATCATGGGCGGCGATCGCTACTGATCGAAGGGCAGGTGGAGCATCTTGATGGCGTTTCCCCGCATGATCTTGTAGATCACCTCGTCGGACAGGTCCTCACACAGCTTCTCGGCGACCTCCTTGGTGTGGGGCCAAGAGCTGTCGTTGTGGGGGTAGTCGGTCTCGAATGTCACGTTGTCGGCGCCGATGGCCTCGATGTTGGCCAGTCCGAATCGGTCGTCGAAGAAGCATCCGTACACGTGGTCGGCGAAGTAGGTGCTGGGTCGCTCGGGGATCACCCCCCATACCTCGTTCCATCCCCGGTTTTGCTCCCACACCACGTCGGCCCGCTCCAGGATGTAGGGGATCCACCCGATCTGCCCCTCGCTATAGGCGATCTTGATGTCGGGGTACCGGATGAACGCCCCGGAGAACAGCCAGTCGGCCAGCGATCCCATGGCGTTGTTGAACGTCAGAGTGGACATCACCGCAGGCGGGGCATCGGCCGAGGTGGACGGCATGCGCGACCCCGACCCGATGTGCATGCACACCACGGTGGCGGTTTCCTCGCAGGCCGCGAAGAACGGTTCCCAGTGCCCGTCGGCGTCGTGGATCGACGGCAGCCCGAGGTTGGTGGGCAGCTCTGTGAACGAGACCGCGTGCGCTCCCCGCTCGGCGTTGCGGCGCACTTCGGCGGCGGCCAGATGGGGGTCCCACAGGGGGATGAGCGGCAGGGGGATCAGCCGGCTGTCGGTGCCCGCGCACCACTCCTCGATCATCCAGTCGTTGTAGGCCTGCACGCACAAGAGGGCCAGTTCCCTGTCGTTTGCCTCCAAGAATGTCTGGCCGCAAAAGCGGGGGAACATCGGGAAGCACATGGCGGCTTCCACGTGGTTGAGGTCCATGTCGTCGAGGCGGGCTTGCTGCTGCCAGCAACCGGGGCGGATGTCGTCGTAGGTGATCGGCTGGGGACCGAGATCGTCTTTGGGGTAGCCCGACGCGGCGCTGAGGCGGATTAACGGGTGCTTGAGGTCCTCATATAGCCAGGAGTCGATCGTTCGCTCGACATCGCTGTCCACCCACTCGGGCATGTGGTTGATGATCGCCCGGTCTTTGAAGAGCTTTTCCCGCACGACCCGGGGCCCGACGTCGGCGTATTTGCGAGGCAGGCGGTCGGTCCACAGGGTGGGTGGCTCCACTATGTGGTCGTCCACCGAGATGATCTTGGGGATTTCCGGCATGCGTCGAGCGTACTTCGCGGTCGGGTGCCCAAGTCCCGCTGGGAGTCTGGGAAACCCACTGGCGTATTGTGGCTCCATGCTGGATCTGATCATCAAGGGCGGAACGGTCGTCGACGGAACTGGATCGCCGGGAGCAATCGCCGACGTGGGCATTAGCGGCGGGAGGATCACCGCCGTCGGTGCGATTGACGAGGCCGCGGCCCAGGTTGTCGAGGCTGACGGGCTGGTGGTGGCGCCGGGCTTCATCGACGCCCACACCCACTACGACGCCCAGCTGTTTTGGGATCCGCTGGCCTCTCCTTCCAACGAGCACGGGGTGACCACCGTGCTGGGGGGCAACTGCGGCTTCACTCTGGCTCCGCTCAAAGCCGACGATGCCGACTACATCCGCCGGATGATGGCCAAGGTGGAGGGGATGCCTCTGCCCGCCCTGGAGCAGGGCCTGCCGTGGAGCTGGTCGAGCTTTGGCGAGTATCTGGATGCGCTGGACGGGCGCATCGGGGTGAACGCCGGGTTCTTGGTGGGCCACTCGGCCCTGCGCCGCTATGTGATGGGCGCCGAGGGCACCGGGAATGCGGCATCACCTGAGCAGGTGGCCGAAATGGTGCGGCTGCTGCATGAGGCGCTGGAGGCCGGGGGTCTGGGGTTCTCGTCGTCGCAGTCCACCACTCACTCCGACGGCAACAACGACCCGGTGCCGTCGTATTTCGCCGACCGCGACGAGATGCTGGCCCTGTGCGACGCGGTGGGCGACCATCCCGGCACGTGGCTGGAGTTCATCATCACCGGCTGCAATGCATTCTTCAGCGATGAAGAAATCGACTTGATGACCCAGATGTCGGCCCGGGCCCAGCGGCCCCTCAACTGGAATGTCCTATCCCATGCCTCCACGATGATGGACCGCACCCGGCACCAGCTGCGGGCCTCGGACGTGGCCGCCGAGGCCGGGGGGCGCATCGTGGCGTTGTCGATGCCGTCCATCGGCGGGCTGAAGATGAGCTTTGCCAGCTACTGCGCCCTGTACCTGCTGCCCAATTGGGGCGACGTGTTGTACCTGGACCACGACGAGAAGAAGGCCAAGCTGGCCGATCCTGCCGTGCGGCGGTGGCTAGACGAGCAGGCTCGCAGCTCCGAGGGCCCGTTCCAGTTCATCTCCACCTGGGCCAACATGGAGATCGGCGACACCTACGCCCCGGAGAACGCCGGGCTCACTGGGCGAAAGGTGGGCGAAATTGCCGCGGAGAGGGGAGTGGATCCGTTCGATGCTCTGCTTGACATCGTGGGGGCCGACGACCTGCGCACCGCGCTGTGGCCTATGTCATCCGACGACATCGACCTGGCCTGGGAGCAGCGGGCCGAATTGTGGCGTGACCAGCGGGTGCTGGTAGGGGGCTCCGACGCCGGAGCCCACCTCGACCGCATGTGCGGCGCCCGATTCCCCACCGAGATGCTGGCATCTGCGGTGCGCGACCGGGGCCTGCTGTCGCTGGAGGAGTGCGTGCGACTGCTGACCGACGAACCCGCTCAATTGTTCGGGCTCAAGGGCCGCGGTCGCGTGGCCGAGGGCTATTGCGCCGACCTGGTGGTATTCGACCCCGACACCGTGGCGTCTGAGCCCATCGTGGAGCGCACCGACCTGCCCGGAGGCTGCGAGCGCCTCTACGCCGGTGCCGTCGGCGTCGAGCACGTGCTGGTAAACGGCACCGAGATCATCACCGCCGGTGAGCCAACCGGCGCCACTCCCGGCACCCTCCTCCGCTCCGGCCGCGACACCGAAACTGTGCTGCCCTAGGCGAGAAAGAGTGGACAATGACCGAGTCGTCGCCTGCTTGGCTAGTTAGATCTGGCGGGAGAGGTGAGAGTGAGGACTTTGCTCTCGAGAATGGATTTGCCGCGGGAGGCGGATTCAATGAGATCCCTGACTTGACCGAGGTAGCCACGCGGGAGGAAGTGAAGGAGATCGTAAGAAACGCCTTTCCTGATTCCTCGCCTCGAACAGTATCGAATTACACCAGCCAATTGTGGGCGATGCGTTGCGTAAAGCCTGATGATCTGATCGTGCTTCCGCTGAAGACCACATCACAAATCGCATTGGGCACGGTCAAGGACGGTTACAAGTTCAGAAATGATGAAGATCTCCGGAAGAGGCATGTGATTTCTGTCAATTGGCAGCGAACAGATGTGCCCCGGACCGCCGTCAAACAAGATCTCTTGTACTCCCTCGGTGCGGCTCAAACCGTGTGCCAGATCACACGTAATGATGGAGCATGGCGCTTACATCAGATCATGCAGACCGGAGTTGATCCCGGGGCGCGAAACGAGGCTGTCGAGGCAATAGCTGGGGAAGATATTGAAGCCACCGACGCATCCGAGTCGACATTCGATCTTGAACGGATTGGACGCGACCAGATTCAGGCATTCGTAGCCGAACAATTTGCCGGTCATGATCTAGCGAAACTCGTTGCCGCAGTTCTTTCGGCTGAAGGCTTTTTCACCCAGGTAGCTTCTCCGGGACCTGATGGAGGTATCGACATCTTTGCTGGCGCTGGACCACTCGGTTTAGACACTCCTCGCTTGATTGTCCAGGTTAAGTCGAGTCCTGCCCCTGTCAACGCGACGGTCGTACGCGAACTCCACGGTGTTCTCAGCACCCATGGCGCTGACCAGGCGCTGCTCGTTGCCTGGGGTGGAGTGAACAAGGTGGCTCGCCAGGAGCTCCGCAGTCAGTTCTTCCGCGTCCGCGTTTGGGACGCCGAAGACCTACTCAATGCTGTCCTACGCAACTACGAACAGTTCAGCGAAGAATTCCGCGCCGATCTCCCGCTAAAGCGGATTTGGACGCTCGTAGAGGAGTAGCGCAGACAGGGGGGAGTCTTGGCCGTGTCGCTCTCCACGTCCTGACAGCAGCTTGCAATACCCATAGGGTTAGACCTCGGTGCGAAGATTGGGCGGTGCTGAAGCAGACGCGTTCCGAGGTTTAGGGCAGCGAGTCACCCCGTGACGGAGATTGATGGTGGACGTATTTGAGCTTCGGGAGCGGGTGGTTGGTGAGTATCGGCGTTATGCCGAGAGTTTCGTGGAGATCGCCGACCAACACATTCGCGATGAGGTGGATGGGGCATTAGACGCTGGATTGCTGTGGCCTCATCCCCGGATTGGACTGAACCCGGCGTTCGAGCCGGGGGAGTCAGTGGACGAACTGGTCAAATTGGGTCGTCTGCACACAACAGCGGACCAGATCTTCCGGACGGGCAAATCGGCTGGCGATCCCCGAGGCAACTCCCTCACTCTGCACCGGCACCAGGCCGAGGCTGTCGAGTCCGCCTCCGCAGGGCGCAACTACGTGCTGACCACGGGCACCGGGTCGGGCAAGAGCCTCGCTTACATCATTCCTGCCGTCGACCATGTGCTGCGCTCAGGATCGGGTCAGGGCATCAAGGCCTTGGTCCTGTATCCCATGAACGCTCTCGCCAACAGCCAATACGAGGAGCTGTCCAAGTTCCTCGATCACGGCCCTTGGGCAACCAACCCCGGCAACGCTACGACTCGACCCGTCACCTTTGCCGTCTATACCGGCCAGCAGAAACAGCACGAGCGGGAAGCGGTCCTCTCGAACCCTCCCGACATCCTGCTCACCAATTATGTGATGGCCGAACTCATCCTCACCCGCTACATCGACAAAGCCCTAGTGAGAGCGATGTCTTCACTGCGCTTCCTGGTACTCGACGAACTGCACACCCACCGGGGTCGCCAAGGAGCAGATGTGGCCATGCTGGTTCGCCGCATCCGCGAGGCCACCGGTGCTTCAGCCATGCAATGCGTGGGCACATCGGCCACATTGTCCACCGAGGGCTCCCCCGCAGAGCGCGATGCCCGGGTAGCAGAGGTGGCATCCAAGCTGTTTGGTGCCGAGGTCCACCCTGGCGACATCATCTCCGAGACACTGCGGCGAGTTACGCCCGACCGCGATATCGCCAATCTCGAGTTCGCGCAGGTACTAGCCAGTCGGGTCGATTCCCCGCCCTCTGTTGACGTCACCGAAACCGAGTTCTTGAACGACCCCCTTTCGATCTGGATCGAATCTACGTTTGGCTTGGACAAGGACTCCAACGGTCGGCTCGTGCGGGCCACACCCATCCCCATCGCCGGCCCCGAAGGCGGAGGTGAACGCCTTGCCGCGGCGACCGGCTTTCCCAGCGCCCAATGTGAGCAGGCGATTCAGGATCAGCTACTGACCGCCAGTCGCTTCCCGGGCCAGACAGCAGGTCGAAGTGTGTTCGCGTTCCGACTGCATCAGTTCCTCAGCGCAGGCGATACGGCATACGCCACCCCCGAGACGCCCGGTGCCCGCGAGACCACGATGCGGGCACAGCGCTTCGTGCGGGATGACCGGAACCGGTCGTATCTGCCGCTGGCATTCTGCCGATACTGCGGGCAGGAGTATTACATCGTCAGGCGCACGGCTACCGACCATGGGGCCGTGTTCATGGCCCGCGATTTGGGAGACACCGGAAATGATGAAGGCGACCCCGGTTTCTTGTTCATCGACCCCTATTCCGATGCACCTATTCGGGACAGCCGCAATGCTGCTGATGCCACAAACCTGGATGAGGAAGGTCCAAGGGATGGTCCATGGCCCACTGACCGTGAGGAAATTGAGAACCGCTTGCCGTCCGACTGGTTCGACGCCAATCGACAGCTTCGCGACGGGCGGCGCGACAGCGTTCCCAGACCGGTAGCTGTTACCGCCGGCGGTGCTCTGCATCCCACTATTAATGGTGCATCGCCCATGTCTGAGACGGAGACGGGTCAGCCGGGCGCCACCACTGCCTTCTGGCTCCCGACACCGTTCCGGTTTTGCATGAATTGCGGCGTGTCCTACACCGGTCGCCTCGGTGGGGACTTCACCCGACTGGGCACTTTCGGCTCGCAGGGCCGTTCAACGGTGACCACGATCACCTCTCTGGCCACCGTCAATCAGCTCCGCGAAACCGCAGAGCTGAGCCCTACGGCCCACAAACTCCTGTCTTTCACCGACAATCGCCAAGACGCGTCGCTCCAAGCAGGCCACCTCAATGATTTCGTAGAGGTCACCATGCTGCGGTCCTCCCTCTATCAAGCCCTTCGGGAGGCCGGCGAAGAGGGGCTTCACCACGACAACGTGGCTCAGCGCGTTGTGGAAGCTCTTGGTCTTCCTCCCGATGCGTATGCGCTCCAACCGGAGGCGCGGGGCCATGCCCGAAGCGTGGCGCGTCAGGCATTCACCGAGGCTGTCTCCTATCGGCTCTACCTGGACTTGCGCCGAGGCTGGCGGATCACCCAGCCCAACCTCGAGCAGTGCGGACTCTTGAGGATCGGCTACCAGTCGCTCGAAGAGCTGGCTGCCGATGAGCAGGAGTGGGCGACGCGCCACCCTGCTCTGGCTCAGATCGATGCCGACACCCGTTTCCGGGTCTTGGAGGCCATGCTGGATGTCGTGCGCCGGGAGCTGGCCATCAGGGTCGGCGTCCTCGACCGGGACAACCATCAGGCCATGCAGCAGCGCAGCGAGCAGAACCTGCGCGATCCGTGGTCGTTGGAAGGCGAGCGGCTGGAATACGGGTCGGCGATGGTCATCCGACCCCGCCGGCAACGAGACGACCGCAGTCTCACCCATCTCGGACCCCGAAGTAGTTTCGGCCAATTCCTCAACCGTCTCGACACGCTGGGCGGCGCTCAGCACTTAGGGCTCGACGATCGGCAACAGATCATCGAAGACCTGGCTGAGGCACTGAACGCCTACGGATTGCTGCATCAGGCAGGCCTTGAAGACGACGGCACCGCGCTTTGGCAGCTTCCCGCCGGAGCAATGCGCTGGGATTTGGGCCACGGCCAGCCCTACCACGACCCCATCCGGATGCCGTCGGGGCCGGAACGCGGCATCACTCCGAATCCGTACTTTGTCGCCCTCTACACCGGAGATTCAACCAAGGACCGCAGCCTTGAAGCCCGGGAGCACACTGCACAGGTCCCCCACGAGCAGCGAGCCGAGCGGGAACACCGATTCCGCAATGGTGAATTGCCCGTGTTGTTCTGCTCGCCCACCATGGAGCTGGGCGTCGACATAGCCGAATTGAACGTGGTGAACATGCGCAACGTGCCGCCCACCCCTGCGAACTACGCGCAGCGCTCGGGCCGGGCAGGTCGCAGCGGGCAACCCGCGCTAGTCACCACCTTCTGCGCTACCGGCAACAGCCACGACCAACATTTCTTCCGCCACCAAGAGCAGATGGTGGCCGGCCAGGTGGAAGCTCCTCGCCTCGACTTGGCCAACGAGGATCTGGTCCGAGCGCATGTTCACTCGGTCTGGCTGGCGCACAGCGGCCTCAACTTGGGCAACAAGATGGGCGAATTGCTCGACCTCTCAGGCGACCAGCCCTCCTTGGAGCTGATAGCCCAAGTTGCTGACACACTGGCCGACGAAGCAGTCCGCAGCCAGGCTCAGGCCCGCGCTCAGGCAATCCTCGAAAATCTCAGACCCGAGTTGGCCGAGGCTGACTGGTGGACCGATGACTGGCTCAGCGGCACCATGCAAGCGCTCCGCAATCGGTTTGAAGGCGCACTCGAACGGTGGAAGTCGCTGTACCGGTCGGCGCTTCGCCAGTCGGTCGAACAGGGTCGAATTCGCCAGTCGGCCGGTCGCACCAGCCAAGACCGCAGGCAAGCTGAACGGCTCCGCCGGGAGGCCGAACGCCAGCTAGACCTGTTGCGAGGCGATTTGGGCGACGGATTCCACTCCGACTTTTACCCGTACCGCTACCTGGCCGCCGAGGGCTTCTTGCCGGGATATTCATTCCCCCGACTCCCGCTGTCGGCGTTTGTGCCGGGTCGCCACCGGCTCGGTACCGAGTTCTTGCAGCGCCCACGCTTTCTGGCCATCTCAGAGTTCAGCCCCCACAGCCTGATCTACCACGAGGGCAACCGCTACCAGGTGAACCGGGTGATCCTTGACGCCGAGGATTTCGAGAACGATCACGACGGCGGCTCGATCATCACCACATCGATTAAACGGTGCCGGGAGTGCGGCTACCTACACGCCGACTATGACTCGCCCGGTCCCGACGTCTGCGAGCACTGCGGTGAGCCGCTGCCACCTCAGATCGGCAACATGTTCCGCCTGCGCAACGTAGCCACTCGCCGCCGCGACCGCATCACCTCTGATGAGGAGCAGAGAGAGCGGCGGGGCTACGACATCGTTGCCGCGGTGCGCTTTGCTCGCCGTCAAAGCGGACGATCCGTCCGTGAGCGAACGCTTTATTCCGCTGAGACTGGCGGCGCTTCGCTCGACGGTGGGCTGGCACTGCGATTGTCCTATGGGGACGCGGCCACGATCTGGCGGATCAACGAGGGGCCGCGTCGGCGCGCCAACCGGGCGCAGCTCGGCTTTGTCCTCGATGTCGAGCGGGGCTACTGGGCTCGCGACGCCGACGCTGCCGAGGGCGATGCCGACCCCGCCCACCAAGACCCCCTGTCCCAACGCACGGTCAGGGTGATTCCCTATGTGACCGATGCCCGCAACGCACTGCTCATCGAGCCCGTTGTCCAAAGAGCGCCCGATTCTCCCGGCTCCGCCGAACTTGCTGCCGCCGAACTCAGTGTCGAGACGATGGCATCGGTCCAGGCTGCGTTGACCACCGCTTTGCAAGTGGTGTTCCAGTTGGAGCCCAACGAGATCGCCGCCGAGCCGCTGCCATCGCTGGACAATCGACGCCAGCTCCTGGTGTACGAGGCGGCCGAGGGTGGCGCCGGTGCCCTGAAGCAACTGGTGGATGATCCCTCGCTATGGCCCAGGATTGCCCGCGAGGCCCTGCGCCGCTGCCATGCGCATCCTGACACCGGCGAAGACCAAGGTGGCCCCGGTGACATGGAGCCGTGCGAAGCAGCTTGCTATGACTGCCTCATGTCGTACTCGAACCAGGGGGATCACGCGCTGCTCGACCGCCGTCTAGCGATCGAATACCTGGCACCACTGACTCGCGGGGCGGCCTTCGCCCGCGACGAACACGATGCCGGTTTGGCGGAATCGGCCGAATCCGGCCTTGAACAGCAGTTCTTGTCCTTCCTTGAGCGCGGCGGCTATCGGCGACCCGACCGCGCGCAGGTCTACTTCGAAACCGCTCAGACTCGCCCGGACTTCGTCTACGACGAAGCCTGCGCCGTGATATACGTGGACGGCCCCCACCACGACTACCCCGAACGAGCGGCGCGAGATGCCATCCAGGAACAGGCCATGAACGACCTCGGATATCAGGTCATACGTTTCGGCCACGCCGACGACTGGCAGTCCATTGCTGCCGGCCACCCCGCAGTGTTCGGTCTAGGCAGCCAATGACGTTCTCGCCTGGATCGCTAGTCTCCGCCCGAGGACGCGACTGGGTGGTGCTCCCAGGCAGCACCGACCACTTGGTGATGGTGCGACCCCTGGGCGGCACCGACGACGAGGCCACCGGCATTTTGGCGTCGGTCGAGGAGATCACTTCGGCCCCCTTCGATCTGCCCGACCCGTCCCGGCACTTGGGCGACGCCCACTCGGCTCGCCTGTTGCGCGATGCGCTCCGGCTCGGGTTCCGCTCAGGTGCCGGCCCGTTCCGCTCAGTCGCCCAGTTGGCCGTCGATCCCCGTCCTTACCAGCTTGTGCCGCTGCTGATGGCCCTTCGCCTCGACCCAGTGCGGCTGCTGATCGCCGACGACGTGGGCGTGGGCAAGACCATCGAGGCCGCATTGGTGGCCGCCGAGCTGATGGCCCAAGGCGATGCCGATCGCTTGGCCGTTCTGTGCCCGCCCCATCTGGCCGAGCAGTGGAAGGCCGAGTTGGCCGACAAGTTCCACATCGATGCCGAGCTCGTGCTGGCGTCCACCGCTGCCCGGCTTGAACGCGGGCTGGCTGTAGGCCAGTCCATTTTCGACCGCTACCCCAATGTGATCGTCTCCCTCGACTTCATCAAGTCCGACCGCCGACGCGACGACTTCATCCGGGCGTGTCCCGAGTTGGTGATCGTAGACGAGGCCCACACTTGCGCCCGGGCCGGCGAACGTGCCGCCAGCGGTCGCCACCAGCGCCATGCCCTGGTGAGCGACTTGGCCGCCAAGCCCGAGCGGCATCTGATCCTGGTCACTGCCACCCCGCACTCCGGCAAGGACGAGTCGTTCCGTTCATTGCTGAGCTTGCTCGATGGCGGATTCGCCGATCTGCCCCATGACCTTGCTGGCGAGCACAATCGCCCCCACCGAGAGCGCCTCGCCCGCCACCTCGTACAGCGCCGCCGAGCCGACATCGACAGCTACCTGGAAACCGAAACGCACTTCCCCCAGCGGGCCGATCGCGAACAGCGTTACCACCTGTCTCCTGACTACTGGGCGCTCTTCGATGAGGTGCTGCGCTACGCCCGCAGCACCGTGGCCGACCCCAGCGCAGGCCGACGAGGCCAGCGCATCCGCTGGTGGTCGGCGCTGGGCCTGTTACGGGCGCTGGCCTCCAGCCCGGCGGCTGCTGCGGCAACGCTCCGCACCCGGGCTGTGACTGTCGATGCGGACACCGACTCAGCCGAGGCTGTCGACGAGTTGGGTCGCCGGTTGATCCTCGATCTCGACGACGCTGAGGAAGCTCCCGATATCGTGCCGGGCAGCCAGACCGAATCCGCCGAATCGGCGGTCTCCCGCCGGCTGCGCGAGTTCGCCGCCCGGGCTGATCAGATCGCCGACGGCCCCAAAGGCACCGACGCCAAGCTCGAGGGGTTGATCGCGCTGGTGGGCGAACTGCTGGCCGATGGCTTTCAGCCCATCGTGTTCTGCCGCTTCATCGAAACCGCAGAGTACGTGGCCGAGCGCCTGCGTACTCGGCTGCCTAAGCGCGACCGCCCGGAAGTGGCTGCGGTTACCGGTCGCCTCCCCCCGTCCGACCGGGAGGCCCGGGTGGCCGAATTGGGCGCCCACTACCGCCGCGTCCTCGTGGCCACCGACTGTCTCAGCGAAGGCATCAATCTCCAAGACCACTTCTCGGCGGTGATCCATTACGACCTGCCTTGGAATCCCACCCGCCTTGAACAGCGCGAGGGCCGGGTAGACCGCTATGGCCAGCCTCAGCCCGAGGTACGGGTAGTCACCTATTGGGGTGCCGACAACCGGATCGACGAGACGGTGTTGGAGGTGCTGTTGCGCAAGCACCGCCGGATCAGAGGCGCGCTGGGCGTGTCCATCCCGGTACCCGGCTCCACCAGCGACATCATCGAGGCACTGGCAGAACAGGTCTTGGCCTCCACCGGCCAATCCATGGACGTCCCCCTCCAAGGGATCATCGAACAGCTGCGCCCCAAGACCGATGCCCTCGATGCCGAGTGGGAGCGGGCCCGCGACAACGAAGTGCGCCGCCGGTCGCTGTTCGCCCAGAGCCGGATTGATCCCAACGATGTGGCCGACGAACTGGCCGCCATGCGCGAGGCCATTGGATCGGGAGCCGACGTGGAACGGTTCATGACATCGGCATTGGGGGCGTATGGCGCGGCCATCACCAAAGATGCCGCCCCTTCGGGTGATGCCTACGTCGTCGACCTGTCTGAGGTGCCCGATGCGGCCAAAGACGCCCTCGCCCTCGGCGGCACCTCCGGCTCGCCGCTGATGCTTGGCTTTGGCCAAACCACCCCCGAGAGCGGGCTGTTGCTATCTCGCACCCATCCTGCGGTGGGCGGGCTTGCCGGCCATGTGCTCGACCAGGCCCTCGATTCCGTCGACCAGGTGGATGGCAGACGCAACCTCATCGCCGCCCGCTGCGGTGTCATGCGCACCGATGCCGTGTCGATTATCACCACTCTGTTGTTGTGCCGGGTGCGGATGTCGATTGCCGCGGCCGCCCGCAGCGGCGAGCATCACATGCTCGCCGAAGAGGCCATGCTGCTGGCTTTCGCTGGCGCGCCCCAAACGCCCGACTGGCTGCCCCCCGAACAAGTATCGGCCTTGTTGGACGCTGAGCCTGCGGGCAACGTGCTGCCCGAAGTTGCCACTCAACGCATTGCCGCCATCATCGACGCAGAATCGCACTGGCGCCCGAGAGTTGCCGCCGAAGCCGAGGCCCGCGCCAGAGCCTTGGATGAGGCCCATAACAGAGTGCGCGCTGCCGATCGCCGTCAAGGGGTCGCCGTGCGTGGCCCCGGTGCCGGGCGGGTCACCGTCCCTCCCGAGATTCCGACTGACGTGCTTGCCATCTACCACTTTCTGCCCCGGGCGGCCTCCTGATGGGTCGGACAGCAATTTCGGTCGTCGGTGCGCTGCTGTCGCGGGAGTTGCTGGAGCGCTTGGACAACGGCGACCCGAAGCTGCCGGGCATCAAGGCCGTCGACTATGGCTTGGCCCCCGGCGAGCGGGTGCGCGATGCCATCACCCGTTCCTGGCAGCGCCTGACCGGTCTGTGGGCTGGGTTCCGACAGGCTGAGGGATCGCTGGTGCTGGATGACACAGCCACCTCGTTGACCCGCGAGCGATGGCTGCTGCCCTTGCTCGACGAACTGGGCTTTGCCGGGCTGCCCCTGGTGCAGAGCCTCTCGGTTGAAGACGGGTCGAATAACAGTGCCGCAGGGGGCAAGGACTACGCCATCAGCCACGAGTGGGCCGGCTGCGTGCCCGTTCATCTCATGGGCTGGCGGGTGGACGTGGACCGCCGCTCACCCAAAGTGCGGGGCGCGTCCAAAGCCTCGCCCCACGGCCTGGTGCAGGAGTTTCTCAACCGCTCCGATCAGCATTTGTGGGGTATCGCGTCGAACGGGCGGGTGCTGCGGCTATTGCGGGACAACGCCTCGCTCACCCGCCAGGCCTATGTGGAGTTCGACTTGGCCGCCATCTTCGACGGCGACTCGTTCGCTGAGTTTGCCCTCTTGTGGTTGTGCTGCCACCGAACCCGATTCGAGGGCGTCCAGCCGCACCGCTGCCTTCTGGAGTCGTGGTCCCAAGAAGCCGCTTCAGCCGGCACCCGGGCCCGCGACAAGCTCCGCGATGGGGTGGAGAACGCCATCATCACGCTTGGCTGCGGCGTGTTGGAGCATCCGGCCAACCGGGCGCTGCGCGCCCGCCTGCGCAACCGCGAACTCACTCCCGAGGCTTTGCAGCGCCAGCTTCTTCGGATCGTGTACCGCCTGTTATTCCTGCTGGTGGCGGAGGCCCGCGACCTGCTCCATGCCGTCGATGCCGATCCCGAGGCCAAGCGCTGCTACGAGCGCCACTACTCGGTGGCCCGCCTGCGCCGGTTAGCCGAACGCCGTCGGGGCGGTGCCCACAGCGACCTGTGGGCAGCTTTGACCGTGACCATGGCTGCCCTCGACGTAGGCGACACCGAATCCCAGCAGAACACACGAACCGCACTGGGGCTTACTCCGCTCGGCAGCTTCTTGTGGTCATCGGCTCAGGCCCCCGACTTGGCCGATGTCAAGATCGACAATGCCCGTCTGCTTGAATCCGTCCGCAATCTGGCCCTTGTGCGCGACGAGGAGTCCCGTCTCCAGCGCCAAGTGGACTACCGCAACCTCGGAACCGAGGAACTGGGTTCGATCTACGAGTCGCTGTTGGAACTGCACCCCGAAGTCGACTCCGACGCCCGCACCTTTGGGTTGGGACGAGCGGCGGGCAGCGAGCGCAAGACCACCGGGAGCTACTACACCCCGCCATCGCTGATCTCCCGCCTACTGGATGATGCCTTAGACCCGGTGATCGAACAGGCCGCGGCCAAATCCGATCCCGAACAAGCCCTACTGGACCTGAAGGTCCTCGATCCCGCGTGCGGGTCGGGCCACTTCCTCATCGCCGCCGCGCATCGCATCGCCGCTCGGCTGGCCCGAGTCCGCGAGGGCGGGACCGAACCGAGCGCCGACAAGCTACGGGTTGCGTTGCGAGAAGTAGTGGGCCACTGCCTCTACGGGATCGACATCAATCCGATGGCCGTCGAGCTGTGCAAGGTGAGCTTATGGCTGGAGGCCAACGTCCCTGGTCGGCCCTTGGGCTTCCTTGAGCATCACATCGTCTGCGGTAACAGCCTCCTGGGCACCACCCCCGAGCTGCTGGATGCCGGCATCCCCGATGCCGCCTTCAAGCCCCTAACTGGTGACGACCGAAAGCACACCAGCGCCCTCCGCAAGAGGAATAAGGTCGAGCGAAATGCCCCGGCCCAGCTCTTGCTGGAACTGGACTATTCGATGGCAGCGAACAGCGCCACATTGTCCTCCGCCGTTAGCCGCATCGATGATGCCCCCGAGTTGACTGCCTTACAAGTTGCCCAAAAGGCGACTGCATACGCCGAGATGCGAGACGGCGGACTCGCGCAGAAAGAGAAGCTGATTGCTGACACGTGGTGCGCAGCATTCGTGGTCAAGAAAACCCTCGAAGATCCGGCCATTACCGACGAGTTGCTGAGAGAGGTACAAGGGCTGACCCCCGATCACGTACAGGCGATACAGCACGGCCATGCCTCCCCACGGGGCCCGCTTCTGGATGCCAGCGCCTTAGAGGCGATCCAGCGAGTGGCCGGCGACTACCAGTTCACCCACCTGCACTTGACCTTCCCTCAAGTATTCTCTGTTCCCAACGACCCCGACGATGCCACTAATCCTCAGACGGGTTGGTCCGGCGGCTTCGACGCCGTCCTCGGCAACCCACCCTGGGAGCGCATCAAGCTCCAAGAGAATGAGTGGTTTGCCGCGAGAGACAGTTACGTTGCTATGGCAGGCAACGCAACAATTCGAAAGCATCGAATCCATGCTCTAATTGAGGGCAATCCTGAGTTGTACGCTGAATTCTTGACCGACAATCGTGAGTCTGAGAGCAGAAGCCATTTGATATGTCGAAGTGGTTGTTTTCCATTAGCCGGAAGAGGTGATGTAAATACTTATTCTGTATTTTCTGAATTGATGAGAAATAGCTTATCACCAATTGGCCGAATGGGAATCATTGTCCCTTCGGGCATTGCAACGGACGATACAACAAAATATCTATTCCAAGATTTTGTGAAAACAAAGGCATTGGTATCGCTGTACGATTTTGAAAACAAGGATATTTTTTCGGGAGTTCACCGCAGTAAGAAGTTTTGCTTACTTACGCTATCCGGTTCCGACTGTCCTTTCGACCGTGCAACTTTCTCATTCTTTTCTAATGTTATTGCTGACCTCGATGATTCAAGTCGAGTTTTTACACTTACACCGAACGACTTTTCTCTACTCAATCCCAATACTAAAACTTGTCCAGTATTCAGAACTTCTTGGGATGCTGAACTTACGAGATCAGTATATCAAAGAGTTCCTATATTGATGCAGGAAAATGATACCATTAGCAATCCGTGGGATATTACGTTTCAGTGCTTGTTTCATACCAAAAATGACTCAGACCTATTTTTTGATTGCAATAACCTGGAACAATCTGGCTATAAATTAGAAGGAAGTCATTTCAAACGTTCGTATAAGATAGTTGAAACTGGCCTGAAGAGCGAAAATAGTCCCGAAGGTGCGTGAACTCCATCGGTGGTCGCGACAGATCGGCCAGAATGGCCGGTCA
>VYEX01000077.1 GCA_009842675.1 Acidimicrobiia bacterium | reverse complement strand
GTACCATCGCGCGCTGTTTTTTGCAGGCGGCTGCGGCGGCGGACTGGGCCGCTCGAGTGGAGGGGGGGCGGTTCATCTTCATGGGGAATTCATTGGGGGGTGCGGTGGCGGTGCTGGCGGGAGTCGCCTTGGGGGAGCACACCGCAGGGGTGGTGGGCCTGGCCACCCAGTCGGCGGGGTGCGAGAACGCGGCGGCGCTGGGGGGCACTCCCCTGCTGCTCAT
The DNA here is from genome assembly GCA_009842675.1 of Acidimicrobiia bacterium. GTDB lineage: Bacteria > Actinomycetota > Acidimicrobiia > Acidimicrobiales > Bin134 > Poriferisocius. Next base: position 120,923 of record VYEX01000077.1, on the reverse strand, counting down.
GCACGGCGGCCAAGATCAGATCCTGCCGGTGCAGGCCAGCGAGGCGGTGCGGGCCCTGGCCGGGGGCGGCGAGCTCGTGGTGTATCCCGAGGCCGACCACGGGCTGGCCTCAGTAGCCGATGAGATCGCCGCTACGCTCGCCGAGTGGATTCCTGCTCGCTTCGCCGAGCACGCGGCCAGATGAACGAGATGAAGGAGCACATTCGTGGGAGCAGCTGAAGACGCCCTGGTCGGGCCCGAGGACGATAACTTCCATCCGCATTCGGATCACCCGTGGGAGACCGAGACCTGCTGGTACGCCTTCTGCGTCCCCGAGCGCAACCTGATGGGCTACCTCTACACCTGGATCCGCCCCAACCTGGGCATCTGCGGAGGCGGCACCCTGGTGTGGGACGACACCGCCTACCTACCGTGGGAGGTGCCGTTCTTCGACTACAACCACAGCATCCCGCTGCCCGAGGGCCTCGACCTCCGAGACGCCACCCTACCCACCGGGATGCGGGTCAAGGTGATCGAGCCGCTCACCAGCTACGAGCTGGGCTACCGCTACCCCTACAAGGACATGTTCGAGGCCGAGCTGCGCTTTGATGCCCTCACCCCGCCGCATGTGTTCACAAGGGGCGAGCCACCCTTCACCATCGCCAGCCACATCGACCAGCCCGGCCGGGTCACCGGGCGCATCCGCCTCCACGGCGAGGACATCGACGTGGACTGCTGCGCCATGCGGGACCGGTCGTGGGGGCCCCGCTCCGACCTCCAGGGCTTCCGCATCGGCTACGCCTTCGCCACCACGTCGTCGCAGAGCGCCTTTCTGTGCTACTCGCTGCCCAAGGCCGACAGCGACCCGATCAGCGCCGGCTACTACCTACGCGACGGCGTGAGGGCCGACATCAAGAGCGGCGAGCGCCGGGTGGAGCGGGATCCCGTCCACGGCTACGCCACTGCCTTCGAGATCGAGGCGGTGGACGAGATGGGCCGGGAGCTGCGTGCCACTGGCGCCCCGGTGAGCCGCATCATCTTCAACCCCTATCCCAAGATGCTCACCTGGGTGAGCACCACCGCCTGGGACTTCGACGGCGGCACCGGCTGGGGTGAGGACCAGGACTGCTGGCGCCCCGACCAGTGGTCCGCCTACCGCCGCAGCCTCCGCCAATAGACCGGCGCCAGTAGGGTCTGCGCCATGTTCACCTGCCGATTCGAGCTGCGAGTCCCCCCGTTCGCCGATGTCACCCACGCCCAGTTGCACCGCGAGTACCTGGACATGGTGTCGTGGTGCGACGACAACGGCATCGCCACCGTAATCGTCTCCGAGCACCACGGTGCCGACGACGGGTTCATGTGCTCCCCGCTGGTGCTGGCTAGCGCGGCTCTGGCCCGTACCGACAACATCATGGTGGCCATTTCGGCGCTGTTGCTGCCGTTCCACGACCCCATCCGCATCGCCGAGGACATCGCCACCATCGACTTGATGGCACCGGGTCGCCTGTCGGTGACCATGGGGGTGGGCTACCGGGAGTTCGAGTTCGACATGTTCGGCAAAGACCGCACCCGCCGGGGCCGCGACACCGAGGAGGCCATCGAGCTGATCCTGCGGTGTTGGAGCGGCGAGCCGTTCGAGCACGAGGGCCGCACCATCTGGGTCACCCCCAAGCCGGTGACCCAGCCCCACCCGGTGCTGATGGTGGGCGGGTCGGTGCGGGCCTCGGCCCTGAGGGCCGCCCGACTGGGCCTACCCTTCTCCCCCTCCACCCCCGACCAGTCGCTGGCCGACCTCTACTACGCCGAGGCGGCCCGGTTGGGCTACGAGACCCCGTTCGCCATTGTGCCCGACGGCCCGTCGATGGTCATGGTGACCGAGGACCCGGAGCGCACCTGGGCGGCCATCGAGCGCCACGCCCTGTACGACGCTGGGCTGTACAACAGCTGGCAGTACGACGATCACCACAACCTCACCGCGGTGGACGCCGACGACGTGGCCGGTCTGGCGGCCAGCGGCCAGTGGGACGTGCTTACCCCCGAGGAGTGCGCCCAACTGGTGCGGGACAAGGGCAGCGCCATGCTGCACCCGTTGGTGGGCGGCATCGATCCCGCCATCGGCTGGGAGAGCCTGGAGCTGACCAAGAACCGGGTCATGCCGCTGCTGGCTGCCGATGGCTGATGGCAGTGCCGCTAGTCGAGGACGCCACTGATGGCTGAGAGCAGCCAGCGCCTGCTCAGCCCCGGGGAGCTGGCAAAGCTCAGCCAGCCGCCCCGGGCCGATCTGGTCGACGCGCTGGCGGAAAGTCCCGAGGCCGCGGTAGAGGCGTTCCGGCGCATCGACCGGGCCTACCGGAACTTCATCGACGGATTCGGTTCGTGGATCGCCCAAACCCAGCGCTTCGTGGCCGAGCGCTACGGGGCTGACGGACTGGCCATGATTGGCTCGGCCGACGATGCCTATCGCTCGGCGCTGCTACACGGTTTGACCGATGAGGACGTGTCAGGCCGCCACCAACCCGACCGGGCCGACGCCATCGCGGGGCTCATCGAATCAGGCGACCACGAGGCCGCTCTGGCCGCCTTCAACGCCTTAGAGGCCAGCTACCGGCGCATCCACGATGTGGAGCGCGACCGGGTGGCGTCGGTGCTGTCGCAGGTGTACCGGGCCTGGGGGCCCGATGTGCTGGAGGCGAGCATCCGCTTCGCGGGTGAGCAGACACTGCTGGGATGGATGCCCCACGATGTGGCCCGGCCAGCCGATGTTCGGGTGCGCCAGTGGGCTGGCATGCAGAAGGGCAACTTCGCCGACATCACCGTGGGAGAGACCGACGACGCCTTCGTTATCACACTGCATCCGTGCGGAACGTGCGGTCGCCAGGTGTCCGACGGCTGCTATGGGGAGACGCTGGACCTGGCGGTGGTGGCCGAGGACCATCCCCTCACCTTTGGCAACGGTCCCGCGCCCATCTACCGAACCCACGTTTCGGTTATGCATTTCATAGTGCCCATGGAGCAGACCGGGGTGCCGTGGCCGGTGATCCAGTGCCCCAAGGGGATGGACGCGGAGCCGTGCCGGATCACGCTGTACAAAAACCCGGCGGCTACTCCGCCCGAGGCCTATGCGCTCGCTGCTGGGAGCGGATGACCGGGCTCGAACCGGCGACCTACACCTTGGCAAGGTGTCGCTCTACCAACTGAGCTACATCCGCAGGACGGCCCAGCATAGCAAGCTGCCGTTGGGACACTCACAGCAATAGGTCAGCCGCTGGCCGCCTCCAAAAGGGCCGCTGCTCGCTCGCTCAACTCCAGGTCTTGGGCAATGCGGCGGGCGGCGGGGCTCATCTTGGCCAGGGTTTTGGCCAGCACTTCGGCCATGTGGTCGTCGCCCAGCTTGTCGGCCAATTCATCAAATTGGGTTTGGAGGAACACCAAGCACAGGGCGTCCTCATGGGTCTGCACCCGGGGGTCGGTGGCCAAACCCCTCTTGGCCACAATGGCCGACACGTCGGCGGCAAAGGCGTCGTCGTAGCCCACTGCGGTGACGATGTCGGCCACCTCGGCGGCGTGGCGCTTGGCTTGGGCGGTGCGCCACCGCAGGTAGCCGGACCGGCCCTCGGGGTAGTCGGAACGGGGCAGCGCCCAGCGTCGCAAGTGATGGGCTCGAGCGGCCACCAGCTGGGCATCGTGGGCATCGGGGTCGAGGCGCTGCACCCACTCGGTCATCAGCTCGGCGTGGGCCTGCTCCTTGGGCCGGGCTTGGCCATCGACTTCGATGGTGTGGGGATCGTCGGCGTTGGCCTGGTCGATGGCGGCCAACGCGGCCTTGAGCCGGTCGCTCGGGATCACAGCGTCGGTGGCCATGTTCGAGCTCAGGAATCGGCGGGCGGGCGCAGGTCCACCCGCAGCACCAGAATTCCGTCCTCGATGGCACCGGAGGCGTCGCCGATGATGGCGAAATCCTGGAAGTCCTCCTGGGCCCGGCGGATGAACAACGTCCGCTCTTCGCCGCCCACCGGCGGCAGCGGGCGGTTCCTCACCGCCTCGGCCCGCTCCCGGAACCGGGTGATCATCGCCTCCACGTCCAGTTCGTCGGCCATCACCCGAGCGTATCTTGTGGCTCGGAGATGTCCGGCGGATCTTCATCGCCCCTGCGAGAGCCGTCACCGGTGCGCACCCAGTAGACGAACGTGCCCAACAGGGCGATAACTGCCACCGCGATCAGCAGGGCCATCACCAGCTGGATTTCATCGTCGGAATCGGATGGCGAGGGGATGGGCTCGGCTTCCGGCTGACCGGCCTGGGCCACCGGATCAGCCAGCCCAGGAGCCCCAGCGGCGGATCCCGCGACGACCGTTCCCCACAGGATCGCCAGGAACAATGCTCCAACAAGCAGCCCCTTCGATTGCACGGCGTCCAGTCTCGCACGGCTCATGGCCGTCGCAGTGGCGGTCAACGCTGGTGTTGAGGACAGGAATAGGTGGTGCGTCCGCCGATGGTCCGCCGGTCCAGCAGCTCGCCGTCTCGGGGACACGAGCCGCCTCGGACTCGGGCCAGGTGGAGATCGCCGGTGTGCGAGCCGCCCCTCGCGGCCAACTCAGCCACCGTGGAGCGGATGACCTTGGCCAGCTTCTCCTGTTCGGACCCGTCGAGCGATCCGGCCTCGCGGGCCGGATCAAGCCCTGTGCGCCACAGAATCTCGTCCACCAGCAGGTTGCCCAGCCCCGCCACCCGGCGCTGGTCCAGCAACCGGGCCTTCAGTGCTGTGCGGCTCCCGTACATGGCGGCGGCCAGATGCTCTGTGGCCAACTCAAAGGCATCGGGGCCCAGTCGGGAGTCATCGGGGTTCAGCTCTACGCCACCCAGGCGGCGGGGGTCGATCACAACCAGGGTCCCCTCGTCGTCGAAGCGCAGCTCGAAGCGGCGCCATTCGGGAAGCACCCGGGCGCTGGAGTACTCCAACTTCTCTATGACTGCATGGTCGTCCACTACCAGCCTCCCTGTCATGCCAAACCGCAGGCCCAGCACTGCGTTCGGCGGGCTGTCGGGGTCGCCGAAGTCCATCATCAGCAGCTTGCCTGTGCGGCGCAGCCCGACGACAGTTTGTCCAGTCAAGGCGAGGCTCAGAGCTTGGGCATCGGCCCCTCCCTTGATGAACCAGTCATCGGGAGCATGAACCGCCGAGACACTGCGGCCCACCGCAGCTTCGGCGGCCCGACGGTAATACTCGACCTCGATGATCTCAGGCAGCGAAACCAGCCTCTATGCCATCGCCTTGTCAGCCGCGTGCAGCAGGTCGGCCACCACATCGTCGCCGTGCTCCAGGCCCACCGACACCCGCACGGTGCCCGGCCCGATACCAGCGGCGGCCAGCTCATCGGGGGTCAGCCCGGCGTGAGTGGTGGATGCCGAGTGGGTGACCAGCGTTTCAGGTCCGCCCAGCGATGTGGCCACCTGGGCCAGTTTCACCGCTTCCACGAACCGCTCTCCGGCCTCATGGCCACCGGCGAGATCGAAGGCCAGCAGCCCGCCGAACATCCGCATCTGCCGCTTGGCCAGCTCGTGCTGGGGATGGGAGACCAGCCCGGGATAGCGCACTTCCTCTACCCCGCGATGGCCCAACAGCGCTTCGGCCAACTGTTGCGCGGTGGCACTCTGTCGCTCCAGGCGAACGCCCAGGGTGCGCAGGCCCCGCAGGCCGTTCATGGCGTCGAACGGGGCGGCGTTGGCCCCCTGCAAGATGGCGAACCCCCACAGCGAGGCGATCAGCTCGGAACTGCCCGACACCACTCCCAGGGTCGCGTCGTTGTGGCCGCCGAGGCCCTTGGTGGCCGAGTGCAGGCTCAGGTCGACCCCGTAGTCCAGCGGACGGGTGATGCTCGGCGGGGCGAACGTGGAATCCACCACAGTCAGCGGGCCAGCGATAGCGCCCAGCTCCTCCAGATCGACCAGGTCGAGACGGGGATTGGCGGGGGTCTCGGCGAACACCAGCATCGTCCGGCCCGGTCGCAGCGCGGCTTGGAACGCCCCCGGTTCGGTGCCGTCCACGAAGGTCACATCGATCCCGAATCGGGGGCATACCGCCTGAAGCAGGAACTGGGTGCCGGAGTAGAGCTGGCGCTGGGCCACGATGTGGTCGCCCGACGAGCACAAACCCAAGATCACGCAGCTCACCGCGCCCATGCCCGAGGCGAAGGCCCGGGAGGCTTCGGCGCCCTCGAGGGTGGCCATGGCCTCCTCGAACGCTGCCACGGTGGGATTGCCGTTGCGGGTGTAGTAGTGGCTCTCGGTGGGGTCGAGTGCCATGCGCTGGCCGGCCTCGAGCGAGGGGATGCGGAACGTGGTGGTGGGGAACAGCGCAGGGGCCAGTTCGGCCCCACCCGAGCGCCGACCGGCCAGCACGGCCAACGTGTCGGGGTGGGCGAATCCCGCCGGGTCGGGGGCGGCCACCGACTCCTGGCCAGCCTCGTCCCAGTCCGTCTCAGTCGACACTGCTGCCCACCTTCTCCAGAAAGTCCTTGATGGCCTGGCCCACCGCCTCGACTTCGAGCAGGAAGCCGTCGTGGCCGTGGGGGCTGTCCACCACGGTGTACACACATCGGCCGCCCGCGGCAACCACCGCGTCGTGGAGCTCCACCTGCTGGCGGGGCGGGTAAAGGGCGTCGCTGGTGATGCTCAGCGACAGCACCGGTGCCTTCATCCGGGATACAGCACCAGCGATGCCGCCCCGGTCCCGGCCGATGTCGTGAAGGTCCATCACCCGGTTGAGCACCAAGTAGGTGTTGGCGTCGAACCGGCGGACCAGCTTCTCCCCGTGGTAGTCGAGGTACGACTCCACCTGGAAGCGGTCCCAGGCGCCGTACACCGAGTGGATGTCGAACAGCTCCCGGCCGAAGCGGTCTTCGAACACCTCATCGGACCGATAGGTGATCTGGGCTAGCGACCGGGCAATGGCCAAACCGGCGTGGGGACCCTGGCCGGGCGGGTTGTCGTAGTAGTCGCCTCCCTGCCAGTTGGGGTCCAGCGCCAAGGCGGTGCGGCCCACCGCCGACCAGCCGATCTGCTGAGCGCTGGCGGCCATGCAGCCGGCCAGTGAGCACACCGAGCTCACCCGTTCGGGGAACATGACCCCCCACTCCAGGGCTTGCATGGCCCCCATGGAGCCCCCGACCACCGTCAGCCACCGCTTGACGCCTAGGTGGTCGGCCAGCCGGCGCTGGGTGCGCACGATGTCGCGCACCGTCACGGTGGGGAACGACGAGCCGTAGGGCTCACCGGTATCGGGGTCGGGCGATGCCGGCCCGGTGGTGCCCTGACAGCCGCCGAGCACGTTGGCGCACACCACATACAGCTCGTTGGTGTCCAGGACCCTGCCGGGGCCGACCATCTCGCCCCACCAGCCGGGGGTGGGGTGGCCGTGTCCGGCGTCGCCCGCCACATGCGAGTCGCCGGTGAGGGCGTGGCAGATCAGCACGGCGTTGGAACCGTCGGGGGCCAGCTCTCCCCAGGTCTCATAGGCCAGCGTGACCTCCCGCAGCGCTCCGCCGCCCTCCAGCTCAAATGAGTGGGGGCGCTCCAAGGTGTAGAACTGGCGGTTGCCGACGGAGTCGCCGGGCTTCCATGCGCCGGTTACCGGCAGGTCGGTGCTGTAGCCCCGGGGATGGGGAGCAGCCGGGGTGTTCTCGGCCGGCTCCGCGGGAGGACGATCCGAGGCAGTGTGCTTCTTGCCTCTGGGCATGGTCCTCCCTTCGTCTGCTTAGGGGAGGGCCACTGTCGGCGCAGCGGTCAAACTCGGACACTTGGTTGCCTCCGCCTTGGCCAGAGGCCACATCCCCCGCCGAAGCGGGCGAGCACCTTGGGTGTCCCTCCCAGGTTGCTGGACTCCCCTCCCGAACACGCTGTGCCGGGCGGCGAGCCGCTCTCGATGTACCCCACAAGGGTAGCGGGGAGCCGGTCTAAAGCTCAACCTTTTACTGTTTGAGGGCCTAGACGGGCTCGGCCACCGGATCCCATCGCTCGAGGGATTCGAGCCGGTCGTCGTTGGAGAACATCTCCACAATGGGCATGTCCAGCGACAGGCGGCGCTGGAGACGCTTGACCTCCAGCTCCTCGTTCCACAGCGACAGCGTGACGGCCATGCCCGTCTCTCCGGCTCGGGCGGTGCGGCCGGAGCGGTGCAGGTAGGTCTTGTGGTCGGGCGGCGGGTCGTAGTGGATCACCACGTCCACGTCGTCGATGTGCAGGCCCCGAGCGGCAACGTCGGTAGCCACCAGCGCTTGGATCTCGCCAGACGCGAATCGGGCCAGCGAGCGCTCCCGGGCCTTTTGGCGGAGGTCGCCGTGGATGGGCTCGGCTCGGACGTTCTCGGCCTTTAGCTTGCGGCTGAGCCGGTCGCACCCGTGGCGGGTAGCAGAGAACACCAGCGTGCGCTTGGAGGCCCGGATGATGGCCGCGGCCACCTTGACCTTGTCCATCTCATGAACAGCCACGAACCGGTGCTTCATCTCGTCCACCGTCACCTGCCGGGACTGGACCTCATGGCGAACCGGATCACTCTGGTAGCGGCGGACCAGGGCGTCCACCGCCCCGTCGAGGGTGGCGGAGAACAGCATGGTCTGGTGGCGGGACTCGACATGGCGCAGGATCCACTCCACCTGAGGCAAGAACCCCATGTCAGCCATGCGGTCGGCCTCGTCCACCACCACGATCTCCAATTTGGCCACCGACACTGCCTTGCGGTCGATGAGGTCGATGAGCCGTCCGGGGGTGGCCACGATGACGTCGAGTCCAGCCTTTATCTTGCTGATCTGGTCTTCGATGGGCGCACCGCCATAGACCGGGGCCAGGTCTAGGTCTCGGCACCGGGCCAGCGGGTGCAGCTCATTGGCCACCTGCAAGGCCAGCTCCCGAGTGGGAACCAGGATCAGGCCTCGCACCCAATGGGAGTCGGCATGGGAGAGGTTCTCCACCAAGGGCAGGCCGAAGGCCAGGGTCTTGCCCGAACCGGTTTTGGCCTTGCCGCACACATCCCGCCCAGCCAGGGCATCGGGGATGGTGAGAGTTTGGATGGGGAACGGGGTCTGGATGCCCCGTTCTTTGAGCGAGGCCACCAGGTCTGAGGCCACGCCCAAAACGCGGAATTCTTCTGTCATCTGTGATCCGGGCTGCGAAAGGAAGCGGAAAGATCGCCAGCCCGCTCCCCTAGGTTACCGGGTTCAGGTCTCCAAAGAGACGTTTTCGGCGACTGGTTCGTCAGATACCGGCTCATCGGCGTCCGGAGTCGGTTCGTCGGACTCAGGGGTCAATTCGTCTGATGACGGGTCCTCAGGGGCTTCTTCTTCCGATTCCTCGTCGCTGTCGCCACCCCGGCCGTAGAGCAGATAGGCCGCCGAGCCGAGGATCAGGGCCAGCATCACCCAGATGTTCACCCGCACGCCGGCCAGCTCGCTGGCATAGTCGACCCTGATGAACTCGATCCACAGCCGGCCGAGGGAATAGCCCAGCACGTACAGGCCGAACAGCCGGCCCGGCTTCAGGGTGAAGCGCTTGCCCGCCCACAGCAGGGCTCCGACCAAGGCCAGGTTCCAGATGCACTCGTAAAGGAACGTTGGGTGGAAGGTCTCGTCGTTCAGATACTGGAAGCGGCGGTTCTCGGGGTCGATCTCCAGCGCCCATGGCAAGTCGGTGGGCCGCCCGTACAGCTCCTGGTTGAACCAATTCCCCCACCGCCCGATGGCCTGGCCCAACGGGAGGGCGGGAGCCGCCGAGTCGGCGATCTTGGACATGGGGATGCCCTTTTGGCGGGCGTACACCCATATGACGGCCGCGGCAGCGACCACCCCGCCGGTAATGCCCAAGCCCCCCTCCCATATCTGCCAGACCTCACCCCAATTGCCCTGGTAGGTCTTCCAATCCGTGATCACGTGATATATCCGCGATCCGATCAGCCCGGCGATCACCGCCCACACTGTGATCGAGCCGGCCAGCTCGGGGGAATGGCCCCGCTGGACGAACCGCCGGTGGAACAGCCAAGCGGCGGCCAATACGCCGAGGGCGATCATCAGGCCGTAGGCCCGCAGTTCCAAAGAGCCGATGTTCAGGCTGTCGGAGCCCGGGCTGGGGATGGACATCAATGTCACCGCCCTACTCTGCCACGCGGCGGGCCCGGCCACTTATCCCAGGCCGCGGGCGATCTGATTAGATTCTCCCCATGGTCGACAGCGCGAGACAGATCGAAAACCTCATGTACACCTACGCCGAGCGGATAGACGCCGGGAACCTGGAGGGGGTGGCCGACCTGTTCGCCAACGGGCAGATCGTGGCCTCCCCCGACGCACCGGTGGAAACGGTGGTGGCCGGGCGCGACGAGGTGCTGGGGATGTACCAGGGCTCCACCCGCCTCTACCCCTGTGGCACCCCCCGCACCAAGCACGTCACCACCAACGCCATCATCGAGGTGGACGACGACGCGGGGACGGCTTCGGCCCGCTCCTACTACACCGTCTTCCAGCAGCTCGACGACTTCTCGCTGCAACCCATCATCACCGGCCGCTATCACGACACCTTCCACCGCATCGACGGCGAATGGTGGTTCGACCAGCGGACCATGCTGGTGGACCAGCTCGGCGACCTCAGCCGCCATCTGCTGTTCGAGCTGAATCTGTGAGCTCGTCTAAGGCTTCGCCCATCCCCGAGAGGCAGCACCCATGACCGACCTGACCCCCGCCAGCCTGTTCGGCCTCGACGGCAAGACCGCCCTGGTTACCGGGGGTGGCCGGGGCATCGGAGCGATGATCGCCGAGGGCCTTCTGGGCGCGGGCGCCCGGGTGATCATCTCCTCGCGTCGACAAGAGCAGCTCGACGAGGCGGTGGAGGAGCTGTCGGCCATCGGACCCATAGAAGCCATCGCCGCCGACTGCTCCACCGAGGAGGGATGTGTGGGATTGGCCGAAGCCGTCGGCGAGCGCACCGATCGACTGGGCATTTTGGTCAACAACGCCGGAGCCACTTGGGGAGCGCCGATGCGGGAGTTCCCCGACTCGGCATGGGACAAGGTCATGAACCTCAACGTGAAGGCGGTGTTCCAGCTCACGGTGGCCCTGCTCCCGCTCCTGGAGGAAGCGGCCACCCCCGAGGACCCGGCCCGGGTGATCAACTTGGGCTCGATTCAGGGGCTCCAAGCGCCCGACATCGAGAACTACTCGTACTCGGCCAGCAAGGCCGCGGTCCATCACATGACCCGGGTGCTGGCCAAGAAGCTGGGACCCAGCCACATCACGGTGAACGCCATCGCCCCGGGAGCGTTCTACACCAAGATGATGGCCTACACCCTGGACAACTTCGGCGACGAGATCGCCGGAGCCACTGCGCTGGGCCGGCTGGGCCAGCCCGAGGATATGGCCGGGGCGGCGATCTTCTTGTCGGGGCGGGGCGGGGCGTATCTGACCGGCGCGGTGATCCCGGTGGACGGCGGCTACGCCACCACCCTGTAGGAGCACTGCCGTGTCCCCCGTGTTCATCGAGGTCCGGGCCAACGAGTACACCGGCCGAGAGGCCAACCCCAATGTTCCCTGGTCGATTGACGAGCTGATCGCCGATGCGGTGGCCTGCGCCGAGGCCGGCGCCTCGGTGTACCACTTCCACGGTCGGGATCCGGCCACCGGGGCGCCGGTGTGGGACGCCGACACCCTGGGCTCGGTGGTCACCGGGGTGCGCGCCGCCTGCGACTTGATCCTGATGCCCACCCTGGGGGCCTCCACCGTGCCCGATCCCCATGCCCGGCTGGCGCCGGTTTTGGAATTGGCCGCCGATCCAGCCACCCGGCCCGAGCTGGCCCCTATCGACTTGGGCAGCTTCAACATCGACCCCTTCGACCCGGCCACCGGCGAGTTCGGCAACCCCGACATCGTTTATGTGACCCCGTTGCGGGCGCTGCGGGAGATGGTGGCCGATGTGGCGGAGGCGGGGATGAAGCCGATGGGCGCGCTCTGGACGGTGGGGTCGGTCCGGCTGCTGTCGGCGTTCTTGGACACCGGCGACATGGTGGCACCGGCCTACGGGGAGGTGACCCTGTCGGACTCGTGGCTGTCGGGGCATCCGGCCACGGTGGACGGATTGGACGCCATGACCCGCTTCCTGCCCGACGACGGCCGGGCGGTGTGGGGCTGTCTGGCCTATGGGGCCGACCTGCGCCCCTTGGCACCCGAGGTGATTTCCCGAGGCGGCCATCTCATCGCCGGATTGGGCGACTACCCCTACTTGGAGTTGGGCACTCCCACCAACGCCGACATCGTGGCTGCGCTGGCCGGCTGCATCGCAGAGGCGGGGGCCGAGCTGGCCACCGTTGAGCAGACCCGGGCGATTCTGGGCCTGGGCTGAGCGGCGCTCTTTTCAGCCAGAGTCCGGGACTCTCACCAGCAGCACTCCTTCGGGAGCATCGAGGCTGATGGCCGACTCGGACACCGCGCCGGGAGGCTGCTGGGAGGAGAACGCCAGCCGCCACTGGCCGGGCGGAAGCTGGAGGTCGATCGGCACGTCACCGGCGTTGAGCGCGCATACGGTGTCAACCCGCCGGAAGCTGATCACCGGGCTTGTCCGGTCGGTCAGCCACTCCAGGTCGCCGGCGTGTAGGTCTGGCAAGTCTCGGCGCAAGGCCAACAGCTCCCGGTACTTGTGAAGAATCGCCTGAGGATCGTCGCGCTGGGCGCCTGCCGTTTCGTCATCGGTACGGCCCACCGGCAGCCATGGCTCGGCTCCGTCAGTAAATCCGGCCTCCGGCCCAGGCGCCCACGGCATCGGCGTCCGGCAGCCGTCTCGTCCGTTGGAGGGGTTCCGGTTGCGAACCGCCACCGGATCTAGGCACCGGTCCGGGGGAACGTCGACATCAGAGAGGCCCAGCTCGTCGCCCTGATAGAGGAACGGCAATCCGGGCAGGGCGAACATCAGCACGCAGTAGGCCAGCGCCCGTGACTGGCCGAGCTCCCCACCCCCGAGCCGGGTAGGCGCCCGGGGGTCGTCGTGGCTGCTGACCGCCCAGGAGAAGTCCCGGGGGGCGGCGTCGAGGGCATCCCGGAACGTGGACCACATGGCCGACGGTTCCCAGGGGGTGTGCATGGGGGGGAAGTAGAAGGCCCGGTGCAGGCCGTCTTGGTTGGCCACATAGCGGCTGGCCCGGTTGGGGTTGTTGTCCCTTAGGTACACCTCCCCTAGCAAGAGCGCATTATAGGGCTCGACGATGTTCCGCCAACGGCGATAGATGGCGGTGTTGCCAGCCTGGTCCAAGTCGTAGCGATGCTCGTAGCTGTCAAACACCTGACGTGGGCCCATGTCAGCGGTGACCGGATAGCGCTGCGGGTTGTCGGGCATGAGCATGTTCTTGACCAAGCCATGGGCCACGTCGATGCGGAATCCGTCAGCCCCGCGATCGAGCCAGAAGGTCAAAACCTGGTCGAATTCCCTCACCAGATTGGGATTGGACCAGTTCAGGTCGGGCTGCTCGGGCAGGAACAAGTGCAAGTAGTACTGCTCGCTGGCCTCATCGAAAGTCCAGGCCGACCCGCCGAAGTGCGATATCCAGTTGTTGGGGGGGCCGCCTCCCAGGGCAGGATCCCGCCAGTGGTAGTAGCCCCGCATGGGGCTGTCGGGATCAGAACGGGAGGCCTGGAACCACTGATGCTGGTCAGATGAGTGATTGGGAACCAGGTCGATGAGCACCCGCAGCCCCAGCCGGTGGGCTTCGGAAATGCAGGCGTCGAAATCGTCCAGGGTGCCGAAAAGGGGGTCGACCCCGGTGTAGTCGGCCACGTCATAGCCGAAATCGGCCATGGGCGACGGGTAGAAGGGGGTGATCCACACGATGCCGACCCCGAGCCAGGCCAGGTAGTCCAGCTTCTCGGTGAGGCCGGGGAAATCGCCGACCCCGTCGTTGTTTCCGTCGGCGAACGACCGGATATACACCTCATAGCCCACCTCGCGGTCCCACCAGCGGAGGTTGTCTTGGGCCATAGTCTCAAGCGTCTCTTGGAGCGGGGTGGTTTTGCTCAGTCGAAGGCGATGACGCTGCGCACCACGTCGCCCGCCTTCATGGCGGCAAAGCCGTCGTTCACGTCGTCGAGGCCGATGGTGGCCGAGACCATCTCGTCGAGCAGCAGGCGGCCGTCGAGGTAGAGGTCGACGAGGCGGGGCATGTCGACGCGGAACACGTTGGATCCCATCAGCGACCCCTGGAGGCGCTTGTCGGACATGAACAGCTCCTGGCCCTCGATCTCAACTTTGGACCCCGGCGGGATCATGCCCATCACCGTGGCGGTTCCCCCTCGGCGGATCATCCCGAACGCCTGCTGGGCGGTGATGGCCAGTCCGATGGCCTCGAAGGAGTAGTCAACTCCCCCGCCGGTGAGCTCCATAACCTGCTCCACTGGGTCGCCGTCGGCGGGATTGACCGCGTGAGTGGCGCCCAAGCGCAAAGCGGTGTCCAGCTTTCGAGGCTCAAGGTCGACGGCGATGATCGTAGTCGCGCCCGCTATGCGGGCGGCCTGGAGCGACGACATGCCCACGCCGCCGCAGCCGATGACCGCGACTGACGATCCGGGCCCCACACCGGCGGTGCGGAACACCGCACCGGTTCCGGTGGTGACCCCGCAGCCTATGAGCGCGGCCCGATCCAAGGGCATGTCCTCGCGGACCTTCACCACCGCGTTCTCGTGCACCAGCATCTGCTCGGCGAACGACGACAGGTTGGCGAATTGGTTTACTTCTTGGCCACCGCGACTGAGCCGGGCGGGCTGATCCTCGCTGCGAATACAGTCGACTCGGCTTTGCACGCACAGGTAGGGCCGGCCGCTCAAGCAGAATTCGCAGCGCCCGCAGAACACCGACAGACAGCAGATGACATGGTCGCCGGGCTGCACCTCGCGCACATCGGGGCCCACCGCCTCCACCACACCAGCGGCCTCATGGCCCAGCACGATGGGCCGGGGCACAACCCAGCCCTCGGTCTCCATGAAGTGAAGATCGCTATGGCACAGTCCTGAGGCCGCGGTGTGAATCAGTACCTCGCTGCCGATCGGGGCAGCCACGTCCACCTCGTCCACCACTAAGTCTTCGTGCCCGTCCAAAAACAGCGCTGCTCTCATGGATTCTTCTCCTGCCTAGCCCCTTGACAAGCCCCGTCAAACTACCAACGGGAGGCGCTCATGTGCCGAAGCTTGGGGTTAGGAGCAGCCGGAGGTGGAGCCGCAGTCGGGGCAGGCGTGGCAGCTGCCGGCCCGGATCATCAAGACGCCGCAGTCGTAGCAGACGGGGGCGTGGGCATCCAGGGGGGTCCGGCGGGTGTACGGAGACGGCGGGTCGGGCTCCACGATGTCGCTGGGCACGGTGACCGGAACCTGTTCCTCTACCCCGGGCAGGGTGGGTTGAATGCGCTCGTCAGTGGTGAATATCGCCAGTTCGTGGCGTTCTTCGGGCTCGAGGTACTCCACCGCCAATCGGCGGAACAGGTAGTCGATGAGGCTGGTGGCGATGCGGATGTCGGGGTCGTCGGTCATCCCGGCTGGCTCGAAGCGCATGCCGGTGAAGGCGTCCACGTAGGCCCGCAGGGGCACCCCGTATTGCAGTCCGTGGCTCACCGCCATGGCGAACGAGTCCATGAACCCGGCCAGGGTGGTTCCCTGCTTGGACACCCGAATAAAGATCTCGCCAGGGCTGCCATCCTCGTACTCCCCCACGGTGGCGAAGCCCTTGCAGTCGGCCACCCGGAACTCGAAAGTGCGGCTGGTACGCAACCGGGGCAGCCGCCGGCGCTTCGGCTGCGCCGCCGTCGCCGAGTCCGAAGCCTGATCGGGCTGGGCGGCCGAGGCGTCGGATACCGCGGCATGGTGAGACACGGCGCCACCAGAGTCGGATACCGAAAGGGGCTGGCCCAGCTTGCAGTTGTCCCGGTACACGGCCAGGGCCTTCACGCCCATCTGCCAGGCGTCCACGAAGAGCTGCTCGATCTCGCCGGCCGTGGTGTCCTCGGGGACATTCACCGTCTTGCTGATGCCCCCTGAGAGCCAGGGCTGCACCGCGGCCATCATCTTCACGTGGCCGCTGGGGGAGATCACGTTGTCGCCCATCGAGCAGGCAAACACCGGCAGGTGAGCCCGCTCCAGATGGGGAGCGCCCACCACCGTGCCCCGGGTATGGACATGGGCCTCGATATCGGTGACTTGGTCGGGGCTGTAGCCCAGGCGATGCAGGGCCCTATCCACCGTTTGGTTGACGATGGGCATGGTGCCGCCGCCCACCAGCTTCTTTGTCTTGACCAGGCCCAGGTCGGGTTCGATGCCGGTGGTGTCGCAGTCCATCATGAACGAGATGGTGCCGGTGGGCGCCAGCACGGTGGCCTGCGAATTGCGGACTCCTACGGTGTCGCCCCACTCCACCGCGGCGTCCCACGCGGCCCGGGCGGCGTTGAGAACGTCGGAGGGCACCGGCTCGCCCTCCAGCCGGTTCAATGCGTCCCGGTGCATGTGCAGCACCCGCCGGGTGGGATCCTGGTTCTCGGCAAACCCCTCGAACGGTCCGAGGCGAGCAGCCATGCGCCCCGAAGTCTCGTAGGCCACCCCGGTCATCAACGCGGTGACCGATGCGGCCACGCCCCGGCCCTCGTCGGAGTCATAGGCCAGGCCCAGGGCCATGAGCATCGCCCCCAGGTTGGCGTAGCCCAGGCCCAGCTGTCGGAACCGGCGGGTGGTGGCCCCGATCTGCTCGGTGGGATAGTGCGATGGGCCGACCAGTATCTCCTGGGCCACGGTCATCACCCGGACTGCGGCGCTGAAACCGTCGGTATCGAACGCCCCGTCGTCGCCGACGAACGACAGCAGGTTCAGGCTGGACAAGTTGCAGGCCGAGTTGTCCAGATGGAGGTACTCCGAACAGGGGTTGCTGGCGGTGATGCGGCCGGTTTGGGCCGCGGTATTCCAGCGGTTGATGGTGGTCTCAAACTGCACCCCGGGATCGGCGCACTCCCAGGCAGCCTCGGCGATCTGGGTGAGAATCGACCGGGCCGGCACCGTCTCCAGCACTTCGCCGGTGGTGCGGGCGGTGAGCTGCCACTCCCCGTCGTCGACCGCCGCCGCCATGAAGGCGTCGCTGAGCCGCACCGAGTTGTTGGCGTTCTGATACTGGATGGAGTGGACGTCGGCGCCGTCGAGATCCATGTCGAATCCGGCATCGCGCAGGGCCCGGGCTTTGCGCTCCTCGACGGCCTTGCACCAGATGAACTCGGACACGTCGGGATGGTCGGCGTCGAGCACCACCATCTTGGCCGCCCGCCGGGTCTTGCCCCCCGACTTGATGGTGCCGGCCGAGGCATCCGCGCCCCGCATGAAGCTCACCGGGCCGCTGGGCGCGCCCCCGCCGCTCATCCTCTCCTTCCGAGACCGAATCCGGCTCAGATTGACACCGGCCCCCGAACCCCCCTTGAAGATCCGGCCCTCTTCTCCGTACCAGTCGAGGATCGACTCCATGGTGTCGTCCACCGACAAGATGAAGCAGGCCGAGGACTGGGGGACGGCACCGGGAACCCCGAGGTTGAACCAAACCGGCGAGTTGAACGCCGCCCGCTGGCGGACCAGCAGCCAGCGAAGCTCATCGCCGAACGCTTCAGCCTCCTCCGGCTCGGCCAGATGCCCCGACTCGGTTCCCCACGCCACCAGCGTGTCCACCACCCGGTCGATCACCTGGCGCAGCGACGTTTCCCGCTCCGGCGTGCCCAAACCGCCCCGAAAGTACTTCTGGGCCACGATGTTGCCGGCATTGACCGACCAGCTCTGCGGAAACTCCACATTGGCCTGCTCGAAGGCCACCTCACCGTCTGCGCTGGTGATTCGGGCGTCGCGACGATGCCATTCCACCTCGTCGTAGGGGTGGACGTCAGCTCGGCTGAAATGGCGGCGCAGCCCGATTCTGGTGCGGTCAGATGCCAGAGCCATCAGCACTCCTCAACGGATGCAGCTCTTATGGCGCATACCGCGTTCATTTTATCCTTGCTCGAATGAGGCTGCGGCGTGAGCGGCCAGGTCAAAGGAGCCTCTTCATGAGGCGTGCCTGCACCTGACACGCCAGCCCGCCCAAACAACGGGCTGGACCCCTCAAGGAGTCGCCTGAACCCCACTATGGTCGTCGGCGTCAGCCACCATTCCGGCCACTCACACCGCAGCAATAGGTCACGGTAGAGCATCGGGCCTGTGGACCGTAAGGAGGATAAGGGGGATTCCCTGTGGATTTCAGGTGAATTTCTCAAGACGTGGCGAACTGATCTGCCTGCTACCGTCGACAGCACGTGGATCAGCTGTTTCCTCGGTTCGTCTCCGACGTCGACCCGGTCGCGCTCTATGCGTCCGACAGCCGCATCCCGCACCCCGACCGCCCGTGGCTGATGCTGAACATGGTCACCTCGGCCGACGGCGCCACGTCGGCCGACGGGGTGTCGGCAAGCCTGTCGAGCCCCGTGGACCGGCGGGTGTTCGCGGCCATCCGGTCGGTGGCCGATGTGGTGGTGGTGGCCGCCGAGACGGTGCGGCGCGAGGGCTACGGGCCGCCCAAGTCCAGCCCGGAAGCGGCCGCTGACCGAGCCACCCGCAACCAGGCGCCCCGTCCCCGCTTGGCCGTGGTGAGCCGCTCGCTGGACTTGGACTTCACCGCCCCGGTTTTCGGCGACAGCCCGCCGCCGCTGCTGTTCACCGTGACCGAGCCGCCCGCCGACAGGCTGGCCCAGGCCGAGGTGGTGGCCGAGGTCCATCGCATGGGCACCGACCGGGTGGACCTGACCACGGCGATGGCCCGGATCGGACAGCTGGGCGCCTCTGTGGTGTTGGCCGAAGGCGGGCCCACTCTCAACGGGCAGCTGTTGGCCGCGGGGCTTCTGGACGAAGTGTGCTGGACGATCTCGCCGACGCTGGCCGGCGGCGACTCCTCGAGGATGGCCAAGGGCGCGCCAGCCCGGCTCCAGCAGCTTCGCCTGGATCGAGTGCTGGCCCAAGACCACACCCTGTTTCTGCGCTACCTCGCCCATTGACCGGCTCCAAGCAGCTATCGGCCGCCGGAGCTGACCCGCAGAGCGGTGTCGTCCACGATCACGTAGGCGGGCTCTGACTGGGGCAGCCCTGCGGCCGGGCCTTCAGGGGATAGCGACCAGTGGAGCTTGCCAGCCAGGAAAGAACTGGCCCACAGCACAAGAAACAGGACGGATACAGCCAGCGCTCTTCGAAACCAGTACACCGAAGCGGGCAGCCGCGCCACGGCCGGAGGGCGATGCCGGGGCGTCGGGCAGCCAGATACCAGGGTCAAGGCGGGCCGGACCGGAGGTTGTTCGCACATGGGTAAAGCCATGCGTCCATTGTCCAGACCGGGGTGACAGTTGCCCCGAATATGGCTGTTTAGCTGGCCGTTTACAAATTCCAAGCCGGTATTTCACCCGGCGGTGAGTACCCCTTGCAGGGCGCGGTGGTAGGCCTCCAACGCGGCCCGGTCAACCCGCTCCTCGGCGGTGTGGGCCAAGGTCGATTCCCCCGGCCCGAAGTTGGCCGCGGGTATGCCCCGCTCGGCAAAAAAGGCCACGTCGGTCCATCCCAGCTTGGCCTTGATCTCCAGTTCGTTGTCGGCGATGAGCCGTTGCAGCACCGGGTGGCCCAACCCCGGCGGGGCAGCCGGCGCGTGCTCGGTTACCTCGAAGCGGTCGTCGTCGCCCAGCAGGGGCGCCACCATCTCTCGCAGGATGTCCTCGGCTTCGGCGGGACCGCGGTCGGGGGCGTAGCGATAGCCCAGGGTTACCTGGGCCCGGTCGGGCACCACGTTGCCGGCCACACCGCCCTCCACCGCCACCGCCTGAAGCGACTCCCGGTACTGGCAGCCGTCGATCACCGGTTCGCGGGGCTCGTAATCCTCGGCCAGCCTGAGCACCGATCCCAGCCGGTGGATGGCATTGACCCCCATCCAGGGCCGGGCGGTGTGGGCCCGGGCGCCGGCCAGCGTGACTACGGCCCGCATGGAACCCTGGCATCCGGCCTCCACCGCTCCCCCGGTGGGCTCGCCCAGAAGGGCCACATCGGCGGCCAGCAGGTCGGGGCGCACATCGAACAGCTCCCGCAGTCCGCTGTCGGCGACGCGGACCTCCTCTCGGGCGTAGAACAGCCACGTCACATCCACCGTCGGCTCGGCCACCTCGGCAGCCAGCTCCAGGATCACCGCCAGCGCTGATTTCATGTCGGCGGCTCCCAGGCCCCACAGCACGTCGCCCTCGATGCGGGCGACCGCGTTGTCGTTGGGAGGCACGGTGTCGCTGTGGCCGCCGATCAGCACCCGCAGAGGTCGGCTCAAATCGGTCCGGGCTACCACGTTGTCGCCCACACGGTCCACGGTGAGGCCGGGCACGGCGCTCAGCCTCTCCTCAATGAGATCGGCGATTTCGCTCTCGTGGTAAGACACCGAGGCGACGTCGATCAGCTCGGCCGCCTTGGCCAGCAAATCAGCGCTCACGGCCTACTCCGGTAACGATTCTCGCCGTGTGGGAAGCCGCGCGCCTGTTGAAGAGGCCAGCCTGTGGATAAAGCGCCATTAGGTCGCAGCTCCATGGTCGCGTAATACGGCGTTCAGTTGGGCCTTGTCGTGGCGCTCGCCGGCCTCCAGATGCTTGATCACCAGCACGCATGGCATTCCAAACGTCCCCCCGTCGAAGGTGCGAGACCGGGTGGCCGACACCGCCACACACCAGTCGGGCACCACTCCTCGGCCCAATTCCTCGCCGGTGGCTGCGTCGATGACCGGGATCGAGCCGGTGAGCACGCAGCCAGCCCCCAGCACCACGCCGTCGCCCACCCGGGCGCCATCGGCCACGATGCAGCGGCTGCCGATCAGGCAGTCGTCGCCCACGATCACCGGGGCGGCCTGCGGGGGCTCCAAAACCCCGCCGATCCCCACGCCGCCCGACAGGTGGACGTTGGCCCCGATCTGAGCGCACGATCCCACGGTGGCCCAGGTGTCGACCATGGTGTTGGCCCCCACTCGGGCGCCAATGTTCACGTAGCTGGGCATCATGATCACGCCCCGGTCCAAGAACGATCCCCAGCGGGCCGACGCCCCGGGCACCACTCGGACACCGGCGGCCTGATAGTCGGTCTTGAGGGGGATCTTGTCGGCGTACTCAAACGGGCCCAGCTCCATGGTCTCCATCTCGGCCATGGAGAACAGCAGCAGGATGGCCTGCTTGAGCCATTGGTTCACCACCACCTCGCCGTCACCGTTCACCTCGGCCACCCGGGCCTCGCCGGCGTCGAGCAGGCCGATGGCCTCGGTCACTGCCGCTCGAGCCTCACCATCGCCCTCGGTGATCGGTGTCCGGTCGGCCCACAGCGCCTCAATCCGGGCTTGCAGATCGCTCATGCTATTGCTCACTTCCTCACGGTATCGCCGCGCCGGGCGGCCATACGCTGTTCAAGCAGATCGATTCGGGCATCGGGGGCCACGGCGGCCACCCGGATGTGGCCTTGGCCCGATGGACCGTAGAACTCCCCGGGACTGGCCAGCGCCCCCATTTCCTCGGCCACCCGGCGGGCCAGCGCCCAGCCGTCTCCGTCGGGAGACGCGGCCCACAGATAAAGCCCCCCGCCGGGCAGGGCCACCTCGGCGTCATAGGTCGAGAAGAGCTCTCGCAGGCGGTTCAGCCGAGTGGTGTAGACGGCCCTCTGGGCGTCGACATGGGCGTCGTCGTTGAATGCGACCACCGCGGCAGCCTGCGCCGGAGCAGGAACCATCATCCCGGCGTGCTTGCGAACCTCCGACAAGTAGCCGACCAGATCGGGGTCGCCGGCAAAAAAACCCGCCCTGATCCCGGCCATGTTCGACCGCTTGGACAAAGAGTGGACCGCCATCACTCCCTGGGCGCCGTGGTGCAAAATGCTGGCACCGGCATCGGCCCCCCAGGTGAACTCGATATAGCACTCGTCGCTGAACACCGGAACGCCTCGGTCCCGGCCCCACTGGGCGATGGCGGCCAGATCTTCAAGGCCTCCGGCGGGGTTGCCCGGAGTGTTGACCCAAAGGCACAGGGCGCGAGCGGCATCGTCGGGGTCTATCGAATCGAGTTCGAGACACCACTGGTGGTCCACGGCCACCGGAACGGCCCGGCACCCGGCCAGTTCCGCACCCATGGCATAGGTGGGATAGGAGATCGCGGGAAACAGCACGGTGTCGCGGCTTGGGTACCGCAGTCGCAGATAGTGGGGAACCGAGGCCACGAACTCCTTGGTGCCCACGCAGGCCGCCAGCGCCGTTTCTCCGGTGTCGATGCCGAATCGGCGGGTCAGCCAGCCCAGGGCAGCCTCCCGGTAGGCGGGAGAGCCGACAGACGCCGGGTAGCCTCGCTCGGCGTTGGAGGTCGATAGGGCGGTCACCACCTCCGGGGGAGGCGGGTCAGACGGCGCCCCCACCGACAGGTCGACGCAGCGGCCGTCGAAGCGGTCGGCCACCGCCCGCAGCTCGTCGAGACGGTCGTAGGGATAGGGAGGGGGAACGAAGCCTGCCACTACCCCACCACCCATTCAGAGAGTCGTGAAGCCGACGCCTCATCCAGGCGGGCCTGCACCCGGTAGCCATGCTCGTCGGTGTCGGTGGCCAGCACGTGGCCGGCCCGCTGCACGGCGGCCAGCACCTCGCCCCGGGCATAGGGAACGTGCAGTTCGAGGATCATCGCGCTGGAGCGCAGCTCGTCGGCCATAGCGGCCAGTAGCTTGTCGGTGCCCTCGCCGGTGGCCGCCGACACCACCACGGCGTCCTTGTTTGCCCCCAGGGGGATGTCGCGACCGGCCAACAGGTCGCACTTGTTGTACACCAGCAGCTCAGGCACCGCCCCGGCGCCAATCTCTTTCAGAACTTGGCGCACGGCGGCGATGTGGGCGTCGGGGTCAGGGCCGGAGGCGTCCACCACGTGCAGCAAGAGATCGGCCTCGGCCACCACGTCGAGGGTGGATTGGAACGCCTCCACCAGCTGGTGGGGCAGCTTCTGGATGAACCCGACGGTGTCGGTGAGCAGCACCCGCTCCCCACCGGGCAGTTCAAGGCGGCGGGTGGCGGCATCCAGGGTGGCGAATAGCCGGTTCTGCACCAGCACGCCCGAATCGGTGAGCAGGTTGAGCAGGCGGGACTTGCCCGCGTTGGTGTAGCCGACGATTGCCACCGCGCTCTGGGCCGAGCGACGGCGGCTGCGGCTCTGCACGGTGCGGTTCTTGGCGATGTTTCGCAGCTGGGCCTCCAGCTTGTGGATGCGGCGCTGGATGCGCCGGCGATCCACCTCGAGCTGGGTCTCACCCGGGCCCCGGGTGCCGATCCCGCCGGCCTGCTGGCTGAATCCCCGGCCTCGGCGCAGCCGGGGCAGCCGGTAGCGGAGCTGGGCCAGCTCCACTTGGGCCTGGCCCTCCTGGCTGCTGGCGTTCTGGGCGAAGATGTCCAGAATCACCGCGGTGCGGTCGATGGCGGTGCGCCCGAGGATCTTCTCCAGGTTGAATTGCTGGGCCGGACTCAGCTCGTCGTCGAACACCACGGTGTCGGCGTCGGCCTGCTCGCACACCGACAGAATCTCGTCGACCTTGCCCCGGCCGATGTAGGTGGACGGATCGGGGGCGTTGCGGCGCTGGGCCAGCCGGCCCACCTCGTCGGCTCCTGCGGTGTCGATGAGCTGGGCTAACTCGTCCAAATCGGCGTCGGTGCGGGCCGGATCGCCGCCCGCGAGGGTGACGCCCACCAGCACGATCTTCTCCCGAAAGGCCCGCTCGATGAACGCCCCGGACTCCCCGCCGTGGGTGCCGAATCCGCCCCGGTGGGTATCGCTGTCAGCCATAGTCCACCGTCGCGATGTATTGGGATGGACCGGTCAGCACGGCGGTGTCGCCCAGCTTCACCACTACATCGCCGCCGGGCATCGACACTGAGACCACCGGGCCGACCAGCCCCCAGTGGTGGGCTGCCTGGGCGGCGGCGCACGCACCGGTCCCGCACGCCTCGGTCACCCCTACCCCTCGTTCCCACACCCGCATGTCGATTCCGACGGAGGTGGCGCTGATGAATTCCACGTTGATCCCACCGGCCAAACGGGAGAGCTCCGATCCGTTCCGGGCCACGTCGATCAGCTGCACATCGTTGACTCCCACCACCAGATGGGGATTGCCCACGTCAGCGGTGAAGAAGTGGTCGGCGAAGCCGTAATTGCGGAGGTAGTGGGCGACCTCTCCGTCTTCCAGATTGGGGCCCGGGCCGATCGGCCCCATGTCCACGCGAGCCTGGACCACGGTGGGATCGGCGGTGGATTCAACGCTCACGGTTCGAATGCCGGCGTCGGTGCCGATGGACAGCTCTCGGTTGGTGCCGCGGTCGTCGTGTTGGACGAACGCATGGGCCAAACAGCGGATGCCGTTGCCGCTCATCTCGGCCCGGGACCCGTCGGCGTTGAACAGCACCATCGTGACGTCGGTGCCCGCGCCGGCATCACCGGGCAAGCCGAAGATAAGCCCGTCGGCGCCCACGCCGCGGGTACGATGGCACGCCGCTTCGGCCATCGCCGGGGCGTCGGCGGGCAGCGCGTCGGCCAGGGCGATCAAAAAGTCGTTTCCCAAGCCGTGGTGCTTGGTCAGCTGCATCGCTCCAGTCTGACAAGTTCTGGGCCCTGCGCCGCGCACCATTTCGGTCTCAGCCTGGGGACTCGTGCTGGGCTGTGCGGGAGAGCGCTTCGTCGACCAGCGCCTCGACGTCGTCATCAGCGTTGAGCCAGACGATGCGGGGGTCGCGCCTAAACCAGCGCTCTTGGCGGCGGGCGAACTTCCGAGTGCGGGCGATGGCCAAGTCCAGCGCCTCGTCTAGTGACATCTCACCGTTGAGATGCCCCAACAACTCCTTGTAGCCCAGGGCCTGAGATGCGGTGCGCGACAGCGGCGGCTGGCGGTGGGCCAGCGCCTCCACCTCTGCTAGGAAACCGGCTTCCATCTGCTGGTGGTATCGCTGTTCGATGCGGTGGTCGATCTCGGCACGCGACAGCGATAGGCCGATCTGAGCGATGTCGCAAGGCGGATAGTCGCCCAACCCCGGCCCGTAGGAGGAGAACGGCCGGCCGCTGCCCACCGTCACCTCCAGGGCCCGCACGATTCGCCGGCGGTTGGTGGACTCCATGCGGGAGGCGGCCAGCGGGTCGAGCTCAACCAAGCGACGGTGCAGAGCCTCGGTGTCGAGCTCCTCCTCCAATTCCGCCGCCGTCTCCGGAAAACGACCCGGTATGTCCAGGTCGTCGATCACCGCCCGGTGGTACAGCCCAGTGCCCCCTACCAGCACCGCGGTGCGGCCTCTGGTTGCGATATCAGCCCGGGCCTGGCGGGCGGCGGCTTGGAACATGGTCAGGGAGAAGTCCTCTGAGGGGTCGGCCACGTCGATCAGGTGGTGGGGCACCTCGGCTCGCACCGCGACGGGGGGCTTGTCGGTGCCGATGTCCATCTCCCGGTACACCTGCATGGAGTCGACCGAGATGATCTCGGCATTTCCCAGTCGGCGGGCAATGGCCATCGCCACCGTCGATTTGCCGGTGGCGGTGACCCCGACGATGGCCAGCGCGCCCGGCGCGCCGACGGCATCGGAGGGCGGGGAACTGCTCAGAGCGCAGCCACCGGGATCCGGGTGCGCCACCGGGGAGGCGCGGTGACCTCTGCCAGCTCACCCCGCAGGTGGTGGGCGCCCGCCGCGGTCACGTCTACCTTGGCGAAGGTTCCCGGCTTCAGCTTCTGCGAGGAGGGGAAGTGCACCAGGCGGTTCTGGCGGGTGCGCCCGGTGAGCAGGCCCGGGTCCTTCTTGGACGGGCCTTCCACCACCACTTCCTCGCGGCAACCGACCCGGGCCTGATTCCCCCGGCGGCTGGAGCGCTCCACCACTGCCCGGAGCCGCTCGAAGCGATCCCGCACCTCGTCGGGATCGCAATACTGGTCGGCCATCTCAGCCGCCTCGGTGCCCGGGCGGGGCGAGAACACGAAGGTGAACGCCGAGTCGTACTCCGCCTCGGCGGCCACCAGCAGGGTCTGCTCGAAGTCGTCCTCGGTCTCGCCGGGAAATCCCACGATGATGTCGGTGGACACGGCCAGGTCGCCGACCGATTCCCGGGCGGCATGCAGCCGATCGAGATACCGCTCGGCGGTGTAGCCCCGGTGCATGGCGGCCAGCACCCGGTCGCTGCCCGATTGCAGGGGGAGGTGGAGGTGCTCGCACACCGCGGGCACCTCGGCCATGGCCTCGATGGTCTCGGGCCGCAGGTCTTTTGGATGGGGGCTGGTGAAGCGGATCCGCTCGATGCCGTCCACCGCGCCCACCGCCCGGAGCAGGTCGGCAAACAGCGGCCGCAGCGATACCTTCTCGCCAGCTTGGCGGCGGTCCCGCTGGAGATCGCGGCCGTAGGAATTCACGTTCTGGCCCAACAATGTGATCTCGGTGACCCCGCCCTCGACGAGGTCGGTGGCCTCGTCCACCAGCAGCTCCAGGGGACGGCTGATCTCAGCGCCCCGCACCGCCGGCACGATGCAGAAGGCGCACGAGTTGTCGCAGCCCACCTGGATGGTCATCCACGCCGCGTAGGGGGCGTCGCGGCGCACCGGCAAAGCGGAGGGGAAGCTGTCGCGGTCGTCCTCGACCGCCGCTTCCAGAATCTCGATGATGGGTCCGTCGGCCGCAGCTCCGATCAGTTCCGCAGCCCGGTGAACGTTGTGGGTGCCGAATACCACGTCCACGTGGTCGGCCCGCTCCTGGATCAGATCCCGGTCCTTCTGGGCCAGACAGCCAGCCACCGCGATCTGCATATCGGGGCGCTGCTGCTTGAGCCGTTTGAGGTGGCCGAGCTGGCCATAGAGCTTGTTGTCGGCGTTTTCGCGGATGCAGCAGGTGTTGAGCACGATGACGTCGGCCGACTCCATGGCGTCGGCCGAAGTCATCCCGTCGGCCTCCAACAGCCCGGCGATGCGCTCGGTGTCGTGCTCGTTCATCTGGCACCCGTAGGTGCGGATGAAATAGCTGCGGCTCACCCCGTCAGGCTACCTGTCGGCCTCCAGTGGCCCACTAACCGGTTTGCGGGCCTTTTGGCCGGTTTGTGGGCCTCCTAGCCGGTTTGGGCAGCTGGCTCTTCGGTTTCGGCGGTTTCCTCCTCAGACTGAGGGCTCACCGCCTTCCACACCCGCTCGGTGATCTCCACCATGATCTCGGGGTGCTCGCCCAGAAACGCCTTGGCCTTGTCCCGGCCCTGGCCGAGGTGCTCGCCCTCGTAGGTGAACCAGGCCCCGGACTTGTCGATGATGTCCAGGTCGACGCCCACATCGAGCAGCGAGCCCTCCCGGCTGATGCCCTTGGAGTACATGATGTCGAACTCGGCCTGCCGGAACGGCGGGGCCACCTTGTTCTTGACCACCTTTACCCGGGTGCGGTTGCCGACTACGTCTACCCCCTGCTTGAGGGACTCGATGCGGCGGATGTCGAGGCGGACCGACGAGTAGAACTTCAGCGCCCGGCCACCTGGTGTGGTCTCTGGAGAGCCGAACATCACGCCGATCTTCTCCCGCAGTTGGTTGATGAAGATGCACACCGTCTTGGACTTGTTCAAGTTGGCGGTGAGCTTGCGCAGCGCCTGCGACATGAGCCGGGCTTGCAGGCCCACGTGGGTGTCGCCCATGTCCCCCTCGATCTCGGCCCGGGGGGTGAGGGCGGCCACCGAGTCGATGACGATCACGTCGAGCGCACTCGAGCGGATCAACATGTCGGTGATCTCCAGGGCCTGCTCGCCAGTGTCGGGCTGTGAGATCAACAGCTCGTCCACGTCCACGCCGATGGCTTTGGCGTAGATCGGATCGAGGGCGTGCTCGGCGTCGACGAACGCGCAGATCCCCCCGTTCCGCTGGGCCTCGGCCACGGCGTGCAGCGCCAAGGTGGTCTTGCCCGAGGACTCCGGGCCGAAGATCTCCACCACCCGGCCTCGGGGGAGCCCCCCGACGCCTAGTGCCAAGTCGAGGGCCAGCGCCCCGGTGGGGGTGGTCTCTATGGCCATGGCGCCCTTCTCGCCCATCTTCATTACGGCGCCTTGGCCGAATTGCTTCTCGATCTGGCCCAGGGCCATCTCTAGTGCCTTGTCTCGCTCCACATCTCCTCCTTCAGGTCAGGGTTTTACGGCTGCGAGTTTGCAGGGGGAATGTCGAGCCACACTCTAAAGACGACCAGTGACAGTTTGTCCCCGATGAATGACATCAGCGTAGTTACGGCGGTCAAATTTCACAAGTACCCCGCTGGTCCAACCTGCCTGTTTGCCTCAGAAATCCGATACGGTGGCACTCATGTCTGAGACCACGTTCACCGACGAGGAACTGCGCCAGAGGCTCACTCCCGAGCAGTACCACATCACCCAGCAAGCCGGCACCGAGCGGGCCTTCACCGGCGAGTACTGGGATTGCAAGGACGACGGTATGTACCGCTGCCGGGTGTGCGGCGAGCCGCTGTTCTCTTCTGACACCAAGTACGACTCGGGCACCGGCTGGCCGTCGTTCTACGAGGAGGTCGCCGAGGGCAAGGTGAACCGCCACACCGACAGCAGCCACGGCATGGTCCGCACCGAGGCAGTGTGTGCATCATGTGGAGCACATCTGGGCCATATCTTCCCCGATGGCCCCCACCCCACCGGAGAGCGCTACTGCATGAACTCGGCGTCGCTCCGCCTTGATCGCGATATGGAGGACAACTGACATGGGCAGGCTGGACGGAAAAGTGGCCCTCATCTCCGGCGGCGCCCGGGGCCAGGGCGAGGCCGAGGTGCGGCTGTTCGCCGCCGAGGGCGCAAAGGTGGTGTTCGGCGACGTGCTCCACGACCTCGGAGAGGCAGTAGCCGCCGATGTGGGCCCCAATGTCCACTACATCCCCTTGGACGTAACCGACCCCGGGGCGTGGCAGAAGGCGGTGGACGAGACCGTCAGCCTCTACGGACCCCCCAACGTGCTGGTGAACAACGCCGGGATCCTCGTGTTCGGCGTGTCGCTCATGGACATGTCACTCGACGACTACATGCAGGTGATCAACGTCAACCAGGTGGGAGTGTTCTTGGGCATGAAGCACACCGTCCCGGCCATGATCGAAGCCGGCGGCGGTTCCATCGTCAACATCAGCTCCACCAACGGCATCGCCGGCTACAGCGGCACGGTGGCCTACACCGCCTCCAAGTTCGCGGTGCGGGGCATGACCAAGGACGCGGCGTTGGAACTGGGCAAACACGGCATCCGGGTCAACTCCATCCACCCCGGTGGGGTGGATACGCCAATGACCTCCCAGGACGCCTTGGGCGACGCCATTACCGAAGAGGAAAAGGCCGCGGTCTACGCCATGCTCCCGTTGGGCCGGGCCGCCCAGCCCGTCGAAATCGCCCACCTGGCCATGTATCTGGCCTCCGACGACTCCTCCTACAGCACCGGCGCCGAGTTCGTCGCCGACGGCGGGATGCTCGCCGGCTTCGTCAACCCCGAGGTTTAGCGGCCCGGCTGCCAATTGGTCTGGGCGTCCTACTTGCCGGCCAGCACCCTCATGCGGAGGTTGTTGAGGATGGAGACGGTGGTGAACTGGCGGGTGCGCTCGCGGTCGAAGGGGAATTTGACCTTGGTGGCCTCCACTTCGCCTTTGACCAGAGTGGCCATCCACACGGTGCCGGGGTCTTCGCCGTCGAGGGGGTCGGGGCCGGCCACGCCGGTGACGGCAATGGCACAGTCGGCGCCCAGCAGCTTGGCCGCCCCCCGGGCCATGGCGGTGACGGCCTCTTCGCTCACCACCGGGCCCTCGGGCACGTCCAGCAGGTCGAACTTCACATCGCTGGCGTAGGACACCAGCCCGCCCCGGAACACGTCGCTGGCCCCGGGCACGGCGGTGAGCCGAGAGCCGATCAGACCACCGGTGAGCGACTCGGCCAGCGCCAGGGTCCACCCCCGCTGCCGCAAGGCGTCGAGCACGGCCGACTCCATGGTCTCGTCGTCCACCCCGAACACGATGTCGCCGATGATGCCCCGCACGATCTGGTCCTCGTTGGCCAGGATCTCATCCACCTCGGCCTCGCTGGGAGCCTTGGCGGTAAGCCGCACCTTGAGGCCCTCCATTCCCGAAGCCAGGAAGGCGATGGTGCACTCGCCGGTCTCGTCCAGCCTTTCGATCTCTTCGTGCAATTTCTCGGCCAGACCCGACTCGGAATCGCCCCAGGTGCGCAGGGTGCGGCTCTTGATAACCGCGGTGATCCCCGCCCTTTGCTTGAGGTCGGGTAGCACGCACTCCCCCACCATCTGCTGCATCTCCCAGGGCACGCCAGGCACGGCGTACACCGCCTTGCCGCCGGTTTCCACCTTGAAGCCAGGGGCGGTGCCGGGCATCAGCGGCAGCACCTCGGCCCCGTCGGGCACGTCAGCCTGACGCAGGTTGTTCTCGGGCATGGCCCGACCTCGGCCGCCAAACACCCGGGAAATGCGCTCCACGATGTCGTCGCGCCGCACCAGCTCCACCCCGAGGGCCGCCGCGATCACGTCCCGGGTGATGTCGTCCTGGGTGGGGCCCAGACCCCCGCACATGATGACCGAGTCGCTGCGATCCAAGGCCTGATTGAGCACCGCCTGCATGCGATCGAAGTTGTCGCCCACCTTGACCTGGTGGTGCGAGTCGATTCCGGCCAGCGCCAGCTGCTCGCCGATCCATGACGAGTTGGTGTCGACAATCTGGCCGAGCAGGAGCTCGGTTCCCACCGCGATTACTTCACAATTCACGCTGGGAGGCTATACCGCCGCCCGCCTTCAGCTACTGGCCTGAGGCGGCAATGGCTCCGGCCCGCCCGTCGGCCCAGTAGCGCCAGCCGGAGTAGAGGGTTATGGCCACCGCCAGCCAGATGGCCAGCGACACCGCCCAGTCGACGTTCTCCAGCGGAGGCAGCGCGGCCACGGTGAGCGCCCCGCCTTGCATCAGCGTCTTGAGCTTGGCCGAGTAGCGAGCAGGAAGCGACAGGCCGTCTCGAGCCCATCGAGTCCGGGCCGCGCTCATCAGGAGCTCCCGCGCCGTGATGATTAGCACCGGAACCCAGAACAGGCGGTCCACGGCCACGAAGCACCAGGCCGCTCCCAGGATCATCACCTTGTCGGCCAACGGGTCCAAGAAGGCCCCCCAGCGGCTGACGCTGTCCGATGCCCGAGCCACCCATCCGTCGTAGTAGTCGCTGGCGCCCAACACCCAGCCCACGGCCACCACGGCCCACGATGTCCCTCCGCTGTCCGAGGCGGTCAAGATCAGCACAAACAGCAGAGGCGAAACCAGAATCCGCCCCAGCGTGATCAGGTTGGCCGTCAAGCGCAGATCGGCCCAGGAATAGGCCCCTACCTGGCTCATGGCTCCATCGCCTCGGCCATAACGTCGGGACCCATTGCGTCGGTCACCCGCACGGTGTGGAATTGGCCAACAGCCAAGTGATCGGGCACTGAGACGATGCCGTCGATCTCCGGGGCTTCTCGGTAGCTGCGGGCCAGGCCGGGGGCATCCACCAGCACTTCGACCTCGCGGCCGATGAGTTGGTCACGCTTGGATGCGGTGATCGCGTCCTGGACCTCGGCCAGCTCCCGACGGCGCTCCGCGGCCAGCTCGGCGGGCACCTGGTTGTCGAGAGTGGTTGCGTAGGTGCCCGTCTCCGCGGAGTAGGTGAAGAACCCGCACCAGTCGAGGCCCACATCGGCCACAAAATCCAGCAGCGCGTCGTGGTCGGCCTCGGTCTCGCCGGGATAGCCCACGATGAAGTTCGACCGGAACACCGCCTCTGGCTGCCGCTGGCGAATCTCGGCAATACGGGCGGCGAAGCGATCGCCGTCGCCCCACCGGCGCATTCGGGCCAACAGCGGCCTAGATACGTGCTGCAACGACAGGTCGAAATAGGGCACATCGGTGGAGCAGATGGTGTCGATTAGTGGGTCGGTGAGATCGGACGGGTACAGGTACAGCAGACGCACCCAATCCACCCGCTGGCAAAGCGACTCCACTAGCGGGATGATGCCCCGCTCCCCCTGGCCCTGGTCTCGCCCGTAGGAGGCCAGGTCTTGGGCCACCAGCACTGCCTCCCGCACTCCGAGCATGTCTACCTCGGCCGCGATGGATTCGGCCGACCGAGAGCGCTGGGGCCCTCGGAAGCTGGGAATGGCGCAGTACCCGCAGCGCCGGTCGCAGCCCTCGGCGATCTTCACGTAGGCCCAGGGTGCTTCCGCCGGCGGCCGAGGTAGGTTCAATAGGTCGAACGAGGGAAGCTCCGCCGGGCTCCGCGACGAATCAGAGGGCTTCGCTCCGATGCTGACCGGCACGCCGAACCCGGCCACCCGGTCGACCTCAGGCAGGGCTTCAGCCAGCTCAGCGCCGTAGCGCTCGGCCATGCACCCGGTGACCACCAATTCGGCTTCGGAGGCCGTCGAGCGCAACGCCAGCACCGTGTCCACCGACTCCTGGCGGGCCTCCTCGATGAAGGCGCAGGTGTTTACCACCACCAGATCGGCTTCTTCGGGGGCACTGGCCGCGGCCATCCCGTCGCCAACCAGCAAACCGGTGATCTTGTCGGAGTCCACCTGATTCTTGGGACACCCCAGCGTCTCAACCCAAAACCGGCGCACCATACCGAGACTAGGTGGAATTGATGCCTGAGCCACCAGCAACAGGCACCGCCTCAGCCACCTCAACCGCCTCGACCACCGGGACGGCATCCACATCTTCTTCATGGTCGGAGATAAGAAACGGCAGCGACGCCAGGTACACGGCCAAAAGGAAGGCACCCTCCCACCACCGCTCCAAGCCTTCGCCCCTGAACATGAACATCCAGGCCGCGATGGAGATGCCCATCATGATCCATACCGCCAAACCCGAGAGGTTCCCGTCGGCCAGCGGTCCCGGCCCCACCAGTGCCACCACTGCGCTCACCAGCAGGCTGTTGAACGTGTTGGAGCCCAAGATGTTGCCCACCAGCAGATCGGCCTCGCCGCGGCGGGCGGCCTGCACCCCGGTGATCAGCTCGGGCAGCGAGGTGCCGAATGCCACCAGCGACAGCCCCACGAACCCCGATCCCAGGCCCACCTCTTGGGCGATGTCCACCGCACCGGTCACCGCCAATTGGGCACCGACCACGGTGGCCGCCAACCCAACAATGGTGCGGACCAACTCGGTGCGCTGGTTGGTGGGCTTGTCGGTGTGGACAACATCGGGAGCGCTGAGGTCGTAGGCGGACCGCCACAAAATGGCACCCATGGCCACCACGAAGGCCGCCAGCAGGACGAAGCCCTCCCAACGCTCGAATCCGTCCTGTACCAGCACCCAGAACAAACCGGCGGCCGCCAGCGACACCACGCCCTCCCGCCACAGCGTGCTGTTGGCCACGCGGATGAAGCGGCCTCCGACGGCCACCGCCGCCACCAGCGCGGAGAAGCCCAGCACCAAGCTCAAATTGGCCACGTTGGAGCCGACGATGTTGCCCACTCCCAAATCGACGTTGCCGTCGGCCGCGGCCAGGCCCGACACCAGCATCTCCGGAGCGCTGGTGCCGAATCCGATGACCAGCGCCCCGATCACGATGGGCGAGATACCCCGGGCGAAGGCCAGCCGGGATGCGCCGATGACCAGTTGGTCGGCGCCCACCGCCAGCACGAGGAGGCCCCCGGCCAGGAGCACCGCTGCTAAAGCCACGACCTGAGACTACCGACGCTCAATCAGCGTTTAAGAGGGAAGCTCGTCGGGGGTCATCAGCACCTCTCGTGCTTTCGACCCCTCAGATGGCCCCACCACGCCCCGCTGCTCCATCAGGTCCATCAGACGCCCGGCTCGGGCGAATCCCACTCGGAGCTTGCGCTGGAGCATCGAGGTGGAGCCCAGCTGGCTCTCCACCACCAGCCTCATGGCCTGCACCAGCAGCTCATCGTCATCGTCGCCGCCCCCGCTCGTGGCAGTCGAAGGCGCGGGGGCCAGCGGGTCGTCGTCGCCGTCGCCTCCGTCGGTGGTCACCGAAGCCGAAGGACTGGGTGGCTCCATGACCACGTCCTGACGCCGCCAGGCGGCCACCACCTTGCGGACCTCCTCCTCGGTCACCCACGCGCCCTGTATGCGCTGGGGCGACGTGGAGGTGGGGCTGAGCAAGAGCATGTCGCCCTGACCCACCAAGCGCTCGGCGCCCTGCTGGTCGAGGATCACCCGGCTATCGGTTTGGCTGGACACCGCAAAGGCCAGCCGGGCCGGAATGTTGGCCTTGATGACCCCGGTGATCACGTTGATGGACGGACGCTGGGTGGCGATCACCAAGTGGATGCCCACTGCCCGGGCCTTCTGGGCGATCCGGCAGATGGAGTCCTCCACGTCGCGGGGGGCCACCATCATCAGGTCGGAGAGCTCGTCCACCACCACCAAAATGAGCGGCATCCGCTCTTTGGGCTCAGACTCTTCAATCCCCAGTTTGCGATCGTTCTCGAACACGCCCCGGGCACAGGCGTCGTTGTAGCCATCGATGTCCCGCACGCCCACCGAGGCCAGCACCTCATAGCGACGGTCCATCTCCCGACAGGCCCACGCCAGGGCGTTGGCCGCCTTCTTGGGATCGACTACCGGCTGGGTGAGCAGGTGGGGCACATGCTCGTATTGGGCCATCTCCACCATCTTGGGGTCGACCAGGATCATGCGGACCTGGTCGGGGGTGGAGCGCATGAGCACCGACGTGATCATGGAATTGATGCACGACGACTTGCCCGCTCCAGTGGCCCCGGCGATGAGAATGTGAGGCATCCGGGACAGGTCCATCATCACCGGCTTGGCGTTGATGTCCCGCCCGATGGCCACCTCCAAGGGATGGTTGGCTTTGCGGGCCTCGGCCGACGCCAGGATCCCGCCCAGCGACACCACTTGGCGGTCGCGGTTGGGAACCTCCACGCCGATGGCCTGACGCCCGGGGATCGGGGCCAGGATGCGGACGTCGGGCGAGGCCAGCGCATAGGCGATGTCCTTGCTCAAGCTGGTGACCCGGCTGACCTTGACCCCGGGGGCGAGCTCCAGCTCGTAGCGGGTCACGGTGGGACCGATCACCATCCCCACCAGCTTGGTCTCCACATCATGGGCGGCCAGGGCCTGCTCGAGGGCGGCGCCCTTACGGGTGGCCTCATCCTGGTTGATCTGTTGGGGATCGGACCCGCTCAGCAGCTTGAGCGAGGGGAGCTTCCACTTCGACGACTTGGGCGACTTGGACCCCTTCTCACCCACGATCGCCGGTGCCTGCCAATCCGGCTCCGGGTCGGGAGAAGGAGGACTGGGTTCGGGTTCAGGTGCCGAACTGGTCTCGGGAGCGGGCACCGGTTCCGGTTCCGGGCGCGGTTCGGGTATGACCACCACATCGGAGCCGGGCACCTCCGGTTCGACCGGAATCGCTTCTGCCCAGTTCTCCTGATGGTGCACGGAGGGGTTTTCGGCCGGCACGGGCGTGCCGGTAGCAGAGTGAAGGGCCCGGACCAGGGCGGCTTTGAGCTTGGCACCGTCTACTCGGCGGGCCCATGCCCGCAGCGACACCCGGGTGAGCACCACCATTCCCAGCAGGCCGAACGCGCCCACCACCAGGCTCGCACCCCAAACTCCCATGAACGCGGCCAGCGTGCCCCCGAAGGCCAAGCCCAGAGCACCACCGGCCCCCATCAGCCCGTCGAGGTCCTCGATGCCCGGCCGGTCGATGGCTATGTGAAGAAGACCGGTCACCGACAGGAGCGTCAGTGAGGTGCCGAGGCCGAGGCGAACTGCCTGCACCAAGTCGGCCCGGGCCGGGTCGGTGTAGGGGTTCTTGTCGAAGGACTCGGAAGCGGGTTGCACATCCTCCTCGTCGTCGGGGCGGGGACCCCGCAACAGCACAACCCCTATGGCCACCAGAGCAATCGGAATGGCAGACCTGGCGGTGCCAATGAGCGCGCCGAGCATGATCCGGAGGCCTTTGCCGAACGGTCCGGCCACATCGGCCCAAACGGCGCATGCCGCCACCAGCCCGGCGAGGATGA
The DNA here is from genome assembly GCA_009842675.1 of Acidimicrobiia bacterium. Lineage (GTDB taxonomy): Bacteria > Actinomycetota > Acidimicrobiia > Acidimicrobiales > Bin134 > Poriferisocius. Next base: position 84,846 of record VYEX01000077.1, on the reverse strand, counting down.
ACCCCACGGCGATGATGTCGGCGCGGTGTCTGGCCCAGACCGCGGCAGATGCCTGCCTCAATCGGCTGTCCGATGAGGCTCCGGCCTTGGATTTGGACTTTGCGCTGGGCTTTGTAGGGGGCTTTCGAGCGGTTTTGGTAGCCACAACAACCACAACGTACCATTGACAACACCAGTAACCAATGGTTTGGGCCGACAGGGCTGGCCAGGTCAGCGCTCAGAGTTCGATGATGATGGGAACGATCATGGGACGGCGGCCGGTGTTGTGATTGACGAATTGGCCCGTTGCCCTTCGAACCAAGCGCTCCAACCCATCGTCTTCTCCCGATTCCAGATATTCCTCCACCGCAGCCTCCACCTCGTCAGCCGCGGCATGTTCGAATTCTCGGACGAGGTCGGCTCCCACCCAGCCCTTGCTCTCCACGCGGGGGCGGGCCAGCAGACGACCCTCCTCGCGGCTCAACACCACCACGACATTGACCACTCCCTGGCCGCCGAGGATGAAACGCTCGCTGAACAGCTCACGGCCGCTCTCGATCAGCTGTCCGTTCACGTAGTAGTAGTCCCCGGAGGTGACCTGACCCCGATTGGCCAGACCGCGGTCGCTCAACTCCACTTGCTCGCCGTCTCGGGCCAGGACCACCCGATCAGTTGCCATGCCCATCTTCAAAGCCAGCTCGGCATGGGCCGCCAAGTGGCGGACCTCGCCGTGGACCGGCACGAAATACTCGGGGTCGGCCACGGTGTGCAGGGTGCGAAGCTCGTCCTGTTTGCCGTGGCCGGTGGTGTGAACCTCCAGTTGGCCGCTGTGGACCACCTTCGCCCCCCGGTACACCAGGCTGTTGATCATGCGGGAGACTCGAGCCTCGTTGCCGGGTATGGGGCTAGAGCTCAGAACCACGGTGTCGTCGGAGCCGATCTTGATCCAGCGGCTGTCGCCGGTGGCGGCCATGGCCAGCGCCGAGCGGTTCTCCCCCTGAGAGCCGGTGGACACTACGCACACCTCTCCGGGCGAATAGTGCTCGGCATCGGACACCTCGATTACCGCATTGTCGGGCAGCCGGAGCAAGCCCAACTCGCGGGCCAGAGCGAAGTTGCGCTTCATAGAAAGCCCCAGCGTGGCCACTTTGCGCCCGGACTCGACCGCGGCGTCGGCCACCTGCTGAATCCGATGGATGTGGCTGGAGAACGCCGCCACCACCAGGCGTCGATTGGGATGGGCGGCGAACACTCCCCTCAGCACCTCACCGATCTCGGATTCCGACCGGGAACTGCCGGGTATTTCAGAGTTGGTGGAATCGCACAGCAACAGCCGAATCCCCTCATCGCGGGCGATGGCCCCGATTCGGGCAAGATCGGTGCGGCGGCCGTCCACTGGGTTCAGGTCCAGCTTGAAATCGCTGGAATGGAGGATCACCCCCTGCGGTGTGCGAATGGCCGAGATCAACCCTGAGGGAACCGAGTGGGTGACCGGGATGAACTCACAGTCGAACGAACCGATGCGCACACGGTCGTGGTCGCCGATGGGAATGAGGGTGGCGCGGTCGCTCACCTCCCGCTCCTCAAGACGGTTGCGTATCAGCCCGAGGGTGAACGGCGACGCGTAGACGGGGAACGACAGCCACTCCAGCGCCCGGGGCAGGGCGCCGATGTGATCCTCGTGGCCGTGAGTGCAGATGCAGCCCACGATGCGGTCGGCCCTGTCGCGCAGATACTCCAGATCGGGCAGCACGAAGTCGGCTCCGGGCATGTCCTCATCGGGGAACAGCACGCCGCAGTCCAAGAGGAGCACCTCGCCCTGGGATTCGATGGCCGCGCAGTTCCTCCCGATGTCGCCTAACCCGCCCAGAAAGGTGATCTGAACCGGTTCAGCCATTGGCGGGAATCCTCAATGTGATCGCAGGTTCAGTCATCTGCACCGAGTCGTGTGCCGGCCAGCACTTCGGCGGCGGCCTCGATCAGGCCGTCGGGTTCTACGTCCAGCGGCGGTCGGCACCGGCCCACCGGCAGCCCGATGAGGCGCATCATGGCCTTGGCCGGGATGGGGTTGGGCGCGGCCAACCCCGTCTCATAGTCATACGAAGGCATGAGGCTGGCGTTGATCTGGCGGGCGGCCGCCACGTCGCCCTTCTCGAAGGCGGCGATCATCTCGGCGTGCTCGGCGCCGGCCCAGTGGGTGGCCACTCCGATGACGCCCACCGCCCCAACCGACAGCAACGGCAGTGTGAGGCTGTCGTCGCCGCTATACACCTCGAAATCATCGGGCGCCTGGGCGATGAGGCCAGCGGTTTCGGCGGGGTCGCCGGCGGCGTCCTTGACCCCGACGATGTTGGCCACACCGTGGGCCAGGTCCAGCAGCGTGGCGGTGTCCACCTTGCGCCCGGTGCGAACGGGAATGTCGTAGATGATCACCGGAAGGTCGGTTGCCGCCGCCACCGAGGCAAAGTGCTTGGCCAAGCCAGCCTGCGAGGGGCGGTTGTAGTACGGGGCCACCGACAAGATTCCGTCGGCTCCGGCCTCCTGGGCCCGCTCGGTGAGCTCAACCGCCGCGGCGGTGTCGTTGCTGCCCGCTCCGGCCACCACCGGGACATCCACCGCGGCCACGACGGCACCGATGAGATCGATCTGCTCGTCGTGAGTCAGGGTAGGCGCCTCGCCGGTTGTGCCCGCGATGACCAGCCCATCGCTTCCGTTGTCGCTCAGCCATTGGGCCAATGACGCAGCCGTCTCCAGATCGAGCGAGCCGTCGTCTCGAAACGGTGTGACCATGGCGGTAAGCACCTTGCCGAATCGAGCCATGGGTTCTCCTTACGCGTCAGCGGAATCGACGGTCAGCTCGGATGCCCGATCAATTCCCAGTGTCACCAGAAGATCCTCGTGCAGCTCGAACCACACCTCATGGTACGAATCCAGCGAGGGTTTCGTAAACCAGTTAATGTCACCGCCCACCACCTGGGTCAGCGCAAAGTTGAGTCTCGGTCCATAGTGCCCGAAGCGCCCTAGGGCGTCGGTCAGGCTGGCCATGATCGGCTGGACGCGCCGATTGATCTCAGCCAAGCGGGCGATGACCGCCGCGTCGTAGTCGGGGTCGGTGTGGTCGTTCAGAGTCTGATCTCCGCGTATCTGAAAATCGGTGCAGGCCTGCTTCAATTCGGGATCCAACACCTTGAACGCCTCGTAGAGATCGAAGACCGCGGACCGCTGGCCGGAAGCCTCCATCTCAGCGGTGGCCAGTCGCTCGGCCTCAGCCCGGCCCTCCCCCAGCAGCATCCAGCCCTTGGCCCGATTGCCGTCCCGGTAGCGGGCCCATCCCCGATCGCCGAGTTCGTGCAATACGCCGCCCGCCTGGTCCTCCGTCAAGCCAGCGGCATGAGCCACTGCATCGACCTCGGCCATGCCCTTGGTGCGCAATGCATGAAGCACCCGCGGCATGGATTCTCCTGAATGCGCCACCGGATCAGCCTACTTTTGCTTCTTGATCGGGGTCGCCGGGACGGCCCAGACGGCGCAAGATCAGCGGATAGCCCACCAGGGCTATGGAGGCGAAGACGAACCACTGGACGGCATAGGCCAAATGCGATCCTTCTCCCAGGTCGGGAGGGGGAACGGGGACGGGCAGATCACCAGAGGACGGGGTCTGGGCCTGGAGTTGCACGTAGACCGGCAGAAGGGCGCCTTCGAGCTGTTGGGACAGACGGGCCAGATCGGGTCGGGCCATCTCGGCCAGCACCCCGCTTGACGGGTCCGACCGCTGGAGTCCCTCGGCGGTGACCGTGGCCCGGACCAGCCCGACCACCTGTACCTCGCCGGTGGCGGGAGCGAATTCAGCGGGAGCAGTGCCGGTGCCCGCGGCGTGGGGGATCCAGCCCCGATTGACAGCCACGATGTCGCCGGTTCGGAGCCGCAGCGGGGTGAGGACCCAATACCCGGCAGATCCCTGGTAGGTCCGGTTGCGGATCAGCACCTCATCTTCGGCCTGATAGAAACCGACAGCCCGGACCGGGCGGAACTCGATGTCGTTCCCCACGTCGAAGCCGCTGGCGCTTTCCACCAGGCTTTGCACCTCGACAACAGGGAGTTCGCTGCGGTCGGTGATCGTGCTGTTTCGATCTCGGCGCTCCGACAGCCGGTGGAGCTGCCAGAAGCCGGCGATGACCATGGCCGCTACGGCCAGCAGAACCGCGACGTTCGTCAAGAGGCGCCGGAGCGACACAACAGGGGTTTAGATGTCCAGCAGGGCGTCGAGTCCGACGATGAGCCCGGTGTGGTCGGGGGCGGCTTTCACCGCAGCCAGGACTCCAGGCATGAAGGAGGACCGATCGGTGGAGTCTTGGCGAATGGTCAGGGTTTGGCCCTCGGCTCCCAAGATCACCTCGTGATGGGCCACCATCCCCCTCATGCGCACGGCATGGACCCGGATGCCCGCGGGACCCTCCGCGCCCCGAATTCCCGAGAGCATTTCGTGCTCGGTGGGATCGGGTGCCCAGGCATCTGATGCGGCGGCCATCTTCTCCACCGTTAGCCGGGCGGTTCCCGACGGAGCGTCGATCTTGGCGTCATGGTGCAGCTCAATGACCTCGGCCGTCTCGAAGTAAGGCGCGGCCAACTCGGCAAACCGCATCATCAGCACCGCGCTGATGGCGAAGTTGGGAGCGATGATGCAGGCCCGCTCCGCCGCTTCGAATGCAGCCTGGAATCGCTCCAAGTCGCCGTCCGTGAACCCGGTGGTTCCCACGACGGCGTGGACTCGCTGCTCAGCCAGCCAGACCAGGTTGTCTCGGGCCGCTTCAGCGATGGTGAAATCCACCACCACGTCGGCGCCCGCGTCAACCACTGCCTGGCGGTCGGCAACGGCAACCACACCTCCGGCCGACGCTCCTACGCCGTAGGGATCAACCGCGGCCACCAGATTCATGTCAGGGTCGGAAGCCACCGCTTCACAGACGGTGGCGCCCATTCTGCCGCCCGCGCCGAACACCCCTACCTGGATCATGAACGAGACGATATAGGGCCGGGCGTTGAGTAATGGGCTCGGATTTGAAGCAGGAGGGTGGTCTAGCGCGGTGCCCGATCCCGGTCGCGACCGCGACCCCCTCCTCGACGATGCGAGCCCCCGCTGGGACCCAGATCGCCGAATTCATCGCGCAGTTGAGCTTCGAAGTCTTCCTCGAAGGAAGCCGCTTGGGAAGGGCCGTCCCAATCCCTGCGGTCTCGGCCGCCGCGTTCGTCACGGCGACCCCGGCCACCCCGATCATCACGGCGGTCGTCACGGTCCCGGCCACCCCGATCATCACGGCGGTCGTCACGGTCGCGGCCACCCCGGTCATCACGGCGACCCCGGCCACCCCGATCATCACGGCGGTCGTCACGGTCGCGGCCACCCCGGTCATCACGGCGACCCCGGCCACCCCGATCATCACGGCGGTCGTCACGGTCGCGGCCACCCCGATCATCTGATCGAGAACCAGAATCGCGATCGTCGCCGCTCTCGTCGCCGACCAGCTTGAGACTGATCTTGCCGTTTGGATCGATGTCTTCCACGACAACCTCAAGGTCGTCGCCCAGCGCAACCACGTCCTCAACGCGCTCCACCCGTCGACCTCGGCCCAGCTTGGAGATGTGCACCAATCCATCGCGACCCGGGAGGATGTTCACGAACGCCCCGAAGGCGGTGATGTTCACCACCTTCCCGTTGTAAACCTCTCCCACGTCGGCGGTGGGTGGATCCAGAATCAAGCGGATTTGGCGCTCCGCCTCGTCCACGCAATCACGGTCGGGCGAGGAGATGGTAACGATGCCCGCGTCTTGGGCGTCGTCCACGTTGACCTCAGCCCCGGTCTCGGCCTGAATGGAATTGATCACCTTGCCCTTGGGCCCGATCACCTCGCCGATCTTGTCCAGCGGGATCTCAAACTTGATGATCTTGGGCGCGGTAGGCCGCACATCATCCCGAGGAGCATCAATAGCCCCGGCCATGACCTCCAAGATCTTCAGCCGGGCGTCGCGGGCCTGATTGAGGGCACCGGCCAGAACATCGGCGGGCAGACCGTCGATCTTGGTATCGAGTTGCAGGGCGGTCACAAAGTCAGCGGTTCCTGCCACCTTGAAGTCCATGTCGCCAAATGCATCCTCGGCACCCAAAATGTCGGTGAGGGTTATGTATTGGCCCTCATGGAAGACCAACCCCATGGCGATGCCCGCGACGGGTGCCTTGATGGGAACGCCGGCGTCCATGAGCGACAGCGTGGACGAGCACACCGAGCCCATCGACGTAGAGCCATTGGATGAGAGCACTTCCGACACCAAGCGCAGCGTGTAGGGGAACTCGTCCATGCTGGGCACCACCGGCACCAGCGCCTTCTCGGCCAGGGCCCCGTGCCCGATCTCCCGGCGCTTGGGACCCCGCATGAAGCCGGTCTCCCCGGTGGAGTACGGCGGGAAGTTGTAGTGGTGGATGTAGCGCTTCTTGTCGATGGGATCGATCCCGTCGATCATCTGGTCCATCCGGGCGGTGCCCAGCGTGGTGATGTTCAACACTTGGGTCTCGCCCCGCTCGAACAATCCTGAGCCATGAGCGGTCTCCACCACCCCCACATCAGAGCCCAGCGGCCGGAGATCAACCGCTCCCCGGCCGTCGATCCGCACGCCGTCTTGCACGATGCGGTTGCGAACGATGCTCTTGGTGAGCGAGCGGACTGCGGCTGAGATCTGCTTGTCTGCCCCTTCGACTTCGGCGAACCGGTCGGCCAGCGCGGCGGCGACATCCTCTTTTGCCTGAGACTCGGTCTCCTGGCGCTCTGCTTTGTCGGCGATGGACATGGCCGAGGCCAGCTTCTCAGAGCCGACTTCGGCGACCGCCGCTTCGATCTCGGAGGAGTAGTCCACCTGAAGTTCGTATTCCATGGGGGGTTTCACCCCGGCAGTGGCGATCAGCCGGCGCTGGAGGCCCACCGCTTCTTTGATCCACTCCTTGGACTTCTCCAAGCCCTCGGCCAGGGCTGCTTCGTCCACTTTTGGAGTGCCGTTGCTATAGAGCTCCCAGCCTGCCTCGGTGCCGTTGGCCTCCACCATCATGATGGCGACGTCGCCGTCGTCCAAGACACGGCCGGCTACCACCATCTCAAACGTGGACTCGGCGCCCTCGGCGTAGGTGGGGTGGGGAATCCACTCCCCATCAGCGCTGTGGGCCACTCTCACGGCACCAATCGGCCCGGCAAACGGGATGCCCGAGATGCTCAGTGCGGCCGATGCCCCATTGATGGCGATCACGTCATAGGGGTTCTCCTGGTCGGCACCCAACACCGTTCCGACAACGTGGATCTCGTTGCGGAACCCGTCGGGAAACGAGGGCCGCAGAGGCCGATCGATCAGCCGGCAGGTCAAGATGGCCGATTCAGGGGCCCTGCCCTCACGCCGAAAGAACGAGCCGGGAATCTTGCCCGCGGCATACATCCGCTCCTCGATGTCGACGGTGAGGGGGAAGAAATCCGCCCCTTCACGAACACGCCGGGCCGCAGTTGCGGTCACCAGGATGGTGGTGTCGCCCATGCGGGCCACAACGGCACCGTCGGCCTGTCCGGCCAGACGACCTGTCTCAAAGGACAGGGTTTTGTTTTCCGCGCCGCTCACAGCGACTGAAACGGTGATGGCTTCCGCCATGTTTGCTCCTCTCCGGACCATACGAGGTCCGAGCAGGCCGTGCGGAGCCAGTTCCCAGTTGGAGAGGCCCAGGGCTACTCGGCCCCTTCAACTGGCAGCTGGCCATTCTCTAGGCCCGCTTATGTGTTTTCCATTGGTCGCCTGGGCAACGCCCGCTTCTCAGCGGCACAACCCACTTAGCGTCGAAGGCCGAGTTCGGCAATTATGCCGCGGTACCGCTCCACGTCGTTGTCCTTGACGTAGTCGAGCAGCCGTCGCCGACGACCCACCATCATCAGCAGGCCCCGCCTGCTGTGGTGGTCCTTCTCATGCACCTTCAGATGCTCGGTGAGGTGATTGATGCGCTCAGTAAGCAGAGCGATCTGGACCTCAGGCGAGCCTGTATCGGTGTCGTGCAGGCGGTGCTGTTCGATCGTCGCGGTCTTTGACAGTAGCTTCTCGGCCATCCCTACTCAGTGTGTCCGTCGGTCAGAAAACGGGCGATTGCATGGCACCTTGCCGTACTTGTGCCCGGGGGACCCATCCAAACTACCACTCTGAAGCCTCAAACACCTACCTGAGAGCTTTTGCGGAATACTGGTGGCGTGAAGGTTGTGTCCTTCGGGAGCCTCAACTACGACCTGTCCATCTGGCTGGAGCGGCTTCCCGGCCCGGATGAAACCCTGCGGGCCCAAAGGATGGAGGCATTTTCCGGGGGCAAGGGCGCCAACCAGGCAACGGCCGCGGCCCGGCTCGGGGCTGACACGCACATGGTGGGCTGCGTAGGCGATGACGACCGGGGCCGCTGGCTGGTGGAAGTGCTCAACGAAAGTGGCGTGGACACCAGCCTTGTTCGCATCGCCGACGAGCCCACCGGCACCGCGGTGCCGCTCATCTCCCCGGCGGACGTATCTATCGTCATCGTCGCCGGCGCCAATGCCAGCACCGGGGTCGCCGACGCTGACGCGGCCGCCGAAGTGATCGCCGCCGCCGATGTGCTGCTGCTGCAAGGCGAGGTGGGGGCGGCCGGCGCCAGAAAGGCAGCCCAAGCAGCTCGCTCAGGTGGGACCACCGTGCTCTTCAATCCCGCTCCGGTCGATCCATTCCTGGTGGAGGCCGTTGTGCCGCTTACCGACGTGCTGGTGGTGAACCGGGCCGAGCAAGCCCAGATCGAATCCATCGGCCCTGAAACCGGCCAGTTCGACATAGTCCTCACTCTGGGCGGTCGAGGAGCCCAGCTTGACGATGTGCTAGTTCCCTCCTTTCCCGCCGAAGTAGTGGACCCCACCGGTGCCGGAGATGCCTTCTGCGGCGCCTTGGGCGTTGCCCTCGCCGAAGAGCGCCCCCTCATCGAGGCCGTTCGATTCGCCAACGCCGCCGGCGCCCTGGCGGTACAGACCCCCGGCGCCCAGCCCTCCATGCCCACCCGGGCCGAGGTCAGCGCCCTGCTCGACGGCAGTCCTAGTGGTTTGTCGCAGAAATAATCACTAGTCCTTGAGAGAGGGCAGGACGTGGGTGGCGGTGAGGCGGAGGCTTTCCATGACCTTGTCGTGGGGGATGTTGTAGGGGTTCATCATGCACAGCAGCAGGTCGACGCCGAGGTCGGCGAAGCCCTGACATAGCTCAATGCACTGGTCGGGGTCGCCGGCGATGGAGACACCCTGCTCAACCAGGTCCTCGATGTTGAAAGTGGTATCCCAATCGGCGTCCGCGGTCATGCCGGGCAAATACCGGAGATAGTTCCAATCGCCGAGGTCGGCCCCCTCTTCTTGGAGCATCTCGGCCACGCTGCCCACCAACTTGAACGCCACTGTGGGATACCACCAGAACGACTCCCGGGCGTTGTCATAGGCCTCGGCTGTGGTGGGCGCGCAGTGGAACATGGCGAAGGTGGCCACCCGGTCGTTCACGTAGCCCCCCACCGGGTTCTGGCAAGCCTCCAACCCCTCGCGGTAAAGGTTGATCCGAAGCTCCAGTTCCTCCAGCGACACGCCGGCACTGAACGACAGCAGGCCCATCCCCATCTCCCCCACCAGCTGATGGGTCTCCCGACTGCCAGTGGCTGCCCATATCGGGGGATGGGGCTTCTGCACTGGCTTGGGCAGAACCCGGCGACGAGGCATCGACCAGTACTGGCCCTCAAACTCGTATTCGTCATTCAGCCAACAGCCCGCGATGTGCCCGACGGCCTCGGCCCACATGGCCCTGGTCTCCCGAGGATCGATTCCGAAACCCTCCAGCTCGGCTCGGGTGGTGGAGCGGCCGGTGCCGAATTCCACTCGTCCCCCGCTGATCACGTCGAGCGTGGCCGCCGACTCGGCACTGCGGACCGGGTGGTTGTAGGGCTTCGGGGTCAGGCGCACCCCATAGCCCAGTCGAATCTGCTCGGTGAGCGCGGCCACTGCTCCGTAGAGCACTTCGGGGTTGGAGCTGTGCGACATCTCCTCGAGAAAATGGTGCTCCACCGTCCAGAAGCTGTGGTACCCGAGTTGGTCGGCTAGCACGGCCTGTTGGATCAGTTCCCGGTAGCGCAGCATCTCGCTATCGGCGTGCCACGGCCGAGGTACCGGGATTTCCGAGAAAAGGGCTAGTTCCATGGGCGGCTAGCGGGAAGGTTCCGCGCTCAAGACCTCCCTTGAGGGAGGAAAAGGCCTCATAACAACTAGAGAGAAGGTTCCGCCATCAGGATTTCCCGAGACAAGGCAACGTCGATGCGGAGCTGTTTCACCAGAGACTCGATGCCGTCGAAGCGATGCTCGCTTCGCAGCAACTCCACAAACTCCACTCTGGCCTCCTCGCCGTACAGGTCGCCCTCAAAGTCCAGGAGGTGCGCCTCCAGCAGCGACTGCTGGGCGTGCTCGTAGAAGGTGGGCCGTCGGCCGATGTTAATGGCTGCCATGTATCGGGATCCGTCGGGACGGGTGTACCAGCCGGCATAAACGGCGTCGGCCGGCCAGGCCATGACCATAGAAACCGGGATGTTCGCAGTGGGGAACCCGATGGTCATCCCCCGCCGATCGCCCAGCACCACCTTGCCCCTGATCTCGTGATACCTCCCCAGCATGGCCGCCGCGGTGCGAACATCCCCGCCGGCCAGTGCACGGCGCACGGCAGTGGATGAAACGGGCTCGGGCCACTTCTTGTCATGGTGCAGCAGCTTCACCGCTTGAACTTCGAAGCCCATTTCCATACCGAATTTCCGCAGCGTGTCGATGTTTCCCATACGCGACCGCCCGAAGTGAAAGTCCTCCCCCACCACCACGCTTCGCACTCGAAGCCTGTTCACGAAGACCTGGCGCACAAATTCTTCCGGCATGGTGTGGGCTCTATCCGGGGAGAATTCGATCAGGTACACGTACTCAATGCCGGCCGCCTCGAGCAGTTCCAGCTTCTGGTCGAGGGAGTTCAGCAGTTTGGGGGCGTTTTCGGGCCGCAAGACCAGCGCTGGGTGGCGGTCGAATGTCACCACCGCCGGTGCCACCCCCAGCCTTTCCGCTTCGGAGAGGAGCTGATTTATGACGGCCTGATGTCCAACATGGACGCCGTCGTACACCCCGATGCTGGCGGCGGTCTCCTCAATGCCTTCTAGGCGATCAAAGTCTTCGATGACCTGCACCGCGTTGCACGGTAGCGGCCGCAGCGTCAAACTGGACAATCCCGCTCGACTACGGGGCCGCTCAAGGCGAATTAAGCGGGGATGACCACCGCCGGTTTGACCATCCCCGATCTGTGCGTTTCGTAAACGGCCAACAGTTGGCCCTGCGCCCCGAGCACAGCCCAGGGGCCATCCCCCTCCGCCGCGATCTCCTCAGATCTCAGCACCTGTCCGTTGGCCACCCTTCGACCGAGGTCGACGTCGACCGTGACCGAGGGATAGTCACGCAGGGCCTCCACCATCGACAGCAGCTCTGGAGCGCCAACTGGGTGGGCTTCATCTATGGCGAACGAGCCAACTGGGTGGGCTTCTTCAATAGCGAAGGAGCCGACCGCCAACCGCCGCAACGCCCGCAAGTGCCCGCCGCCGCCCAGGGCAGAGCCGATATCGGCAGCCAGCGATCGGACGTAGGTTCCCGATGAACAGTTCACCTCGATCCGGTACACCCCCGCGGGAGCGTCAACCGGGGCAACGGCCAGCTCATGGACGGTCACCGGCCGGGCTTCCCGCTCGACCTCGATGCCCTCTCGGGCCAGCTCGTGCAGCCGGCGGCCCCCGACTTTGATGGCCGAGACCATCGGCGGCACCTGCATGATGTCTCCGACGAATCGGGAAGCGGCCTCAGCCACCTGGTGCGGGGTCACTTCGGCCATGTCGTGGAGTGCGGTGACCTCGCCAGAAGCATCCAACGTGGTGGTCTCGGCACCCAATACCAGCTCGCCCACGTACTGCTTGGGAAGCGGCGTGAGGAATCGCAGCAGCCGGGTGGCCCGACCCACTCCCAACAGCAGCACCCCGGTGGCATCGGGATCCAGCGTCCCGGAATGCCCTATCTTGCGAGTGCCGAAGATTCCCCGGGCCTTGGCCACCACATCATGGGAGGTCCAACCCGCCTCCTTATCGATGACGGCCAGCCCATCGACGGTTGTCACTCTTCAGCCTCGTCAGCCAGCCCGTCAGCGGTTGTCACTCTTCAGCCTCGTCAGCCAGATTCCGCAGTATCTGGTCGACCCGCTCACCGGCTGATATTGACGGGTCGAGGGCGAACGAGAGGTCAGGCACCCTCCGGACGGCGGCAGCGCGGGCAACCGCCTGTTTGAGCTGGTAGCGATGCTCCTCCAAGGCCTCCAGAGCCTGGGTGGCCGCGTCATCGTCCAAGGCGCTGATATACACCGTGGCCCGGCTCAACTCGACGCTGGTTTCCACGCCGGTGACGCTGGTCAGCGCCAATCGATCGTCGTCCAGCTGAGCCAGTTCGGAGGCCACTATCTCGCGCAGCAACTCCCCGAGGCGGGCTGACCGTGAATAGCGGACGGGTCGCGACGACCGGCTGCGGGCCATGGCAGTTCCTACTCCTCGGTGTTGAGCCAATGGGCCGTGGAGTCCACAACTTCGATGTCGGGGATCGACCACATATATCGATCCACCTCCTCGGCCATTGTCCGGCACTGGCTGGGCTGCCCCGACACCAAGGCCACTCCCACCTCGGCTCGCTGCCAGAGATCGGTGTGTCCGGTCTCCGCCACCGAGATGCCGAATTTGCGGGCCACGCCCGACAGGACCGGACGCAATGCCGAGCGACGCTCTTTCAGCGATTGACAGCCTGGGATGTGCAAGTCATAGACCACGGCGAGAACGTGCATCGGACTGCCTAGCCCCTTGAGCAGGCGGACAAAGTGAATTCTGGGGCATCCACACTGGTGGCGGCACGCATCAATTCACCTCACCCCTCGTGTTGTCAGACTCGGGCGACTTCCCGCTCCTCAAACGTCTCGATGATGTCGCCTTGCTTGAGGTCTTGGAAGTCGGACAAGCCGATGCCGCACTCGAAACCGGACTGCACTTCGCGCACATCCTCTTTGAATCGCTTGAGAGAGGAGACTGTGCCCCGCCAGATGACCGCGCCTTCCCGCAAGAACCGGACTTTGGAGCCCCGGGAGATGGCCCCATTGAGCACATAGCAGCCAGCCACCGCGCCGACCCGGGGAATCCGGAAGATCTCCCGCACCTCGGCGTCGCCGGTGACGACTTCCTCGAATTCAGGAGCGAGCATCCCCACCATGGCGTTTTCTACGTCCTCGATCAGCTTGTAGATGATCTCGTAGGTGCGGATCTCCACTTTCTCCAGCTCGGCCAGCTCTCTGGCCTTGCGATCGGGCCTGACATTGAAGCCGATGATGGTGGCGTTGGACGCGGCGGCCAACTGGATGTCGTTGGCAGTCACTCCACCCACACCCCGGTGCACGAAGGCCAGTTTCACCTCGTCGCGCCCCAAGCGCTGGAGGCTGTCCACGACTGCTTCCAGCGACCCGTTCACATCTGCCTTGACGATGAGGTTCAGCGTGGCGGTCTCGCCGGCCTGGATCTGGTTGAAGATGTCCTCTAGGCGGGCGCCGCCTGTGGTGGCGGCGTCTCGGCCCAGGCTGGCGATCCGCTGGGAGTGCTCTCGTGTCTGGGCAACTTTGGCCGCCACCTTTTCGTTGGGAGCGACCACAAAGGCGTCACCGGCGTTGGCCACGTCGGAGAGGCCGAGCACCTGCACCGGCTTCGATGGCAGAGCCTCTTTAATCTGGTTGCCGCGGTCGTCGAGCAATGCCCGGACCCGTCCCCAGGATGCCCCGGCAACCACTGGGTCTCCTCGCCTTAGGGATCCGTGCTGGACCAACAATGTGGCCACGGGACCTCGCCCGATGTCCAAGTTGGATTCCAATACCACTCCTCGGGCCCGACCCTCCGGATCGGCCCGCAGGTCTTCCACCTCGGCCACCACGGCCAGCTGTTCGAGCAAGTCGTCGATACCGAGATTCTGAAGAGCAGAGATCTCCACCATGATTGTGTCGCCACCCCACTGCTCGGGCACCAGCTCGTGCTCGGAGAGCTGCTGCATGGTCCGATTGGGATCGGCGTTGTTGCGATCGATCTTGTTGACGGCCACGACGATGGGAACATCGGCCGCCTGGGCATGGTTGATGGCCTCCAGAGTCTGGGGCATAACGCCGTCGTCGGCTGCCACTACCAGCACCACGATGTCGGTGGCGTCGGCGCCCCGGGCCCGCATGGCTGTGAACGCGGCGTGGCCGGGTGTGTCGATGAACGTCAGGGTTCGCCCTTCCTTGTCCACCTGATAGGCGCCGATGTGCTGGGTGATGCCCCCGGCCTCGCCCTCGGCCACGTTGGCGTTGCGGATCTGATCGAGGAGCTTGGTCTTGCCATGGTCCACGTGGCCCATGACGGTTATCACCGGAGGCCGGATGGGGAAGTCCTCTGTGAGTTCAACTTGGTCGAAATCGGCCTCTAGCAGTTTGAGCAGCTCGTTTTCCTGCTCCTCTCCGGGATCCACCAGCCGGATCTCGGCGCCTACCTCGGCGGCAAAGAGCTCGATCATGTCGTCGGTCAGGGACTGGGTCGCGGTGACCATCTCTCCCTGCTGCATGAGGAACCGGACTACATCAGCAGCCGTCTGATTCAGCTTCGGACCCACCTCCAGCGGTGTCGACGCCCGCTCGATCACCACCTCACCCGTGGGTGCGGCCGCATCCGTCGGGGTGTAGTCGGGGGTAATCATGGGCTGGAGGTCTTCGGCCACCCGCCGACGCCGCCGGCTCTTGCGCCGCCTCTGCTGAGGACGCTGGGGACCCCCTCTACCCCGACCTGCAGGGCCTCCGGGGCCTCCGGGAGGACCTCCTAGGGCACCAGACGGGCCGCGTGCCGGCAACGGCGCCGGTGACCGGCCGGGCGTTGCCACCCCCGGCCCTTGGGTTCCGGCTGCCGGGCGGACTGGACCGCGTGGGCCGCGGCGCGGACTCGGTGACGGACCCCGACCGCCCCGACCAGGGGGCGGGGGAATCGGCTTGCCCGAAGAAGACGTAGGCGGTCGGCCGGGTGGCGGGGGAATCGGCTTACCCGAGCGTGAGACCGGTGGAATGGTTCGAGCAGAGGCAGCCGGTTGAGCCGCAGGTGGTTCGGCTGCCGGCTTGGGAGCGGTTCGGGGTGGCGGGGACGGGGCGGCGGAGGGAGGCTCAGCCGCGGGCGCTGCTGGACGGGGGCGAGGTGACATCCCGCCACTGGAGGTGACCACCCGCGTCGGCTTCGGGGGTTCCACGGGCTCGGGCTCCGCCTCAAGCTCAGGCTCCGATTTGAGCTCGGGCTCTGGTTCGGGCTCAGGCTCCGGTTCGGGCTCGGGCTCAGGCTCCGGTTCGGGCTCTGGTTCGGGCTCAGGCTCCGGTTCGGGCTCCGGTTCGGGTTCAGGCTCGGGCTCGGGTGGCCGAATCAGCCCATCACGATCCGCTCGCCGCCGGACGCGGTCAGCTTGAGCATCCACGATGCTCGAGGAGTGGCTGTTGACGCCGATCCCCAGTTTCACGCAGAGATCAAGCGTTTCCTTGTTCGTGAGGCCGAGCTCGCGGGCAAGCTCGTACACCCGAATTTTTGCTGGCAAATGGCTCTTTCTTGGTCCGTCCGCAATGCGCGGCCGACCCATTTGGGTCGGGATTTTATTTTCTCACGCCCAGCCGTCAGATTTCGAAGTCAATCTGAGGCACTGGTCTTTACCCCGTTGGAGGACCGCCTTCCACTGGTTCCCCCAACTCCTCAACCGGGCTCCCTTCACTCCCCTCAGCTGCCCATTCTTCGGCCGAAAGCGCGGGGCCCCCTTCAGCTGGCCGCCAAACTTGCTCGCCGGTTGTCTCGTCAACCACCCATTCTCCTTCGGCCCAGTCCATCTCCTCATAGGCGGCTTCCTGGGCCAACTGGGTTTCGCTCTTGATGTCGATTCGCCATCCGGTCAATCGGGCCGACAGCCGCGCATTCTGGCCCTCTTTGCCGATGGCCAGCGAAAGCTGGTAGTCGGGTACGACGACCTCGGCTACCCCAGTCTCCTCGTCGATTGACACCTCTTTGATCTTGGCCGGAGACAGCGCTTTGGCCACGAAGTCGGCCGGGTCTTCCGCGAAGGGAACAATGTCGATCTTCTCCCCCCGCAGTTCGTTGACCACCATCCGCACCCGGGCACCCCGGGCACCCACGCACGCCCCAACGGGATCCACGTTGGTGTCATTGGAGGACACTGCGATCTTCGTCCGGTGACCGGGTTCTCGGGCGCACGCCTTTATCTCCACCACGCCATCGGCGATTTCCGGAACCTCCAGCTCGAACAGCCGCCTGATCAGTCCAGGGTGGGTTCGGCTGACCACGATTTGCGGGCCCTTGGCCGTCTTGCGGACCTCCACGATGTAGGCCTTGAGGCGGCTGTTGGCATCGGGGCGCTCAAAGGGCACCTGCTCGGCCTGGGGCAAGAGCGCCTCCACGCGTCCCAAATCCAGAAGGGTGTAGCGGGCATCGTTCTGCTGAATGATCCCGGTTACGATGTCGCCCTCGCGGCCGGCATATTCCTCGTACTTGAGCTCGCGCTCCACCTCTCGAATTCGCTGCATCATGACCTGCTTGGCCGTCTGGGCCGCGATGCGGCCGAAGCCGTCGGGGGTCACATCGAACGGTTCTCCGATGGGCTCACCGTCGTCATCCAGCTTTTGTGCGAAGACCTGGATATCGGCCGTCTCAGGATTGATCGTGACCCACGCGTATTCCTCGCTGTCGGGCATGCGCTTATAGGCCGATTCAAGGGCATCGGCCAGCGCAGCCAGCAGAGCTTCCACCGAGATTCCCTTGTCTGCGGCCAGCGCTTGCAGGGCTTCCAGCATGTCGGGATTCATCGGCTGCTCTTCTCCTTGATCTTTTTCTTCGGCTCCGGACCCCATTCAAAAACGGTCCTGGCCTTGGTGATGTCGCTGAACGAAAACCTACGAGGAACTCCGTCCTCTTCTATGGTAATCCCATCATCGTCACATCCCATCAGCACACCCTGGATCCGACGTTGTCCCTCGACTTGGGGGCCGAGTTTGACGCTAATTTCCTCGCCAATTGCCCGGGCATAGTGCTCTGGCCGTCGCAACGGCCGCTCCAGGCCAGGGCTGGTCATCTCCAGGGTGTAACGGCCGGGAACGAGGTCGTTGTCGTCCAGCAGTCGGGAGGCCACCTTGGAGGCGTCAGCCACCTCATCCAGGCTGACGCCGCCGGGCTTGTCCACGATGATGCGCAAGACCCCGCCTCCATAGGTGAGGTCGTATACCTCTAGGCCCCTGCCCTGGAAAAGAGGCGCGAGCAGGTCATGCACGTTGTCTGCTACTGACATTTCGCCCCTTTCCTGGACCGACTCTGGACGGATTTTCTGGCCGGTCTCCAAAGTGAGAAGGCGTGGGCACCAGCCCACGCCCAACCTGCCTATAGAGCTTGACTATGGAGATCGACGATACGCCGTCAATCTTACCCGCTGAGCGCAGGCATGTCGTTGCACAGGCGGGGCATATTTCAGTAGCTGCGGCCGCAGACAGCCACCAGATCGGGCTCGTCGCCAGCTTGGGGCAGAGACCCGTCGGGGCGTTGCAAGCAACGCACTGTTATCGCTTCCTCGGCCAGGGCAGCTTCGCCTTCTGGCCCGAGTTTGGCCCAAGGAATGCGGGCGAACCCGGTAGCAGTCGCCTCCCGAACCTCATCTGCTGTTGCCGCTTCGGAAATCCGGGAGTCCCTCCACGCCATGGCATCGTCATAAACGCTTTGTTGGATGGCCTCCAGCAGCGATTCCACCCTCTTCGGCGCCTCAGAGAGGCTGACTGCCTCCTTCTCGCCGCCAATCCGGGACACCAGGGTGGCCTGTCCCTGCTCCAAATCACGAGGGCCAATCTCCACCCTGACAGGCACGCCTTTCAGTTCCCAGTCGGTGGCCCTGCGGCCAAACCCGGTTCCGGTGCGATCGTCCACCCTCGTCCGCATACCGGCCGCGCCGAGTTCATCGGCCAGCCGACGGCAGGCATCCACGACCCCCTCGGCATCCCGCACCGCAATGACCGCGACTTGAATGGGGGCCAAACGGGGCGGGACGACCAGGCCGCGGTCGTCGCCGTGCGCCATGATCAACCCGCCCACCATTCGAGACGACACTCCCCACGAGGTCTGCCACACATATGACTGGTTTCCCTCGCCATCCAGGTACGTGATGTCGAACATGGTGGCAAAGCTCTGCCCCAGCTCGTGGGAAGTCCCCATCTGGAGCGCCTTGCCGTCTCGCATCATCCCTTCGAGGCACATCGAGTTGATGGCCCCGGGAAACCGCTCAGCCTCGGTCTTGTATCCGATGAGCACCGGGATGGCCAGCACCGACTCCATGAAGTCCCGATACACCTCGTGGAGGATTCGGGCGGCATAGTCACGGGCCTCCTGGCGTGTGGCATGGGCGGTGTGGCCCTCCTGCCACAAGAACTCGGTGGTCCGCAGGAAGATCCGGGGGCGCATCTCCCAGCGGACCACGTTGGCCCACTGGTTGATCAGCAGCGGCAGGTCGCGATGGCTCTGCACCCACTTGGAAAAATAGGCATTGATGATGGTCTCGCTAGTGGGGCGCACAACCACCGGCTCGGCCAGCTCGCGGCCTCCGCCCTGGGTAACCACAGCCAGTTCGGGGCTGAAGCCCTCGACGTGGTCTGACTCCCGGTTCAGGTAGCTCTCGGGGATGAACAGCGGAAAGTAGGCGTTGTCGGCCCCCGCAGCCTTGATGCGCTGGTCCACCTCGGCCTGCATCCGCTCCCAAAGGGCATACCCGTAGGGGCGGATCACCATGGTGCCTCGCACTGGCCCGTTGTCGGCCAACTCCGCTTTGTTGAGGATGTCCTGGTACCAGCGGGGAAAATCCTCGGTCTGCGAGGTAAGCACCCCTTTGTCGGCCATGCTCACGCTCTCCCGCGGTTCATCTCGATCTCCTCATTTGCCTTGTCCGCCATGTTCAAGCTCTTTTGCGGATCAGCTCGATCTTCTTGCCCGCCTGATTCGCATCCTCGCCCTGCTCGGCCAGCAGGCGACTCCGGTCCCGCTCGGCTTCTCGCGCCGCGGCCACTGTGTCGGCCTTTTCCAGCGCGGCCTCGGCCCCGTGCTCGTGAATGAGCTCCGCCCACTCCACCAGGGCGGACACCATTTCTTCCTCAGCCACCACGGCCACGTTGCGGCCCTTTACGAATAGGTGACCCCGCTTGTTGCCGGCCGCGATGCCGATGTCGGCGTCGCGCGCCTCGCCGGGTCCGTTTACCACACAGCCCATGACGGCCACTTGCAGGGGGATCTCCCGGTCGCCGAACGCTTCCAAGGCCTGCTCTGCCACTGCGTAGACGTCGATCTCGGCCCGACCGCAGCTCGGGCAGGCGATCAAGTCCACGTTCTTTCGCTCCCGCAGCCCCATGGACTCAAGGAGCTGGCGGCCAGCCTTGGCCTCTTGCACCGGATCGGCGGTGAGGCTGTAGCGGATGGTGTCGCCGATGCCCTCGGCCAAGAGAGTGCCGATGCCCGCCGTGGATTTGATCAATCCCACCGGGGGCGGCCCCGCTTCGGTCACCCCGAGGTGCAGGGGATGGTCGGTAACTTCGGACAACTGTCGGTAGGCCTCGATCATCAAAGGCACGCTGGATGCCTTGACCGAGATCTTGACATCGTCGAAGTCCACTTCCCGGAAGTAGTCGAGCTCCATCTGGGCCGACTCCACCATGGCTTCCGGGGTAACCCGGTCTCCGTGCTTTCGGTAGAGATCGGGGTGCAGTGATCCCCCGTTCACGCCGATGCGAATGGGAACTCCTCGATCCCGGCACTCTGAGGCCACCGCTTGGATGTGCTCGGGCTTGCGGATATTCCCCGGATTCAGCCTCAGGCACTGGACGCCGGCGTCCAGCGCGGCCAGCGCCATGCGGTACTGGTGGTGAATGTCGGCCACGATTGGCACTGGTGAGCGGGGCACGATCTGGGCCAGCCCCTCGGCGGCCTCGATCTCATTGCAGGTGCAGCGGACAATGTCGGCCCCCGCCGCAGCCAGGGCGTATATCTGCTGAAGGGTGCCCTCGACATCAGCAGTGCGAGTAATGGTCATGGACTGGACAGTGATGGGCGCGCCGCCGCCGACGGCTACATCGCCCACATGGATCTGGCGGGTTGGACGCCGCTCGAAAGCTGCCTCTACTTCCATGCCCTCAGCTTGGCACGCCCGCCGCGTGGCGTTCGCAATTGTTAGAGCCCATCACGTTGCTCAACTCGGAATCTCTACCGGATCGGTGAAGTCGAGATATACCGACCCGATGAAGACAAAGGCCAGAATCAAGATCACGGCGTAGGCCACCGGCACCATCTTGGAGACGTCGGCGCTGTATCGACGGCCTCGCCAGGACCGCAGGCGCTCGTAGGTGGCGATCACTACATGGCCGCCATCAAAGGGAAGAAGCGGGATCATGTTGAAGACCCCAATGAACACATTCAACAGAGCTAAGAACAGCAGCAGATTCCCGTAGCCATTCTCGGTGAGGTCAGCGCCGATCTTGAGCGCGCCGAAGATCGAGACCACTCGGTCGCCGTCGTCGGCGGGCACCGCCGTAGTGAACCCTCCCCCAGCTGGAGCAGTGCCCTGCTGGGCTGGTTCGTCGGCAACATCGCGGAAGAATTCACTGAGACCGCTGGGGGAGAAGAATCTGCCGATGCCGAAGACTGATTCCTTGACCAGGAAACCGAATTCATCCAGTGTCTCAGGAACGGCCTCAAAGTATCCGACTTCTACCTGATGACGCGACCAGGCTGAAGCAGACGAGATGCCGATGAATCCCTTATTGGAGTCATCAGGATGAGTGCTAAGTGTCAGCGTGCGGACGAGTTCTTCGCCTCCCCTGTCTACCCCCAAGCTCACCGGGGTACCCGGTTCGGGCAATACCACCACCATCTCGCTCATGGTGGCGACCGGACTGTCGTCGACCGACACAATGCGGTCGCCCGGCAGCAGCCCCGCCCCCTCGGCCGGTGAACCTGGAGCCACGAAGTTCACCGTCCAATCCGGAGAGGGTACGTCTTCGTGCTTGCCACCAATAACCAGGAAGGAGAAGATCAGAACCAGCGCCAGTAGAAAATGCACGGTCGAACCGGCCACGGCCACCGACATCCGCCTCCAGTAAGGCTTGCTGCGATAGGTGCGGTGTTCGTCGGCCGGGGGAACTTCCTCCAGATTGTTCATCCCGATGATCCGCACATAGGCCCCGGCCGGTATTGCCTTGATGCCGTAGACGGTCTCGCCCCGGCGGACAGACCACAGGCGGGGTCCAAATCCCAAGAAGAACTCGGTGACACTCATGCCCGCCGCCC
Organism: Acidimicrobiia bacterium; assembly: GCA_009842675.1. Classification (GTDB taxonomy): domain Bacteria; phylum Actinomycetota; class Acidimicrobiia; order Acidimicrobiales; family Bin134; genus Poriferisocius. Next base: position 63,338 of record VYEX01000077.1, on the reverse strand, counting down.
GGGCGGCGACAAAGTGGCCCATCTCGTGCAGGAAGATCATGCCAATAACGGCCAGCACGACGATGAGCATCGGAAGTCCCCAGAACACCTGCACTAGGGCAAGCAGGCCGACCACCAGCATCAAACCTCCCCAACCCTCGCGCGATGCCCTCAAATTGCCGAGCGGGGTCGCCGGAGGCTGACCGCTCCCCGAGGAGCCGACTTGATGGAAGGTCATCGACTAAGTGCGGTCGGATTGGCTAACGACGACTCGCTCGGCCGCGGCTCGGGCTTTGCCGTCGATCTCCATGACCGCCTCCAGGGAGTCGGCCTCGGTGCCGTCGTGGTCGCCTAAGACCGTCTCCAGAATCTCGGGAATTGCTGTCCATCGTATCCGCTCATCGAGAAAAGCCTGCACGGCCACCTCGTTGGCCGCATTCAGCAAAGCGGGTGCAGTCTCGCCCATGCGCCCGGCGGTGTAGGCCAACTCCAGACAGGGAAACGCCTCGGTGTCGGGGGGCTCGAAATCCAAGCGGCGCAGCTCCGCCCAGTCGATGCGGCCAAATGGCGTGGCAATGCGGTCGGGATAGGCCATGGCGTAACCAATGCACAGCCGCATGTCGGGCAGGGAGAGCTGGGCGATAGTGGCGCCATCGGTGTACTCCACCATGGAATGGACCACCGACTGGGGATGGATCACCACCTCGATGCGGTCATACCCCATTCCGAACAGCTCGTTGGCCTCGATCACTTCCAAGCCCTTGTTCATCAGCGTGGAGGAGTCCACCGTGATCTTGGGGCCCATGCTCCAGGTGGGGTGGGCCAACGCGTGCTCCACGGTCACATCGGCCAACTCGCTCCTCGTTCGGCCCCGGAACGGCCCGCCGCTGGCGGTGAGCACTATGCGATGAACGCGCTCCATTCCCGCTTCGGTGGTGAACACATCGTTGGCCCGCAGGCACTGGTGGACCGCGCAGTGCTCGCTGTCCACTGGCAACAGCTCGGCGCCGGAGGTCTGCCGGGCCCGCTGGACTACCGGGCCAGCGGCGATCAGCGACTCCTTGTTGGCCAGTGCCAGGCGTCGACCATTCTCCAGGGCGGCAAGCGTCACCGGCAGACCGGCGAAACCGACAACACCGTTGACCACCACCTCCCCCATGGCGGCTGCCTCGGCTAGTGCTTTTGAGCCACTGGCCACGGTCACCCCTGGCAGTGCCTCCTGTACTTCGGGAACCAGACCGTCATCGCCGACCACCACAATGCGGGGGCGAAATTCTCGGGCTTGGACCACCAATTGCTCGATTGAGCGTCCCGCACCCAGAGCCACCACGTCCCAGGCCTCGGATTCGGCCCGAATCACGTCCAGCGTCTGAACGCCGATTGAGCCAGTGGAACCAAGCAAAGACAGGGAGGTCATGAGCGAATCACGTCGGTATAGACCGGAAGCTCAGATCACCCCAAGCATGAGAGCGGTGAAGTAGGTGGCCGGCAGAACGAAGAGCAGGGCGTCAATCCGATCCAGCATGCCTCCATGGCCGGGCAGCAAAGATCCCATGTCCTTGACGCCGAGGTCACGTTTGAGAGCCGACTCCAGAAGATCGGAAAGCGGGGCAACTGCGGCAATCACGATGCCCAGGATGACGCCATCGGAGCGCGACCCAGGCTCTTCCCCAAAGGGGCCGATCTCCAGAATGGAGATGAACACCAATGCGACTGCGATGGTGAGAATCGTGCCGCCGATCAAACCCTCGACCGTCTTGTTCGGACTGGACTTCGACAACGGCGTGCGGCCTGCGGCCCGCCCGACGGCGAAAGCCCCCACGTCGTGGGCCACGGTCAAGATCACCGCGCTCAGCACTAGTTCCGCTCCATCCGGGTTGTCCAGCAGGAGCCCGCCGAACGCCCCGGTGACTCCGATATAGGTGATGCCCAGCAGGGTGACCCCGAGATTGGCCAGCGGACGGTCGCGGCCAATGCCGCCCAAATACCACAGCCCGGCTCCGAACAGCGCGAAGACCAACACCATCACCATCCCGTCGGCGCCCCGCCAAAAGGCGGCTATCGGCAGGGCAACCACCGCGGCGAATCCCACCAGCGTTGGGGGCTGATAGCCAGCATGGCGCAGCGTGGTGAACCACTCCGCCGCGGCGATGAGCAGTGCGATGACCAACACCGCAAGAGTGACTCGCTCTCCCAGAGCGATCGCGCCTAGCACGATGCCGCCCAGCAGCAATCCGACCACAACGGCCCTCATCAGGTTGCCGTTGGCGCCAGTAGCCCTCGGGTGGGTACCCGTCGAATGCGGTGCCGATAGGGGCGACGGCATTTCTGCAACGGACGGAGAATCGGCTACGTCCAAAGACAGCACCTCATCCACCCGGTCCACCGAGGGAAACTCCACCGCCTCAGTGGGCTCAGGGTCTTCGAAGACGCTTGCCCCTTCGGTTGCTCCGCCGACATCAATTGGGCTGCCTCCAACGGGATCAGCTAGGTCGGCGAATGTGTGCTCGTCCGAGTCTTCGCGCCACCGGGGCGCGGCCTCGGTGAGGCTGTCCCAGCCCTCGTCGGCGTCTGAGCCGGTGTCGGCAGGTTCATCCCAAACGGCAAGTTCGGACTCATCCTCTTCTTCGTCGAACAGGGAAGTCAGATCGTCCAAGAAGGTGGCCTGATCGTCTTCAGGCGCCTCTTCGAACTGGTCATTTGGTCGTTGGAAAGGATTGTCGTCGTCCACTGCCCCTCCAGGCTAGATCTCGAGCAGCTCTTGTTCTTTGACACTCAAGGCATCATTTATTAGCTGCTCATGGTCGTGGGTTAGCCGGTCGAGCTCCTTCTCGGTCCGGGCGGCGATGTCCTCAGAGACATCCCCGTCTTTGCTGAGCTGGTCGATGTCGTGGCGGCTGCTGCGGCGGGTGTTTCGAATCGCCACTCGCCCCTCTTCAGCCATCTGCTTGACCAATCTGACGAGCTCGCGGCGGCGCTCTTCGGTCAGAGGTGGGAACGTGAGCCTCACAACATTGCCGTCGTTGCTGGGATTGAGCCCGAGGTCGGCTTGAATGATGGCCCTTTCGATGGCCGATATGGAGCTCTTGTCGAACGGGGAGATGACGAGCAACTGCGCTTCGGGGACGCTGAAGCTGGCCAGCTGTTGCAAGGGGACTTCGGTGCCGTAGTACTCCACGAGAAACCGTTCGAACAGCGCCGGAGAGGCCCGCCCGGTTCTGACGGAGGCGAACTGCTGGCGTGTGTGATGGACGGCGGAGTCCATGCGCCCACCGGCTTCGTCCAACACTAAATCGGTCAACTCATCGCCGGTTGTCATTATTTCGATGCCTTGGGGCATCCCTCATGACACCAGAGTACCGATCAACTGCCCGTCGAGTATGGCGCTTACGTTTCCCGGCTTCATGAGGTCGAACACGACGATGGGCAACTTGTTGTCCATGCACAAAGAGACCGCGGTGCTGTCCATGGCCCTCAGGCCCTGGGACAGCACATCCAAGTACTGCACTTCATCGAGCTTCTCGGCATTGGGATCGGTTCGAGGATCGGCGGTATAAATCCCGTCTGTTCCGCTGTGGGTGCCCTTCAGGAGGACTCCGGCCTCGATTTCCACAGCTCGCAGCGCCGCTGCGGTATCGGTGGTGAAGAACGGATTGCCGGTGCCAGCGGCGAAAATGACCACGCGACCCTTTTCCAAGTGTCGAATTGCCCGGCGGCGGATGTATGGCTCGGCAACCTGGGCCATGCCGATGGCCGTCTGCACCCGAGTGGGCTGATTGAGCCTTTCGAGGGTGTCTTGCAGCGCAAGCGCGTTGATGACAGTGGCCAGCATCCCCATGTAGTCGGCCTGGGCCCGGTCCATTCCCGCGCCCGCTCCGGTCATGCCCCGCCAGATGTTCCCGCCGCCCACCACCACGGCCACATCTACATCGAACTCGGCCCTGACCTTGACGATCTCGCTGGCGATCTGCGCGGCGATTTCCCCGTCAATGCCGTATCCAGCCTCTCCGGCAAAGGCCTCGCCGGAGAGCTTCAAGACGATTCGGTCCCATCGGCCCGACCTCTTGGTGCGCTCGCTGGTCATGGGTCTGTGCTAACTGCCGATAGCCGCCAGCTCGAACCGGACAATCTCGCCGTCCCCCAACCGGGACTGCACAGTCTCCTTCTCCCCGAACATGCCCTGTTCCAGCAACACCCGCTCTGCGTACCACGCCCTGAGTCGGCCGGTGACGATCTTGTCCCAGGCCTGTTCAGGCTTGCCCTCGGCCTTGGTCATCTCGGTCAGCGCAACGCGCTCCCTCTCCACCTCTTCCGGGTCGACATCGTCTCGGTGCAAGACCGAGGGTTTGGCGAAGGCAATGTGAAGGGCGATCTCATGGGCCAGCTCCTGACTCACGCCACGGGCCTCCACCACAACCGCACTGGTGCCCCGGCCGTCCTGGGTGTGGAGGTAGGTGTCCAGAATGTTCCCATCAGCGGCCTGAACCTTGACCACCTTGCCCACCCGGACATTCTCCTTCTTGGCCAGACTGAGATCCTCGATCTCGGCCTTGCGAGACTCCACCGAGTCTTCCCCCTCGGCCAGCACCAGCTGGGCCAGCTCTTCAGCCATAGAGGTGAAGTCATCAGCCTTCGCGGAAAAATCTGTCTCGCAGCGAAGCTCGACGATGGCGGCAGCCTCACCGTCGGCGGCAAGGGCCACTGTTCCCTGGTCGCTGGCCCTATCTGCTCGGGCCGCAGCCTTGGCCATGCCCTTCTCGCGGAGCCATTGGGTGGCGGCCTCCATGTCGCCCTCATTCTCAGTGAGGGCGCGCTTGCAGTCCATCATTCCGGCGCCAGTGGCATCGCGAAGGGCCTTGACGTCTTGGGCGGTAAACGAACTCACACTTGCTCCTGGGGCTCGGTCGATTCGGCATCAACAGCTAGCTCGGCAGACGCAGCCGCCGGGGCGTCCCCATCAGGCTGCGATTCCGCCACCTCGGAGGAATCTTCTGCGGCAGCGGCCTCCGAAGCCGCCGGAGCTTCGTCTGCGGGAGCGGCCTCAGCAGCCGCCGGGGCGTCCCCATCAGGCTGCGATTCCGCCACCTCGGAGGAATCTTCTGCGGCAGCGGCCTCCGAAGCCGCCGGAGCTTCGTCTGCGGGAGCGGCCGATGTGTCGTCTTCCGTCGGAGCCTCTTCCGTCGGCTGAGACTTGGCGGAGGCATTTCCCTGTGCGATGAAGCGGCCTTCGAGCACCGCATCGCTGATGATTCGGCACATCAGCTCTCCTGACCGGATCGCATCGTCATTTCCAGGGATGACGAATTGAATGACATCGGGATCGCAATTGGTGTCCACTACGGCTATTACCGGCAGCTTCAGCTTGTTGGCCTCGGCTACCGCGATGTGTTCCTTTTTCGTGTCGAGCACGAAAACCGCATCGGGAGGTCGAGTCAGGTCGCGAATGCCGTTTAAGTTGCGCTCAAGCTTCGCCAACTCCCGGGAAATGAGCAACGCCTCCTTCTTGGGCATCACGTCAAGCTCGCCCGAACTGCGCATCCGCTGGAATTCCTTCATCTTGCCCATGCGCTTGGAGATTGTCTCGAAGTTGGTCAGGAGACCACCCAGCCAACGCTCATTCACATAGGGCATGCCCACACGCTCGGCGTAACTCTGCACGCTGTCTTGGGCTTGCTTCTTGGTTCCCACAAACAGCACTTGGCCGCCTTTGGCCACCAGATCGCGAACAAAGGTGTAGGCCGCCTCGATATGGGCGAGCGTCTGGGTCAGATCGATGATGTAGATGCCGTTGCGCTCACCGAAAATGAACCTCTGCATTTTCGGATTCCAACGGCGGGTCTGGTGTCCGAAGTGGACTCCAGCATCGAGCAGCTGACGCATCGTCACGACTGGCGCCATGGTGTTTCTCCTCTCCCAGCGGTTCATCGAGACCCGGGGTCAGCACCAATTGGCGACCGTGGGATGCCCCGGGCGGAATTTGTCTACGGCCGGAAACTGCTTTCAGGCCGGGAACAACGATAGCCGGACGACGGCCTCGAACCCTAGTGGTCCGGCCGCAAATTGGTCTGGGCGTCTTACTACGCAGGAAGCCGACCGCGGCCAACGGCCTCACCATGGGGTACCAGCCGCACGCGCCCCGATGACAGAACCAAGGCAGGATCAAGGTATTGGTCTCCAATGCGAACACTGAAGAAGAACCGCCCTGATGTGGTGCCCAGCAACTGACCAGGAGTCACCATGTCGCCCTCGTCAACTGCCATCCAGCCCAGGTATCCATATGAGGTGCGCAGCCCGTCGCGGTGGAGCACGGTCACAAACCGGTTGCGGGCCACTTGACCGGCGAACACCACTTCGCCTCCGGCTGAAGCCCATACCGGCTGGCCCGGCTCGGGGTCGTACTCCAAGCCCCGATTGCCCGGTGCGCCCACATGGGCCGGGGGTCGAAAGGAATCGACAACCTCGGCGTCCACCGGAGGCCGGTACACCACAAGGGACGGCGCCGCCTCACTCAGAGCAGGCGGTGGGAACGTCTCCGGCGCGGGCTGAGCGGGGCTGAGTGCCAGCCAGGCCGACACCGCCACAGCAGCCAGCCCGCCGATGCGCATTCCCAGCACCATGGCTTGTCCTCAGTCTTGTAAAGCCGGGGGGAAGCCGGCTCTCAGACTACCGGCAAACCGCGGTTGTCAGGCCCGAGGGTGGCTCTTCTCCACCACCCGTCGGAGCCGGTCACGGCTGACGTGGGTGTATATCTGCGTGGACCCCAGATCGGCGTGGCCCAACAGCTCCTGCACCTGCCTCAGGTCGGCCCCACCGTCGAGCAGATGGGTGGCGAACGTGTGCCGCAGGGCGTGGGGGTTGGTCTGAGTGCTCGCTCGACGGTTGACGAGCCGCCGCACGGCCTGGGTGTTCAGCGGTCGCCCGTACAGGTTCACGAACACGGCATCACCGGCTGTGGATGGATCAGCCATCTCCGGCCGCCCATGGTCCAACCACTCCTCCAGGGCGACAGCTGCCGGCTCGCTCAGCGGCACGACCCGCTGCTTCGAACCCTTTCCGTGCACGATCAGGCGCCGACGGGACAGATCAATGTCCCCAATCCGCATGGCGCACACTTCGCTGACCCGTAGACCGCTGCCGTAGAGCAGCTCCAGCACCGCGATGTCGCGAGCCTGCCGAGCGCTGCTGTCGTCGGCCACTGCGGCACGCGGCTCATCTAGCAGGGTCCCCAGCTCCTCAGCGCGCAGCACGCGGGGCAACCGCCGCTCTCGTGTCGGTGTCATCGCCCCTACGGTGGGGTCTGCGGCGACCCGGCCGGTGCGCTCCGCCCAACCGAAATAGCGTCGCAGGGAGGTGGCCTTGCGGGCCACCGTCTTGCGGGCATAGCCCCTGTTGCTCAGGTGGGCCAGATACCTGCGAACCATGCGCAGATCGACCTCTGCGGGAGCGGGATCCCAGGAATCAGCTGTCCCGGACCCATGTCGGCTGTCGGCAAGCCATTCGGAGAACGCGGCTACTTCGCGGCAGTACATTGCCGCGGTTTCGTCACTGACCGAAGCGGTCGACGCAGCAAACGCGTCCAGATCCCACCCCATCAACCCTCCAGACTACGGGTTGTGGTCCAACTCACCGGGGAATGCCCACCCGCTCTATCCAGCGGCCCGATACTGCCACCCAGCCCGCAACCCGCAATTCCTCCACTGCACCGGCCACTTCTGACATGGTCAAGCCAGTACGCCCTTTGATCTGCTCGGCATCGGCGGGCTGCCAGCCCAGTGCCTCCAGCACTCGCTGCCCGGCATCGCCGGGGTCGGGGCGGGTTTCCAATGGGGCGGTCTCGGCTCCGGACAGGCCCAAAACTAAGAGCACGTCATCGGCGTCGCGGCAAGGGGCGCAGCCGTCGGCCAGCAATTCGAGGCATCCATCGGATGCCGAGCTGCGGACCGGACCGGGTACCGCCAGCACCGCTCGATCCCTGGCCGCAGCCTCGGCCACGGTGTGCATGGCGCCGCCCGAGGCGTGGGACTCCACCACGACCACCACATCGGCCAGCGCGGCGATGATCCGGTTTCGAGCCGGAAACCGCCACCGCTCGGGCGGGGCTCCCAAAGGGGCCTCTCCCAACAGCACTCCTTGTTCGGCCACCGCTTGCCACAGGGCTCGGTTGCGCTCGGGATAGACCCGGTCCATGCCGTTGCCCACCACCGCTATCGGTGGGGCTGCTCTGGCTTGCAGTGCCCCGGCATGAGCGGCGGCGTCTATGCCCAGCGCTAGTCCGGAGACGACGCCCACGCCGGCCGAGGCCAAGTCTCGGCCCAATTCGAAGGCCACATCACTGCCGTAGCGGGTGCATCGGCGGGTCCCGACTATGGCCACGCGGGGACCGCCGACCACCTGGGGGTCTCCCTTGTGAAACACGACCGCGGGCGGATCCACGTCGTAGGACAGAGCGGATGGGTATCCGGGGGTGCCCAGTGCAGCCACCCCCACCCGGTATTCGCGGTGCCGTGCCCACAATGCCGCCACATCCAAACCAGCCGCGGCGCGCTGCCACTGGCCGTACAGGTCTTGCTTGCCGGCTATCTGGGCCAATTCAGGTGATGCCGGCACCTGCAAGCGGGCCCACACCACGGGCGGGCTCCCGATCTCAAGCAGCGCCCGCAATCGGGCCGGCCCCACCGCGGGCAGCGATGCCAGCGCCACAAGCCAGGCCTCCACTGGCAGCTCGCCTCCGTCTTCGCCATGGGGCCCGGCTACGGAGAACTCATCGGCGGGCACTGGAGCAGCTCCATGGATCGTGAACCACTGTGACCGGCTCAGTCCGCATGAACAGCGCCTGGGCGACGATGCCGCCGGTAAGCGGCGGCCCCTGACCGGCCAAGTCGCCCAGGGTGAGGGCGACCCTTCGCACCCGCTGGAATCCTCGGGCAGTAAGACGGCCCTCGGCAATGGAGTGACTGAACAGGTTCTTGGCATCTGGGTCCAGGGGAGCGAATTGATCCAGCGCACTATCGGGCAGCTCGCTGTTGGAGGCCACGCCGCGGTCGCGGGCGACAGCTCGTGCCTGATCCACCCTGTCGCGAACCTGCGCCGAGGATTCACCCGGTGGGGCGTCAAAGAGGTCACTCACCTCCGGCCGGCCTACATGAATCCTCAGGTCGAATCGATCCAGGAGCGGTCCGCTCAGCCGCCGGGCGTAGCGCAAGCGGGCCACTGGTGTGCACCGGCACATGCCAGGTTGTCCAAGCTCTCCGCAGGGACACGGGTTCATCGCCCCTACCAATAGGAACCGGGCGGGAAACGTAGCCATAGCCGCGGCCCGGTTGACCCGTATCGACCCTTCCTCAAGGGGCTGGCGCAGCGCATCCAGGGCTTGAGGGCCGAACTCCCCCATCTCGTCCAAGAACAGCACTCCTCCATGGGCACAGCTGATCGCCCCTGGACGCAGCGTATGGCTCCCCCCGCCGACCAAGGCGATCATCGAGGCCGAATGGTGGGGCGCCTGCCAAGGAGCTCGGCGAATCAAGCCAGAGGACGGCAAGTCCAAGCCGGCGGCGGAGTGCACCATGGTGGCCTCGATGGCAGTGTTCTCATCTAACGGGGGAAGCAGGCCGGGGAGACGGCGAGCCAGCATGGTCTTGCCCGCTCCTGGAGGACCGATCAGCAGCAGGTGGTGCCCACCGGCAGCAGCCACCTCCAAGCCCAGACGGGCCATGTGCTGTCCTCTCACATCAGCCAAGTCCGCGACGTCCTCCCGCAAGTCAGCCGACCCCAGCAGGGGCGGTTCCGGCCACGAGTCCTCGCCTCGGAGAGCGGAAACAAGCTCCGCCAGCGTGGACGGCGCCCTTACCACAGGACCGTTGGCCAGCGCAGCCTCCGCGGCGCTCTCCGGGGCTACGACAATGGCGGCAGACTCTAGAGAGCGCACCTGGGGCAGAACGCCGGGAACCGACCGGAGCCGACCGTCGAGCCCCAGTTCGGCCAGAAAGGCCATATCCCCCACGGCTTCAGCAGGCAGTTGCTCATCGGCAACCAGAACTCCCATAGCGATGGCCAGGTCGAGGCCAGAGCCTTCCTTGCGGATGCCCGAGGGGGCCAGGTTGACGGTGATGCGGCCCGGGGGCCAATCGACGCCGCTGGAGAGGAGCGCGGCGCGAACCCGGTCACGGGCCTCCCGGCAAGCGGCATCAGGCAGACCCACCACGGTGAAGGTGGGCAGGCCCGATGACACGTGGACCTCCACGGAAACCGGATATCCGGTGATGCCGGCGAGAACAGAGGCGGGAATAGTTGCAAGCACGGCGAGTGCTTTCTCGAGGATGATTCCTCGTGCCTGAAGAGAGACCCGTTTCGCTGGTCACGAGCGTTCCCCGACCATAGCCACAGCCGGTGACAACTTCACCGTCTTCGGCCGTCCAGAGGGGGAGATCCCCTCAGAGCACCTCGTTGATATAGCGGAGGACCGCGTCGATCTCGTCCGAGGTCAATAGACCGCCGAAGCCCGGCATGCGGTTCTTCCCCTCTGAAACCACGGCGACAGCTCCGCTGGGGTCGGGGTATTCCAGCAACAGCCGACCACGGTTCAGGCGGGGACCGTCTCCGGTTCCGCTTCCATCGGCGTCGTGGCAAGACGCGCACCGGTCAACGAATACTCCTCGTCCGGCCACCAGCACGGGATCAGGGGTCCCATCGGGACCGGCCTCCACCTCGGGGGAGGAACCCGACCCGCATCCGGCGCCCACCGCCGCGGACAAGGCCAAAAACACAACCCAAGCGACAACGGCTTTCCTTGCAGCCACCAGTGGGAACATACTGGGATATCGGCTTCGATCCCACACGAAAGCAGCGGCGGACTCGATTCGACTACTGGTATGTGGCCGCGGGTGTGCTGGTTTGCGTCGGGCTGATTCTGTGGGCCGTGCTGGGCTAGCGGTGTGTCTTGGGTTTATTCGCGCGTGTCCTGCTAGGCATCAACGCCCCTCGCGGCGTTGCTCCTCCTTGCCGTACGCTCCGGGTATGGCTGCGTCGGTGCGCCTTGCGAGGAACCCCGCTGCCGTCGCAATCCACGGCGCTAAACCCAAGACACACCACTAAAACGCCGCTTCGATCACCCGCAGCTCGCGTCCCATCACCTCGGCAACGTCGAATCGAAGCTGCACCGGACCTGACCGCTCCTGCTCGGCCAACCACTGGGCGGCCAATCGGCGTATCCGACGCTGCTTCTGCCATCCGACGGCCTCGGCGGGAGCGCCGAATGCCAGCGATGTCCGGGTCTTCACCTCGCACACGGCAACGATCGACCCCCGTTGCACGATCACATCCAATTCGCCCCTGCTGCACCGCCAGTTGCGGTCGAGAACCTGAAACCCCTGGCGGCGATACCACCGCACTACTCGGTCTTCGCCCCAACGGCCCAGCGCCTGTCTGTATGCCATGCCTGCACCGTAAGCACGGTGGGTGACAATTTGGCCAAGGGCTTGGCTAGAAGCGCTTCTCCTTGACCCGGGCGGCCCGACCAATTCGGTCTCGCAGGTAGTAGAGCTTGGCTCGGCGCACATCGCCGCGGGCTCCTACCTCGACTTTGGCAATGATGGGCGAGTGAACCGGAAAAGTGCGCTCCACTCCCACGCCAAAGCTGACCTTTCGGACGGTGAATGTCTCGCGTATTCCGCTGCCCTGTCGGCGGATGACCACTCCCTCGAAGATCTGGACCCGCTCGCGGCTGCCCTCCACCACGCGGACGTGGACCTTTACCGCGTCGCCGGGGCTGAACTCGGGAATGTCTGAGCGTCTGGTATCGCGATCAACGATGTCGGTGGGATTCATGGCACGCCTCTTGTGAGTACTTCAGCGCCCAACTCTGGCATCGGGGCGCGACGAGAAATTATATCCGGCCCGTTTATGAAAGGCCGAACTCATCTAAGAGCGATCGCTCCTCGTCGCTCAGGCCGCCCCGGGCGTCGACGAGGTCGGGCCGCAAGGCCACCGTCCGGGCAAGTGACTGGGCCTTCCGCCAGCGCTCTACCCGGCCGTGGTCTCCCGACAACAGCACGTCGGGCACCGGCCAGTCCCTAAATTCCGCAGGCCGGGTGTAGTGGGGATACTCCAACAACCCGTCGCTAAAGGAGTCCTCGGCGGCCGAGAGCTCGTTGCCCAAAACGCCGGGGACAAGCCGTCCGACAGCCTCGATTACCGCCATGGCCCCGACTTCCCCTCCGGCCAACACGAAGTCGCCCAGTGACAGCTCATCGTCCACAAGATGATCCCGAACTCGCTGGTCTACCCCTTCATAGCGACCGCACAGCAGCGAGAAGCCCTCACCGGAGGCCAGCTCGAGGGCAATGGCCTGATCGAATCGGCGGCCAGCGGGACCGAGGAGAAACAGGGGACGGGGGGGATCGGCCTGCTCTACCGAATTGAACAGGGGCTCCGGCATCATCACCATTCCCGCACCGCCCCCGAAAGGGGCATCGTCCACCGAGCGATGGGGATCGCCCGCTCCGGCCCGCAGATCGTGAACCCGAACAACAAAGCGGCCCTGCTTCACCCCCCTGCCAATCACCCCGAAGTCCAAGAACTCATCGAACATCGAGGGGAAGATGGTGAATACGTCGACTCTCATGGCTCGTTGAACCCTCAAGTCTCGTCGAACAGGCCGCTCGGCACATCCACGATCAGCCGATCCCCGGACTGCTCGACGAGAAAGGTGAGAGGAATCAAAGCGCCGGACTCCGAAACCAGCAGATCGCTGGCCGGGTTCTGCTGAACTGCCTCTACCCTCCCCCGCTCTGTGCCGTCGGTCTCACAGATCATCTTGCCGATCAACTCGTGAACCCAAAGCTCGTCGGGATCGAAAATTGGGGAGGCGCGAAGCACCTGGCCTCGCAGGCCGTCGGCAGCGTCCCGGTCCAAAACCTCGGCAAATTGCACTATCCATCGTTGCTGGAAGGCTCGGGCCTCCACCACCGTGAGCGGGCCGAAATCAGCCGTCAGCACCGATCCGGCTTCAAGGCGTTCGGTGCGGTTGGTCCAGAGCGTGACCACCGTCTCCCCCCGGACCCCGTGGGCCCGGTCGATGCGGCCTACCTCAAGTTGAGACACACCACTAGCCGAGGGGTCACGCCCGGCGGTCAGTCAACGAATTCAACGTCGATGGAACTGCCGTCTTTGCTGGCCGCAGCCCGCACCAGCGTGCGAATGGAGTTGGCAACCCGGCCCCGGCGGCCGATAACCCGGCCCATGTCCCCTTCGGCCACCGTGACCTCCAGCGTGACCGAACCCTGACGCTCGACTATTTCCACTTCCACGTCGTCGGGGTTCTCCACCACCGACTTGACGAGGAATTCCAAGACATTTCGTGCGGTCGGGACTTCGATGGTGTTGATGTCGTCATCCTCGTCGAAATCGTCTTCCTCGAAGTCATCGCGGTAGTCGTCATCCTCGAAGTCGTCGTTCCCGACATCGTCGTTCACAGGGTCCTCGTTCTCAGGGTCGTCGTTCACAGCGTCGTCGATTTCAGGGTCGTCGTGCTCAGCGTCGTCGCCTTCGGCGTCAAAGTCGGTGTCGCTCACGATTCCCCGCCCTCGGCCTTCTCAGCGTCTTCCTCTGCCGCCTCCTCAGCCTCAGCTGTTTCAGCGTTTGAGTCTGCCTCTTCCTCTGCCGATGCGGCTTCGGAATCTTCACCAGGCTCGGACCCTGCATCGGGCGCCTCCGCCGAGGCATCTTCGGCCGACACATCTTCGGCCGAGGCATCTTCTGCTGGGGCATCCACCGCCTCCGCTGATGCGGCCTTGGTCACCTTCGCCGGTGCATTGATCGCGGGGGCGGCTTCTCCGGTGAACTCTTCCCACGCACCCGAGATGACCAGCAGCTTCTGCACCCGCTCGCTGGGTTGGGCGCCATGGCGAAGCCAGTGCAGGGCCCGTTCGTTGTCGATCTCGATCAGTGACGGCTCCTGGCGGGGGTTGTAGGTGCCCACAATCTCGATGAAGCGCCCATTTCGGGCCTTGCGGGAATCAGCGGCCACCACGCGGTACGTGGGCTGCTTTTTCTTGCCCATCCGCATCAGCCGGAGTTTTACTGCCACTAGCCGGTCAGCCCTTCTGTCTACTTGGGTCCATTGGACGTCCTGAGCCCAATTGGCCTGTCGTCAGTGCCGGTGCAGGCACGAACCGGCGCCGACCGCCGGAATGGGCAAACTCTACCCGCCCAAAATCCCTGTGGGCTACCTCAGGGATGAGAGATCGAATTCCCCGTCCTCCAAGCCCGGCAGGGTCAACTTGGGCTTTCCCGGCTTCCTCTGCTGGCCGCCTGGCGGGGTCACCCGACTGCCCTTTCGGCCTTTCTTGGGCTTCTTGCGACCCGAACCCGGCCCTTTGCCCCCCATTCGTTTCATCATCCGCTGCACCTCGCTGAACTGACGCAGGAGCTGGGAGACCTCTGAGGGCCGAGTACCGGAGCCAGCGGCAATTCTTTGTCGGCGAGAGCCGTCGACGATCCGGGGTGTGGCCCGCTCCTGCGGGGTCATAGAGCAGATGATGGCCTCGACCTGGGCGATCTGATCATCCTCGATCTCGGCATTGCGCAATTCGGGGGATACGCCGGGGAGCATTCCCACCAGATTCTGGAGCGAGCCCATCTTCTTGAGCTGGCGCATCTGCTCCAAGAAGTCCTCCAGCGTGAACTCCCCTTCCAGCAGCTTGGCCGCGGTCGCCTCGGCCTCGGCCTCCTCGTAAACCTGCTCGGCCTTCTCCACCAGGGTCAAGACATCGCCCATGCCGAGTATCCGGCTGGCAACCCGGTCGGGGTGGAACAGCTCGAACTCGTCGATCTTCTCACCGGTGGAGGAGAAGGCGATGGGCCGTCCCACCACCTCCTTGACCGACAGCGCGGCGCCGCCGCGGGCATCGCCGTCCACTTTGGTGAGGATCACCCCGTCGAGCTCCAGAATTTCATGGAACGACTCCGCCGTGGTGACCGCGTCCTGACCGGTCATGGCGTCGACCACCAAGAAGGTGTAGTGGGGCTCGATGGCGTCGGATATCCGTCCGACCTGGTCCATCATCTCCTGGTCGATGGCCAGCCGACCGGCGGTGTCGCAGATCACCACGTCGCGGTTGGCTGCCACCGCCTCGGCAACCCCTTGTCGGGCTACTGCTACGGGGTCGGAGGGCTCGCTGAACACCGGTACCTCAATGGAGGCCCCCAGAGTGCGGAGCTGCTCTACCGCAGCCGGACGCTGCAAATCGGCGCCCACCAGCATCGGGTTGCGACCCTGCTGCTTGAACCAGGAGGCAAGCTTGGCCGCGTTGGTGGTCTTGCCCGAGCCTTGAAGCCCGGCCAACAGCACCACCGTAGGGGCTTTGGCCGGATGGGAGATTTCCAGGGTTTCGCCGCCCAGGGTGGCAATCAGCTCCTCATGGACGAACTTGATCACCTGCTGTACCGGGTTCAGTGCCTTGTGAACCTCAGCTCCCACACATCGCTGGCGAACCCTGTCTTGAAAGCCCCGGACCACATGGAGGTTGACGTCGGCCTCCAAAAGGGCAAGGCGGATCTCCCGCAGCACCTCGTCGACATCGCTCTCCCGCAGGATCCCCAGACCCCGCATGCGCTTGAAAATGCCTTCGAACCGGTTGCTCAGCGTGTCGAACATGGGCGGCCCAGACTACGCCCTTGCGAAACAGATTGGATATCCGACACCAAGGGAAGGGTTAGGAGAACAGGGCCTCGACGTAATCGTCGGCATCGAATTCCACCAAGTCGGCTATGCCCTCCCCCAGACCCACCAACTTCACCGGAATGTCCAATTCATCTTGCACGGCCATGACGATGCCGCCCTTGGCCGACCCGTCGAGCTTGGTGAGGACCACCCCGGTCAGCTCGGCCGACTCGGTGAACTGTCGGGCTTGGGCCAGCCCGTTTTGGCCGGTGCTGGCGTCGATCACCAACAGCACCTCGGTGACCGTTCCCGGCCCCTTGCCGGCCACTCGGTGGATCTTGGCCAGCTCTTCCATCAAGTTGGCTCGGGTGTGCAGACGGCCAGCGGTATCGGCCATGACCAGCGGAACCCCTGAGGCGGCCGCGTGCTCGACGGCGTCGTATATGACCGAGCTCGGATCAGCGCCTTCTGCGCCCCGCACCAGCTCGGCCCCTGATCGATCCGCCCACTGACCAAGCTGCTCAGCGGCCGCCGCTCGAAACGTATCCCCCGCGGCCAGCACCACCTTGCGTCCGCTTCGAACCTCTCGGTCGGCCAGCTTTCCGATGGTGGTGGTTTTGCCCACCCCATTCACACCCACGAACAGCCACACCGCAGGGTTGCCCTCGGTCCCCAGTTCAAGGTCTCGGCCCCCCAGATCTTCGGCCATCTGGGATTTCAGCAGGGCCACCAACTGCTCGGGATCGTTGACCTTCTTCGCTTTGGCCTGCTCTTTGAGCCGATCCAGCAACGCGGTGGTGGTGCCCACACCGGCGTCGGCCAGGATCAGCGCGTCCTCCAGCTCCTCCCAGGTGGCGTCGTCCACTCCCCGAGAATCCACCGAGGCCAAGAAGCCCGAGAACGTCCCCCGAGCGGTGGGCCAACGTCGGCGAGGCACCACAAGACCCTATTCTTCGTCTTCGGGCTCTTCGACAGATGGCCGAGAGCCGATGACCACGGTGAGCGTGATGTTCTCGTCGTCGCGGACCACCTCCAATTCCACTTCCGTTCCCGGAACGCGGAATTGAACTTTGGCGGCAAGCTCAGTGAACGTCGAAACCACCTCATTGTCGATCAGGATGATCAAATCCCCCTCCATCAGCCCGGCTCGCTCGGCGGGAGTATCCGGCTCCACTTCCACCACAAGGGCTCCAGGGTGTCCTATCTCGGGATCAGTCCCGTAGACGCCCAGATATCCCAGTTCGGTGCTCTCACCGTTCAGGATGCGCTGGACGATATTTAGGGCGATGTCGGAGGGGATGGCGAACCCCAATCCGATGTTGCCAATTGAACCATCGGTCTGAATGAGGGTGTTCATTCCGATTACCTGGCCGAAGCGATTAGCCAGGGCGCCGCCGGAATTTCCGGGGTTGATCGGGGCATCGGTCTGGATCATCTCGACGAAGGCACTGCCACCGGTCCCCTCTCTGATGGCTCGGCCCACCGCGCTGACAATCCCCGAGGTCACCGACTGCTGCAACCCGAACGGGCTGCCCACCGCCACCGCCAATTGTCCGACTTCGACGGTGGAGCGATCGGCAAAGACTGCCGGCGTCAGTGCCATGTCCGTGTCAACCCGTATCAGGCCGACGTCGATCGCCGGAGCGGTTCCTACGACGACGCCCTCAGCTCGGGTGCCGTCGGCAAACTGCACCCTCACCGTCTCAGCATCGCCCAGAACGTGGGCATTGGTCAGAATATGACCGGACGAGTCGTAGATGATCCCAGAACCCTGTCCACCCCTTTGCTCCGGATCGGGAAATTCGAATTCTTCAGGAAGTTCGTCCCCAGGCTCCCAGTCCTCAGGGGGAAATTCGGGAGCAATCTCGGGATCTTCGAAATCGGGTCCGTCCACCTGAATGAGCACCACCGAGGGAATGACCGCTCGGGCTACCGCCACCACCGGGTCATCAGGCACCAGTGGGCTAGGTAGTTGGTCGGCTCCAGGGGATTCGCCTGACGGTGTCTGGTCGGAGGGCGCCACCACCAGCGGAGTTTGCAAGGCGGGGGCTTCGGCTGGGGCGCTCACCACCTGCGGTCCCGACACCACCACAATCTCGGGAGGCGGAGCGTCCCGGTTGAAGAAGATGCTGCCCACACCGATACCTATGCCGACCAGGCCCAGGACAGCCAACAGCACCGACGCCACCAGCATGATCACTGCGGGATTGCGGGGTTGAGGCGGTGGACTGGTTTGGGGCACCCACTCCACCACTTCTACCTCGCGCGGCGCAGGCACATACCTGGGTTGCTCGCTTGAGTCTTCCAGTTCCCACCCCAGGGGATCCCACTCCGACCGGGGATCTTCGGGCCCGTTGCTCATCCTCAGCCTTGCTCGACCAAAACCTTCGGTTCTGAGGCTACCACCACTCTTTCAGAAAGCACTTTCGAGCTTCCTCCCGGTTTCATTGACACTCCGTAGAGGCAGTCGGCCGCCTCCATGGTGTGCTTCTGGTGGCTCACGATGAGTAGCTGGGCGTCCGCCCGGAATTCGTCAACCAGCTGGAGGAAGCGGTGCAGGTTTACATCGTCAAGGGCTGCTTCCACCTCGTCCATGACATAGAACGGCGAAGGACGACTGCGGAACACGGCAAACAAGAAGGCCAGCGCGGTAAGCGAGCGCTCACCGCCCGAGAGCAGGCTCAAACGCCTGATGTTCTTGCCTGATGGGCGGGCTTCAATCTCCACCCCGGTGTCCAGCAGCGCGTCGGGCTGGGTGAGCCGCAACTTGCCCTCGCCGCCGGGAAAGAGCGTCTGGAACAGATCGGCGAAATTGCGGGCCACGTCGGCATAGGCCGACGAGAACACACTGACGATCTCCTCGTCGATCTTGCGGATCACCTTGCGGAGTTCCCGGCGGCTCTGACGGATGTCGTCGATCTGGGCCTGGGTGAACTCATATCGCTCCGAGAGCGCCTCATACTCCTCCAACGCCAGCGGGTTGACCGGACCCATAATTCGCAGTTCTTGCTCCAAAGCCCTGACCCGGTCGGCGGGGGCGACACCCGTTTCCAAAGGAGGGCATTCGGTGGCCACTGCCTCAGCAGGCTCGCAGTCCAGCTCGCGGCGACACCGATCTGTGGCTGCTTCCAGCCTGATTCCTGCTTCGGCCAACTCGATCTCCGCGCTGCGGTCTCTTTCCCTGAACTGGCCCAACCGCGCTTCGGCCTGTGCCCTCTGGCTGCGCAAGCCCTCAAGCCGCTGGGCAGCCATCCGAGCCGCCTCTGACTCCTCGGCCCGCCGTTGGCGCAGCTCCTCAAGCTGACGGCCCGCCTCCTGAGAACGCTCGAGTACCAAGCCCATCAATTGGTCGACGATGGCGAGTCGCTGGTCGACCGCCTCTCGACGGGAGGCGGCCTCGGACCGGGCTTGAGCCATCTGGCTCAACCGTCGCTCGACTTCGTCACGCCGCGCAGACAGCAGCCGGCGTCGCTCGTCTATCCCAGCCGCCCTCACCTGATAGTCGGCGCGGAGGCTGCCAACCGCGTGGGATTTTTGGGCCAGCTCATCGCGGTCTCGGTTCAAGCTCTCGACACGCGCTTTCCGCTCGACCTCTTTGGCCTGATATTGGGGCAACTCTTGGTGTAGATCGCCCAGCCGACGGCGATCCTCGTCAATCCTGGCATCAAACTCCGAGCGCCGGGGGCCGAGAGCCCCAATCCCCACTTCCGCGTCGCGAAGCTCTCGCTCTACCGCATTCGCTCGAGCCCAAACCGCATCTCGGGCTTCGAGATGGTCGCGCGCCTCCTCCCGGGTCCGGGCTTCTTCTTGCCCTGCCTCCTCCAACCGTTTATCGGCCACAGCCAACTGCTGTTCAGCGGCGTTGACCGCATCCTGTGCCCCTGCCGAAGCCTCAATGGCCTCTTCGAGCAATCCTCTGGTAGCCCCAGAACGACGAACACCTACTCGCCATCCGGAGGAGGAGAAGCGGTCGCCCCGGCGGGTGACAACCACCGCGGCGGGATCGGCGATCGCCGCCTCGGCCGCCTGGTCGCTGCTTTCGACCACCCCGACTGATCCGATCAATGCGTCCAGCAACTGGTCCACCCCGGACACAGACGAACGCACATGGGGGCGCAAGGGATCGCCTACGACTGGAGTCCCTGCCTGCGGGACTGATCCGCCTAGGGCCAAGACCGCACCACTCACGCTGTCGGCCTCCAGGGTGGCGATTGCCCTCATTGCGACTTCAGTGTCGGTGGCAATAACCGCGGCAATTGCCTCACCTGCCGCGGCTTCAAATGCGGCCTCCCATCCCCGGTCGACTTCGACCACTTCCACCAGGGTGCCCAGCACGCCCTCGATGCCAACCAGACGCTGGGCTCCGGATTGATCGCGCGCTTCATCCAGGGCCAGGGATAGGGCCTCTCGACGGGCTTCCCAGGCTTGAAGTTCTCCAACCGCCTCCCCGAGAACAGATTTCTGCTGGTCGCGTGCCGAGCGGGCCTCCCTGGCGGCCCGCTCTGCCCGCTCACGCTCCTGCTCCCCCGTCTGTCGAGCGATCTCGGCGTCCTTGGCCTCAGCCCAGCATCGGTCCAACTCTTCGACTAGTTCTTGCCGACGCTCCTCCAAGGCCTTCAGATTCTGGCCCAGGCGATCCGACTCGTCCTGATCCCGGTGGATCGACGCCTCCAAGATCCTTATCTCGCCCTTGATCCGGGGAGCATCCGATTCCGGATCCGGAACGTCTTGATCACCCCATTGCTCGTCGAACGACAGGCGGAGCTGCTCCAGTTCCTCTTCAGCACCGGCCACGGCCACTGCCGCAGGCTCCAAAGCTGCCGCCGAATCCTCTACCTCTAGCAGTTCTCTTTCGAGGCGATTCGATTCGGCCTCCAGCGTGGCCACCACATCCTCGTCCATTCCGGCGTTGCGATCGCGCTGCAAGCGGAGACGGCGCTCCGACAACAGGGCCTCCAATCCCCGCAAACGCTCGGTGATCCCCTCGAAGCGCATCAGCGCATCGCTGATGTCCTGTCCATCGGCAGCCGAGAGCTGGGCCTCGGCTGCGGCCAGATCTCGATCCCAGGCTTCAGCCTGCACGGCGATCTGCTGCATCTCGCGGCGGTCCGCGGCCTGGTCCTGCGTCAGCTGGCGAACCCGCCGGCGCAGCTGATCGATCTCCTGACCAGCGAGATAGCGGCGAAGACCGCTCAGTTCCGCCAGCAGGTCGCCATGGCGCCGAGCGGCCTCGGCTTGTCGCTCCAGCGGCCGGAGCTGGCGCCGGATCTCCCGAACCACGTCGGACAAACGAGTGAGGTTGGCCTCGGATGCGGCCAGCCTCCGCTCTGACTTCTCCTTGCGGCGGCGATACTTCAAGACTCCGGCGGCCTCTTCGATAACCGCCCGCCGGTCTTCGGGCCGGGCGCTCAGGACGCCCTCAATCTGGCGCTGGGAGACGATCACATGCTGTTGGCGACCTACGCCGGAGTCGCTCAGCAGCTCTTGGATGTCAAGCAGTCGGCAGGGCACGCCGTTGATGGCGTAAGTGCTGTCTCCGCTGCGAAACAGCGTGCGGGTAATGGTCACCTCCTCGAATTCGATGGGCAGGAGACGGGAGGTGTTGTCGATGCTCAGCGACACCTCTGCTCGACCCAAGCCCGCTCGAGAGGCGGTCCCGGCGAAGATGACGTCGTCCATCTTGGCCGAGCGCACCGATGTCGGAGCTTGAGCGCCCAGAGCCCAGGCCACTGCGTCGACCACATTGGATTTGCCGCTGCCGTTCGGACCCACGATCACCGTCACACCGGGTTCGAAAACCAGCGTGGTGGAATCGGCGAAGGATTTGAACCCCTTAAGCGTCAACGCCTTCAAGAACACCTATGCGACCCTACCCAGCGGGGGGCCGCGATTAGTGGAACTAGTGGTCTGAGATGGCTGAATGGATGGGTCGAGTCAGATCTGGCACTGCTCGCAGTAGTACGTCCACCGACGACGGAAGCGATATTTCTGGATGGTGCGGTGGCAGCGGGGACAGGGCCGGCCCTTCTGGCCCGCCTGCTTGAACACGTTGAGGTATTCCTCGTAGCCGCCCGGCTGGCCGTGAACATCCAAGTAGTGGCCATCCTCCAACGATGCCCCCCGGTGCTTGGCCGCATCGTGCAGGGTTTCCACCATCGCCCGGTGAAGCCGCCGCACCTCTTGGGGCCCCAACGAGTTGGGCAGGCGGTCGAATCGCAATCCGGCCGCGAACAGAATCTCGTCGGAGTACATCTCGCCCAAACCGACCACAACGCGATCATCGGTCAGCACGGCCTTCAACTTGGCTTCCTGGGCCAAGAGGATCTGGCCGAACATACGCCAAGGCACTGGCTGATCGAGGGGATCGATACCCAGCCCGTCCAACTCGGGGACTTCCTCGACCAGTTTGTCGGCGTTGGCCAAAAAGAGTTCGGCATCTCCCGGCTCATCCACCAGCCGGAGCTGCCCGCTCTTCGTGAATGTGATCGACAGGGCGGTCTTGGGGTCGACTTCGTCCCGGTTGGCATGGCGTCGCAGTTGGCCGCCGGTGCCCAAATGGGCCACCACCACATCTTCGCTGTCGAGGCTCATGATCAAGAACAGCCCTCGACGGCGCACGCCAGTGATCTTCATCTTCTCCAACCGGCTGACGAACTTCTTCGGGCCTCCCGACCGCTTGGCATACCCCGATTCCACGACCTCCACCGACTTGATGCGAAGACCGGACAGCTCCCTGTCCAGATCTCGTCGGATGGTCTCGATTTCCGGCAATGCGATCATCGGATCACTCCTACTCGTACTGATGAGATCACGAGGTTGCTCCGGTCGCCGCGGCGACAGCCCCAGAGTCCAGCGTTTTCCAGGTTGAGGCCGCCGCGGCCTGTTCGGCCTGCTTTTTGGACCGGCCCTCACCACGACCCCACTCCACGCCGTTCATGTGCACAACGGCAAGGAACTGCTTGGCGTGGTCGGGACCCTTTTCCGACAGGCGATACTCCGGCGCATCGAAGCCGCTCCGGGCGCAGTATTCCTGCAATCTGGTCTTGAAGTCTCGGATGCCCGGGCCCTCAGCGGCCGCGGCAATCCGATCGGCCAACCACCCTCTAAGCAGGTCGATCAAGACTTCCCAAGGAGCATCCAGATAGACCGCCCCGATCACCGCCTCCATGGCATCGGAGAGGATCGACTGCTTTTCCCTTCCCCCAGACGCCTCTTCCCCCCGGCCGAGGCGAAGGGACTTGCCCAGCTGAAGCTCAACAGCCAGATCGGCCAGCGTCTCAGCTCGGACCACCTCAGCTCGCAGGGGAGCCAATTGTCCCTCGGCCATGGCGGGGTAGGCGGTGTAGATGTGGTCGGTCACCACCAGGGCCAACACGGCATCGCCTAGGAACTCCAGTCGCTCGTTGGAGGAAGCCCCGGCGTGGTCGGCGCACCAAGATCTATGGGTCAGCGCCTCTTCCAGCAAGCTGGGCTGGTTGAAGCGATAGCCGAGGCGTTCGGCTAGAGCGGCGAGATCAGGGTCAGAATTCAGGAGCTTCGGCTCAAACGGCCGTGGACATAGTCGACGGCGTCTCGCACCGTCTTGAGATCCTCCAGGTCTTCGTCGTCGATGCTGAATCCCACGGTCCTCTCGCTCAACTCCTCTTCCAGAGTTTCGACCAACTCGATGAGGGCGAGTGAATCGGCATCAAGATCGTCGGCAAAGGCCTGGCCCTCGCTGATCCGGTCGGGAGAGATCTCCAGGATGTCGGCCAAACATTCGGTGACGAGGCTCAAGACCCCGTCGCGATCCAGCGGACTCTGTTCGACATGGGTTTCGGATGGCACGTCATCTCCGGGCGGTTCAGCAACACGGCGCGCCGAAAGTATACGCCAGCCAGTCGCTGTTCCCACCCACCGAAAGCAGATGGAATCCCTATTCGGAGGACAGAACTCGGCGCAATGACCCCACGGTGTCGCGCTCGGCCAGTTCATGGGCCACCTGTATGGCGTTGGCCAGCGCGGTGGGTGACGAGGCCCCGTGGCTGATGATGCTGACGCCGCTCACACCGAGCAGGATGGCGCCGCCCACCGAGTCGGGGCTGAACTCCTCATAAAGCGGTGCAAGCGCCGGGGCCAGCAGCTCGGCCCCCTGACGGGCCTCATCAGAGGAGTCGAAGGCGCCCAGCAGTGCCCCGATCAGCTGCTTGGCCACCCCCTCGGCGGTCTTGAGGGCCACATTCCCGGTAAAGCCGTCGGTCACAATCACGTCCACGAGATCTTCCAGCAGGTCTCGCCCCTCGACATTGCCGGCGAACACCGCTCCTGTCCGATCCTGCCAGTCCCGGTCCTCCAACAGCTCGAAGGCCTCCTTAACCAAGGGCGATCCCTTGCCGGCCTCCTCGCCATTGGACAAGAGACCGATCCTGGGCACTTCGACCCCCCACCGGTCGCGGCAGTAAACCGCCCCCATCTGGGCAAACTGCACCAACCACCCGGCGGTGCACTCGGTGTTGGCCCCTGAGTCCAGCAGCACATTGGGCCAGGCCCGTCCCGGAACGAGAATCGGAGTGGCAATAGCCGGCCGGGACACCCCCCGGATCCGGCCCATTCTCAGCAGAGATGCGGCCATTGCCGCTCCGGTGTTTCCGGCGCTGACCATGGCCGTGGCCCGCCCGTCGCGCACCGCCTCTGCGGCCCGAACGACCGAAGCGTCCTTCATCTTGCGGACGCTGGAGGCCCCCTCGGCCCCCATGTCGATCACCTGGGATGCGGGAATTACCTCGAAGTTTCCAGACTCCAAAAGCTGCTCGGGTTGCCCCACCAGCAGTATGGGAATGCCCCGCTCAGCGGCGATTTGGACACCAGCCAACACCGACTGAGGGGCATCGTCGCCCCCCATTGCGTCCACGGCAACGGGAAGCGAAGTCAATTGACGCCCCTTATGTGACTGCGGAGAGTGGCTCAGGCCACTTCAACCGCTTCACGCCCGGCGTACCAGCCGCACACCTTGCACACTCGGTGCGGCCGTTTGACCGCTCCGCAGCGGGGGCATGTGCTCTGAGCTGGCGCGGACACTCGCCAGGCCGCGGCCCGGCGGCTGCGGCCCTTGGCTTTGGATGTCTTCTTCTTGGGTACAGCCATCGAACGGTCCTACATGGGGAAGGGAAATGCCGCGCCCTGATCGGAATCGGCGCGAACGCAACGGACAAATCTACTTGCCGGTGCGCAGCGCGTCTAACGCAGCCCAGCGAGGGTCTTTGGGACGGTCTTCGGGTGAGGGCTCAGGTTGGTTCATGGGGTAGTCATCGGGAGCCGGCCCGACACAATCCTCGGAGCAGAGCGGAGCGATGGGCAGCGCGAGAACAAGGCAGTCGCGAACCATGGGGGTCAGGTCTACTTCGCCGTCTTGAATCGGATAAGTCTCCTCATCAGCCGGGGCGGTGCTGAACATTTCCCGCAATTCCTGCTGCACCGTCTGCTCAATGGGCTCCAAACACCGCCGGCACGACCCTTGCCATCCCGCTTCCAGTGAGCCGGTCACCTCCAGTCCGCTGACGACCGACTCCAGTTGGAGTTGGATGTCAACCGGACCGCGAACCGCGGCATCCGAGGTTGCCCAGCCGTCGACGTCTACGTGGATCGAGAGCTCGCGGTGCGAACCGGGACGGCGCAGCAGTTCCGCAACCGGTACTCTCAGCTGGCTCGTCATGGCAGCTGGCTCGCCATGGCCTCTCCTTCCGAAGATCAGCCCAAGGTGTCCTGATCAAAGAAACCGTCGTCAGGCTCCGGTTCCGGCTCGGGGCCATAGGCTCGAACCAAATCGGCCAGCGGGTCTCCCTGGAGTCGGGTCCGGGCTTCCTTGACGGTGTTTAGAATTCGCTCCAGGGCGTTTTCGAAGCTGCCCAGTTTGGTGTCGCAATAGTCCTCGGTTTCCAGGCGCAGTCGCCGAGCGGTGGCTTCGGCCTCTTCCACCATTCGCCGGGCCCGCTGCTCGGCCGCCTTGACCACCTCGGTACGCTGCACCATGGCCTCTGCCTGGGATCGGGCGGCCACCAAGATTTCGTCTCCCTCTCGATGGACCCTCTTCAAGAAATCCTCACGTTCTTTCAGGAGCCAGCGGGCCGCCCGCATCTCCTCGGGAAGGCGGTTCAGGCAATTCTGAAGCAGCTCTAGGACTTCTTCCTTGTTGATCATGGAGGATGCCGACAGCGGCATCGGTCGGGCGGCGTCGATCAACTCGATAGCCCTCCGCAGCAGCAGATCGAACTCGGGATCCACAAACGTCCCGGCGGCTGCTGGTTGCGTTGCCGTAGTGCTGGGGTCGATGTCAGTCATCTGGGTACCTCTCGATCAGTCGTTTGGCCACCGGCGGGGGGACCATGGAGTCAATCTGCTGGCCGAAGCGGGCGAGCTCGCGAATCAGCTTGGACGCCAGAAACGAGTGCTTGCTGGCTGAGGGGATGAACAGCGTGTGGACTCCGGAGACGGCCTGGTTCATCTGGGCCATCTGGAGCTCGTTCTCGAAATCGGATACCGCTCTGAGCCCCTTGACGATGAAGTCCACGCCCTCCCTCGTGGCCAAGTCCACCACCAGGCTGGCAAACATTGTCGTCCGCACATTGGGGAGGTGGGCGAAGCACTCTTCCAGCATGGCCTGACGCTCGTCCAGCTCGAACAAGGGGGTTTTCTGGGGGTTGTACACCGCAGCCACGATCACCTCTTCGAACAGGCGCGCCGCGGTCTCCACGATCTCCATATGCCCGTTGTGTATGGGATCAAACGATCCGGGGAACAGGACGCGCGTCACGAAGTGGTCTCCTGGGGTCTTCGGTTGCTATCGCCGGGTGGCAATCACCACAACGGTACCCGCGTAGCGTCGCTGTTTTACGACATCCCAGTCGGGTCCGAGCTCCACTGCCTGATCGGACTCGGCCACCACCGTGTCCGAGGGGAGTTGAGACAGCAGTTCAGACCAAGCATCGAACCCATAGGGAGGATCGCACAAAGCCACATCGAAGCCACCGCCCAACTGGGGCAGCTCCTTCATGACATCGCCGGGCACCATCCGGCAACGGTCGTTGAACCCGGTGACGTCGATGTTGGCCTTCAGCGCGGCCAACGCAGCCGGAGCCGACTCCACGAACGTGGCCGAGGCTGCTCCTCGGGACACGGCCTCCAGTCCCAGCGCCCCGGAGCCGGCAAACAGGTCCAGCACGTCGGCGCCTTCCAGACAGCCCTGGCTGTGTAGCGAGTTGAAGACCGCCTCCCGAACCCTGCTGGTGGTGGGCCGCACCTCGATACCCTCGGGGGTGCTCAACCGCCGCCCCCGGGCCTCCCCCGCGATGATCCGAAGCGTCATCGCTATTCGGGGGGGCGGGGTTCTCGAGACATCGGGGTGATCAGCACCCCGTCACCCAGCGTGAACTCGCCGTATGGCTCGAAACCGTGGCGTCGATAGAAGCCCACGTTGGCCGGGTTGCTCGACTCCAGATAGGCCAAGGCACCGATCCGGTCGCAGCGATCAAGCATCGGGGCCAGCACCCTGCTTCCCAAACCCTTGCTCTGCTGTTGCGATGACGTGCCCAATACCGCCAAGTACCAATGGGGTTCGTCCAACCGGGCCTGTTGCATCTTGCCCAAGGCCTCCATTCGAGACGGGGCCAGATCCCCCACCAGCTCGGTCATCATGGAGACGAAGGCCTTTTGGCCCTCAGACTCGCCTCGATCAGCCTCGTCGTTTCCCGTTGGCTGGCCGTTCTGGCTCTTAGGGGGCTGCCAGTAGGCCACGCAACCGTCGGCCCGGGTTCCGTGCATCTCAGAGCCGGGGGGCAGATGATCGAGACAGAAGCCCCACCAGCGGGTCAAGCACTCCAGCCGGGCGGCATCGTCGGGAAACACCCACTTCATCAGCGGATCTTGCTCAAAGGCGTCGGCCCAGATTTCCGCGATTCGGTCCCGTCGCTCCATACCCATTCGCACGATCTCCAACACGGTTCCTCCTCAAACCTCAGCTCTTCAGCAGGTAGTCGGCGTCGTCGTCTACCAATAGCAGTTCTACTTCGGCCCGCAGCTCTGCTTTTTGTTGAAGGTCTGGATCATCGTCCAGCATCTCCCCGGCGGCTTGGCGGGCCCACACCACCCAGTCCTTGTCCCGGCGCAGGGAGGCCAGCTGCAAATCGTTCCGGCCCTTTTGGCGCTCCCCCAAGATGGTGCCCTCGCCCCGCAATTCCAAGTCGGCCTCCGCCAATTCGAACCCATCGGTGGTGTCCACCAAGGCCCGGAGCCGCTCCGCGGCCACTCCCACCGCATCGGCGGCCAGCAGGCAGCAGGAAGACTCCTGCTCGCCCCGGCCCACTCGGCCTCTGAGCTGGTGAAGCTGCGCTATCCCGAACCGATCGGCGTCCACGATCACCATGATGGTGGCGTTGGGCACATCCACCCCTACTTCGATCACGGTCGTGGCCACCAGCACATCAATGGTCCCGCTTCGAAACAGGTCCATCACCGACTCCTTTTCGGCTGGGGTGAGCCGGCCGTGGAGCAAGCCGACTTTCAGCCCGGCCAGCTCGTCTCCTTGCAGGCGCTCGTAGGTCTCGGTGACCGAGCGGGCCTCGATGCTGTCTGACTCGTCGATCAGCGGGCACACCACATACGCCTGGCGGCCTTTGCCCACTTCGGCTCTGACCTGCTCCCACACCTCGGATTCCTCGTCGGCAGATCGAGCCCAACGGGTGGCGATCGGCGTTCGTCCCGGGGGCATCTCATCGAGCGTGGACACGTCCAGATCGCCGTACACGGTCATGGCCGCGGTTCGGGGTATGGGGGTGGCCGTCATGACCAGCACATCGGGGGATGCAGCCTGCGACCCCTTGGCCCGCAGCGCGGCCCGCTGCTCCACCCCGAAGCGGTGCTGCTCGTCCACCACCACCGCTCCCAGCGAGGAGAAGTCCACCCCCTCCTGAATGAGGGCGTGGGTGCCGATCACAATGTCGATGGTCCCTGAGGCCAGGGACTCCTGGATATGAGTCCGCTCGGCTCCCGGCGTCTGGTTGGTGAGCAAGGCCACCTGTAGGGGCCGCTCGGCCAGCAGCGTTTCAGATGCGGGTACGGCCAAGTCCTTCAGCAGGGAGCGAATCCCCAAGAAGTGCTGGGTGGCCAGCACCTCGGTGGGGGCCATGAGCGCCCCCTGGTGCTCGCCCTGAACTGCGGTGAGCATCGCGGCCACCGCCACCACGGTCTTGCCCGCTCCCACATCGCCCTGCAAGAGGCGGTGCATCGGCACCGGACGGGCCATGTCGGCCACCACTTCGGCGATCACCCGGCGCTGGGCACCAGTGAGGGGAAACCCCAGCGAGGCGGTGAATCGGTCGACGAGCTCGCCGCCGGTGTCATGGCAGATGCCGACTGCTGCCCGCTCCACCGCCCGCTTGCGCATGATGAGCTTGAGCTGGAGGCGAAGCAGTTCGTCGAACACCAGCCGATCGCGGGCGGTGTACTGGGCGTCCATGGAGTCGGGTCGATGGATGCCCTCTATAGCCTGATGGCGGCCGATCAAGCCGTGGCGCTGCCGTAGCGACTCGGGAACCGGATCGCTGATCCCCCGCTGCTCGGATCGCCGCAAGGCCTCGTCCACCCACCGCCTGATTTCCCGGGTTTGGAGTCCGGCCTTGCCCGACTGGGGGTACACCGGCACGATGCGACCGGTCTCATCGCCCACCAGATCCACGATGGGGTTGGTCATCTGGCTCTGACCCCGATATCGGTCCAGCTTTCCAAATACCACCACCTCCTGGCCCTCGGACAGCTGCCGGTCCCGCCAGGGCTGATTGAAGAAGATCAGGCCCAGGCGGCCGGTGTCATCGCTGACTGTCACCCTGACCAGCGTCCGGCTCCCTCGGAGCCTCTTGGAGAACACGCTGTCGACTTGGGCCATCACCATGGCCTCCACGCCGTCTTCCAAATCTGAAATGGAGGCTCGGTTCGTCCGATCGATGTATCGACGGGGGTAGTAGGTCAACAGATCCAGCACCGACTCCACCTCGACTGAAGCCAGTGCCTTGGCCTTGGCCCGCCCCACCCCGCTCAGCACCTCGACATTCATAGCCTCGAAGTCGGCCATCGTGAGCGGAGACCGACTGGCCACTCCCTGTTCAGAGCTGTCCGAGGGCGGCGTGGTCACTCCACTCCGAAATAGAACGGATAGAGCGGCTGGTTGCCCTCGTGGATCTCCACTTCGATCGCAGGATGATGCTCCGCCAGCCAGGAGGACACTTCTCCGACATCGGCCGATGCGGCGTCGGCCCCGGCGATCACCGTCACAAGCTCATGGCCGTCGTCGATGATCTCGGCCAGCAGCCCGGTGGCCGCCTGTGCCGCGCCCTGGGCCACCACCCGCAACCCACCGCGATCCAGGCCCAGCCACTGACCCGCGGCGATGGGTCCCAATTCGCTCTCGGTGTCACGCACTGCTTGGGTGACCTCCCCGGTCACCACCTCGGAGGCGGCGTCGGCCATGGCCTCCTGGTTCTGGTCGGCGGTGGCCGACGGGTCATAGGCCATCAAGGCGGCCAAGCCCTCAGCGATCCCCTTGGTGGGCACGACCCGCACCACCGCATCGGTGCAGTCGTCCACCCGCTCGGCCACCGGCACGATGTTCTTGTTGTTGGGGAGAAGCACAATCTCGGCGGCGTCGAGCTGCTCCACCGCCTGCACGAAGTGCTCGGTGGAGGGATTCATGGTCTGGCCCCCGGCGATGACGGCTCGAACCCCGAGCGACTCGAAAATGCGGCGCACCCCCGCTCCCACCGACACGGCCACCACTGCGGTGTGAACCGGCTCGCCGGCAATGGTGGTGACGGTCCCGCCGATCTCGGCGGCGGTAAGCGACTCCACGTGTTCGACCTGTTCGAACAAGTCGGTCACCCGAATGTCGTACGGACGACCGACGCCGATGCCCGCCTCGATGCTGGCACCGATGTCGTTGCTGTGGATGTGGCAGTTCCACAGGCCGTCGCCGCCCACCACCACGATGGAGTCGCCCAGGGCCTCCCACGCGGAGCGGAAGTCGCCGATACGGTCGTCGTCGGCCTCCAAGAAGAACATCACCTCATAGCGGGTGCCATCAGCGTCGTCATCGACTCCGTGGGGATCGTCGGCCCCGGCCACTGCCGCACCCACTCCCGCCGTGGGGTCCACCGGCGGCGGATCGGGCAGCGGCCGTCCGTCCATCGCGGTGGCCATCGCATCCAGGAACAGCAGAAAACCCGCGCCCCCGGCGTCCACCACGTTGGCCCGGGCCAACTGGGGCAGCAGCTCCGGGGTGCGATCCAGCGACGCCCGTCCCGCCTGCTGGCATCCCTCCACCATTTGGAGGAGGCCGTCGACGCCCTCCTCGACCGCTTCGGCAGCTGCGTTGGCCACATCTCGCACCACGGTGAGGATGGTCCCCTCCACCGGGGTAGACACCGCTTCATCGGCCGCAACCGACGCTTTTTTCAGCGCACCGGCCAGGACCAGTGGATCGACGTGTCCAGCGGTAGCCACCGTCTCGGCCAAGCCCCGGAGGATCTGCGACAAGATCACGCCGGAATTGCCCCGGGCGCCCATCAGCGAACCATGGCTGATGGCGTGGCAAACCTCGCTCATCTGATCCCCGGCGGCCGACACCTCGGTCACCACCGTTTCAAGGGTCAACGCCATGTTGGTGCCGGTGTCGCCGTCGGGCACCGGATACACGTTGAGCTGGTTGATGACATCTCGGTGCATAGCCAAGGCGTCGCGGAACCACTCCATAGTGGCCCGCAACCCATCAGCCCCCAGACGATCTGCCGTCATGCCCTGCGATGGTAGTTACTCCGCGCTTCCCGACTCGCGAACCGTCTGGACCAGCCATTAACCTGCCCGTATCCCCTTCCCCGGTCACCGGCAGAAAGAGTCCCTGTGCAGGGAGTGATCAAGGCTTACGATCCCGCAACCGGCCTCGGTGTGGTTGTGCGCGACACCGATTTGGCCGAGTTCGACCTGGCCCCCGATGCGCTGGAGGGATCGGTTTTCCGGATGCTGCGCCAAGGCCAGCGGGTGCTGTTCGATCTGGCGGAAGGGCAGGCCACCCGGCTGCGTTTGGGCTCGGAGGTGGACATGGGCACTCCTTCGTTCCTCACGGCCGCTGGTGATTCGGAGACCGCGTGACCGGCGAGGTCGCCGATCATCTTCGCGTTCGCTTCGGCCTGGACTCAGTGGAAGTCCGGGCCGGGCTGACCCAAGGCGAGCTGTTCGCCGCGGCCATCGAAGGTGACAGAGGCCGCACCCGGATCGATGGGGACGAGCACGACCAGAAGGCGTTCGCCACCGCGCTGGGGACCGACGGACCGCTGATCTTCTACTCCGATCCGTCCTGCACCGGGCGTCCAGTGCAGGACACCTTCGCAGTGGCCTGGCCTGAGGTAGTGGACGAAGTGTGGTGGAAGTCGGACTTCAGCCAGTTGGACGGCGACCACTACACCGGTCTGCTGGAGCGGGTCCTAGCCCATCTGAACGAGCAAAGAGCCACGTTGTACACCGCCGATGTGTTCTGCGGTTGGGATCCCGAGTTCGCCATCCCCTATCGGCTGGTCAGCGAATACGCCACCCACGCCTACTTCGCCAACATCATGTTCCCCAAGGGGGTGCGTGACGACGCCGACCGCGATGCCGTCGGCTGGACCATGATCAACGTCCCCAGCTTCCGGTGCGATCCCGACCGCGACGGCACCCGCACCGACCGGGCCGTCATCATGGATCTGCGCAATCGGCTGGGGCTGGTGCTCGGGCGGTCCGACTATTGCGGCGTGGTCAAGAAGACCATGTTCACGGTGATGAACTTCGTTCTGCCCGACGCCAAACAGCTCACCATGCACTGCTCGGCCAACGTGGACGACAACGGCAACAGCGCCATCTTGTTCGGCCTGTCCGGCACCGGGAAGACAACCCTGTCGGCCGACCCCGACCGCAGCCTGATCGGCGACGACGAGCACGTGTGGACCGAGTCCGGCATCGCCAATTTCGAGGACGGCTGCTACGCCAAGCTCATCGACTTGGACAAAGACGCCGAGCCCATCATCGCCGCCGCCCTGTCGATGGAGGGGACCCTCATCGAGAACGTCCCCGCTCTGCCCGACCGGGATCTGGCCGACACCGACCCCCAGGAGCTCGACCTCACCGACGACTCCATCACCGAGAACACCCGTTTCGCCTATCCACTCTCTTGCAATCCCCACGTGGCCCCCGGCGCCAAGGGGCCCCACCCCCGCACCATCGTGCTATTGACCGCCGACGCCTTCGGCGTGCTGCCCCCTGTTTCGATCCTCGACCGGGACGAGGTGATGTACCACTTCGTGATGGGGTTCACCGCCAAGCTGGCCGGCACCGAGGTGGGGGTGGTGGAGCCGCAGGCCACATTCAGCGCCTGCTTCGGAGCACCGTTCATGTCGCACAAGCCATCGGTGTACGCCGAACTATTGGCCCATCGCATGGACACCCACTCGGCCCGATGCATCCTCTTGAACACCGGTTGGTCGGGAGGGCCTTGCGGGGTGGGAGACCGCATGTCCATCGCCCACACCCGGGCACTGCTCAACGCGGCGCTCAACGGCGATCTCGACACGGTGGACACCGTCAGGCTTCCCATTCTGGGGCTGCAAATCCCCGTTTCTTGCCCCGGAGTTCCCGACAAGGTGCTCAATCCCCGCAATACCTGGAGCGATCCCGAGGCCTACGACGAAGCCGCCGTTCGACTGCGCGACCTATTCCGCCAGAACTACGAGGAACAGGATTACGCCTCGCTGGGCATAAAGGCGATGCTCTAGCTGTCAATCCGCAAGTTGGGCATCCAGAAGATGCTCTAGCTATAGCCCTGCGGATTCTTCGACTGCCAGGCCCAGCCGTCTCGACACATCTCGGCCAGCGAGCGGGTAGCCGACCAGCCCAACTCCGAGCGAGCCTTGGCGGGATCGGCCCACAGCTCGGGGACATCGCCAGGGCGACGGCCGAGTTCCTCGTACGGCAAGGGATGACCGGTAGCCTCCCGCATGGCCGCGATCACCTCTAGCACCGACGCACCCCGGCCGGTGCCCAGGTTGTAGGTGTGAACCTGCCCGGCCGACGACTCCAGGGCTTGCAAGGCAGCCAGGTGGCCCTCGGCCAAATCCATCACGTGGATGTAGTCCCGCACCGCGGTCCCGTCCGGGGTCGGATAGTCGGTCCCATACAGGGGCAGCGCGTCGCGGCGGCCCACCGCCACTTGGAGCAGATAGGGCATCAGATTCCCGGGCACCCCTTCGGGGTCTTCTCCGATCAATCCGCTGGGATGAGCTCCTACCGGATTGAAATAGCGAAGCAGCGACGCCGACCAGCGGGGATCAGACCGAACCACGTCGGCGATCATCTGCTCGATGAGGAGCTTGGTCCATCCGTAGGGGTTGACCGGGCGGGTTGTCGCCGCTTCTGACACCGGCAACTCATCGGGAGGCCCATAGACCGTGGCCGAAGATGAGAACACCATCCGGCGGATGCCGCCGCGCTGCATCACCTCCATGAGCACGGCGGTCGATTCCAGGTTGTGTCGGTAGTAGCGCAGCGGATCAGCCACCGAATCGGGCACCGACTTGAGGCCCGCGAAGTGCAACACTGCATCGGGACGCATCTCGGTGATCAATTTTTCCAACGCGGCCTCGTCTCGGCAGTCGGCCACTTCGAGGCGCGGCCGGTGGCCGGTGATCTCCGCCACCGCGTCTACCGCGGCACTCGAAGAATTCTCCAAGCTGTCCAGTACGGCAATTTCCCAGCCAGCCTCCATGAGTGCGACACAAGTGTGGCTCCCGATATAGCCCGCTCCCCCGGTCACCAGCACCGACGCCATGACGTGGACGCTAGCGGAGCGCTCTCAGCTCGGGGTCTTCCCTGGACCCCTCAGGATGCGGGTCTTGCCGTACATCGACCCGAACAGCAGCCGGCCGTCGTCGTCCACGGTCACCCCCGCGCCGATGGTGTTGAACTTCGAACCACCCAGTACGTAGTGGAACCGCGACACTCCAGTAGCCCAGTCGGCGGCCTCGATCGTCCAGCGCTCGTCGCGAACCCCGCAGGTGTAGACCAGCCCGCTCTCCTCGGCCACGAATGGGACCGAGTTGGGCGAGGAGATATCGAGGTTGACCCATGCCTCCTTCAGCTCTCGGGACGCCGGATCCCATTCATATTTGTGGAGGCCGTGGGGCTGGTACTCCGGCTTGTGGCCCAGCATGAAGCACAGCATCCGGGCCGCCCGCGCGGGATAGCCATCAGGGATCGAGGCCGGCTCGTTGTTCACCGTCATGGCGCCGTATCCCGACACGGTGATCGACTGCTCGGTCTTGATCTCAGCCAGGTCGGGGTTGCCCATGTTGGCCGGCCCGATGCCGGCGATGCGGCGGTCCGGGGCGTTGGGCAGCTGCTCCCAGTAGTCGGGGATCTCGTCTCGCCACAACAGGGTGATGTTGACCACCTCGTCGCCGTCGCCGATAACCACGAACTTGTCCTCGTCGGGGCCGAAACCCATGAGCGATGGCGTGGTGCCCGAGCCGTGACCGCCGCCGTTGCGATAGGGAACCATCCAGCAGCCTTCAGCAGGATCGTCGGTGATCTCAGTGCCCGTCCAGCGCAGCTTGTGGTGGTGGTCGTTGGACGACACGTAGATGCCGTTGTCGCTGTCCACGCAGATGCTGGTGCGAACCCAGCCGTAGCCGGTATTGCCCCGCTCCGCAGCCCGCCGAGCGCAGTACTCAGCGGCGGTCTCGGCCCCGCCGGCTATCTGAAGGGCGTGATAGGCGCTGAAGTCACGCTCTAGAACTATGACCCAGCCGTGATCGGTGGTCATCACCAGCTTGCCGTCGAAGGTCATGTTCATCCCCACGAAGAAGCCCTCGATGTGGTCGGGCTTGTTCCATCGGTCTCGCTCCACAATGGGCGACGCCGGATCGGAGGGATCGGTCTCCACGTAGGCCACCGCGTGGTCTTTGCGACCGAGAAACAGGGTGTGGTCGCAATCCAACAGCGCATAGACCCCGTCAATGCCGGTCATGAACTTCAGCGAGAGCTCGATGGCGTGTTCGACGGCCTCCCAGCCGTCCTTCTTGTCGAGGCCGAGCAAATTGACCTCCAGATCTTCGATGGGAGTGCGACCTTCCCCGCCGACAATCTCGTGATCGGCCAGCATCTCAAGGGTCTCGTAGTCGAGCTTGGCGATGTTCTGGCGGCCGTTGCTCCACACCACCCGTCGGCCGTCGGGATACAGCCCCGAAATCAAATGGCCGAAATGGCACGGACCGAGCCAGGCGTACTGGAGGTCGGTCGTCTCGTTGAGCGTCTCGGTGGGGCCCTCTGGCCCACGCCAGGGCACGTTGTCCTGCTGGTCGCACCGGCCATGGGCAATGCCGTAGGAAGAATCGGCGAGATACGGATTGGCGGGAGCACCGTTCATGGGCCGACATCTTTGCCCACCCAACGGACAAAGTCTCATCTGTAACCCTTCCGGTGGCTGAAGCAGTCAAACCCAGGAAAGTGGCCATCGAGGCCACTGACTGAACCAACAGATCCCCCTCCAACCCGGCCCCCTGATTGCCAGGGGGCCGGGCCGCGCCCAGCCCGCTGTCCCCCAGTAGTGCCGCTTTGAGTACGATGCGGGATAACCGACCGGAGGTGTAGTCACGTGGGTGTCAGCTCTTATGTTCTGATCCAGACCGAAATGGACAAGGCCCGCCAGGTGGCCGAGGCCATACGCGAGATCGATGGCGTGGTGATCTCTGAGATCATGACCGGCCCGTACGATGTGATCGCCAAAGCCGAGGCTGAATCCATGGACCAACTCGGCCGCCTGGTGGTGAGCCAGATTCAAATGGTGGATGGCATCACCAGGACCCTCACCTGCCCCGTTGTAAACCTTTAACCAAGGCTTGGCCTTCAATCAGCTGAGGATCATGGCCCGGATGGCCAACCCGGCCAAAAAGAAGCTGCCGCCGGCATAAAGCAGCTCACGACGGTGGGCGAGCTGCATCCGATAGGCGTAGACGATGGCCACCGCGGCGATGGCCGCGAAGCCGTAGAGGCGGTGCAAGTCTCCCGGATCGGCCCCCGAACGGTTTTCGTACACGACGCCCACGATCACCTGAGCGAAGATTGTGCCCTGGGCCACGGCGATGAACGCCCACAACGGCCAGCCGCGCAACTCCGATCGATAATGGGCGCCCAGAGCCCATCCCCCCGCGGCGGCGTTGGCCAGCATCACCACCCAGGAGAACCAGTCGTGGAAGCCGGCCAGCGACGCGGCCAACACGCCCGAACCCGAGCTCACCTGAACAAGTCGGCGGCAAATTCGCCGGTGCGCGGTGGTCCGGGGGCCACGTACCACTCGGTAGCGAATGCGTCGGCGAATTGCTCGTCGGTCATGGAGCCGAAGAAAGAGTCGGCGGTGATCTGACTGGTGTGGGCCAGCATGGCGGCCCGCTTGCGCTCCAGGTAGGGGCTCACATCCACCGCGTGGGTGATTTCCGCCTCCTCAGTCCCGAACTCCTCCTCCCTGAACCGCTCCGCCCGCTCAAGGTCCATTTCCTCCATCGCCTCGGCAAATGACTCCACCTCGGCCATTTGCCGCAAGATCTGGGTGCGATTCATGGTGGCGTAGAACACTCTCTCCACTCCGGCCCGGCGGGCTGCGTCCACCCCTACCCGGTGAACCTGGATGTGGTCGGGGTGGCCGTAGCCGCCGTGATCGTCGTACACGGTGAGCACCTCGGCGGACTCTTCGACCAGGATCCCGGCCAACCGCGCCACCGCCTCATCAAAGTCGGCCTGCCAGAAGCTGGCCGGATTGTTGTTGGACTCCTCGCCAGCCATACCCGAGTCCTCATAGCCCAAGAACTCCACCCGGTGGGCACCGATGATCTTCGCCGCCTCCAGGGTCTCTGCCGCTCGGCGCTCGCCCAGCGTCTCGCCCGGGCGTAGCGCTCCGGGTGCCGGTTCACCCTGCTCCCCTTTGGTGGCCACCACCAACACAACTCGGTGCCCGTCGGCGACCGCCTTCATCATCGTGCCGGAAGTGGCAATGGCCTCGTCATCGGGATGGGCGTGGAAGTTCACCATGGTGGCCATTTACCTGACCGCCCCCGATGCTCTCAGGTGGGCCACCTCATCGGTATCGAAGCCCCAGTCGGACAGCGCCTCAGCGGTGTGCTGGCCGGGGTTGGGGGAAGGACGGGCGATCTCCGCCGGGGTGCGGCTGAAGCGAGGGGCCGGTCCGGGCTGGAGAGCGCCGCCCACTTCCACAAACGTGCCCCGGGCGATGTTGTGGGGATGCTCCGGTGCCTCGGCCAGGCTGAGCACCGGTGCGAAGCAGACGTCGGAGCCATCGAGGATCTCGCACCACTCGTCCCGGGTCTTGGTCTTGACTGCGGCGGCCAGTCGGTCGCGCATCTCCGGCCAGGTGGCGCGGTCATTCTGGCTGATTCCATCGGCGTCGATGCCTGTCTTCTCTGTCATCTCGGCGAAGAACTGGGGTTCCAGCGAGCCCAGCGAGATGTACTCGCCATCGGCGCACTCGTAGACGTCGTAGAACCAGGCGCCGGTGTCCAGCATGTTGGTCCCCCGCGGCCCCCATGCCCCCATGGCCTGCATGCCATAGATCATGGTGATCAGCAGGGCGGAGCCCTCCACCATGGATGCATCCACCACTTGGCCCTGGCCCGAGGTGCGGGCCTCCAACATCCCGGCCAGCATCCCGAGGGCGAGCAGCATCCCTCCCCCACCGAAGTCGCCGGCCAGGTTC
Source organism: Acidimicrobiia bacterium (assembly GCA_009842675.1). Lineage (GTDB taxonomy): Bacteria > Actinomycetota > Acidimicrobiia > Acidimicrobiales > Bin134 > Poriferisocius. The sequence goes on along the minus strand of VYEX01000077.1, from coordinate 24,888 downwards.
ACGGGAGGCACCGGAGCCTCACCCTCCCGACCGATGGCCCCCAGCACGCCTGAAAGCGCTATGTAGTTGATGTCGTGGCCGGCCATGGACGAGTAGGGGCCGTCCTGGCCCCATCCGGTCATGCGCCCATACACCAGCTTGGGGTTGCGGGCCAGGCAGGCGTCGGGGCCGATGCCCAGGCGCTCGGCCACGCCAGGACGGAATCCCTCGATAAGCCCGTCGGCGCCCTCCACCAGCTTGAGCACGGCATCGGCGCCCTCGGGGTGCTTGAGATCGATGCCCACGCTGCGGCGACCCCGGTTCAACAGGTCGGGATGAGGGGTGTCGGGGACCTCGTCTCGGACCCTGTCGGCCCGGTCGATCCGCACCACGTCGGCCCCCAGATCGGCCAGCATCATGGCCGCGAACGGCCCCGGCCCGATTCCGGCAATCTCCACCACGCGAATGCCCTTCAGCGGTCCCATGCTGCCTCCTGAGGTCTTCACCGCTGGGACAGTACCCGTAATCCCGTCGAACGAGGCAGCCCAAGATGCCGGTCCTTGTTCGACTGCTTAGCCCCAGCCCAACTCGTCGAGGCGATCGTCTTCGATGCCGAAGTGGTGGGCTATCTCGTGGATGACGGTGATGCACACTTGCTCGACTACCTCGGACTCGGTTTCACACCCCTCGCAGATCGGCAGCCGGTAGATGTAGATGCGGTCGGGCATAACCATCTCACCCCCGCCGTAGTCGACCCGATCAGTGAGGGGCACACCGTCGTACAGCCCCCAGATGTCCGGATCCTCGCCCTCGTCTTCCACCAGCACCGCCACGTTGTCCATCAACTCGGCCAGGTCATCGGGAATCTCATCCAACGCCTGAGCCACCAACGCCTCAAACCGCTCCCGCGACACCACAACCATCCCTGCCATATTCCCATGAATCATCACCGCCCACTGTGGCCCTCTTCGACACTCTGGAAGACCGCTGATCCGAACTGTCACCGGCGTCGGTACCGTGGTGGGGTGAGCGTGTTTGAAGGGCTCTTGGAGGGGCTGAACAAGCGGCAGCGGGCCGCGGTGGAATCCCCGGGGACGCCATTGTGCATCCGCGCCGGGGCGGGCACCGGCAAGACCAGGGTGCTCACCCGCCGAATTGCCCACCAAGCCGGCATCGGCGCTATCGACCCCAAGCGCACCATGGCCATCACGTTCACCCGTAAGGCGGCCGTTGAGCTTCGCGAGCGCCTGGCTGGGCTGGGTCTGCGGGACTCGGTGAGCGCGGGTACCTTTCACAGCACCGCCTATTCCCAGTTGCGCACTCGCTGGGCCGAGAGGGGGATCAAGCCACCGGAATTGGCGCAGGACAAGCGGGGCCTGGTCGCTCGGGCGGCAAGACAAGCAGGACTGCGCCTGGCCAAGGCCGAGGTGCAAGATGCGGTGGCCGAAATTGAGTGGGCCAAGGCCCACCGCATCTCCCCCAGTGACTATTGCGAAAGGGCTGCCGGCCTCCGCCGCTGGCCGGCACTGGACCACAGCGTCGTCGCCGACCTCTTTCTGCGCTACGAGAGCGAGAAGGTCAAGCGACGAGTGGTGGACTTCGACGACCTGTTGATCCTGGCACTGAGGGACTTGACCGACGACCCCGACTACGCCGAGGCCCGCCGCTGGAGTTACCAGCACCTTTTCGTCGACGAATTCCAAGACGTGAACCGGCTCCAGTTCGAGTTGCTCCGAGCCTGGCTGGGGGACCGCAACGACCTGTGCGCGGTAGGCGACCCCAACCAAGCGATCTACAGCTGGAACGGGGCGGACTCCGACTACATCGAGCGGTTCGCCAGCTGGTTCCCCGGTGCTGAGGTGCTCGACCTGTTGGACAATTACCGCTCCACTCCTCAGATCTTGGCTGCGGGACGGGCGGTTTTGCCTGCGGGGGCGGCCAAATTGGCGTCCCACAGCCTGGACGGTCCCCGGCCGACGGTGAGCACCCATGTCGACGATTTCGACGAGGCGGCAACCATCGCTCGCGCCCTGCGCGACGCCAAGGGCCCCGAGATGGCGTGGTCGTCGATGGCCGTGCTGGCCCGCACCAATGCCCAGACTGCCAAGCTGGCAGCCACACTGGAAAAGGCGCAGATCCCCTGTCGAGTTCGCATCGACTCCCACCGAACCGATGACGGCGCAGGAGCAGCCCCACCCAATGGCTCCGACGCAGTGGATGTGGCCACGTTCCATGCGGCCAAGGGTTTGGAGTGGCCCATCGTGCATTTGGCCGGCCTGGAGCAGGGACTGGTGCCCATCAGCCGGGCTCAGACGCCGGCCGAGATTGCTGAGGAGCGGCGGCTGCTCTACGTAGCCATCACTAGGGCCGAGAGAGAGCTGCACTGCCACTGGGCCGCGGAGCGGGCTTTCGGAGACCGGACGTCAGCCCGCTCCCCCTCTCCCTATCTGAACGCCATCCTCAGTGCCGCTTAGAGGTCGAACGGGATGAGCACCACCACCACGGTGGCATCGCAGTCTCGGAGCACCTGCTCTACACGGTGGCCTAGGAACGGTCGATCTCCAACCCGGCGGAGGTTGGCCCCCATGACCACCAGGTCGGCCTCAATGTCTCGTTGCAGCTTCAAAATCTCATCGGCCGGCGAGGTGCCGTCCATGACCACTGTCTGGGTGGTTGCCCCCAGTTCTAGGGCGAGCGTCTCGGCTTGGGCTACCACCTGCACGCCGACGATGCTGCCGCTGCGGGCAATCATCCGTCGGCTGAACAGCGACGGCAGCCCTGCGGGATCGCTCCTAATGGTGTTGACGTGGGTTAGGTGCAGTTCGGTGCCGAGCTGCGCGCTGAGGTTGAAGGCCACCTCCTGAGCGGCCCGCGACACCGGGCTGCCGGTAACCGGAACCACCGCCCGGCTATAGGCCCCCGGGAGCGGCCGGTCCATGTTTCTCGCCCGGCGCACCACCACCACCGGAATGGGGCTCTCTGACAAAACCCCGTCTACCAGGGGCGAGATCACCTGCATGGTGTCGGCGTAGTCCAGAGCACCCAGCCCGATGACACCGAACCCCAGCCGGCTTTCGTCGATTATGGCCCGCACTGGATCGTCTCCGCGCACCCGTCGGTGCTCCAAAGCCCGGTCGTGCAGAACATTGCGCAGTGGGGTGATATCCACCTCAGCATTTCGATCGCCCACTGTGAGAACGGTGGCCCCAGCCTCGATAGGCCAGGCGAAATGCAGGATCTGGGCCGCGGCGATGGACTCTGGGCCGCCCCGGCTGGGTAACAGGAGCCGGGAAGTTCGCACGACGAGGTTTCGACTCAGCGCCTGCTCTCGACCGAGGCGTTCTTGCTCGTCGGGGGTTCCCTGCCAGTTGTTCACCACCCCTCGCAGCGTGGCCGACGCGAAAAGCGAGGTGAGCACCGGTACCAGCACGATCACCGTGAAGGCGGTGGGGCTGAACACCCCGACGCTCAACCCCACGGTGGCGATGACGATCTCCAGGGTTCCTCGGGCATTCAATCCGGCACCCAAGGCCAGTCCCGCCCGGTGGGTACGGCCGGCAAGGCGGGCACCTCCGTAGGCCCCGGCAAACTTGAAGACGATGGCCACTCCGAGCACGATCAAGGCCCACCACAGGGCCTCGGCGTTGTCCAACAGGCGGAGATCTACCTGCAAGCCAGCAGTGGCGAAGAACACCGGCGCAAACAGGGCATTGGTCAGTCCCTCTAGATGGTGGAGAACGTCGTCGTGCTGGAAGCGGGACCGATGCAGCACCACCCCGGCCACGAATGCCCCCAAAACCGCTTCCACTTTCAGCCACTCAGTGGCCACCCCGAATCCCAGCATGGTCACCATGGCCACGCCCAGCGCCGCGGCCAGGCTGCCCCCGGTGCGCCGCACTTGTCGCAACAGCATGTCCACGACGCGCTGGCCCACTGTCAGCGCCAAAACCCCGAAGGCCGCAATCCCCCCCAGCGTGGCCAACACCTGCCCGGCCGACACCTCGCCTGAGGTGGCCAAGCCGGTGAACACGCCCAGCAAGATCCAGCCGATCACATCGTTGGCCATGCCCGCAGCCACAGTGATCTGGCCGAAGTCGCGGCGCATCAGCCCCAGTTCGCTGAGGATCTTCGCCACTACTGCCAGAGACGACACGGCGACAGCCAACGCCACGAACAACGTGAACGTGAGCCGTTCGGCACCCTCGGCCAAGAACAAAGAGGGCAGCAACAGGCCGACCACGATGCCGCCGATCAGCGGGACCACCAGGCTGCCCGTGGTCACCAACAGAGCCGGCCGCCCCAGCTTGGTGATGAGCCCCAAGTCGGTCTCGAACCCAGTCACCACCAACAGCAGGGCAACCCCCATCCAGCTGACCGCGGCCAGCAACGTCCACTGCGGGCCTTGGCCGATCTCCGGCAAGAACCACTCGAAACCCGACTCCCAAACCACCCCGAACACCGACGGCCCCAGCACGAGCCCGGCCAGCAGCGCTCCCACCACCGAGGGCATCCCCACCCTTCTCATCACCAGACCGAAGAGATGGGAGACGGCCACCAGTACCAGGATGTTCACCCAAAAGACCAGGAGGTCGAACCCTCCCGTTTCAGCGGCAAAGACCATCGCCGACTCAGCCGCCTCCGGCGGCTTCGTCCCAATCGAAATCCACCACCACCGGGGCGTGGTCCGACGGCTTCTCTCCCTTGCGGGCGTTGCGGTCCATGAGCACGGTGCTAACCCGCTGGGCCAGCGTCTCGGTGGCCATCACCATGTCGATGCGCATGCCCTGGCGCTTGTGGAACCGGCCGGCCTGATAATCCCAGAAGGTATAGAGGCCGTCGTCGGACCACCGGCGGCGGAATACGTCCACCAGTCCCCATTCCTCCACCGCGGCGAAGGCCTCCCTCTCGGGCTGGCTCACGTGGGTGAGCCCCTCGAAGGCGGCGATATCCCACACGTCGTTGTCGGCCGGGGCCACGTTGAAGTCACCGGCCACCACCACCGGCGCACCGGCATCGGCGTTGGCCTCCAGATGCGAACGGAGCCGGCCCAGCCAGTCCAGCTTGTAGTGGTAGTGGTCGTGGCCCAGCTCCCGCCCGTTGGGGATGTAGGCGCTGGCCACCCGCACCCCAGCGCAGGTGGCCCACACGATTCGGGCATCGGGATCGGCGTCACGGCCATCGGCGAAACCATTGCCGGAGTCGGCCAAACCCACCCGGCTCAAGACGGCCACCCCATTCCACCTTCCCTCACCGTGGTGGACCCACTCATATCCCATCGACTCGAAGGCCAGGCCAGGAAAGGCGTCGTCGGCCATCTTGGTCTCTTGCATGCACAGCACATCGGGTTCGGCCAGCTCCAGCCACTCTTGGACTCGGGGCATGCGGGCGTTCAGGGAGTTCACATTCCAAGTGGCCAACCGCATCAGAAAAACCCTAGTGGCAAATATCTTCATAGACTCTCCCTATGGCCCCAGACGCCGAGTCGATGGTCGGCCAGAACGCCTGGCTGGTGGACGAGATGCACCGCCAGTACCTGGACGACCCCAAGTCGGTGAGCGAGAGCTGGCGGGACTTCTTCTCCGACTACCGCCCCGACCGAGTCCTTACCGAGTCGGCCGCCCCCGTGGCCCGGCTTCAGGCGGTGCCAGACCCGGCCGAGACTGCTGAGCCTCTACCGGGAGATCCGCTGCGGGGGGCGGCGGCCCGCATCGCCCAGAACATGGAAGCCAGCCTGGCCATTCCCACCGCGACCAGCTTCCGTGAGGTTCCCGCCAAGCTGCTCGACGTCAACCGCCGGATCATCAACGGCTATTTGGGGCGCACCGACGGGCGCAAGGTGTCGTACACCCACTTGATCGCCTATGCCGTCGTGCAGGCCATTGCCCACCACCGGCCAGTGATGAACTCCTCCTTCATCGACACCGAAAGCGGTCCACGAGTCATCCGCCACTCCCACATCGGACTGGGGATCGCTGTGGACGTGGAGAAAGCCGACGGATCCCGCTCGCTTCTGGTGCCCTGCATTCAAGAGGCCGACACGCTGGACTTTCCCAATTTCGTCGAGCGCTACGACACCATGATCCGCAAGGTGCGGAACAACGAACTGAGCCCCGACGACTTTGCCGGCGTCACCGTCAGCATCACCAATCCCGGCACCATTGGCACGGTGCAGTCGGTGCCCCGGCTCATGCCCGGCCAAGGGGTCATCGTGGGTGTGGGCACCATCGACTACCCCACCGCCTACCAGGCCGCCGATTCACGCACGCTGGCCGACCTGGGCGTCTCGAAGGTGATCACCCTGTCGTCCACCTACGACCATCGCATCATCCAGGGCGCCGAGTCGGGCATGTTCCTGGGCGCGGTCCACGAACTGCTGCTGGGCAAGCACGAATTCTACGAGAACATTTTCCGAGCGGTGGGCGTGCCCTACGAGGCGGTGCGCTGGCGCCCCGACATCCTTCCCCTCGACCGAGAGCAGGCCGTGATCACCAAGCAGGTGCAGGTGAACGCGCTCATCAACATGCACCGCGTGCGGGGCCACCTCATCGCCGACCTCGACCCTCTTTCGGCCAACGAGCCCGCCATGCATGCCGAACTCGATCCGGCCACCTACGGCCTCACCATCTGGGACCTCGACCGGGAGTTCCTCACCACCGGACTGGGCGGCATCGATTTGGGCCAGCCCGACGGCAAGATGCCGCTGGGCGATATCTTGCACGTGCTCCGCAACGCCTACTGCCGCACGGTGGGCGTGGAGTACATGCACATCCAGGAACCCGACGAGAAGCAGTGGATCCAGGAGCAGGTTGAGGGGCTGGGCACCCCCGTGGGGCTCAACGAGAAGCTGCACATTCTGGATCGGCTGAATGCGGCCGAGGCGCTGGAGCGATTCTTAGACACCAAGTACGTGGGCCAGAAGCGGTTCGGGATCGAGGGAGCCGAGAGCGCCATCGTGGTGCTGGACGCGGTGCTGGGCCGGGCTGCCGACTTGGGCATGGCCTCGGCCATCATGGGCATGGCCCACCGGGGACGGCTCAACGTGCTGGTGAACATCGTGGGCAAGGACTACGGACAGCTATTCGGCGAATTCGAGGGAAACTTGGACGAGTCGTCTACCCAGGGTTCGGGTGACGTGAAGTACCACCTGGGGATGACCTCGGAGTTCGTGAGCATGGCCGGCAACCGGATCCCGGTGGAGCTGGCCGCCAATCCTTCTCACTTGGAGGCGGTCAACCCGGTGGTCGAGGGCATGGTCCGGGCCCGCCTGGACCACCTCAGCCACGATCAGGGTGAGCACAGCCCAGTGAGCGGGCTGGTTCGGGGTCAGGTGGCCAGCGAGGACGACCTCTACCCGGTGCTGCCCGTGCTGGTGCACGGCGACGCCGCCTTCGCCGGTCAAGGGGTGGTGAGCGAGACGTTGAATCTGTCGCTGATCCAGGGCTACCGCACCGGGGGCACCGTACACCTTGTGATCAACAACCAGGTGGGGTTCACCACCACCGCGGAGTCGGCTCGCTCCAGCTACTACTGCACCGATGTGGCGAAGATGATCCAGGCCCCCATCTTCCACGTCAACGGCGACGACCCCGAGGCCTGTGCCCGGGTGGCGCACTTGGCGCTGGCCTACCGCAATCACTTCCACAAAGACGTGGTGATCGACATGTGGTGCTACCGCCGCCAGGGGCACAACGAGGCCGACGACCCCAGCTACACCCAGCCGGAGATGTACCGGCGAATCGAGGGCCATCGCTCCGTGCGCAAGCGGTACGTGGAATCGCTGGTCAAGCGGGGCGACATCACTCTGGATGAGGCTGAGCAGGCCATGGACGAATTCCGGGCCAAGCTCCAAAAGGCATTGGAGGAAACCCGGGATCAGGCGGCGGACGAAGGCCTGGGCGAGACCGTTGGAGTCGAGGCCGCCGGCAAGCGAGAACTCCAACTGTCGATTTCGGCGGGGCTGTCCGACCCCACTCCTCATGTCTCGCCGCCGGTGGATACCGGTGTGTCGGAAAAGCAGATCAAGCAAGTGTTCAAAGCGCTGACATCGGTGCCCGACGGGTTCGTGCTGCACCCCAAGCTGGCCCGCCAGTTTGAGGCCCGCGACGCCATGATGGCTCAGGGCATGGTGGACTGGGGGCTGGCCGAGGCGATGGCCTTTGGCACATTGCTCGACGAGGGGACGTCGATTCGCCTGGCGGGCCAGGACTCTCGCCGGGGAACGTTCTCCCATCGCCACAGCACCCTGGTGTGCAACGAAACAGCCCGGGAGCATTGCCCGCTGGCCGGAATGGCCCGCCACGGGGCCAAGCTGTGGGCCTACGACTCGCTGCTTTCGGAGTACGCCGCATTGGGCTTCGAGTACGGCTATTCGGTGGGCGACACCGATGCGCTTGTCCTTTGGGAGGCCCAATTCGGGGATTTCGTCAACGGTGCCCAGATCATCATCGACCAATTCGTCGTGTCGGCTGAGGACAAGTGGAACCAGCAATCAGGACTGGTGATGCTGCTGCCCCACGGATTCGAGGGCCAGGGTCCAGAGCACTCCTCCGGCCGGATCGAGCGGTTCTTGCAGTCGGTGGCTGAGAACAACATCCGGGTGGCCAACCTGTCGACTGCGGCCCAGTACTTCCACCTGCTACGAGACCAAGCCAAGCGCGCCACCCGCAAGCCGCTGGTGCTGTTCACTCCAAAGTCGCTGCTGCGCCATCGCGACGCAAGGTCGCCGGTGGCTGAGCTAACCAGCGGCTGGTTCTCGCCGGTGCTGGGCGATACGAACGGTCCTGAGTCGGGGCAAACCACCGGGGTTGTGCTGGCCAGCGGCAAGATCTGCCATGAGGCCATCGCCCAGCGAGATCGGGAAGGCGCCCACGCCGCCGTGCTGCGGGTGGAGCAGCTCTATCCCTGGCCGGCCAGCGCTCTGGCCGAGGCCCTCGCCCACTACCCCAAGCTCAACAAGATCGTCTGGCTCCAAGAGGAGCCCCAGAACATGGGGCCGTGGAACTATGTGAAGGGACACCTTCACGACGCATTCGGAGACCGCTGCGAGATTCTCAGAGCAAGTCGCAACGAGTCATCCAGCCCCGCCACCGGCAGCGCCGCCGTGCACGCTCAAGAGCAGTCCGAGCTCATTGCCCGAACTTTTGCGCTTCTAAGCGTCGAGTAGTCGTCTGGCCACCTCTCGGGCCTCGTCCAAGGTGTCGACGATCCGATCCTCGGGAACCCGCTGAAGGGCGTCGAGAGACCACAAGGTGCGGGCGGGCAACCCGGAGAGGGCCATCACGATGCACTCGGTGTCCTGGTCGATGGCCGCGTCGATGAGCTGCTCAAGCACCAATGCCGCGCTGTCGTCGATGTAGATGGTCTCGGAGAAATCGAAGATCACCACCTCGTGGTCCCGGATGTCCACGGTGACGGTATTGATGATCTTGTTGGACGACGCCACCGAGAAGCTCCCCCGAAATGCGACCATGCCCACTCGGGCGGCATGGGGATCCACCCCTACTTCGGAGGACGTCACCCCTCCTTCAAAGAACACCTGGTCCAATATCGGGACAGAGACCACGTTGTCCATCTCCAGGCGCTCGAACTGCCGAGAGCGGGTCATGCCGGCGATGATCAGCCCGATGGCCACTGCGGTGATCAAGTCCACAAACACGGTCAGGCCGAACGTGGCGAACATGATGAACAGGTGCTCTCGGTGCAGGCGGGTGACCCTGGTCAAGAACCGCCAATCCATGATGTCCCAGCCCACCTTCATCAAGATGCCGGCCAGCGCGGCATGGGGGATTTCTTCCACGTACTGTCCCAGACCCAGAACCAGGGCCAGCAAGATCAGGGCCCGCAGCACGCCGGATACCCGGCTGTGACCGCCGGCCCGGATGTTGACCACCGTGCCCATGGTGGCCCCCGCTCCCGGCGTCCCGCCGATGAATCCGACCATCATGTTGCCGATGCCCTGGCCGATCAGCTCGCGGTTGGGCTTATGGCTGGTGCGGGTCATCGAATCGGCCACCAGCGAGGTGAGCAGGCTGTCGATGGAACCCAGCAGCGCGATGGTCAGTGCCGGCTGCACGGCCCGGGCCAGCACATCACCGGACAGCTCGGGCAGCTCGAAGTCCGGCAACCCGGTGGGCACGTCGCCGATGACCGGGGTGTTGTCCAGCCACAGCAGGCTGAGCAGCGTCCCGACGACCAGCGCCATCAGCATTGAGGGGACGAAGGCCCGGAGGCGAGGGGGCCAGAATACGCAGACGGCCAGCGAGACCGCGGCGATGGCCAACGAGTTGAAGTTGACGTCGCCGAAAGCGTCGGGCCAGGAGCGGACCGCGTCGATGGGCCCGCCCAACTCCACTTCCGTTCCCAAAAACGGAAGGGTCTGCACCAAGATGATGATCACCCCGATGCCGGACATGAACCCCGACACCACCGAATACGGCGTGTACACCACGAAGCGTCCGATTCGCAGCAATCCCAGGCAGATCTGCAACAGCCCCGCCATGACGACGATGGTGAATGCCTCTTCCAGGCTCTCGGCGTGGCTGGTGACCACCACCGCCATGGCCAGCGCCATCGGGCCGGTGGGCCCGGAGATCTGGGCTCGGGTGCCGCCGAAAATCGCGGCGAACAGGCCCAGGGCGATCGCCCCGTACATGCCGGCCACCGCCCCCAAGCCGGAGGCCACTCCGAACGCCAGTGCGGTGGGCAGTCCTACAACTGCCGCAGTAATGCCCCCGAAGGCATCCTCACGAAAATCGTGCAGGTTGTAGCTCATAGCACCTAGGCCATTGCAGCCGTGCCGAGAGCTTAGGTCATTTCAGTCAATGTCAAGATTGAGGAGGCGGGCGGCGTTGCCCCGCACCAGCTTGTGCACCACGTCGGGGGGCAGATGGCCCATCATGTCCTCGGCCACCTTCTTGGTGTGGGGCCACGTGGTGTCAGTGTGGGGATAGTCGGTTTCAAACGTCACGTTGTCCACCCCCACCTCGTCCAATGACTTCAATCCGTGGTTGTCCCGGAAGAAGCAGCCGTAAATCTGCCGGTAGTAGTAGGTGGACGGCGGTTCGGGGACGATGTCTTTTACCCCTCCCCAGGCCCGGTGCTCACTCCAGACGTCGTCGCAGCGCTCCAAGATGTAGGGGATCCACCCGATCTGGCCCTCGGAATAGGCCAGCTTCAGTTCGGGAAACCGCACCAGCACACCGGAGAACAGGAAATCGCTCATCGACGCAATGGCGTTGTTGAAGCTGAGCGAGGCCGCCACGGCAGGCGGGGCGTCAGGGGAGGCGGCGGGCATCTTCGACGACGACCCAATGTGCATGCACACCGCGGTGGCGGTGTCCTGGCAGGCGGCGAAGAACGGGTCCCAGTAGTCGGTGTGAATGCTGGGCAGGCCCAGATTGGGGGCAATCTCAGAGAAGCAAACCGCATGGCAGCCCCGGGCAGCGTTGCGCTCCACCTCGGCCTTGGCCAGCTCCACATCCCAGAGCGGGATGATGGCCAGGGGGATGAGCGCCCCGTCAGAGTCGCCGCACCATTCCTCGATCATGAAATCGTTGTAGGCCTGCACGCAGGCCAGGGCCAGCTCCTTGTCCTCGGCCTCCAGGAATGTCTGGCCGCAGAACCGGGGAAACGTGGGGAACGAGAGCGACGCCTCGACGTGGTTCATCTCCATGTCCTCTATCCGGGCTTTGGGCTCGTAGCACCCCGGGCGCATCTCGTCGAAGGTGATGGGCACGGCCTCCATGTCGTCCCGGTCGAAGCCCACTGCGGCCACATGGCGCTTGTTGGGATAGACGAGGTCCTCGTAGAACCAGACGTCGCCCCACGGGCCGTCTTCTACGTCCAGCTCGTAGGTGTACATCTTGTCCCCGCCGATAAAGGTGATCGGCCCGACTCGGCGGCGCTCCACCCGCGGCCCTCGCTCCTTGAAGCGCTCAGGCAGCCAGCTCTGCCACAGGTGGGCGGGCTCTACAAGGTGGTCGTCCACGCTGATGATCTTGGGAATCTCGGTGCGCACGCCCGGAAGCCTACCGGCTGCCCGATTAGTCAGCAGCAGCCAGGGCGGCGGCCACATCGGGGGGAAGGGAGGATTTGCGGGTGGAAAGGTGGTGTTCTGCGGCCCAAGTCACGGCCAGTTCGGCGCTTCCGGCGTCCCGCAGCATCGCCGCACCAAGACGGGGGTGATCCCGATAATCGGCCCACCGGCCTCTCAAAACGCCAGGTAAGACGACCCCTGCCACGGTAGCGCCCACCCGGGCCCAAGTCCCCAGACCAGCCTGGATCTTCCCCACGTCGTGTAGGGCAGCGGCCACCCGCTGGGCATCGTCGGCCAACGCAGGACATCGGGCCGACCGCAGGGCGTGGCTGCGGTCGACTGGGCTCATCTGGGCGTAGAGGGTGGCCTCGCGCTCGCTGAGCAGGCCCATCAGCCAGTCCTCTTCGGCGGCATCGGGACCTTGGTCGAGAATCGACTGAAAGAAGCGCCGAGCCAAGTGAATCAACGCTTCAACACCGCCCGCGGGTGAGCGGCGCGATAGGCCTCCCACAGTTTCTCCTTGGACACCATGGTGTAGACCTGCGTGGTGCTGATAGAGGCATGGCCCAACAGCTCCTGCACAGCCCTGATGTCGGCGCCGTGATCCAGCATGTGGGTGGCACAGGAGTGGCGGAACACGTGGGGGGACACCTTGGCGCCCAGCCCCACCTGCTGGGCCCTCTTCTTCACCACACCCCAGGCCCCCTGACGCGACAGGCGGCGTCCCCGCTGGTTGAGCCAAACCGCCTCCTGGTCGTGCTGGGACTCCCAGCGCTCCGGCTCCATCTCACCCCGCCCGGCGGGTACCAGCCAGGCGGTCAGCTCCTCGAGGGCGCACCGGCCCAGCGGCAGGACCCGCTCCTTTTGGCCCTTTCCCAAAACCCGCACGGTGGCCCCTCCCACGTCCAGGTCGGCCAGCGACATCCCAACCAGCTCGCTTATGCGCATCCCTGTGCCATAGAGCATCTCCAGCAGCGCCCGATCCCGCCGAGCCACCCGGTCGGCGCCTACCACTCCGTCCAAGATGGCCTCCACTTCGGCCTCGCTCAGCGCCTTGGGCAACGCCCTGGGCACCGTGGGTAGCTCCACTTGGGACCCCGGATCGTCGGTTCGACGACCTTCGATGACGAGGAACTGGTGGAAGGTCCGTACCGCGGTCATGGCCCGCTTGACCGTCGAGGGGGCCAACCCCCGGCTCTGGAGGTGCCGCAAAAACGCCAGAATGTCATCCTCTCCGGCTGTTTCAGGGCTGCTCCCCCGGGAATCCAAGACCTCGCAGTAACCAGTCAAGTCTCGGCGATAGGCCTCACAGGTACGAGGTGCGCGGCCCCGTTCCAGCACCAGCCAATCCAGAAACTCCTCTACTCCGCTCCCTGCGCTCACCGCTGGCGGCACAAAGCGCCTAACCCAGTCGCTCGCGGGCCAGCATCAATCCGACGATCGACTTGGCGTCGGCCACTTCGCCGGAGGCCACCAGATCAAGGACTTCGTCCAGCTTGATGCGTTCTATGGCCATGTGCTGCTCCTCGATTCCGTGGGGCTGGCGGTCGGCGTCGACCAGCTCGGTGGCCAGGTAGCAGTGGGTGATCTCGTCGCAAAACCCCGGAGAGTTATGGAAAACAGCCAGCAGCTCCAGGTGCCCTGCCCTCTTGCCGATCTCCTCTTCCAGCTCACGCTGGGCCGTCATCTCGGGAGGCTCGTCCTGACTGTCGAGTTTCCCCGCGGGTATTTCCAGCAGTTCCCGATTCACCGCAGGACGGTACTGACGCACCATGATGACCTCTTGGCCGTCGAGGGGCACGATGACCGCGGCGCCGGGATGGCGGACGATCTCCCGCTCATAGATCGACCCGTCGGGCGCCCTGATCTCGGCAACGCTCAGGGACACCACCCGACCCTGCCACTCTTGGCGCTCTCCAACCGGGGTGAAGCCCTGCCCGATGCCCACCGCCGCGCTACCCCTCAACGATGGACTGCGGATGAGGCTTCAGCAACCGCCTCGGCCTGCTCTGAATCCTCTGCCTCCGAATGGGAAGGAGCAGCGTCATCGGCAGTCATTCCTCCCTCTCGACGGTCCAATGCAGCCTTCACCAAACCGTAGAAGAGCGGTGCAGGCCGATCGGGTCGGCTCTTGAATTCGGGATGGGCCTGGGTTCCCACCCACCAGGGGTGACTGTCCAGTTCGATGAACTCAACCAAGAGCCCGTCGGGCGACTCGCCAGCGAGCACAAAGTCGGTGCCCTCAAAGCGACCGCGTAGCTTGGGGTTGAACTCGTAGCGATGGCGGTGGCGTTCCGACACCACTTCGGCTCCGTAGACCTCGGCCACCTTGGTACCCGGCTTGAGCTTGGCCAGGCACGCCCCGAGCCGCATAGTGCCGCCCTTGTCGGTGATGCCGCGCTGCGATTCCATCAAGTCGATGACCGGCCACGGCGTGCTGGGATCGAATTCGCTGGAATGGGCGTTGGCCAGGCCCAGCACGTTGCGGGCGTAGTCGATGGTCATCACCTGGAGGCCGAGGCACAGGCCCAGGCAGGGCAGGTCGTTCTCTCGGGCATAAGAGGCGGCGTTGATCTTGCCCTGAATCCCCCGCTCGCCAAATCCGCCGGGGATCACGATTCCGTCCAGCCCGCTCAGCAGGCTGTCGACCATTAGGCCCTCCACGCTCTCCGCCTGAATCCATTCGATTTCCACCGACGCACCCTGATGAATGGCGGCGTGGTTGAGCGCCTCGACCACCGACAGATAGGCGTCTTGGAGCGTCACATACTTCCCGATCAAACCGATGCGCACGCTGCGCTGCGCCATTTCGATTCGCTGGTTCAGCCCCTGCCAGTCAGACAGGTCGGGCTCAGGGACATTCAACCGCAAGATGTCGCACACCACTCCGTCAAGGCCTTCATCATGAAGAACCAGGGGGATCTCGTAGATGCTCTCGGCATCGGCGGCGTTGACCACTGCGGATACGTCCACGTCGCACAAGCTCGAGATCTTGCGCTTCAGCTCGTCGGAGATGGGCGATTCGCTGCGACACACAATGGCGTCGGGCTGAACTCCCCGGCTGCGGAGCTCAGTCACCGAGTGCTGGGTGGGCTTGGTCTTCTGCTCGCCGGTCGGGCCGATGAAGGGCACCAGGGTGACGTGGACGTAGCACACGTTTCCCCGCCCCACATCCAAGCGAACCTGGCGGATGGCCTCCAAGAAGGGAAGGATCTCAATGTCGCCGACGGTCCCCCCGATCTCGGTGATGACCACGTCGATGTCGTCGGACACCAGGCTGGAGATGCGGTTCTTGATCTCGTTGGTGACGTGGGGGATCACCTGCACGGTCTTGCCCAGATATTCGCCTTGGCGTTCGGCGGCGATGACCGAGGAGTAGATGGAGCCGGTGGTGGCGTTGGAGAGCTTGGTGAGGTTCTCGTCGATGAACCTCTCGTAGTGTCCGAGATCCAGGTCGGTCTCGCCTCCGTCGTCGGTGACGAACACCTCCCCGTGCTCGAAGGGGTTCATCGTTCCGGGGTCCACATTGATGTACGGGTCCAGCTTCTGCATGGTCACCCGGAGTCCCCGTTGCTTGAGCAAACGCCCCAGGGAGGCGGCCGTAAGTCCTTTGCCCAGCGAACTCGCCACCCCGCCTGTGACAAAGATGTGTTTGGTCACGCCTGCCAATCCTAGCGGGAAGGAGCGACGACTGGTGGACCGTCAGCCACTCTGGGATATCTCTAGAAGTTCGGAGGCGTGGCGGCGGGCGCTCTGACTGTCGGGCGAGCCGGAGAGCATCCGGGAGAGCTCGACCACCCGGTCCTCGCCGTCCAAGGGTGCGGCGTTCACGGTGGCGGATGCTCCGTCGTCGTGCTTGACGATGCTCACTTGGTGGTCGGCGCACGCCGCCACCTGGGGCAGGTGGGTGACCACTAAGACCTGGTGGTCGGCGGTAAGACGGGAAAGCGATCGGCCCACTGTCTGGGCCACTTGGCCGCCGATGCCGGCGTCCACCTCGTCAAACACCAGCACGGGTGGGCCAGCGCTGACTACCAGGCGCAGGGCCAGCATGACCCGGGCCAGCTCTCCCCCAGATGCGGCCGAGGTGAGCGGCAAGCCAGGGGCCCCGCTATTTGCCGACAGCAGGATGTCCACATCGTCGCCGGGATCGTCGCCCACCTCTACGTGAACCTCGGCTCGGGGCATCGCCAACTCCCGCAGGTTTACGGTCACCTCTTTGCCCAGCGTCTGCGCCGCCTCGCGCCGGGCCTTGCCAACTGCGGCACCGGTCTCGGCCACCGCGGCGGTGCGGCGGTCGAGTTCCCCGTCCAGATCTTTGGCCAGGCGGTCGAAGTCCTCCAGCTCGGCGAGGCGGTCGGACAGATCGCGATGGAACTCCATGACCTCAGCCACGGTCTCCCCATACTTGCGGCTCAGATCAACCAAAAGCTCCCGGCGCTGGCGGACCTCGGCCAATCGGGCCGGGTTCTCGTCGATGGACTCGGCGGCGCGGCGCAGCTCGGTTGACAGGTCTCCGACCTCGGCCACCAGGTTGACCAGCCGCTCATGCTGGCTCTCCAGCGGCGGACGATTTTCTAGGGCGGCAGCAATCTGGGCCAGCCCGGCGCCCACTGTGCCATCGGCGCCCAGAGACATCGCCGCCTGCCGGGCCGCATCTCGACTGGCCGAGGCGTCGGCTAACACCGCCTCTTCAGCCTTGAGAAACTCATCCTCATCGGGGTCTTCCAGTCCAGCTTTGTCCAGCTCAGCCAGTTGGAATCGGCACAGCTCGATCTCCCGTGCCCGAGATCGCTCGTCGCCGCCCAACTCGGCCCGTCGGCGATTCAGGTCGGCCAACGCGGCCCGAGCCTCCATGAGCGGCGCCAAGTCCACGTCGCCAAATCGATCCAGCGCAGCCCGTTGATGGACCCGTCGCAATAGCGACTGGTGCTCGTGTTGGCCGTGCAAGTCCACTAGCTCTGCACCCAGTTCGGCCAGGGTGGCGGCCGACGCCAGCCGGCCGTCGACATAGGCCCGGGCCCGACCCTCGGCGGGCACCACCCTGCGAAGCACGACCTCCTCCCCCTGGTGGTCGAATCGGCCTTCGACGACGGCCTCGTCGGCCCCGAAACGCACCAGCGCCGTATCAGCCCGGCCGCCCAAGAGCAGATCGACTGCCGTCACCACCAAGGTCTTCCCCGCCCCCGTCTCCCCAGTCAGCGCGGTCATGCCCGGTCCCAACACCAGATTGAGCCGCTCGATCACCCCCAGGTTCTCAACCGCCAGCTCAGTCAGCATTGTTTTGAGCCAGCGTCAGCGATCGGACAAGCCGAACGACGACTTGAGCGCTTGGTGGAAGCCCCGCTGACCGAGAGTGACAAGACGTGCAGGCTGATCGGAAACAGACACCGTCAATGAGCCGCCCTCGCCCAACTCTCCTAGCGAACGGCCGTCCACCGCTACTGCGGCCGGACGGTCGCCCAACACCTCCACCACCAGTTCGCTTGACGGCAGCAGCACCAGGCTGCGGTCGAACAGCGTGTGGGGAGCCACCGGGGTCAGAATCACTGCGTTCATGGTCGGGGCCAAGATGGGTCCGCCCGCAGACAGGGAGTAGGCCGTTGAACCGGTAGGAGTGGCCGCGATCAGCCCATCGGCGGCGTAGCTGGTGAAGAACTCCCCATCGATGTGAACGGCCAGATTGACAGTTCTCCCGCTGTCCACCTTCTCCACGATGGCCTCATTGAGGGCACTCACCTCGGTGCCGTTTCCTAGTCGACAGCGCAGCCGGATGCGCTCTTCGATGTTGTAGTCCCCGGCCAGGAATTTCTCGACTGCCTCCGAAGCGGAATCCGGCTCGATCCCGGTCAGGTAGCCCAGCGAGCCGTAGTTGACCCCGAGAACCGGTACCCCGTCATCGGCCACTGCGGTCACCGCCCGCAGCATGGAGCCGTCTCCCCCCAAGCTCACCGCCAAGTCCAGCTTTTCGCCAATGTGATCGTCCAAGTGGGCCAATTCGGTGCGGTCCACCGCCCCAGCCGACTCGGACGGCAGGCGGATTTCATGACCGTCGCCGTCCAAGCGGCCGATGAGCTCGGTCGCCAGCTTCAGAGCTTCCGGCCGGTCAGCGTGAACAAAAAAGGCGATTGCAGCCACGGAGTCAGGCTATTCCTCTTGGGTGACAACTTGGGAGACCACAAGGGCGGAATCCACCGAAGCGGGGGCACCGCCCTTTTCAAGGTGGAGGAAAAACTCCACGTTTCCCTGTGCGCCTTTCAGCGCTGACGGAGTGGCGGCCTGGGGGGCAAGACCCGCGGTGGCCGCCGCTTCCAGCACCCGGTCGAGAGCGGCCTGCCATAACTCTGGGTCGCGGATGACGCCCCGGCCCCGGCTGGCCTCTTGTCGCCCCACCTCAAACTGGGGTTTGACCAACACCACTACCGGTGCGCCCGGCGCGGCCAGCCCGGCCAGGCATCCCATAACCGAAGTCAGCGAAATGAAGGACACATCAGCGGTTACCAGGTCGAATGGTGCTCCTATGCCAGCAGGGTCGATGTCGCGAACATCGGTGCGCTCGTGGAGGGTTACCCGGGAGTCGTCGGCCAGGCGCTCGTGCATCTGGGCCCGGCCCACATCGACTGCCACTACACCGGCCGCGCCTCGCTGCAACAGGCAGTCCGTGAATCCTCCAGTGGAGGCACCAACGTCACAGCACCACAAGCCAGCGACGTCCAAGCCAAAGGCCGCCAGTGCGCCCTCCAGCTTCTCGCCACCCCTGCTCACATAGCGGGCTGGCGGTCCGAGCAATTCAAGGGCGTCGCCGGGCAGCACTAGGCGAGCGGCCTTATGGGCCACTGCTCCGTTCACGGTGACCTGGCCAGCGGCTACTGCCTCTCGGGCCCGCTCCCGACTTGCGACCAGCCCGCGGCGAACCAACTCCGCGTCCAGCCTCCGGCGCGAGCCTCTCATCCCCCCTATTCAAGTCCCATCTGGTCGACCAGGGCAGCCAGATCAGGGGCGCAGTACTGGGGCTCCGGCGACACCGGCAGGTCGTCGGCCCCGGTGACCCCGCTCAGCACCAGTGCGAATTCGTACTCCAGTGCCTGAGCGAAGCGGCCGTCGGAGTCGGGACGGTCCCCCACCACCACGCCGGTGTTGCCGATTCTGCTACGCACGCAGTCGACAATGGGCTGGTTGGGCTTGCCCGCCATGATGGGCACCGCTTCCGCGGCAGTAGCCACCGCGGCCAGAAGAGACCCGCCTCCCGGTTCCAGACCGCGCTCGGTCGGGTAGCTGGGGTCGTGATTGGTGCCGATCAGCCGGGCGCCGCCCCGCACCGCCCGCATGGCCCGACCGAGGGTGTCGTAGTTGAAGCCGCGGTCGATGCCCACCACCACCGCATCGGCGGGACCAGAGGAGCACACCACGGCGTCGGCCAGCTCCACCGCCTCGTCGATGCCGGGACCCCCCACCACCAGCACCCGCTCGCCAGGAGAGATGAGCTGGCCCGCGGCGGTGGCCGACGTAACGACCAACCCGGTGGCGTCGATCCCGCAGGCGGCCAGTTTGGCCTCTTGATCGGCCACCGTCAGTGCTGACATGTTGGTGACGAATACCAAGTTTGCGTCGGCCTGGCGCAATCGCTCAACAGCCTCCGCCGCGCCGGGAATTGCCGTTCCGCCTACCCAGATCACTCCGTCCAAGTCGAGCACCCAGCCGCCGGGTGCAGGACGAGAAGATGATGCAGAGGCGTTGCTCAGGAGACTTCCCAGGTGGGCCGGGAATGAAGCAGAGCCTCGAGATCGCCGGGACCAGACTGCTCTTGGGCCATGGCCAGCTGCTTGCTGGCCTCGCCGGCGTACTCCGAGCGCTCCACTGCCCTATACACCCCGATGGGAGTGGGCTCGAACGGGCCGGCCGAGAGCCGGGACAAGGCGAAGGCCAGGCTGGGATCTTGACGGGTCTCGTCGTGCACCAGCAGGG
Organism: Acidimicrobiia bacterium; assembly: GCA_009842675.1. Lineage (GTDB taxonomy): Bacteria > Actinomycetota > Acidimicrobiia > Acidimicrobiales > Bin134 > Poriferisocius. Next base: position 4,910 of record VYEX01000077.1, on the reverse strand, counting down.
CTGATTCGCCGACGTCGGCCACATCGACCACCTCGGCGGTCCCCTGAGGGTTGATCACCACGCCCTTCTCGTTGTTCTCGCCGAAGCGGATGGGCTGGCCGTGCTCGAGGTGAATGAGCATGGAGGCCCGCTTGTCCTTCTTGGTGATGGCCCCGAACGCCCCGTCGTTGAACACGTTGCAGTTCTGGAACACCTCCACGAAAGAAGCGCCGGGGAATTCGTGGGCTCGCCGGAACATGTCCATCATGTGCTGGCGGTCCATGTCGTGCGTGCGGGCCACGAAGCTGGCCTCCGCTCCCAAGGCAACCGAGACGGGATTGAACGGCTCGTCGATGCTGCCCGCCGGGGTGGACTTGGTGACCTTGCCGATCTCGCTGGTGGGCGAGTACTGGCCCTTGGTCAGGCCATAGATCTGGTTGTTGAACAGCAGGATGTTGAGGTTCACGTTGCGGCGCAGGGCGTGCAGCAGGTGATTGCCGCCGATGGACAGCATGTCGCCATCTCCGCCCACAACCCACACATCCAGGTCGGGACGGGCCATAGCCAGGCCGGTGGCCAGTGCGGGGGCCCGCCCGTGGATGCCGTGCATCCCGTAGGTGTTCATGTAGTAAGGGAATCGGGCGGCGCAGCCGATACCCGAGACGAACACCGTGTCCTCCCGGCGCACGCCGAGCTCAGGCATGAGGAGCTGCACCGCGGTCAATATCGAGTAGTCCCCGCAACCGGGGCACCAGCGGACCTCTTGGTCGCTGGTCCAATCGGCCTTGGTCGTGGTGGGAACGTCAGTCATCAAGGGCTCCGTTGATGTGGCTGTGAAGTTCGGCGGCGGTGAAGGGAACGCCCTCCACCTTGCAAACCGACTGGGCATCAACCAGGAACTCAGCCCGGATGATGCGGCAGAACTGGCCCAGGTTCATCTCTGGTACCAGCACCTTGGGATACCTCTGGACGATCTCGCCCAAATCCCTGGGTAGCGGGTTCAAATGGGTCACGTGGGCATGGGCCACCTTGCGGCCCTCCGACCGGGCCCGCCCCACTGCGCTGGTGATGGCTCCCCAAGTGGAGCCCCAGCCCAGCACCAGTAGGTCGGCGTCGTCCACATCGCCGTCCATCATGGTGAGGGGGATGTCGTTGGCTATGTGGGCCACGCGGTCCTCGCGCAGCCTCACCATGTAGCCGTGGTTGTCGGCTTCGTAGTTGATGTTTCCGGTGCCGTCTTCCTTCTCGATGCCGCCGATGCGGTGGGTGAGACCAGGAGTGCCGGGCACCGCCCACGGACGGGCCATGGTCTCGGGGTTGCGGAGGTAGGGCCAAAAAACCTCGGTGCCATCGTCCTCGGTGTGGTTGGGCCCAGTGGCGAACTCCACCGTCATATCGGGCAGCGTCGCCACGTCGGGCAGGCACCAGGGCTCGCTCCCGTTGGCCAGATACCCGTCGGACAGCAAAATCACCGGCGTGCGGTACTTGAGGGCAATGCGGGCCGCCTCGATGGCCGCGAAGAAGCACTGCGACGGGGAGTAGGCGGCCACAATCGGCACCGGCGACTCGCCGTGGCGCCCGTACATGGCCTGCATGAGGTCGGCGCTCTCGGTCTTGGTGGGCAACCCGGTGGACGGTCCGCCCCGCTGGATGTTGATCACCAGAAGGGGCAGCTCCAGGCTGACGGCCAGCCCGATGGTCTCGCCTTTGAGGGCGACACCCGGCCCGCTGGTGGTGGTCACGCCCAGGTGCCCGCCGAACGACGCCCCCAGCGCGGCGCACACCGCGGCGATCTCGTCCTCAGCCTGAAAGGTGCGGACCCCGAAATTCTTCCGCTGGCTCAGCTCATGGAGCACATCGCTGGCCGGGGTGATGGGGTACGAACCCAAAAACAGGGGAACCTTGGCCCGTTGGCTGGCAGCTATCAGACCCCAAGACAATGCGGTGTTGCCGTTCACGTTCGTGTAGGTGCCCGGAGCCAGCGAGGCGGGCTTCACCTCGTAGGTGAAGTCGAACAGCTCAGCGGTTTCACCGAAGGCCATCCCCGCCTTGAATGCGGCCGTGTTGGCGTCGGCTATGAGCTGCTGGCGCTTGAACTTGGCCGAGATCCAGTCCAGGGTGGGCTGCGCCGGACGGCTGTAGAGCCACGACAAGAGGCCGAGGGCGAAGAAGTTCTTGGACCGCTCGGCGTCACGGGGCTTCACCCCCAAGTCCTTGCAGACCTCTTTGGTGATGGTGGTCATCGGCACCTTGAACAAGGTGTAGTTGTCGAGGCTGCCGTCTTCCAACGGATCGGTCTCGTAGCCAGCCTTGGTCAGGTTCCGCTCCACAAAGGCGTCCTGATTGACAATGACGGTCCCGCCGATCTCCAGATGAGCTATCTCCTTGCGGAGGGCAGCCGGATTCATGGCGACCAGAACGCTGGGAGCGTCGCCCGGTGTGCTGATGTCGTGGTCGGAAACCTGCACCTGGAACGCCGACACCCCGGCCAGCGTTCCCTGAGGCGCCCGGATTTCGGCGGGGAATTCCGGCAGCGTGGCCAGGTCGTTGCCGAACAGCGCGCTGGCACTGGTGAACCGGTCACCGGTGAGCTGCATTCCATCGCCGGAGTCGCCCGCAAAACGAACTACCAGGCGGTTCAACTCACGCGTCCCGACGGTACGCGGCACGGTGTCAGTCACGGAATCCTCCTTGATCCCCGATGGCCCCTCGCTTAAGCGACGCCGGAATACGAGGTTACCCAGTGGCGAACCTCAAGTGGCACATCCTCGTGACAAGCGGCGGGTTGCCGGGGGCTTTAGGCGACGGTTACCGAGTCGGAGAGGTAGACGTCTTGGATGGCGTTGAGGAGTTCGACGCCCTCGGCGACGGGGCGCTGGAAGGCCTTGCGGCCGCTGATGAGGCCCAGGCCGCCGGCTCGCTTGTTGATCACCGCGGTGCGCACCGCCTCGGCCAGATCGCTCGCCCCCGACGAGGCGCCGCCGGAGTTGATCAGCCCGATCCGGCCCATGTAGCAGTTGGCCACCTGCCAGCGGGTGAGGTCGATCGGGTGGTCGGTGGTGAGCTCGTCGTACACCAGCTTGTGGGTCTTGCCGAACCCGAGGGCGGTGTAGCCCCCGTTGTTCTCGGGGAGCTTTTGCTTGATGATGTCGGCCTCGATGGTCACCCCGATGTGGTTGGCCTGGCCAGTGAGGTCGGCCGCGGCGTGGTAGTCGGTGCCGTCCACTATGAAGTCAGAATTCCGCAGATAGCACCACAGCACGGTGAACATCCCGAGCTCGTGGGCCCGGTGGAAGGCCTCGGCCACTTCCTGGATCTGGCGGGTGGCCTCCTCTGAGCCGAAATAGATGGTGGCCCCCACGCCGGCCGCGCCCAGGTCGTAGGCCTGGTCCACCGACCCGAACATCACCTGGTCGAACTTGTTGGGGTACGTCAGCAGCTCGTTGTGGTTGAGCTTGACGATGTAGGGAATGCGGTGGGCGAAACGACGGGAGGTGGCCCCCAGAACGCCGAACGTGGAAGCCACCGCGTTGCAGCCTCCCTCGATGGCCAGCTCCACGATTCCCGCGGGATCGAAGTACCGGGGATTGGGGGCGAATGAGGCCGCGCCTGAGTGCTCGATTCCCTGGTCCACCGGCAGGATGGATACATAGCCGGTGCCGCCCAGCCGGCCGTGGTCGAACAGCGACTGGAGGTTGCGCAGCACCTGGGGCGAGCGGTCGGTGCTGGCCATAACCCGGTCCACGAAATCGGGGCCGGGAAGGCTCAAATCCTCGCGGGGAATGGTCTTGGATTCATGGGATAAGAGCGATTCAGCCTCGTCGCCCAACAGTCCTTCGATGTCCACGATCGCCTACTCCTTCGAACAAACTGCCGACTGTTCTCACCTTACCGGCAGACAGAATCCCTCAGGGGCATCCCCAGGGGTATTTCGCTAACGAAGAGCTTCCAAACGCTCGGCCACGTCCACGTAGAGCTCGTCTTGGTCGCGGAGCCAGCCGAACAGCTCCCGAGCCCGGGGTATTTCGCCGGCCCGCTCGCATAGATCTGCTAGCGCGTAGGCCTGACGGAGGTGGTGCTCTTTGGCCCGCCGGGGTAGCTGGAAATCCGCCGACAGCAGGCGAACGGCCTCGATCAGCTCCCCCCGGTCGCCCAGTGCGCCGGCGGCAACTATTCGGCCCTCGGCCAGCACTGCGGAACTCTCCCCCGAGGCCCGCAGCTCGGCCCAAATCAGCTCTACATCGGTCCACCGGCGCTGGGCCCGGTAGCAGTCGGCCAACACCGGATGGAGATCGGTTCGCCCTGTGAGCTCTCGGTTAGCTTCCAGCTCTCGAGCGGCCAGATCCCACCGGCCCAACCGGTAAAGGGTCAACCCAGCCAGCTCCCTTATCTCGGGAACCTTGGGAGCTTCTTTGGTCATGCCGTCCAGTGACCGCCAAGCCCTTCGGTAGTCCTCTTGCTCATAGGCATCCTCGGCCCGCTCAAGCCGCTGTCGGAGCGTCACCGCCATCCGTTGGCCTACTGCCTCCTCCAACTTCTGGGACTGAGAGGGCGAGCCGCTCTCCGACAGCGGCGTGCGCCGACGGCCCCGCGATTGCTTGCCTGGCTTGGCGGCTGGAGCTTCGGTGAGATTGCCCCGCTCGACCGCCTCTCGGGCCTCTGACCGAAGCTGCTTGGTGCGCGCCTGCCGAGCCGCCCGTCGCTCTGCTCTCAGACGGGCTTCTTCGGCCTCTTCGGGTGTCAGATCTGGGTCGGGCGGGATTTCGTCGGGGACGGGCAGAGGCTCTTCGTGGATCTTGGCCGCACCCTTCCGGGCCACCGAGCCCATGTGGCGCGGCCCCTTGGGCGGAGGTGGTTTTTCCCTTCGACGATCCTGCCCCGAAGGAGGCTTTCCTCTCCGGCGATCTTCCCCCGAAGGAGGCTTTCCTCTC
>VYEX01000048.1 GCA_009842675.1 Acidimicrobiia bacterium | reverse complement strand
CTGCTGGGGCAGCGACATCTACGGACAGGCCACCCCGCCGAGTGGTGCCTTCAAGTCCCTCTACCTCGGCGAAGTCGAAGCCTGTGGCATCAAGACCGACGACACATTCGCCTGCTGGGGATTCGGAAAGAACTGAGTAGAGCTGCACATTCTCTCGGATTACGAATTTAACTATGCTCTAATTCCGAAAGTAAAAGTAATCCAAATGCGAAAAACATCATTGCCGAATCACGAATTCTGCCTGTAAGGTCACACAATGCCCGCTCGTGTGCAGCGCCGTGCCCTTGAGATCGTTCTAGACCGTCTTGCTGATGAGCCGGTGGTGGCCTTGCAGGGGCCGCGCACGGTGGGCAAGTCGACGCTGTTGCACGAGCTGGCCCAACACCACGAGGTTCGGGTGATCGACCTCGATGAGCCCGCGATACGCGATGCTGTTCAGGCCGATCCGACGACTTTTACGGCCGGTCCACCCCCCGTCTGCGTGGATGAGTTCCAGAAAGTGCCCGCAGTGTTGGATGCCATCAAGTCCGAGCTCAATCGCCGTCTTGCTCCTGGCCGATTCGTGATCACCGGCTCAACTCGGTTCGATGCGCTTCCCAGGGCAGCCCAAGCGTTGACCGGCCGGATCCATGTGGTCGACCTGTTGCCGTTTTCCCAGGGAGAGATGGACGATTGTCCGGAGAGCTTCCTCGAAACGGCCATGGCAGACCCGGGTTCGTTGGTGGGCCCATATCGGTTTACGGCGAGCCGCGGCGACTATGTCGAGCGCATATGCCGCGGCGGGATGCCGTTGGCTGTTGTTCGCAGCGGCGAGGCCCGCAATAGGTGGTTTGACGACTATGTGCGGGTTTCGCTGGCTCGCGATGTGTTGGATTTGGCCAAGGTCCGCCAGGGGGCATTGCTCCCTGAGTTGCTGCGCCGACTGGCGGGGCAAACCGCCCAAGTGCTCAACATGGCCGCCGCCGGCCGGGCCGCGGGTCTAGAGCCCCGCACTGCCGAGACCTACACAAAGTTATTGGAGGACCTCTTCCTGGTCCGCCGCCTCCATGCATGGGGAAGGACCCTTCGAGCGCGTTCTGCTGCTTCTCCGAAGATCCACGTCGTTGACGCTGGAGTTGCCGCCCGCCTGCTGCGGCTCACGCCAAAACGACTGGCCAACCTTGATCCGGCGGCGTTGAGCGAATTCGGACATCTGCTAGAGACATTTGTGGTGGGAGAGCTCATCAAACAGGTGTCTTGGAGCAGCGGCATCAGCAATATCGGCCATTGGCGTACCCATGATGGCCACGAGGTTGACTTCATCGTCGAGCACGAAGACGGCATGGTCACCGCATTTGAGGTGAAGGCAGCATCTCGAGTGTCGGCGAAAGACTCCCGAGGCTTGCGAGCCTTGCGCAATTCGCTTGGTGATGCATTCAACTCCGGCATCATCCTGACTACCGGCGAACTCGCCTACCGCCTCGACGACGACATCATCGTTGTTCCTATTGAGCGGCTCTGGAAGTGATCGCCTGAAATCAGCGGGGTCGGCTACGCTGCTTCAGTCCTTTCACAGTGCTGCTGTTCGCTCTCGCCATGGCCGTGGCCAATTCGGGCTTGATCTAGTTGGCTGACATTCCTCCAGCCGGTCCCCACGGCGGCGATGGGCCGCGCATCGCTCGAGCGCTGGGGGTTGACCCGCAATCTGTTCTCGACCTGTCGCAGAGCCTCAACCATTTCGCTCCCGATGTGGCGTCAATGCTGGCCCGCCATCTCGACTCGCTGCGGCGGTATCCCGACCCGACCGAGGCAGCCGGGCTCCTGGCCGATGCCATCGGCGTCGATTCGCAGCGCCTGTTGCTGACCAACGGCGGGAGCGAGGCTATCTCCCTGGTCGATCGGGAGATCGGCGGACGGGTGTGGACTGAACCTGAGTTCGGTTTGCATCCCCGCAACCCCGACGGGCCGATATGGCGCAGCGATCCCCACAACCCCAGCGGTCGCCTGGCCGACCCCGACGAGGCAGCAGACGTGTGGGATGAGGCGTTCTATCCGTTGGCCACCGGGCAATGGACGGTGGGCCGGGCCGGTGTTGTGGTGGGCTCGCTGACCAAGGTGTTCGCCGCTCCCGGACTGCGACTGGGCTACATCATCGCCGACGACGTGGGGCAGTTCGCCCGTCATCAGCCCCAGTGGTCGGTGAACTCGCTGGCGGTGTCCGTGCTGCCGGAACTGTTGGAATTGGCTGATCTGACCGGCTGGTCGGAGGCCATCGCCGCCGCTCGCAAGGAGCTGGCCGAAATGTTGCGACGCTTCGGCCTCTCGGTGGAAACCACCGATGCGCCCTGGGTGCTGGTTCGTGCCCCTGGCTTGCGGGAGTTTCTGGCCCCTCATGGGGTGGTGGTTCGAGACTGCGCCAGCTTCGGGATGCCGGAGTATGTGCGGGTTGGTGTGCCCGATTCTGATGGGCTGGCTCGTTTGGAGTCAGCTATGATCCGGAGCGGCGTGGAGGCGAAGTCCGGTTAGATTCCGGCACTGTCCCGCAACGGTGAACTGGCCCTGAGCCAGCGAGTCCGGTCGAGCTTTGCGCTGAAACGAGCCATAAGCCCCGAGGGTTGGGTTGGCTCGAGGGCAGGGCTCCTGCCGATCGAGCTTCCGTTCCTCGATCTACAGGAGGTGCTAGATGCCCCGACGTAAGTTCCGTCTTCTGACTGCGATGCTGCTCGCCCTCGCCTTGCTGGTGACTGCTTGCGGCAACGATGACGATGTCCCCGCGCCCCAGGCGGCCGAGGCGCCTGAGTCAGCGCCAACCGACGCGCCAACGCAACCGGCACCTGCGTCCACCGAGGCGCCTGAGCCTGAGTCGGCGCCGATCGAGATGCCGACGGAGCCAGAGCCAGCACCGACTGAAACTGCCGCCTCGCCAACCGAAGCGCCTGCTCCTGCTCCGGAGCCGACAGAAGCCGCCCCCGACAGGCCCCAGCGGATCGTGTCGCTCTCGCCCACTGCCACTGAGATCTTGTTTGCCATCGGCGCAGGAGAACAGGTGGTAGCGGTGGACGAATACTCCTACTACCCACCGGAAACTCCGGTGACCGACTTGTCGGGGTGGGACCCCAACGTGGAGGCCGTGCTGTCGTATGAGCCTGACATGGTGGTGATCTCCAACGACGCCAACGACCTTATGGCCGCCATGGACGCTGTCGGCGTAGAAGTGCACGTGAATTCGGCACCGGGGGATTTTGAGGGCGGCTATGCCTCAATCGCCGAATTGGGAATTGCCGTTGGCCGAGTGGACGAGGCGGCTGCGCTGGTGGCCGATCTGAGAGCGGAGATCGATGCCGCCCTGGCTGCGGCCCCTGATGCGGAAGTGCGGGTGTACCACGAGTTGGGCGAGACCCATTACTCGGCCAGCTCCAACAGCTTCATAGGGGCGGTCTACGCCGCCATGGGCGCCATCAACATCGCCGACGAAGCCGATGTCGACGGCTACGGGTTCCCCCAGCTCACCGAGGAGTACATCGTCGAAGCCGACCCCGAACTGATCGTGATCACCGATCAGGTGTCCTACACCGCCGAAGACGTGGCTGCCCGGCCCGGTTGGGGCGAGGTGTCGGCAGTGCGCAACGGCAACATCGTGGTGGTCAACGCCGACATCGCGTCCCGATGGGGACCGCGGCTGCCCCAGTTCATCAACGCAGTGGCCGAGGCTCTCAATTCGGTGGCCTCCCCGGTTTCGTAACCCACCGCGGGCACTGCGATGGCCGACGCCTCCCTCCCGACTACCGCTTTGCCGGACGCCGATGCCGCCCATTCGGCGGTGCGGCGGGCGTTTGGGATGTCGATTGGGGCTGCCGTTGTTGGGGTTGTGGTCCTCGTGGCGGTGGGACTGTTCAGCGCCACCAGCGGAGCTGCGGGGCTGCCGGTCAAAGGAGTGCTGGGCGCCTTGTTCGACTGGGTTCCGCTGATCGGTGTCGACTCGTCGCTGTCGACCACACAAGAGAACATCTTGTTTGAGATCCGGCTTCCCCGACTGGTTCTCGGGATGCTGGTAGGGGGGTCGTTGGGGGTGGCTGGAGCCTCCTATCAGGGGGTGTTCCGCAATCCGCTGGGCGACCCCTACCTGCTGGGCGTATCGGCCGGTGCGGGTTTCGGCGCGGTGCTGGCTCTGGGGTTCGGCCTCGACTTGAGCTGGGGACCGTTCGACACCGTGCCTGCCGCTGCGTTTGCGGGGGCGCTGGTGGCGGTGCTGGCGTCGATGGCCATCGCCCGGGGCGGAGGCGCGTCGCCGGCAACCCTGCTTTTGGGTGGGGTGGCCATGGCTGCCTTGTTCTCAGCAGCGCAGACCTATGCCATCCAGCAGTTGAATGAGACCAGAGCCCGAGAAGTGTTGTCGTGGCTGTTCGGACAGCTCAACACCACCGGCTGGAAGCAGGTCGGGATCCTGCTGCCCTACGTAGTGGTATGCGGGGTGGTGCTGTTCATTCACCGGAGGCATCTCGATGTGTTGCGGATGGGTGACGACGAAGCCCGCTCACTGGGACTGGATCCGGCTCGCTCCCGCCTTGTGGTGATCGTGGCCGCCTCACTGCTGACTGCGGCCGCGGTGTCGGTGAGCGGGTTGATCGCTTTCGTGGGCTTGGTGGTGCCTCACATAGTCCGCCTTCTCATCAGCCACAGCTATCGGGTGATCGTGCCGCTGTCCGCTCTGGTGGGGGCGACGTTTCTGGCTTTCGTGGACATCGGCGCTCGCACCCTATTGGCGCCATCAGAGTTGCCGGTGGGTGTCATCACCGCATTTGTGGGAGCGCCGTTCTTCGCCGTAGTGCTGTGGCGAGACCGGTGGAGCACGACATGAGCCCCGTCCTAACGGCTTCGACGCAGGGTTCGGAGAGTGCGATCCGGTCGGCGCCCGCACTGTCGTGTCGTGATGTGAGGGTGAGCTTCCGGGATCAAGAGGTGGTCTGCGGTGTAAACCTGGAGTTGGACACCGGGCAATGGCTGGGCATCATCGGTCCGAACGGGGCCGGCAAGTCCACATTGCTGAGGTCGATTGTGGGATTGGCCGACTACTCCGGGGCGATTGCCCTGGGTGATGGACGAACGCCGGGAGCAGCCGACGTAGCCCTGGTACCGCAGGCTCCGATTATGCCCAAGGGCATGACCGTGGCTGAGTACGTGCTGTTGGGTCGCACGGCACACTTGGGCTGGCTGGCCCGCGAGTCGCGAGCCGACCGCGAGATTGCGTCTTCGGTGCTGAACCGCCTGGAGCTCACGGCCTTCGCCGACCGCTTTGTGTCCACCCTATCGGGAGGGGAGGCCCAGCAAGTGGTGGTGGCCCGGGCGCTGGCCCAGCAGTGCCCGGTGCTGCTGTTGGACGAGCCCACCAGCGCCCTCGATTTGGGTCATCAGGTGTCGGTGCTGGAGTTGGTGGATGATCTGCGCCGCACCGAGGGGCTGAGCGTGCTGGCCGCCATGCACGACCTCAGCGCCGCGGCCCGATTCGCCGACCGGCTCATCCTCATCGACCACGGACGTATCGTTGCTGAGGGCCGCCCCGCAGCCGTGTTGCAGCCAGATCTATTGTCGGCGGTGTACGGCACGCCGCTTACTGTTCAACCAATCGACGGCGAGTTGGTGGTACTGCCCGAGCCTCGCCGTCGGGCCAAACCCCCCAAGGAGGCTCCATGAGCACTGAATCGGCCCCTCGAGACAAGCGTCCCTACGATCCTTCCGAGCTTCGGTCGGCTCCCTCGCTGGTGATGGTCAACACCGGTCACGGCAAGGGCAAGTCGACTGCGGCCTTTGGAACCGTGCTGCGGGCGGTCGCCCGAGGCTGGCCCACCGCGGTGGTGCAGTTCCTCAAGAGCGGCAATTGGAACACCGGCGAGGAGAAAGTGTGCCGAGAGCTCGGCGTACAGTGGTTTTCGGCGGGCGACGGGTTTACTTGGGAATCCGACGATCTGGACGAATCCCGGGCCAAGGCCGTGGCTGCCTGGGAGTTCTCGGCCCAGCTCATCGCCGATGGCGAATACCGGTTGGTGGTATTGGATGAGATCAGCTACGCCATGACCTGGGATTGGATCGATGCCGCCGACGTGGCCTCAACCCTTGGGTCTCGGCCCGAACAGGTGAGCGTGATATTGACTGGCCGGGACATGGCCGATGAGGTGATCGAGGTGGCCGATACCGTAACTGAGATGACCAAGATCAAGCACGCCTTCGACCGCCAAATCAGAGCCAAGAAAGGTCTCGATTATTGACTAGTCCGGTTAGCCCCCTCCTGCATCCAGCCGCACCTGGCCATCGCGGGGTACTGGTGTGGCGATGGGACACTCCAATGATGTCGATGTCGTCGGCCGCGGTCGGTGGGGGGTTCACCGAGATCGGCTGGGCCTTCAATATCGGCGTGTCCTCTGACTATGGCCGAACCGACTTGTCCGATCACGCTGGCGAGGTGGCTGCCGAACTCGGATTAACTGGTGCTGGCATGGCCCTCTTCACCGCGGCGGCGGTTGATGAGGTGTGTCGGTCTGAGTGCGGCGGTGTGGTGGTTGACGCAACCGTGGGGGTCACTCACCCCACTTGGGCAGCCGACCCCACTGCCGTGGGGAGGGAGTGGACCCCGGGCACAATCAACCTCGTTGCGCAGTTGCCAGTTGGACTGGAGCCAGGCGCAGCGGTCAACGCGGTGGTGACCGCCACTGAGGCCAAGAGCCAGGCGTTGATGGCTTGCGGGATTGCGGGAACTGGTACGGCCAGCGATGCAGTAGGCATTGTGTGGCCCATTGGAGCCGAAACAGAGCGGTTTGCCGGACCCCGCTCGGAGTGGGGAAGCAAGATCGCCAAAGCCATCTACCAGGTTGTCTGGGGATGTGCCCGGAAGACCTCATGATCATTTTGGTGTTGGGCGGGACCCGATCAGGTAAGTCGGAAGTGGCTGAATCGATTGCTGCTTCCCTAGGTTCGACGGTGGCCTATGTGGCCACCGCGGCGGTCGATCCAAGCGACGCCGACCACACCACCCGAGTGGCGGCTCATCGAGCCCGTCGTCCTGCCCACTGGAGCACCATCGAATGCGAGGCGTACGCTGACCTACCCAGGGTGCTTAGGGAGATCGACAGCCCGGTCTTGGTGGATTCGCTGGGCACCTGGGTCACCAAGCACCCTGAGATGAACGTGGAAAGCAGCGATCTATTGGACGCTTTGGCCAGTCGAGTCGCTCCCGCGGTCATCGTCTCCGAGGAGGTGGGGTTGGCGGTTCACCCTCCCAGCGAGATGGGACGGCGCTATGTAGACGCGCTGGGGATTCTCAACCAGCAGATTGCTGAGGTCGCCGATCGAGTCTTGCTGGTGGTGGCCGGACGGGTTCTCGAATTGCCCGGTTCCGACGGGGTGGTTTGAGGGCAATGAAGCGCCCTGCGGTGATGGGCGCGGTGGCATTTCTGACCGTTGCAGGGCGTGGCCAAGCGCCCCAAGCTCGGGCGTTGTGGTGGTTCCCGGTAGTTGGTGCCGGGCTTGGTGGGGTGCTGGCGGCCGTCCACTGGGGGGCGGGTGAGCTGTGGCCGCTGCTGGTAGTCGGGATCCTGGTAGTGGCCGCCGACTTGGTGCTCACCGGCGGACTGCACCTAGACGGTTTGGCTGACAGCGCCGACGGCCTCCTGCCCCACATGGAAAGGGATCGGCGTCTGGCGGTGATGGCCCGACCCGATGTGGGAGCGTTCGCCATTGTCGCGGTTGTGGTTGTGGTGGCGGCCCGGTGGGCGGCGTTATCGATTGACGGCATCGAGTCGTTAGCGTTGATTCCGATCTGGGCTGGCAGCCGTGCCGTGGTCGCCATCATCCCGGCCATCGTCCCCTACGCCCGGCCCGGTGGGCTAGCTGCCCCGTTTCTCGATGGGGCACGGTTGTGGCTGGCGTTGTGGTTGGCACCCGCAGTGGCCGCTCTGGTGCTGATCGAAGGGGTGTCGGGTGCGGTAGCGGCCGGAGTCATGGTGGTGGCATCCGGTGGTGTGGTGGCATTGGCGTGGCGTCGGCTGGGCGGATTCACCGGTGATGTGCTGGGCGCGGTGATCATGGTGGCAGAAACCGCCGCCCTACTCACCCTGGTGGCCGATCCATGAGCCGGCTCGGGCGGAGATGCCTGGGTGCAGCAGCGGGTCTGGTGATCGATCGTGTGGTGGGCGAGCCGCCCGCTGACGCCCATCCGGTGGCCGAATTCGGGAGGGTCATGAAGCGCGTCGAACAGGCTCTCTGGGCCGACCGGCGATTGGCAGGAGTGGCATATACCGCGGTGGGAGTGGCCATCGGCACCGCCGGAGGCCGAATGATGAAATCCACCGCTACGGCGGTGGCTATTGCCGCCGCGGGCCGTGAGCTTCGGCGGGTGGCGATGTGCATCGGAAAAGCGGTCGCCGACGATGATCTTCCGGCAGCCCGTACCCAGTTGCCCACCCTGGTGGGGCGCGATCCAGCGGAGCTCAACGGGTCCGGCATCGCCGCCGCGGTCATCGAGTCGGTGGCCGAGAACAGCGTTGACGCGGTGATAGCCCCTGCGTTCTGGGGCGCGGTGGCCGGTGCCCCTGGTGCCGCGGCTTATCGGGCGATCAACACCATGGACGCCATGGTCGGTCGGCGCAATGAGCGGTATCGCAATTTCGGCTGGGCCGCAGCCCGCCTGGACGATGCCGCCAACTACATCCCGGCCCGAGTTTTTGCCGTACTGGTCGCCGCGCTGAGCCAGGCCCGGGCTCGCCAGATTGTCGATGCAGTGCGCCTAGATGCCCCTGCCCACCCTTCTCCCAATGCCGGTGTTGCCGAGGCTGCGGTGGCCGCCGCCCTGGATCGCAAACTCGGCGGTCCGCTCAGCTACGAAGGGGTGGCCGAACCGCGCCCGTTTCTTGGCACCGGCTCCCGACCAGACGCCGGTGACATCGAAGCCACCGTCCGGCTGGCCGACCGGGTGGAGATTGCCGCGGTTGGCCTGTTGGTGATGGTCGGGACTATTGACTGGCTCATGGATAGAAGTGGCGGCTGATATGGATTCGGGTTCGTTTCCAACGATTCCCCCTCTCGACGTTCAGGCCATGGAACAGGCCCAGGCTCGATGGGCTACTCGGGCCATGCCCCCGGGCGCGCTGGGGCGATTACAAGACCTGGGCGTTCACTTGGCCGGAATCGCCGGCGTTTGCCCACCTCCCGCGCCCTGCAACCCAGTGGTGGTGGTATTCGCCGGGGACCACGGCGTGGTGGCCGACGGGGCCAGCGCTTGGCCGTCAGAGATCACCGCGGCCATGGTGGCCACGGTGAGCGACGGCGGGGCCGCCATCTCGGTGTTCGCCGACGCAGTGGGCGCGGATGTGGTCGTGGTCGACGTTGGAGTGCAAACCCCGCTTGACTCGCTGCCGGGCGTGAGAGCCGAACGAGTGGCCAACGGCACCGCCAGCATCGCTGCCGGGGCGGCCATGACCGTGGATCAAGCCGGAGCCGCTCTCGCCGTCGGCGTCCGGATCGCCTCTCAGCAGATGGAGGCGGGGGCCGACTGCCTCATCGGCGGCGACCTGGGCATCGGCAACACCACATCGGCGGCCGCGCTGATCGGGGCGTTCACTGGCCGATCAACAGAAGAGGTGACTGGAACCGGGGCTGGTGTCCCCGCCAAGGGAATTGATCACAAGCGCAAATTGGTAGCCACTGGCCTTAAGAGAGCCGAAGCCTGCGGCGGGCCTCTTGAGGTATTGGCTACGGTCGGAGGTCTTGAGATTGCCGCCCTCGCCGGGTTCTACATCGCTGCGGCCCGAGGCCGTGTCCCATACATTGTCGACGGGGTGATCGCCGGGGCCGCCCTGTGCGCGGCCGATGCTCTGGTCCCCGGCACCGCAGCGCACGCCGTCCCCGGCCACCGTTCCAGCGAGCCAGCCGCGTCCATCGCCCTCGACCATCTCGGTCTGGAACCCTTGCTCGACTTGGGCCTCCGACTTGGCGAGGGAACCGGTGCGTGTCTGGCCTTCCCCCTGGTCCAAGCCGCGGCTACGGCCCTGGCCGACATGGCTGATTTGCCAGAACCCGTTCAGGTGTGACTCGAAATCAGTTTACGGCGCGCCGAAGCGACCGACTTTATTGTTGCATTTGCTCTGGACATCCCTAGCCCCAAGCCATAGAGTGATTGTGTATTATTCGCATTAGCTGTGCAAATAACGCACAACAGGGGGATTCTGATGTCTAGCAGCAACAGCAACCGTCAATTGTCATCTGGGCGTCTTTGGCGCGTGATCGCGGTGATTTTGGCGTGCGCGCTCGTCGCCGCCGCATGTGGCAACGACGATGATTCAAGCGACGGGTCCGTTCCGGCCGCACCGGAGGTTGGCGACAGCTCGTCTGAGCCGACTGGCGATTCCGGCGGAATGGCCGAAGACAGCTCGACACCCGCTCCGACGGCTGAACCGGAACCAGAGCTGTCTGGAACGATCGGCTTTATCAAGGGACCGCATTCGGCGATGGAGGTGGAGTTCAACGACCAGATCATCGCCGACTTCAATGCCCAAGTGGCGCCCGACGTCGAAGTGGAGTTCTCGACCTACGACTGGCCCGTCCACGTGGCTGAGCTGACGACGCTGTTTGCCAGCGGCTCGCCGCCCGACGTGCAGTATCTGGTCGATCTCATCTATCCGGCGTTCGCAGAGCAGGGTGTTTTGCACGACATGACAGACTTGGTGAACGATCCCGACTGGGCCGAGGAGCGGGCCAACATCAGTCCGTTCGCGTGGGATCTCGCCGAACAGCAAGGTGGTACGTGGGGGGTGCCCGTGCTCGGCGCGGTCTACAACATCTTCATCAATGAGACGCTTCTTGAAGAGGCGGGCTTGCTCGACAGTTGGGACGACTCCTATGAGTCGATGCTCGCTGCTGCCGAAGCGCTGACAACCGATGAGGTCTTCGGTTTCGGGGCGCGCACTTCCGCTGCCGACTTTGCCTGGTGGGATTGGTACCCCTACATCCACAATGCGGGCGGTGACGTGTTCTCCGACGATTGGACTGAGTGCGGCTTGGTCGGCCAGGACGTCGTCGACGCCATGCAGTTCCTGATCGACATCCACACCGCGGGCGTCACGCCGGCAATCGGTTCAGTAGACAACCAGGGCCTGTTCGACCTGTTCGCCGCAGGGCGTATCGCGATTCTCCACCACGAGACGCCGAACATCGTGGCGCTGAATGAGAACCCGCCGGACTTCGAGTGGACAGTGGCCGCTGCGCCCCCCGGCCCGCAAGGCCATACGGTGATGGGCAACTTCGGCATCTTGAGCATCGCGGAGGCGAGCGACAACAAGGAAGCGGCCTGGGAGTTCATCAAGCATTGGGCATCTGCGCCGCAGGTTGGACGATTCGCGGAGCAGGTGAGCTTGCAAGTTGTCCGCACCGACATCCTGGACGACCTCTTCGCCGACAATCCGGCCATGCAGAAGGTGCAATCCGAGATGGTGCCCCGGGTCCAGGGGCTCCAGCCGTCTCCCCACATCATCGAAGCGCTACAGGCCGCCTGGCCAGTGGTTGAGGACGCCTTCCGCGGGAACCGGACAGGCGAGGAAGCCATCGCCGGGATGTGTGAGGCGATCGACGGCGTTCTCGCCGGATAGCGAAAAGGCGGAAGCCGTGTTCGCCACGGACCGCTGCGGCCCTGCGGACTTCCCCTCCCCTCGGAGAGCGCCGTAGCGGCCGTGGGCGAACGCTCCAAGAGTTCTGGTGCCCCATGAAGATGAGACTTGGGGCACCAGAACTCGCCGTTTTCAGGGGCAATCGCCGGTATTGGCTAACTTCAAGGCGAGGGGGCAGGACGCAATGACGCACATCGACCCAGGCCTCACCGGCGCGCAGATGACGCTGTCGCCGGAGGAACACCGACGACTCGCCAAGCGCTACCGACGACGCACCACACTCACCGCCTACGCCTTCTTGGGACCGAACCTTGTGGCGTTTGTGGTGTTTCTCCTGATTCCGGTCGTGTGGCTCCTCGTGTCCACGTTCAGAACCGGAGGCGTGCTTGGCCCTGCTGAGTTCGTCGGGCTCGACAACTGGCGCGACACTTTTTCTGACCCGCTGGCCAGAACGAGCATCCGAAACACGGTGGTCTACAGCGCGATGGCGATCCCCGCCGTGTTCATCATCGCCATGATCCTCGCGTTGGCGTTGCATGCCATCCCCCGCGGCGGGGCGCCGATCCGCGTTGCCCTGTACCTCCCGACGCTTCAGCCCGCGGTCGTGGCTGCGTTCATTTTCACCTTCGTGCTGCATCCCGACTTCGGGGTCATCAACTATGCCGTCCGGTGGCTCGGCGGCGACCCGATCAACTTCCTGGGCGACACGACGCTCGCGCTTCCGACGATCGCCGGGATCGAGGTATGGCGTGGGACCGGATTCTGGACGATGATGTTCCTCGCTGGCTTGACGGCTCTGCCGGGCGAGCTCTACCACGCGGCCGAGCTTGACGGAGCCGGCGCGATACGGCGATTCATCCGGCTGACGCTTCCCCTGCTGCGCCCGACGTTCTATTTCGCCGTGATATTCGCCACAATCGTCAACCTCCAGCTCTTCGACTCTGTTTTCGCGCTCACCGATGGAGGTCCGGTCAACAGCACGGTCTCGGTGTCGCTTTACATCTATCGGAGTCTGTTCCTGTTCGGCGACATCGGTTTCGGCGCGACGCTGTCGTTCCTGCTGGTCGTCACTGTGCTGTTGCTGACGGGACTTCAGACCTACCTGTTGCGAGACAGCAAATGACGGCGATGCCCACGACCGAGCACAAGACACGCGGCACTGAAGCCTCCAAGGGCAGGGCTCGCTCAGGGCTTCCAAGGTCGCGATCGGCGGTCTCGCTATCGTATGTGGTCCTGTTCGTCGGGGTGGCCATCGCCCTGGCGCCCTTCTTGTACGTCGTGTCCACCTCGTTCAAGGAATCGACGTCGCTGTTCAGCTATCCGCCCGACTGGATCCCGTCACCGATCTTTTGGGGCAATTTCGAGTCGCTTTTTGCCGACCATCCGTTTGTTCAGTGGACCTTCAACACCCTGTTCGTGTCGGGCGCGGTGACCGCCTTGAAGCTGTGGTTCGATTCCATGGCGGGCTATGCATTGGCCAAGATGGAGTTCGCCGGCAGGCGCGGCGTCGCGCTCCTCCTCTTGCTGTCGGTTGCCATTCCCATCTCGGCGTTGATCATTCCGATGTTCTTCGTCGTGCGCTACCTCGGGCTGTTGAACACCTACTGGGCGCTGATACTGCCGCCGCTGGCGAACCCGCTGGGGATCTTCATGGCCCGCAGCTTCATCGTCGGGATCCCCGACGATCTGGAGGCGTCGGCACGCCTCGACGGCGCTTCAGAGTTCACGATCTATCGCAAGATCGTCTTGCCCCTGATCCGGCCCGGTTTGGTGGTGCTCGGCATGTTCACGTTCATGTTGCAGTACACCTCGTTCATCTGGCCCCTCATCGCCGTCCAGGACTCCGACCGGCAAGTGCTGGCCGTAGGCATCTCTGGGCTCCAGAGCGCGTTCTTGCAAGACTGGGGCTTGCTCTCGGCGGGCATGCTGGCAGCCGCCATCCCCATCACGGTTGTGTTCCTGCTCGTGCAAAGGGCGTTCGTGTTCAACGACCTCTCCGGCGCACTCAAGGAATAGGGGGAGGTGTCTGCCATGTCGCCTCGGGCCGATATCGCCGTGAGCCTTATCCAGGTCGCCAAGTCCTACGGCGACGTCGAGGTGCTGCAACCATTCGACCTCCAGGTTGGCGAAGGCGAATTCGTTGTCCTCCTCGGCCCCTCGGGGTGCGGAAAAAGCACAATCCTGAAAATGATCGCAGGACTCGAAGAGGTCAGCCACGGCGAGATCCACGTCGCAGGCGAACTCGTCAACTACATCAGACCTCGCGACCGCAACGTGGCCATGGTCTTCCAGAACTACGCGCTGTATCCGCACATGACGGTGCGGGACAACATCGCGTTTCCGCTCACCATGAGCAGGCGGCCCCGACTCAAGCGGGATGTGGTCGAGGAGCGCACCCTCGATGCAGCCGACATCGTCGACCTGACGCCCTACCTCGACCGCAAGCCGGCGCAGTTGAGCGGCGGGCAGCGCCAGCGAGTCGCCTTGGCCCGAGCAATCATCCGCCAGCCAGCGGTGTTCCTCATGGACGAGCCGCTGTCCAATCTCGACGCCCTGCTCCGGGCGGACATGCGGACAAGCCTCTTGGAGGTCCACGCCCGGATAAAGAAGGCCACCTTGTACGTGACTCACGACCAGATTGAGGCCATGACGATGGCCGACCGGGTCGTGGTTCTCAATGCCGGCCGGATCCAGCAGATCGGGCAACCTCGCGACCTGTACACAGCCCCGGCCAACACATTCGTGGCCCAGTTCATCGGGAGCCCGCGCATGCCGCTCCACGATCTGGAGGTACGCGACGACGGCACCCTTCAGTTTGCCGACGCGACTCTCACCGGCGACGCCGATGTTCCTCTGGCGCCGGGAGCATCGGTCACGGTCGGCCTCCGGCCGAGCGCGCTGCGAGCAACCAGTTCGGCATCCGCCTGCTTCGTCGGCGAGGCGAAGCGACGCGACTATCTCGGCAGCGACAGCTACCTCGAAGTCGATCTCGGAGAAGGTCTATCGATCGTGGTGCGTGCGGAGGCTGATGCGGAGGTGCGGCCCGGCGACACCGTGCGCGTGGACACCGACCCGGGAGCAATCCATGTCTTTGACGAGGCGGGGGCGCGAATCTGCGGCGCTTCGGCGTGCCGACAAAAGCGATGACCGCGGGCTGGGAGCTGATCGCCAACGGGGTGTCCGCTCCAGAAGGGCCGGCTCTTGGGCCAGAAGGGTGGGTTCTCAACGTGTGCAGCTTCACCCGCGACAGCAATCCGGCTGTGGTAGGCGGCGACATTGTGGCCACACACCCCGATCGCCCGGGCGACACGCGGCGTCTGTTCAACACGTCCGCTGACGGGGTGGAGGGCATCCCCGCGGCGCTTGCCTTCGGGCCCGACGGCGCCCTCTACATCACCGACGAAGGGCACCGGGCGATTCTGCGGGCAACAGATCAGGGGGTGCAGTCGGTGTACTTGCCGTCGCCGAACGGGCCCAATGATCTCAGTTTCGACCGGGAGAGGAACCTCTGGTTCACCGATCCGTGGGGCTCCAGCGTCCACAACGCGGTCGGCGGGGTCTATGTGCTGCGGGCTGGAACCACGGTTCTCGAAGAGGTCGCATCCGGTCTCGCGTTTCCGAACGGGATCGTGGCCACGCCACAGGAGGTGGTGTATGCGGAGACGCGCACGGGGCGGCTGTGGCGGCATCGGCGCTTCGCCGGAGGGCGGCTAGGAGAAGCGGAGGTCTTTGCTGAGCTGCCGCATCAGGCTGGAGTCGAGACGCAAGGCCCCGACGGCATGGCGCGGGACATCCACGGCAATCTGTACGTGGCCCATTTCGGCGCGGCGTGCATCCGCGTTCTCGCGCCCGACGGCACTCAACTCGATCCGATTGCCGTTCCAGGACGCGACCCGACCAACCTGTGTTTCGGAGGGCCTGACCTGCATACGTTGTTTGTGACGCTCGACGATACCGATCAGCTCATTGCCCTTCAGTCGCCGCATCAGGGAAGCGCGATCCAATTCTGCCCGTCGGCGAGCGAAACTTGGGTCCATGAGAGCTGGCTGGAATTGATCGAGAAGAGCCCCGCGGTGTGACCGAGGGCGGAGCTGGGCTCGTCTCACCCCTGATCGTTGCCGGGGCCGTTGCCCGTCCACCCGAACTCCCGGGAAATGCCGAAGCTCGCTTCAAAGAGCTGCGGCACCATGGTGAGAAGGGTCTCGTAGTCGCAGGACAGGGTCGTGGTGGTGATCGAGACTGATCCGGTGACCTGCCCTGATGCCTCGAAGACGGGCGCGGCGATGCAGTTGACCCAAGGTTCGTGTTCAAGGTGGTCTATCGCGTAGCCGCGCTCGACGATGGCTCGAAGGTCTGCGAGGTAGTCGTCGGTGTTGGCGAGCGTGTTGTCGGTGTGGGCTACGAAGTCGATGCCCGACGCTATGCGTTGTTGGTCTTCGAGCGGAAGGAACGCGACGATGGCCTTGGCGACGCCCGTACAGTGCAGTGGCGCCGTATTGCCGATCCGGGAATACATGCGCACGGCCTGCTTCGCCTCCCGTTTGTCGATGTATACGACAGTGTCGCCCTCGAGCATTGCGAGGTGGATCGTGTGCTCCACCTCATGGCTGAGTTGGGTGAGAAACGGTGCAGCGACTGAGCGGAGGTCGATGTTCTCCAGTGCGGCGTTGGCCAGGCTGATGACGCGACGGCCGAGGCGGAACACGTTGTGGCTGTCCCGTACCACCATCTGCTCAGCCTCGAGTACCTGAAGGGTTCGCAAGGCTGTGCTGCGGTGGGTTCCCATGAACAACGCGACCTCTTCGATCGACGATGGCTTCTCGCCGATCAGTCCCAGCACTTGGATGGCTCGTTGCACGGTCTGGCTCATCGTTCCTCTGGTCGATCTTAGGGACTCGGGGCCGACCGGCAACGCTCCCGGTCAGAACTCGGTGGAGACCACGGCGACGACGGTCCCATCGTCGTCTACTTCGGAGATGTGCTTCCACTTGTCGAACGTCGTGCAGGGATGGCTGATCCCAAAGGACACGAAATCGCCCACCGCTATCTCATCGGCCGCGTCGACGGTCAGGAATGTGTGCTGGTCCATGAGTCGGGAAACCCGCCAGGCCTCAGGCGCGGGGTGTCGGTGGCTCTGCTCGTAACGCCACAGCGGCACCGGTGGCCCTTCGTCAAACGACACGTCCCTCTTTCCGAGGTCGCACAACGCAAGGGTGGGCTCGGGGCGGGAGATGACCTGGGCAATCGCTTCAAGCGCGGGTCGCAACGCCGGGAAGTCTGCGTGGTCTCGGAGCGGGGAGACCTCCTGGTAGAACCCGCTGTCGTGGGTGATGTAGCAACCGCTGCGCAGCACCAGTTTGGCATTGTGGGCATCTGCCACCGGGCCAAGGATGTCGGCAACATCGTCGAAGCAGGCGCTGCCGCCCGCAGTGAGGATCGGGCTGGCGGTTGGTTCACAAAGGCCACAACTGGCGATCCGCTCGAACGCATCGCCGAGAACCCGCAGGTACTCTCGCACTCTCCGCCGTTCGGCGTGGTCGCGGGCGGAGAGGAACACGCCTTCGTAGCCGGCGACACCGGCAAACCGCACGGTCTCTATGGCCGCTGCTGCCTGCGCCAGGGAGACTGCCAGTTCGATGTCGCGCACGCCGCTTCGGCCGCCGCGGCCGCCGATTTCCACCAGCACGGACACTTGCCCGGCATGGTCGCGATCGAGTCGGGCGAGGCCGTCGTGGGAGTCAACGAAGCAGTAGAGCTCTAGGCCCTGGGCGGCGGCTTCAAAGGCCCATTCGATGGCCGCCTCGTTGACGAGCTGGTTGGCGATCAGCAGGCGTCGCAGGCCATTGTCGAACAAGGTTCGCGCCTGCACTGCGTTGGCGACGCTGATTGCCCATGCACCATGAGCGATCTGGCGCGATATCAGGCTCGGTGCCATGGTGGTCTTGGCGTGCGGTGCCAGTTCGACGCGGTTGGCGAGGCAGAAGTCGCTCATCGTTGCGAGGTTGTGCTCAATCGCAGTGGCCCGCAGAACGACGAGGGGAGACAGAAACGTTCCATCGAAGATGTTGCGACCGATCAACTCGTCTGTCGTCGACCCCACCAGGTCGGTGGGGATTGCCTTGGAGCTGAATCGAAGCTGGTCTGTCATCGTGGGAATTTCCGCCTGTTTGTGAGCCAGTCTCTCAGCGAATCGACACCGTTGGGACGGACAAGCTCGGCGCCGATCCCAACTCCGAGGGCGCCAGCGTCAAGGTAGTCATCGATGTCTGAGACCGCAACGCCTCCCGTCGGGACGAAGGACACACCGGGGAAGGGACCAGAAAGGGCCGCGAGAAAGCGTGTTCCTCCGACTTGTCGGGCCGGGAAGAGCTTCAGCTCCGAGAAGCCATGGACCTGCGCCAACTGAATCTCGGTGGGTGTCGCCACTCCGGGCAGATAGGGGATTCCCAGCTCGTTCGCTTGGTACACGATCTCAAGGTCAAGGCCGGGGGAGATGGCGAACGTGGCACCGAGATCGGTGGCCTGCTGGAGGTCTGCGACAGAGGTGACGCTGCCTGCACCCAGGGGCCGGTCGCTCTCAGCGGCAATCTCGGCGACGAGTTCGAGCGTGCGGAATCCATCGTCGTCTTGCACGGTCACCTCGATGAGTTCAACCCCGATGTCCCACAGCGTTCTGGCCGCGGTCGCCGCCGCTTTGGGGGAGAGTCCTCGAAGGATTGCGACCACCGGGCATCGGCGAAGATGGGTCTCAAAGTACGACATCGCGTGTTGCCGTCAGGTCCAGACTCGCTGAGAGCCATTCCTCGGGGGACAAGTCGAGCAGGCGTTGAATCGTGGCGTCATCGGCGATGGGGCCAACGTCGTTCTGCTGGGAGAGTGCGCTCATGGCTGTGATGTGGCCCAGCCGCAAAGCGGCCTCCACGTTATCGCTGCATCGGAGCACTCCGACGAGGAACCCTGCCGCGAACGCATCTCCTGCGCCGATCGGCTCGACCACGGGGCCGTCGAGCGCGGGAACGAAGTATCTTCTGCTGCCCAGATCGGCATGGGTGCCGTTGCCGGAGTCTTTGATGACGACGGTCTCAGGTTGGGGGAGCAGTTTGCGGACGTCGTCGGCCGTGCTGGTGTCCCAGAGATCGTTGGCTTCGTCGAGTCCAACGAAGACGATGTCGCATTGGTTTGCGGCTTCTCGCAGTGCATTCGGAGGGTCCCCCTGCGCCCAGATCGAGGGGCGCCAGTTGATGTCAAACGATATGAGCGCTGATCGGGATCGATCCTCGATCAGCGATAGGACGAGTTCATTGCAGGTACACGACAGGCCCATGGTGATCCCGGTCAGGTGGAGGATTCTCGTTGTCCGGCCGACCTCGGCGCCGATCGTCGGGGCCATTGCGGCCGCAGCAGAACCTGCCCGGTAATAGCGGACCCGGAGAGAGTCGGCGACGGTCTCCTTGAGCATGAGCCCGGTCTGGTGATCGGAAAGCCGACGCACCCCGCTCACGTCAACCCCGGCGTCCTCGATCACCGAGAGCACCAGGTCTCCAGCAAGATCGGTACCGACCTGGCTGACCCACGCGGTCTGAAGGCCGAAAGCCGCGCAATAGCGCGCGACGTTGGATTCCGCGCCGCTTACCTCCCATTCGAAGGCCGCCTGGTTCGGGCGGGTCCGCAAAGTCAGCATTGACTCGCCCAGAGCGACCATGTCTGGGGATGGCCGGGGATGGTTCGCCTCGCTGGTCGAGTGGTTCATATCGTGCTCCTCGGGGCAGCAAAGCCTTTCTGGACTCTCACAAGATCAAATGGTAGACCAAAGTGCAATAATTACATCAAAAGTGCGTATATTGCATATTTGGGGGAAGGTGACGTGTACGAACTCGCCGTGCGCGGCGCGTTGATCGAGGACGGATCAGGCCAGCAGCCGGTTGAGGCAGACTTCGCAGTCGACGGTGGTCGCATCGCGGCCATAGGAACGGTGGGTGCAGCCCGAGCAGAGATCAATGCCGATGGTTTGGTCGCAGCCCCCGGGTTCGTCGACGCCCACACACACGACGACATGGAACTCTACTCCCACCCTGACAATGCGACGAAACTCCGGCAAGGCGTGACAACGGTCATCTGCGGAAGTTGCGGATTCAGCGCGTTTCCCCATGTGCCCGGTCAACGCTCGCCAGACTTCTTGTCGGTAGATGGGCGCTGGCGGACTTACCGGGAATACCAGCAGGTGGTGGCCGGTCACGGCATCGGCACAAATTTTGCGGCGTTCGTCGGCCACAACACCGTTCAAAGCCTGCTTCTGGGGACCGACAGCACCGAACCGAGCGCCCAGGCGCTCTCGCTCGTGCGCGACGACATCCGCAGGGCGATGGACGATGGCGCCCTCGGCGTGTCCACCGGCCTCATCTACCGCCCTGGGCGGCACACCTCGACCGCGGCGCTCACGCTGATCGTCGGGGCAGTGGCCGACTACGGCGGCCTGCACAGCACACACATGCGCGATGAATCCGACAGCCTGCTCGAGGCCATCGCCGAAGTCGCCTCCATATCTCAAGAAACTGGCGTGGCACTCCAGATCTCTCATCTCAAGGTGATCGGTGAGCAGAACTGGGGGAGCCTGGGCACCGCGCTCGACCAGATCGACAGGTTCCGAGCCGAAGGCATTGACATCGGATTTGATGTGTACCCCTATACCGCCGGTTCGGGGCCATTGGCGACCTACTTTCCCCCCGATGACATAGACGTGGCCAGGGCTCGATTGGTCCAGATCATCCGGTGTGTTGACTACCCTCACTTTGAGGGGCGGCGACTCCCAGACATCGCGCGCGAAGAGGGCACTTCGCTGAGCGACCTCACCCGGCGGCTCGTCACTGCGCCGAACGCAGGCGAAACGCTCTGCAATATCTTCGAGATCCACGAAGACGACATGCTGGAGGCGCTTTCCCATCCAGTGGCGATGGTCGGCAGTGACGGTATTCCCCAGCAGGCGGGAGTGCCCCACCCCCGGCTTCAGGGCACGTTTCCTCGAGTTCTCGGCTACTACACCAGGGACAGGGCGGTGCTGTCGCAAAGTGCGGCGATCAAGAAGATGACCTCTGTACCCGCTGCTCGATACAGCCTCCGAGACCGGGGCCTCTTGCGCCCCGGCTTCGCAGCAGATGTTGTGGTGTTCGACCCGACCACGATCGCTGACTGCGGAACATATACCTCGCGTGCCGATCCAAACGGGATTCGCCATGTTCTCGTCAATGGGCAGCAGGCGCTTTTGGACGGCGAGCTCACCGGCGTCCGGGCAGGCCAGATACTGAGACGCGACTCATGATGAGTTCACGCCTCGTTTACGGAGCAACCCCATAGGTCGGCCAAATCGATGGCCGGCACGAAAGGATTGATGATGACTTGGCGACAAGCTGTGGCAAGCACCGAGGTGCCAGAGGCGGCGGGCCCCTACTCGGCTGGGATGATCTCGCAGGGGTTCGCGTTCTTGTCCGGGCAGGGGCCATACGACGCAACGGGCGCGCTCGCGGGTGAGGACATCGCCAGCCAGACGCGACAAACACTGCGAAATCTGGAAGCTGTCGCGCGGGCGAGCGGCGCAACACTGCGAGATGCCGTGCGAGTTGGCGTCTACCTGACCGACATGGCGAACTTCACCGAGATGAACACGGTCTATGCCGGATTCTTCGAGCAGCCGTACCCGGCTCGAACGACGGTGCAAACCGGGCTTCCAAAGCCCGAGATGCTGGTTGAGATCGACGTGATCGTGGCACTCCGGCCCAGTCACTAGCCCCAGGTGGTGCGGGCTCGCACGATGGCGAAGACGTCTTCGGCGTGTGTCAGCAAGCGTCGGTGGGACAAGAGGGCCATGGGGTCGCCCTCAAAGGTGACTTCCCCGTTTAGCACTGCTTCTTCGGCTGACTGCTCTCCCTTGGCAATGGCCACCGCAGTGTCCCAGCTTTGGCGGAATACCACCGAGGGATCAGCAGCCGGCCCCGAGTAGACGCTGGCACCGCTTCCGTCGAACACCATGTGAAACACCACCTCGTCTACGTGTTGTTCCACCGAGAACTGGTCACCGTCCGATGTGCGCAGCCCCGAAGCTTCAAGAGCGGCATGAGCCTCCTCGATCCATTCTGGGCTCAAGTACACCGGCATCAAGCCCTTACGGTACCGAGCAACAGCTATGGCAACAGAACCAACGCACCGACTGTGGGCCGAATCGTGGTACGGCGATTTTGCCGCGCCCGACGGTTCGCTGGGGGGCTACGCGCAGCTCACGCTGTGGCCCAACCTGGGGAGGAGCTGGTTTTGGTCGGCGCTAGTTGGCGCCGACCGACAGCCGGTGTATCTGGTGGAGACCGACGCCCCGCTGCCCCGGCCGTCCACGTTGGAGCTGCGAGCCCCCGGACTGTGGACCGAGTTCATCGAGCAGATTCCTGATGAGCATTTCACCGTGGACTTGGAGGCGTTCGCGGTGGCCCTGGACGATCCCGAAGAAGTGTTCGGATTGGGCTGGGGCGACCGGGTGCCCTACGGCCTGGAGCTGGAGTGGGAGGCTGAGGCCGGCTCGCTGGACGTGGTCCACGGCCAAGTGCTGGTGGGCGACGAGGTAATCGAGCTGGACGGCCGGGGTCGTCGCTTCCACTGGGAGGGCCTGCCCGCGTGGTGGGATCGGGAGTGGTCAAACGGCCCCGCCGACGCCACTATCGTCGCCTCCACCCCACTCCCCGTCGACCACCCCGACACCGCCCAGCGCGCTCGCCTCGAGCGCTCCCTGGTCGCTACTCCCTCAGGCCCCGCCTGGACCGAGCAGAACCACCCTGCCCCGCAGCCATAGCGGCAAGCACGAGGACCAGGGAGGCGGCGGCGATGGCCAGGATGGCGGGGAGCCACAAGTCGGCGGCGGGGGCCCAGCCCAGGCCGGTGCCGTCGATAGCCTCCTCGGCGTGGCGGCTGATCACGCCCACTCCGGCGGGCCAAGGCCACAGCACCCGGAGCGAGCCCAACAGCAGCCCGACCATCACCGCCAGAGTGGGGTCAGGCCAGCGATTGAGCACGCTGCCTATCACGTTGGAGAAGAGGGCCAGCCCCAGCGCTGCTCCCGCGGCCAGTGCGGCAAGATCACCCCAAACCCAGTCGTCCACCGCGGCGATCGCCGCCGGGTAAACCCCCATCATCAACAAGATGAACGACCCGGAGATGCCGGGCAGCAGCATGGCGCACACCGCCACGATGCCCGAACCGAACAGAGCGATCTCCGTCTGGTCGGCCACCGGCGCCGACTGGAGCCCTAGCAGCCAGAAGAACAGCCCGCCCACGGCCAGCGCCGTCACCGCCAACCCCGCACTGGGCTTGTCCACCAGATTCCAGGCCACCACCACCGATGCCGCCACCAAACCGAAGAACAGCCCGGCCATGGCTTCGGGCTCGTCGACCAACAGCTCGTCGATGACCGATGCCAAGGCCGCGACAGCGACCACGATGCCCGCCACCAGCGGCACCGCAAACCACCAGTCAAAGCTGCGAAGCCGATCCCCCATCTCGCTCCATCGGCCCCGCAGCAGGGTGCCCACCACCCCGGCCCCAGCCCGCACGGTGTCGATCAGCCGGGTATAGATCCCCAGCAGCAGCGCCACCGTGCCCCCCGACACGCCGGGCACCACGTCGGCCGCCCCCATGAGAACACCCCGCGCCGCGTGGCGGACGGTTTCGTTGGCGCGACCCCACATCAAGCCGCGAGGCTACCGCTTTGCAGACGGACCACTAACCGGCCAATTTGCGGTTCTTGACCTTGGCCTTTATGTAGTCCCGATTGGTCCAGGCGATGAAGTCGATGGGGATTTCCTTGGGGCAGGCCTCTTCGCACTCGCCGTGGTTGGTACACGAGCCGAAGAACTCTTCCATGGTCTCCACCATGGCCTCGGTGCGGGCCCACCGCTGGGCTTGGCCCTGGGGGAGCAGGTTCAGATGCTGCACCTTGGCCGCGGTGAACAGCTGGGCCGCGCTGTTGGGGCAGGCGGCCACACAGGCGCCGCAACCGATGCAGGCCGCCGCATCGAAGGCGGTGTCGGCCGTCTCCTTGGGAACCGGGGTGAGGTTGGCGTCGGGAGCCGCGCCAGTGTTCACCGAGATGTAGCCCCCAGCAGCGATGATGGCGTCCATGGCCCGGCGGTCCACCGCCAAGTCCCGCAGCACGGGGAACGACGTGGCCCGCCACGGCTCGATCACGATGTGGTCGCCATCGCTGAAGCTACGCATGTGGAGCTGGCAGGTGGCCGTGCCCTTCTGGGGGCCGTGGGCCTGGCCGTTGATCATCAGCCCGCAGGTACCGCAGATGCCCTCGCGGCAGTCGGACTCGAACACGATGGGCTCGTCGCCCATGTCGATGAGCCGCTCGTTGACGATGTCGAGCATCTCCAGAAACGAGGCATCGGTGCTGATGCCGCTGGCCTCATAGGTCACGAATTGGCCCTCGGCCAATGGTCCGGGCTGGCGCCACACCTTGAGCGTGAGGTTGATCTCCGAGCTCACTTGTAGCTCCTCTGGGTCAGCTCCACGTTCTCGAACTCCAGTTCCTCCCGGTGGCGGGTTTGGGGGGTGTCCTCGCCATTCCACTCCCAGGCGGCCACGTGAGTGAAGTTGTCGTCGTCGCGCATGGCCTCGCCTTCTTCGGTCTGGTGCTCCTCCCGGAAATGCCCCCCGCAGGACTCCTCTCGGGTCAAGGCGTCTCGGGCCATTAGCTCGGCCAGCTCGAACAGGTCGGCCACCCGTCCGGCCTTCTCCAATGACTGATTGAGGGTGTCGGCCGAGCCCAGCACCCGAACGTTGCGGTGGTACTCCTCCCGGAGCGCGGGGATCTCCGACAGCGCCTTCTCCAAGCCGGTCTTGTTGCGGGCCATGCCGATGTAGTCCCACACCAGCTTGCCCAGCTCCCGGTGATAGTGGTCCACCGAGCGGGTGCCCCCGATCGACAGCCAGCGGCTCACCTCGTCGGCCACCGCCTGCTCGGCGCCAGCGAACGCTGGCTCGGACGTGGCCAGGGCCGGATCGCCCAGGAAGTCCGACAGGTAGTTGCCGATGGTGTAGGGCAGGATGAAGTAGCCGTCGGCCAGTCCTTGCATGAGGGCCGAGGCGCCCAGTCGGTTGGCCCCGTGGTCGCTGAAGTTGGCCTCGCCCAGCACGAACAGGCCGGGCACGTTGCTCATCAGCTCGTAGTCCACCCACAACCCGCCCATGGTGTAGTGGGTGGCGGGGTAGATGCGCATGGGCACCCGGTAGGGGTCCTCGCCCGTGATGCGCTCGTACATGTCGAACAGGTTCCCGTACTTGGCCCGGATCATCGCCTCGCCGTCGCGGGTCATGGCGCCGGAGAAGTCCAGGTAGACCCCGTTGCGCAGCGGACCCACGCCCCGGCCTTCGTCCACCACGGTCTTGGCGTTGCGGGAGGCCACGTCGCGGGGCACCAGATTGCCGAAAGCCGGATATTTCCGCTCCAAGAAGTAGTCCCGGTCGGCGTCGGGGATCTCGTCGGGCTCCCGCCCGTCGTCGTGGGTCAACGGCACCCAGATGCGCCCATCGTTGCGCAACGACTCCGACATCAGGGTCAGCTTCGACTGGAAGTCGTCGCTGGCCGGGATGCAGGTGGGGTGGATTTGGGTGTAGCAGGGGTTTGCGAACAGCGCGCCCTGGCGGTGGGCCCGCCATGCCGCGGTCACGTTGCACATCTTGGCGTTGGTCGACAGGAAGTACACGTTGCCGTAGCCGCCGGTGGCCAGCACCACGGCATGCGCCGAGTGCGAGACGATCTCTCCGGTGATGAGGTCGCGGGTCACCACGCCCACCGCCCGGCCGTCGTGCATCACCAGCTCCAGCATCTCCGAGCGGGTGTGCAGCTCCACCGTGCCGGCCGCCACCTGGCGCATCAGCGCCGAGTAGGCCCCCAGCAGCAGCTGCTGGCCGGTCTGGCCCCGGGCGTAGAACGTGCGCGACACCT
Organism: Acidimicrobiia bacterium; assembly: GCA_009842675.1. Classification (GTDB taxonomy): domain Bacteria; phylum Actinomycetota; class Acidimicrobiia; order Acidimicrobiales; family Bin134; genus Poriferisocius. The sequence goes on along the minus strand of VYEX01000048.1, from coordinate 3,956 downwards.
GGGCCCCGCCGAAGGAGCGGTTGTCGAGCAACCCGCCGTACTCGCGGGCGAAGGGCACGCCCTGGGCGGTGGCCTGGTCGATGATGTCCACCGACACCTCGGCCAGGCGGTACACGTTGGCCTCGCGGGCCCGGTAGTCGCCTCCCTTGATGGTGTCGTAGAACAGCCGGTAAACGCTGTCGCCGTCGTTCTGGTAGTTCTTGGCCGCATTGATGCCGCCCTGGGCGGCGATGCTGTGGGCCCGGCGGGGGGAGTCGTGGTAGGTGAGCACCTTGACCCGGTAGCCCAGCTCGCCCAGGGAGGCGGCGGCCGATGCCCCGGCCAGGCCCGAGCCCACCACGATGATGTCGAAGCGGCGCTTGTTGTTGGGGTTCACCAACCGCATGGAGAACTTGTGGTCGGTCCATTTGCTGTCCAGCGATCCGGCTGGAATGCGGGCGTCGAGCGAGCCGAGCATCAGTGGCCCTCCCCTTCAGCGGCTCCGTGTTGGAGCTCCTCCACGATCGAGCGGCCGTTGTCGTCGATCACCCCGGCCTGCACGAAGATGGGGAAGCTCAGGTTGCCCACCAGGATGATCCCGGCCAACCCGGCGGCCAGATAGCGGCGCAGGTGGTTGTAGCGGGGGCTGTTCACCCCCAGGCTCTGGAACATGCTCCAGGTGCCGTGGAAGATGTGGACGGCCAGCGCGGTGTTGGCCACGATGTAAAGGATCGCTACCGGGATGCTGCTCAGGCTCTCCGACACGTTGTGGTAGGGGTCGCCACGCACGAAGTCGGGGTTGAACCAGCCCCAGGTGAGATCGGCCAGATGGTAGAAGAGATACAGCCCGATGATGGGGCCGGTCCAGCGCATGGTGCGGGAGGCGAAGTTGGCTGCGATGTAGTTGCGGCCGCCGGGATAGCGCTGGTCGGCGGCAATGCTCATTCGGCTGAGGGAATAGGCCGAGTGGATGTGCAGGGCGAAAGCGATGATCAGCCCGATGCGCATGATCCACAGCAGCCAGGTGCGGGGCAGGAGCTTGGTGCCCAGATCCCGTAGGGTCTCGGCGTATTCGTGGATTTCCAGGGGCCCTTCGTAGAGGTGGAGGTTGCCGATCATGTGGACCACGATGAAGCCCAAGAGCGCAATCCCGGTGAGGCCCATCACCCACTTCTTGCCCACCGCGGTCTGGTAGATGTTGAGCGGCCACGGGAGCCTCACCCTGGGCTCCGACCGCACCGGAGGCGGCGTGCTCACTCTGGTTATGGCTTGGGCCATCTTCTGCCTCCGCTCCGGGCTACCCTCAGCCCAGAAGCACTCGCGCTATTGCCGACGGTACCGGCGCCCCGCTCCCTGCGGCTAGCTGTACCGGACGCCAGCCCCGTCGGTCGCGCGCAATCTGGATCGCGGAGTAGGGTTCAACACCTATGTCTCAACCCTCCACGCTCGGAGAGCTCAAAGAAGCCGGCTGGCAGTCCGTATCGGTCAAGCACGAAATCCGCCGCAACGCGATCGCCCGCATAAGAGCCGGCGAAGACCTGTTCCCCGGCATCTGGGGCTACGAAGACACCGTCATCCCCCAGATGGAGACCGCCCTGCTGGCCGGTCACGACGTCATTTTCCTCGGAGAGCGCGGCCAGGCCAAGACCCGCATGATCCGACTGGTTCTCGACCTGCTCGACGAGTGGCTCCCCATCGTGGCCGGCTCCGAGGTGAACGACGACCCCTACAACCCCGTCTCCAAGCACGCCAAAGACCTGATTGCCGCCGAGGGAGACAACACCCCGCTGACCTGGGTCCATCGCAGCGAGCGCTACGGGGAAAAGCTGGCTACTCCGGACACCTCAATCGCCGACCTGATCGGCGAGGTCGACCCCATCAAGGTGGCCGAGGGCCGCTACCTCTCCGATGAGCTCACCATCCACTACGGCCTGGTGCCCCGCACCAACCGTGGAGTGTTCGCCATCAACGAGCTCCCCGATCTGGCCGAGCGCATCCAGGTGGGCCTGCTCAACGTGCTGGAGGAGCGGGACGTGCAGATCCGGGGCCACAAAATCCGCCTGCCCCTCGACATCTTGCTGTTCGCCTCGGCCAACCCCGAGGACTACACCAACCGGGGCCGTATCATCACCCCGCTCAAGGACCGCTTCGGCGCCCAGATCCGCACCCACTATCCCACCGACGTGGACATCGAGCTGGACATCACCGAGCAAGAGGCCACGATGCCCGAGGCCGACCTGCCGGTGGTCATGCCCGACTTCATGAGTGAGGTGCTGGTGTATCTCAGCCAGCTGGCCCGCCAGAACCCGCACATCAATCAGCGCTCGGGGGTGTCGGTGAGGTTGACCGTCTCCAACTACGAGACGCTGGCCGCGGCGGCTATCCGGCGGGCGCTGCGCACCGGCGAGGCCTCTGCTGTGCCCCGGGTGACCGACTTGGACGCTCTCGACCCCTCCACTTTGGGCAAGATCGAGATCGAGACCATAGACGACGGCCGCGACGGCGAGATCGTGGGCAACCTCCGCAAAGAGGCGGTCCGCCTGACCTTCAGGGATGCGGTGGAAAACGACGTGCAGCACGAGGTGGTTGAGGCCTTCGAGGAGGGTCGGGTGGTCAACGCGGGTGACGACATCTCCTCCTCCGACTACGCCGCGCTTGTGGAGGATGTGCCTGCCTTCTCCAGCGCCCTGGCTGCTCTGGGCTATGAACCCGGCGACCTGGAGAACCCGGCGCTGGTGGCCAGCGGTATCGAGTTCGTGTTGGAGGGCCTCCACCTCTCCAAGCGCCTCAACAAAGAATCAGTGGCCGGCGCCGCCGTCTACCGAGGCAGGACTTAGGGGCAAGTCCTAGCCGTCTCTTTCGATGCCCCGGATGCGGTCGCGCAGGGTGGAGGCGGCGTCTTTGGGGTTGCGGTCCCGATCGAAGAGGCCACGGGCCGATGACCTGCCCAGGTGCCACTGGTAGCCGTCTACCGCGGTGTCGGCGAAGAACCCGACCACATTGATGCCGTCGGCTCTCGCCGCGTCCACCTGATCCAGCGTCCGCCCCAATAGCTGGTCGCGCCACGTCTCATCGGTGGTGGACACGCCGGTACCGGCCACCGCCAGCGGCTGGTCCCCCAGCATGTCGGCCAGACGGGCCAGCGCCCGGCCCAGCTCCTCGGGCTCGGGGGCCAACCCCGAGTCATCGCACCGAGCGGTGGCCGGATACGGCCCAAGATGACCGTGCTGGTCCACCGCCGCCGGAGCGTCGAAGCACACTCCCACCACGTCGAGCGCCTCTCGGAATTCTTCTCGGGCCACCACCGGGCGATCGGGCACGGTGATCTCCCCGTCGGTCAGCGCCGAGGCCCAGCTGTGCCATAGCAGGCGGTCCCACCAGCTTTGCCAAGCGAGGGTGTCGTCCCGCTGATCAGCCGCGAACACGGTGTGGAGGCCGAACACCCCCATGATCGGCTGACTGCCACTGCGTAGCAGCCGGCAGGCCTCAAACATGGCCTCAAGCCCGTGCTGGGCCGCCTCAACACCGTCGGCAACGCTCCGCCGTCCCGGAGGGCGCTGGGCCAGAATGCGGCTCCGCACCGCCCAGCCCACCGGGTCCTCCACGGGCACCCATCCGGCCACCCGGTCGGAGAACCACTCGCCGCAGCGGTCCACCCATCGGGCCCACCACAGCGTCCGCCCCTGCCGGGCGCTCCAACCGCCTTCGTCGTCGGCAAACCACCCCGGCAGCGTGGTGTTCTGAAGCACCAGCCACGTTTGCAGCCCGGCGTCGCGGGCCGCGCCCAGCATGTCCAGATAACGGTCGACGGCATCGTGGTCCAGCTTGCCGGGCTCAGGCTCCACCCGGGCCCACTCCACCGGAAGCCGGCAATGGGTGAAGCCCCACTCGGCCAACAGCTCTAGGTCGGCCCGGAAGTCGATGCCGAATCCGCACCCCTCGCCTGATCGGGGTGCCCGCCCCTCCCGCTCCCACAC
>VYEX01000080.1 GCA_009842675.1 Acidimicrobiia bacterium | reverse complement strand
GGACTATGACGCCCGGTGGGAGCGGCTCGAGGCCGAGGGGCACAACCCGCATGGGGAGGCTGATTTTGTGGACTCGCTGCTGGGGGGTTCCGGGCGGGTTCTCGATGCAGGGTGTGGGACGGGGCGAGTTGCGGTGGAGTTGGCCCGGCGGGGGTATGACGTGGCTGGGGTGGATATCGACGACGAGATGATCTCCGGGGCTAGGTCCAAGGCACCGGAATTGGCCTGGCACCAGTTGGACTTGACGGTGTTCGACCTGGGCGAGACGTTCGACGCGGTGGTGATGGCGGGAAACGTGCTGCTGTTCACCGGGCCGGGGACTGAGGGCGCGGTGGTGGCTCGCTGCGCCGCCCACCTGTCGGTCGGCGGCGCCCTCGTGGCCGGGTTCCAGCTGCGGGCAGGGGGCTACACCTTGGATCGCTACGACGCCGATTGCGCGGCGGCGGGACTGGCCCTGTCGGAGCGATATTCGACGTGGCACCGCGATCCGTGGGACGGCGGCGACTACGCCGTGTCGGTGCATCGCCTCATATAGGAGGCGCGGGGCGCGAGACTGGGAGGGTGCTGGGCGGGCCGGAGATCATCACGTTCTTGTTGCTGGCGCTGGGGGGTGCGCTGGCGGTGGGGAACATCGCCGCACTGATCAATCCTGACGGCCCTCGCAAGCGCCGGTCGGTTCGGTCCGACATTCCTCCCCCGCCGGGCGCCCCCGACGAACCGGCGACCCCGAAGGTGGGGCGCAGCGTGGTGATGATCGTGGTGGGCCTGGTGATCGTCATCTGGGCCATCGCCAGCTTGATCGGCGGGTGAGCCTTCCCGGCCCTGTCACCCCGGCGAAGTAGGGTCGGGAGGGTTATGGTGTTGTTGGATGTGACGGGGGTCACGGTGCGGTTCGGGGGGGTCACCGCACTGCGGGACCTGTCGTTCACCGTGGACGAAGGCAGCATCTGCGGGCTGATCGGGCCCAACGGGGCGGGCAAGACCACCTTGTTCAACGTGGTCAGCCGGGTGTACGACGCCCAGGAGGGGGCGGTGGCGTTTGAGGGCGCTGATCTGCTGGCCCGCCCGGCCCACGCCATCAGCGGTTTGGGCATCGGGCGCACCTTCCAGAACCTGGCCCTTTGGCCGGGCATGACCGTGATGCAGAACGTGATGGTGGGCGCCCACCACCGCTCCAGCATCGGCGCCCTGCGGGCCGCGCTGCGCTGGGGGTCGGGCCGGGAGGAGGCCTCGCTTGCCCAAACCGCGTGGGATGCGCTGGAGGAGCTGTCGCTCACCGACGTGGCCTTCCATCCCGCGGCGGGGCTGCCGTTCGGCACGCTGAAGCGGGTGGAGCTGGCCCGGGCGCTGGTGAGCCGGCCCCGGCTTCTGATGCTGGACGAGCCGGCCACCGGACTCACCCAGACCGAGGTGGGCGAGCTGGCCGACCTGCTGGTAGCGCTGGCCCAGCGGCACTCGCTGACGCTGCTTTTGGTGGAGCACCACATGGGGATGGTGATGGGGGTGTCCGACAAGGTGGTGGTGCTGGACTTCGGGGCCAAGATCGCCGAGGGCTCCCCTGCCGAGGTGCAAAACGACCCGGCGGTGGTGGAGGCCTACTTGGGGGCCGAGCAATGAGCGCGCCGTATCTGGAGGTGGCCGGGCTGAAGGCGGCCTACGGCGACATCCAGGTGCTGCACGGCATCGACTTCTCGGTGGACGAGGGGCAGATCGCGGTGATCTTGGGGGCCAACGGGGCGGGCAAGACCACCACGCTGCGGGCACTGTGCGCCATGGTGTCGACCGAGGGCTCGGTGCAGCTGGCGGGCGAGGAGCTGTCGGGGCGGCGCACCGCCGACATCGTTCGCCGGGGGGTGGCCCACGTGCCCCAGGGGCGGGGGACGTTCCCCGACCTGAGCGTGGAGGAGAACCTGATGGCGGGGGCCTATGTGCGCTCTGACGCCGATGTGCGCTCTGACATGGAGCAGTGGTTTGAGACGTTCCCGGTGCTGGGCGAGCGGCGGACCCAGACGGCGGGCAGCCTGAGCGGGGGCGAGCAGCAGATGCTGGCCATCGCCCGGGCGCTGATGCTGCGGCCGTCGCTTTTGCTGTTGGACGAGCCGTCGCTGGGGTTGGCGCCGATGATCACCCGATCGCTGTTCGAGCAGCTCACGTCGATAAACGCCACGGCCGGGACCACCATGCTGGTGGTGGAGCAGAACGCCAGCCTGGCCCTGGGGGTGGCCGATGTGGCCTATGTGCTGGAGGCCGGGGAGGTGGCGCTGTCGGGCCCCGCCGACGAACTGGCCGCCGATGACAGTGTCCGCCGGGCGTACCTGGGGTATTAGGCGATGATGGTATTGGCGTCTGTGCTCGGAGTGTTCGACATCTCGCTGGACAAGCTGTCCAACGGGGAGCTGTGGCTGGCCCAGTTCTTTAGGGGGCTGAGCGACGGGGCCACTTACGCCTCGGTGGCGCTGGCGCTGGTGATGATCTACAAGTCCACCGGGTTCATCAACTTCGCCCAGGGCTCGCTGGCCCTTCTGGGGGTTTATCTGGCCTACATCTTCAGCGTGGAACAGGGTTTGCCGGTAGCCGTGGCGGTGGTGTGCGCCATGGTGGCCAGCTCGGCGGTGGCGATGTTTGTGGAGCGGGTGTTCATCCGGCCGTTCCCGCCCGACCACGTGCTGCCCCTCGTGATCGTGACGCTGGGGCTTTTGTTGATCATCGACTCGGCGGTGGGGATCGTGTGGGGGTTCCGCACCCGCAGCCTGCCCAGCATGTTCCCCAGCGGTGCCCCCATCGAATGGGGCATCGCCCAGCTCACCTGGCGCACCATCGGCAACCTGGGCACGGTGTTCGCGGTGGTGGGGCTGTTGTATCTGCTGTTGTCGCGCACCAAGATCGGATTGGCGTTTCGGGCGGTGTCGTCGAACCTGGAATCGGCCCGGCTGGTGGGCATCCGAGTGGGGCCGACGCTGGGGTTCGGATGGGCGCTGGCCGCGTCCATCGGCACCCTGGGCGGGGCGCTGGTGGTGCCCGAACTGCTGCTCGAGCCCTCCATCATGCTGCGGGTGCTGATCTTTTCGCTGGCCGCCGCGGCCCTGGGCGGTTTGGACAGCTTGGTGGGGGCGGTGATCGGCGGACTTGTGGTGGGATTGGCCCGCAACCTGCTGGTGACGTTCTTGGACCTGAGCGAGCTGGCCCTGGCCACCGCGGTGGCGGTGATCTTGGTGGTGCTTCTGGTGCGGCCGACGGGGTTGTTCGGATCGACCCGGGTGGAGCGGGTGTGATGCGCGCCATGGGCGCAGTGGCCGCGGGCAGCCGCCAGCACCGGCGACGCCAGATCATCGGCTGGGTGCTGTTTGCCCTGGTGGTGGCGCTGATTCCGTTTCTGATCGCCGAAACCTACAGCCCGACCATCTTCGGCAACCGCTACACGTTCGGGCTGGGCAACCTCAGCCAGGCCATCGCGCTGATGGTGGCCATTCTGGGTTTGAACATCGCCACCGGCTACAGCGGGCAGCTCTCCTTGGGCCACAGCTTCTTCGTGGGGTCGGGGGCTTACCTGACCGCGGTGCTGGTGAACGAGTTCCACTGGTCGTATCTGTCGACCCTTGGCGTGGTGGTGCCGGGACTGTTCGTGTTCGGCGTGCTCTTCGGGATCCCCGCCCTGCGCATCCAGGGGCTGTATCTGGGGCTGTTGACCTTTGCGGTGGCCGCGGTGTTCCCGTCGATCATCCGTCTTGATGAGATTAAGGACCGCACCGGGGGGAGCAACGGGCTTTTGATCGAGAGCGATTTGGAGCCGCCGACGTGGGCGCCGCTGGACACCGTGACCGGATGGCTCCATGCCATTCCGGGAGTGGGGTCGCGGGTGCCCGACGGCTTGACCGGCCGCCAGGAGGAGGCGGTGTACAAGTACTTCCTTTTGGTGATCGTGGCGCTGGTGTGCTTCTGGCTGGTGCGCAACATTCTGGCCGGCCGGGTGGGGCGGGCTTTGGTGGCCATTCGGGACAACCAGCTGGGTGCCGCGGCCAACGGCGTGAACCTGGCCGCCTACAAGACGCTGAGCTTCGGGATCAGCGCGGCAGTGGGCGGGGTGGCCGGAACCATGCTGGCCATGCACTCGGGGTTCGTGGGGCCCGACGAGTTCGGCTTCTCGATGGCCATTCTGCTGATCGTGGGACTGATCGTGGGCGGCGCGGGAACGCTGCACGGCGCAGTGGTGGGCGGTTTGGCCATCCAGTTCGTGCCGGTTTGGTCGAGTCAGACCCAGACCCTTCCCGGCACCGATGTGGCCTTGGAGGGGCCGTACGGCACGGCCATTCTGGGCGGGCTGCTGATCGCCATCATCTTTGCGCTGCCCGGCGGTGCGGCCCAAGGGTTCCGCCGCATCAAGTCCCAGCTTATGCCGGTGGCCCCCCAGCCCCCAACAGGATCGACTGGATGAGCTCTTCGGGGCTGTAATTGTCGTTATAGACGCGTAGGGTTACGGGGCTGCTCCAAACGGAGAACCCATCCAAGAAGGGACAACCCCATGACGAAGTCTTGGCGAATCTTGCTCGCGCTTTTTGCTGTGTTTGCGCTAGTGGCCAGTGCCTGCGGCAACGACGACGATGACGCACCGGTGAGCGAGCCGGCGCCGGCCGCTCCCGAGGACGAGCCCGCTCCCGCGCCCGAGGATGAGGACGAGCCCGCTCCCGCGCCTGAGCCCGAGGATGAGGATGAGCCCACTCCCGCGCCAGAGCCCGAGGACGAGGATGAGCCCGCGCCTGCGCCTGAGCCCGAGGAACCATCCGATCCCAACATCGTGGAGTTGGGCGGCGGCGCGATGATCGACATCACCGAATGCCCCGACGAGTGGGACAACTACCAGGGTGTTACCGATACCGAGATCCGCTTCGGCAGCAGCCTGCCCCGTTCGGGCGCGCTGGCCGGGTTCGGCACCATCAGCGACGGTGTGCAGCTCTACTTCGACCACGTCGGTCCGATCGACGGCCGCAACGTGGTGATGGTGAGCCGAGACGACGGCTACGTCGCCGCCCGCACCAAGACCAACGTGGAAGAGATGATCGACGTTGAGAATCTGTTGGGGTTTGCCGGAATTCTGGGCAGCCCCAACAACCTGGCCGTCCACGACCTGTTGAACGAGAACTGCATTCCCCAGCTGCTCAACCTGACCGGCCTGCCGGAGTGGGGCGACCCCAACAACTACCCGTGGACCACCGGGGCGCTGATGTCTTATGAGACCGAGGCCCGGATCTGGTGCCAGCACGTGGCCGATGAAATCGGCTCGGGGGCCACGGTGGCCATCTTGTCGCTAGACAACGACGCCGGGGAGGCCTGGCGGGTGGCCTTCAACGAGTGCGCTCCCGGCTTGGGCCTGGACGTGGTGGACGAGGTTCAGCACGATCCGCAGGCCGATTCCGTAGGCCCTGATGTGACCACCCTGGCGGCCAGCGATGCCGACGTGCTGCTGGTGGCCTCATCGGGGGCCTTCTGCGTCCAAGCGGTGCTCCAGACGGCCACCATTGCGTGGGAGCCGCTGGTGCTGGTGGCCAACGGGTGCCAGCGCATCGCCCTGTTCTGGGCGCCTATAGGGCCGCTGGCCAACGGGATCCGCTTGGTGAACACCCAGAAGGACTTGTCTGATGCCTCGCTGGCAGACGACGAATGGGTGCAGTTTGTGCGGGGCGCCTTGGACAGCCAGGGCGTAGACCCCGATGCCGAATCACACGCCCTGGGCTACATCTTCGGCGAGATCCTGCACGAGGTTCTGCTGGATGCGGCCGACATGGACGGCGGCATCAACCGCACCAACCTGATGCGAGCCATGTGGCAGATGAGCTTCGACTCCCGGGGCGCGATCGGCAATACCCCGCGGTCCATGGACGGAGCCAACGACTCCTACATGGTGGAAGCCGGACGCATCGAAGAGCTGGTGGTGGACGGCGAAGGTGCCCGCTACGTGCCCATCAGCGACGTGATCGACTACGAGGGCCAGACCGGAACGTTCGGCCAGTAGCCGACTAGATCGAGGCGACCCCCGTCCGGCTGTTGTCGGGCGGGGGTCGTTTTGCTTTCGGCTAGGAGACGGAGATCGGCACCGAGGAGTAGCCGGCCACGTTGGACATCTGCACTCGGCGCAGGCCTTCCTCGTTGACCTCGAAGGCGGGCCAGCGACGGGCGATCTCCTCGATGGCCACCCGGCTCTCCAGTCGGGCCAGCGCCGCGCCCAGACACACATGGAGGCCGTGGCCCAGACCGACGGCCAGGCCGGGCTCGCGGGTGATGTCGAAGCGATCGGGGTCGTCGTAGCGGCGGGGGTCGCGGTTGGCCGCCCCGGTGATCAGGAAAACGGGCTTGTGCTTGGGGATGGTCACCCCGTGCCATTCGGAGTCGATGGTGGAATAGCGGCCCTGGTACTGCGAGGGGGCCCAGTAGCGGAGGATCTCCTCCACGGCGTTTCCTAATACAGAGGTGTCGTCTAGCACCTTGGCCCACTGGTCGGGGTGGCGACCGAACAGCACCACGGCGTTGCCCACCAGCTTGGTGACAGTCTCAGAGCCTGCGGCGGCCAACAACGTGCCGAACCCGGCGATCTCGGCGTCGTCGAGGTGGGTGGTGGCTCCGTCTTCGGTCTCCACTTCGGCCTCGATCAGCGCGGTCAACATGTCGTCGGCCGGTTCGGCCCGCTTCTGCTGGGAGAGCTGGAACAGGTACATGCCCTGGGCCATGCCCGCCTCGGCGGCGGCCTGGCTGCCCATGGCCGAGCCCTCCTCGCGGTGGAGCATCTCGTCGGTCCAGTGCCGGATTTGCTGGCGGTCTTCGGCGGGCACTCCCAAGATGGTGGAGATGATCTCGACGGGGAACGGGGCGGCGAATTCCTCGAGGATGTCGAATTGGCGCCGGCCCATGAGCGGGTCGAGGTAGCCGCTGATGATGTCGCGCACCAGCGCCTCGTAGTTGCCGATGGAGCGGGGGGTGAACGAGCGGGACACCAGCTTGCGATAGCGAGTGTGCTCGGGCGGGTCCATTGAGATGATCGAGCCCGTGTCGGTGGGCTCGCCTGAGGCCAACTGCTCGTACATCTGGCCGTGGGTGGAGGTGAAGGTTTCGAAGTCGCGGTGGGCAGTCACCACGTCGTCGAAGCGGCTCAGGGCGTAGAAGTCGTACTGCTCGCTGTGGTAGCAGGGGGCGTAATCCCGCAGGTCGGCGTAGGTGTCGTAGGGATCGTCAAAAAAGTCCCGGCTGAACGGATCGAACTCGACGGTCTTCGTCTCTCCCATGTCCCCAGTATTGACTATGAGCCGCTGGTGTCAAACAGTGCGGTGCCGATGGCGTCGGCGGCTTCGTCGGTGGGGCCCTGCCAGGCGATGGCGCCGTGGTCCAACAGCACGGCCCGGTCGCACAGGGCCAGAGCGTGGCCCATGTGCTGCTCCACGATGAGCAGCGAGGTGCCGGCATCGCGGATGCGACCCAGCACGGCGTAGACCTCGTCGGTGACGATGGGGGCCAGGCCCAGGGACAGCTCGTCGGCAATGAGGAGCCGAGGGGTCTCCACCAGCACCCGGGCCATCGCCAGCATGCGCTGCTCGCCGCCCGACAGGGTGCCGGCGATCTGGCGGCGGCGCTGGGCGATGGGGGGGAACAGCTCGAAGGCCCGGGCCAGGGCGTCGCGCACACCAGTGCGGTCGTGAGTGCGCGAGAAGGCCAGGGTGAGGTTCTCCTCCACTGTGAAATCGGAGAACACGGCCCGGCCCTCGGGCACGTGGACCACACCGGCCTTGGCGTAGCGGTGGGCTCGCGCTTTGGTGAAGTCGTTGCCGTCGACCATCACCTCGCCCTCGGTGGGCTCCACCAGGCCGCTGGCCACCCGGGCCACGGTGGTCTTGCCCGCGCCGTTGCGGCCCAAAAGGGCCACGGTCTCGCCCTCCCCCACCGCGATGGTCACGTCGAACAGGGCCCGGAACGGCCCGTAGGCGGCGTTGACCCGGCGCATCTCCAGCACCGGGATGTCCAAGGGCGCGGGGGCGGCCACGGCGTTGCCGTTTCCGTTGGCCATTTCGGCGGCGGGACCGGCGGTGGTGTCGCCAGGGCCGGTCATTGCGTGCCTGCCACGAAGTCGCCCAGGTAGGCGGCCCTCACCTCGGGGTCGCGCATCACATCGGGGGTGGAGCCGTGGGTGATCAGCTTGCCGAAGTCCAGCACGTAGGTGCGCTCGGTGAATGAGGCCACCAGCTCCACGTCGTGTTCCACCAGCAGCAGGCCGAAGCCCTGTTCGGCCTGGATGCGGGCCAGGGTGTCGGCCAAAGCGTTGGTCTCGTCGCGGTCGAGGCCCGAGGAGGGCTCGTCGAGCAGCACCACCCGGGGCTGGGTCATGAGGGCCCGGGCCACCTCCACCAACCGGCTCTGGCCCAGGCTGAGGGCCTCGATGGGCTCGTCGCCCATACCCCCCAAACCGAGGCTCTCCAGCAGGGCGTCGCAGCGCTCGATCTCGGCGGGCATGGGCAGGCCGAGGCCGAGCACGTCTTTCCACAATGCGCCGGTGCCGCTGCGGATGCGGTGGGCGAACAGCAGGTGGTCGCGCACCGACGAGCCGCTGAACAGCTCCACCCGCTGGAAGGTGCGCCCGATGCCCAAGCGGGCCCGGCGGTAGACGGGCAGGCGGGTGATGTCTTGGCCGTCGAAGCTCACCGATCCGGCGTCGGGGCGCAGCAGACCCAAAAGGCAGTTGAACAGGGTGGTCTTGCCCGCGCCGTTGGGGCCGATGAGGCCCACCCGCTCCCCCGCGTCGAGCGCGATGTTTGCGTTTTCGACGGCGGTGATGCCGGCGAAGCGCTTGGTGATGCCGTTGGCCACCAGCAAGCTCATGGCTCGTCTCCTGGCGCGGCCCCAGTGTCGAGACCCGCGTCGACTCCTGAGCCGGCGGCGGCTGCGGCCACGGCCGGTTGTCGGCGGGAGAACATGCGCTGCATCATGACCTGGGAGCGGCGCTTGCCGTGCTCGAGCAGACCCTCGGGATGACGGGCGAAGGAGATGGCCGCGAAGCCGAACAGCACGTACCGCCACGCCCCGTGAAGACCGAGCCAGCGGTCGAGCACCAATTCGGGGAAGATCACGAAAGCGACACCGGCCTGGATGCCGCCCTCCACGGTGCGGGCGCCTAGCACCACCACGATGACCAGCCAGAACAGGCCGGTCTGGGGGTCGAAGTTGGCCTCGTAGCCCACCAGCCTCTCCTCCATGGCCAACAGCCCTCCGCCTATGGCGGCGATGGCGGCCGACACCGAGAACACGATGACCCGAGACCGCCAGGAGATGACCCCGATGGACTCGGCCGCGGTCTCCGAGCCCCGCAGGGCCCGCAGGGCCATGCCGGTGCTGCTCTCGCGGATGAGGATGACCAGCACCCCCACCAGCACCAAGATGGCGATGCACAGGATGAGGAAGTTCTCCCGGCTGGAGAAGTCGACGCCCAAGAACTCAGGCCGGGGCACGCCCCGCCCGTGGAACAAAGAGCCGCCCACCCAGCTGTACTTAACCAATACGTCGTGGAAGAACAGCGCGAAGGCCAGGGTGGCGATGGCCAGCCAGATGCCGCCCAGGCGCATGACCGGGATGCTGAGCACTGCCCCCACCGCCGCGGCGATGGCCGCACCCGCCACCATGCCCACGATCACCGAGATGTCCCAGCGCTGGGCGAACTGCATGGCCCCGAACGCGCCGATGGCCGCGAAGGTCACCTGGCACAGGGCGATCTGGCCGCCGAGGCCGGTGAATACCACGATGGACAAGAAGATGATGGAGAAGATCACCGAGTGGGTGATGCGGGAGATCCAGAAGTTGTTGGCGTAGGCGAAGGTCCAGACGCCCACCGCGGTGAAAAAGGCCAGGGCCATGATCCGGGTGTAGATGGTCATGCCCCGACCACGACTGGTGGCGGCCAGCGCGGGCGGGGGCGGAGACACCCCCAGCAGCGGGTCGGCGCCGGCGACCTGGCGGCGGATGGCGGGCCAGAACACGATGATGGCGAACAGCATCACGTAGGGCAGCGCCGGTCCCTGCAACTCGGCCAAGATGACGTTGTCGCGGGGAACGTGCGTGCGCATCTGGGTGGTGACCACCCCCAGCAGCAGACCCCCGAACAGGGCGGCGGGCAGGCTCACCAACCGGCCCAGCGCGGCCGCGGCCAGCGCCGAGATCACGATGGGGAAGAACCCGGTTGGCTCCAGCACTGTGCCCAGCGACGAGGTGGTGGGCACCAGCAGCACCCCGGCCAAGCCGGCGAAAAAGCTGGACAGCATCCACGAGCCCGACGACACCCAGTCGGCGTTGACCCCGTTGAGCTCGGTCATGCGGGGGCTCTGCACCACCGCCCGGATGCGCAGGCCCAAGCGGGTGTAGCGGAACAGGGCGGCCAGGGCCAGCGCCGCGGCCACCACGATCACGAAGGCGGCGATCTCGTCGCGGGTTACGGGGTAGCGGCCGAACAGGCGATACACGGTGGTGCCGTCGGGGATGATGCCCACCGCGCCGAAGGGCTGCTCGCGGTTGTAGTCGACGATGAGCTTGAACAGCTCGGGCAGCGCCACTAGCAGGCCGAGCGAGATCACCAGCTTGGCCACCGCGGAGGAAGCGTGGACGTGGCGGAATATCAGCCGCTCCAGCAGCAAGCCGAGCAACGGGGCCACCAGCACCACTGCCATCAGCACGGCCGACCAAATGGGCCAGTCGCGCCGCACGTGGAGCTCGAAGTAGGTGGCGGCGCTGATGAAGGCCTGGGCGCCGAAGGCCAGGTTGAACACCCCGGAGGTCTTGTAGGTGAGCACGAAGCTCATGGCCACCAGGGCGAATCCCGCGCCGATGGGCAGGCCTTGGAAGAACGCCCGAATGGTGTCCTCCAGGACCCCGGCGGCGAGGATGCTGGCGGTCATCGTTGGCTCAGCCTCCGCTTAGCAGGGCCCTCAGTTAACGAACGAGAAGGCCTCGGGCTCGTGCCAGTCTTCTCGGACAACCTCCCAGCACATCCACGGCTTGCCAGGCTCGCCGGTCCACTGCTCGAAAGCGCCATCCACAATCTCCACGGCGTTGATGCAGCGGTATTCGTAATCGGCGTCGGGATTGTCGTTGGGCAGGGCGATCTGGCGGCTGAAGTCGATCGGGTTGGTCAGGCCGTCGTGGCTGTAGTCGTCAAAGCCCCGCAATGCATCGACCAGGGAGGCCCGGTCGAACTCGGGGCCGGCGGCCAGCAGACCCTCGTAGAACAGATGGGCGTTGAGCCAGCCCACGATGGTCTGCTCTTCGAGCTTGAGATCGGCGGTGTACTCGAAGAACCTCCGCTGGAGCTCGCTGTCGATCTCGGCCTCGAAGGGCACGAACTGGACGAACACCAAGTCGCCCTCGAACAGGTCGGCGTTGGCGGCCACGAACTCGTGGTTGTAGGTGTTGGGGTGGTACATGATCACCTGATCGCGGTAGTCCTGCTTGACCAGCTCTTGGGCGATGGTGCGCATGCCGTTGAGATCGAGGCAGGTGTAGATGATGTCGACGCCCTTGTCCTTCATCTCCGACACTTGGGGGGCGACACCGCCGGCCAGGCCGAACTCGATGGCGGTGTCGAAGAACTCCACGGTCATGCCGCCGGCCTCGGCGCTGTAGTGCTCGATGGAGTCGCGGGTGCCCTCGGCGCAGACCTTGGAGTTCTCGCTGTTGCCGTAGCCGAAGATGCCGGCCTTGGAGGCCCCCACTTGGGTAGCGATGTAGGGGAACAGCTGGTGGATGCAGCCGATGCAGCTCGGAGCGATGTTGCCGAAGATGTTGCGGCGGTCGGCGAACTCGTTGTGGATGTTCCAGCCGAACGTTGGCACCCCGGCATCGTTGAGGGTGTCGGCCCCGAAGAACAGCAGGGTGGCCACGAAGGCGGCCAGCGAATCGTCTTCTTCCACCATGGCCAGCGATTCGGGCAGGTTCATGAACAGCTGGTCGTCGCGCTTGTTGGCCAGCACCAGTTCGCGGCCGTAGATGCCGCCGGTTTCGTTGATGAAGTTGAAGTAGGCCTCGATGCCGTCGTTGTAGGCAGCGATGTTGGTGCCCAGGGTGTTGTTGGAGATGGTGACGATGGAGGTGACCTTGATCTCGTCGTCGTTCACCCCCGGCACGCCGGAGATGGGCACGAAATCGTGGCGGTGCTCGGGCTCCTTGGGCTCCTCGGGCTCGGGTTCAGCTTCGGGCTCAGGCGCGGGCTCGTCGTCGGGCGCCTCTTCAGGAGCGGGCGCGGCGGTGGCGGCAGGGGCACCCCCTTCGTCGTCGTTCCCGGCGTTGCCGCAGGCCGTGGCCACCAGAGCCAGCACGGCGAGCGCAGCAAATATCAGCTTCCACCAACGAGCAGTCATCAGATCCCCCTAGACGTCTGTCCCGGTCAAACTAGCCCAACCCGACCGGGTAAGGCAGGGCGGTCAGTGGCTGGTGCGGTAGTCGCCGAACTTTGAGTCGCGCTCGGACAGGGTGGTGGTGAGGCCCTTCTTCTTGATCGAGCCCACGAAGTCGGCCATGGCCTGGGTGTGGGTGCCCAGCGCACACAGCTCGGTTCCGGCCCGGATGCCAGATCGCATGCCCATGTGCTCCATCTGGCGGTGGACCACCCGCTTGTTCATCTGGAGCAGCTCGGTGGGCACCTGGGCGATGCGCTCGGCGATGTCGAGCACGGCGTCTTCCAGCTCGTCTTCGGGGTAAGCGGCGTTGGCCCAGCCCCGCTCCACGGCTTCGAGGCCGGTCACGTAGTCGCCGGTGAGCATCATCTCCATGGCCTTGCGCATGCCCAAGAACCAGGCGTGGAAGTGCATGTCGGGGACGCCGAATCGAACCGCGGGATAGCCCATTTTGGCGTCCTCGGCCATGTAGACCAGGTCGCAGCCGGTGGCCAGCTCGCTGCCCCCGGCCAGGCAGTAGCCGTGGACCTGGGCGATGACCGGCTTGGCCAGATCCCAGATGCTCATCCAGCCCTCGGTGACGTGCCGGGGCCACTGGCCCTCGCCGCCGGGGGTGTAAAAGGGCAGCTCATAGCCCTCGTTGCCCCCGCTCAAGTCGTAGCCGGCGGAAAACGACGGGCCGGCGCCACAGACGATGCTGACCTTGACGTCGTCGTCTCTGTCGGCTTCTTCCAGCGCTTCGAGAACCGCGCCCCGCAGCGGGTGGATGAGGCTGTTGCGCTTCTCAGGGCGGTTCATGGTGACGCGCCGCACGTGGGGGCGGGGGTTGTCGATCAGGACGATGTTGTCGTTCATGGCCGCCAACCGTAACCTGCGGGCCGATGTTTGCTCTCACCGCAGCGGGACCGGTTCTTCGGCCATGAGCGAGCCCCGGATCATTGCCTCAACCAAGGGGGCGCAGGTGGCGCTGCACGACCTGGGGGGCGACGGTCCTAACCTGCTCTTGACCCACGCCAACGGGTTCTGCGGGCAGATGTGGCAGCCGGTGGCTCGGGAGCTGGCGTCGGTGGCCCACTGCTGGGCGCTGGACTTTCGGGGTCACGGCGACAGCGTGTCGGCCCCCGATGAGGACTACCACTGGGACGGAATGGCCGATGACGTGCTGGCCGCGGTAGACGCCCTGGAGCCGTCGCCCCGGCTAGCGGCGGGCCACTCGCTGGGCGGGGCGTCGATCCTGAAGGCCGAGCTGGTTCGGCCGGGGACTTTCGATCGGGCATGGCTGTTTGAGCCGGTGACCATTCCCGGGTTCTTCCTACCCCCTGAAGGGGTGAAGGCGCTGGGCAACATGGCCCGTTTGCGCAAGGAGATATTCGAGTCGCGCCAGGCGGCCTACGACCGGTATTCGGGCCGGCCCCCATTCAGCTTGTTGGACCCCGAGGTATTGCGGGCTTACGTGGACCACGGTTTCCGGCTGTTGCCTGACGGCACGGCAACCATGAAGTGCCCCCGCGAGGTTGAGGCCACCATCTTCGAGAACCCCGACAAGACGGCTTTCGAACGGCTGGGCGAAGTGGCCACCTCGGTGACTGTGGCGGTGGGCACCGACGCCGACCCGCCAGCCCTGGTAGCGCCGTTCGTGGCCGAGCAGCTTGCCAACGCTACTCTGGAGCGGTTCGACGACCTGACCCATTTCGGTCCATTGCAGCAGCCGTCCCGCATTGCCGCCGCCATCGCCGCAGCCCTCTTCGGGGATTGAGGAAGTATTGAAATATGGAACTCCACAAACTGCCCAGCAGGCTGAAGGCCGCCTACCGCGGGTCGAACGTAGGCAATCGGGTTCAGCACTTCGAAGGATGGACTGATCGAGCGCAGGCCGAGGACATCGACCCCACCGCCTACAACCACGCCGAAACCGTCAAGGAGTACTACAACCTTTGCAGCGAGTTCATGGTGTTCGGCTGGGGCGAATCCCTGCACTTCGCTCCCCTGTCGCCCCAAGAGACCCTGGAGGATTCCAAGGTCCGGCATCAGCGACTGATGATCGAAAAGCTGGAGCTGCGCGAGGGCATGACGGTGGTGGATGTGGGCTGCGGCATCGGCGGGCCGATGCGCCGGGTGGTTCGCGAAGCCGGTGTTCAGGTGGTGGGAGTGAACAACAGCGAAGTCCAGTTGGAACGGACGAAGGCGTTGAACAAGGCGGCGGGGATCGAAGACATGGTCGATTACATGGCATGCAGCTTCATGGACATGGGCGCGGCTGCCGATGACACGTTCGACCGGGCCTACGCCATCGAGTCGACGTGCCATGCCCCGGACAAGGCCGCCGCGTTCGCCGAGATCTACCGGGTGCTGAAGCCGGGCGCCCTGTTTTGGGGCCAGGAAATGTGCATGACCGACAAATTCGACCCCCAAGACGAACGGCATCAGGCCATCAAACAGGATCTGAGGCACGGCATCGCGCTCAATGACATCGCCACAACGAGCGAGGTGGATCGGGCGCTCGAAAAGGCGGGATTTCAGATCATCGAGGGCAAGGACCGGGGAGTGGTGGACGATGATCTGTCGACACCGTGGTATCAGCCCATGCAAACCGGGAAGGGCACGCGGGGCAGCGACTTGCACCGGATTCCGCTGAGCCGCAAGGTGATGTACGGGGTATCGAAACTGGCCCAGACGCTGAGAATCATCCCCAAGGACTCCGCCGATGTTGTGGAGCTGCTGGATGAAACCGCCAAGGCCTATGTGGCGGGGGGCCAGAACGGGATCTTCACACCGCTGTACTGCTTCTTGGCCCGCAAGCCCGAGACTACGTAGCGGACTGCCGGGGGGTCCGCCGCTGAACCGCCGGGCTAGAGGATTGCCCCCGACTCCTTCATGGCGGCGATGTCGTCCCAGGCGATGCCGGCTTCGAGGAGGAGGGTCTCGGTGTGCTCTCCGTGTTCGGGGGCCCGGTCGACGGTGACCGGCTGCTCGTTGAACATGGCGGGGTTGGCCACGAGCTGGACCTCTTGGCCGTTGCCGGTGGTCATGGCTGGGAGGTAGCCGTTTGCGACGACCTGAGGGTCTTCGTAGAGCTCGCTGAGGGTTTGGAACGGGATCCACACCCCTTTGAAGTCGGCCAGGGCCTCCTTCCAGTAGGCCAGGGGCTGGGACTCGAACACCTCGTCGAGCGTGGCCACGCACTCCTGGTTGTTCTCGGCCCGGGCGGACATGTCGACGAATCGGGGGTCGTCGGCCAGCTCGGGGCGGCCGATGCACTCGCAGAGCTGGGCCCAGTGCTTGTCAGCCTGGAGCAGGATGAAGCTGAGGAAGCGGCCGTCGGAGGTGCGGTAGGTGTTGACCACGGGATTGGGGGTTTTGGTGCGGTCGTGGAGCGGGAGCCGGTCCATGCCGAACAGCTTGCCCGCAATGACCAGTGGCGAGAGCTGCCACATGGCGGTGGCCAGCAGCGACACGTCGACGATGGAAGGCTCCCCGGTGGCGTTGCGCTGGTAGAGAGCGGCGGCGATGGCGCCGGCGGTGGCCATGCCCCCCATGACGTCGCCGAAGGCGGGGGCGGGCTGGTTCATGGGCCAGCCGTCGGCTCGGGGGGGCAGGGTGGCGCCCATGCCGCCCCGGGCCCAGAAGGAGGCACCGTCATAGCCGCCCTTCTCGGCGTCGGGGCCGTGGGGGCCCTGGCCCGAGCCCCGGGCGATGATGATCTGGGGGTTGCGCTCCCGCAGATCGTCGGTGTCGATGCGGAGCTTGCGGCGCACCGGGGGCATGTAGTTGGTGAGGAACACATCGGCGGTCTCCACCAGCTTCATCAGCATCTCCCGGCCGTCGGGATGGGCAAGGTTCAGCCCGATGGAGCGCTTGCCCCGGTTGGGCTGCTCGATCATGAAGTTCACGCCGCCGGCGCCGCCGGGGACGAGGCCCGAAGTGATTAGCCCCCGCTGGGGGTCGCCGGTGACCGGGTGCTCCACTTTGATGACGTCGGCTCCCCAGTCGACCAGTACCGAGCCGCCGGAGGGGACGAACATCCAGCTGGCCACCTCGATGACGCGGACGCCCTCGAGAGGGCGGCTGACAGGGACTGTGTTCTCGCTCACCACACCAGCTCCAGGTTGTCGATTTGGCGGATGCCGGGGCTGTAGCGCAGCTCCAAGCCGTCGGCCAGACGGTAGTCGGGCACCCGGGCGTGCCACTCCTCAAGGGCCACCCGCAGCTCCATGCGGGCTAGATGGGAGCCCAGGCAACGGTGGACGCCGCCGCCGAAGCCCAAGTGCTTGTTGGACTCCCGATCGAAGTCCACCTCATTGGGATTGTCCCAGAACCGCTCGTCGGTGTTGGCCGAGCCGAGCAGAACGGTGATGCGGGATCCGGCGGAGATGGGACAGCCGGCCACCTCGGTTTCGGTTGCGGTGATACGGGGCACGACGGGCACCGGGCTCTCGTAGCGCAGCAGCTCCTCGATGGCGTGGGGGATGACGGCCGGGTCGTCGGCCACCCGCTGGCGGTGACCGGGGTTCTGGGCCAAGTAGGCCACGATGCACTCCAGCGAGGCCGACACGGTGTCGAGCCCGGCCAGGAAGAACAGGTAGCCGATGTCGACCACGTCGTCGCGGCTGAGGGGTTGGCCGTCGACCTTGGCGTCGATGATGGTGGACAAGAAGTCGTCTTGGCGCTCGGCCATGCGGGCTTCCACCACCTCTTCGAGCACGGCGTAGATCTTCTGGCCGGTGGCCTTCACCATCTCATAGCGCTCCTCTAGGGAGCGGGCCGGCGGGCGGATGATGCCGTCTTTGAGAGCCAAGAACTCGTCTACCCGGCTGACCGGCAGACCGAGCAGCTCCAAGAAGATGGTGGAGGGCAGGGGCTCGGCGATGGCCTCATGGAAGTTGCAATGGCCTTGGTCGGCCACCTCGTCGATGAGCTCGCGGATCAGCTCCCGCACCCGGGGCTCGTACTTGACCATCTGCTTGGGGGCGAACAGGGGGTCGAGCGCCTTGCGGTGCTTGCTGTGGTGGGGCGGATCGACCTGGAGGGGGACCAGGGGGCGGATGTTGCCGATTTGGACCGCGGAGGAGTCGGAGGAGTACACGTCGGGGGTGCGCAGGGCACTCATCACGTCTTCGTGGCGGGAAATGGTGATCGTGCCGGTGGTGGACCGCCCAGAAAGCTGGACGACCGGGGCGTTGTCGCGCAGATCCCGGTAGATGCTCTGGGGGTCGATGGCTTCTTCGGGGCGCTCCAGCGTGTAGCGGGATTGGGGAACGGCGTCGGTCATCGGGTCTCCTCGGTCAGGATGATGGCGTCTTCGGGGCAGTTCATGAACGCCCGGCGGGCTTGGTCGGCCAGCTCAGGGCCCACGGTGCGCTCGACGGTGGGTTGGCTGTAGCCGTCGTCGTCGGCGTCGAACAGGTCGGGGGCCAGCATGTAGCAGCGGCCGTGGCCCTGGCAGAGCTCGGTGTCGACCCGGATGCGCATCAGCGCGAAGCGTAGTGCCGCTGCGGGGGAGACTCATTGTGGGCGTTATGGGATGGGGAGGACGCCGAGGCCGTCGGGGAAGTTGAGGCCGTAATCGATGGTCTCGGGGGCCATGGGCTGATTGTCGACGTCGAAGCGGATGCGGCGCACGGTGCCCTGGCCACCCGTGGGGCCGATGTTGCCGTCGTTGAGGGCGAGGGCCAAGTCGGCGTAGTAGAGGGTGCCGTCGGGGCCCACGGCGATGCCCAGCGGGGAACCGGTGCTGATGGGCTCGAGGCCCAGCCCCTCGCCCTCGGGCGGGGCCAGCACGGTGCGCAGGTAGTGGCCGTCGCCGTCGTACTGGTTGATGACGCCGGTGAGCGTGTCGGATACATACCAACCGCCGTGGCCGTCGGCCGCGATGCCGGTGGTGAGGGTCACGCCGTCTCCAACGGCAATGAACAGCTCGACGGTGACTGACTCGGGATCGCACTCATCGGCAGAGCGGGGCAGATTGGAGAAGCGCTGCACCCCGATGGTGGGGGCGCGGGCTGAGGCCAACAGAACGTCGTTGCCGTCGGCGGCCAGCTGCTGGGCGGTGGCGATGTAGTCGGCCACCACGCAGCGGGCGCCGTCGTAGGGCGGGAACCACACGGTGAGCTGACCGGTGCCCGGCCCGGAAGCCTGGTTGCCCACGTCGGTGGTGAGCAGGCGACCGTCGGGCAAAAAGGCGCATCCATAGGGCTCGGGCTGGTTGTCGGCGGCTTCGAAATCGGGGGTGAGCTTGCCGATCTGGGTGGCGGACAGGGTGCCGAGTGAGTCACCGTCGAGATCGAATATGCCGAATCCGGCGGGGATCTCGGGCTGGCCGGTGTCCTCGCCGGCGATGAATCGGCCGTCTCCGGTGAAGCACACCTGGCCGTTGATGTCCCGGCCGTTGGGGTCTTCTCGGGCGTTGGTGATGAGGCGCTGGGTGGCGCCGTTGTCGCCGTACACCACCAGGTTGTTGCCCTGAGGGCTGAACACCAGGTAGGTGGGCGGGTCGAGGGGCTCGGTTTGCAGGGGAGGGTTGAAGCCGATGCTGGCCACCAGGCGGTCGAAGCCGTCGGCCGGGCCGGGGATCACGGTGGTGTCGTCGAGGGCCAGCAAACTGATGCGGTTGTAGGAGGCGCCGGGGCGGGGCACGGTGCGGGCCGTGCAGCCGCCGTCTTCTTCGAGCACGCACAGGTAGCCGCCCGAGGGGCGGTCGTCGCGCTCGGACACCAGCACGCCAAAGGCCGAGGCGCCCACGGCGGCGGCATCGCTCCCCTCTCGGAGCCAGGCGGCGGGGTCGCCCAGGCCGCTGGAGGTGACGGTGAGCTCGAAGGGATCGGTTTGGATTGACAGGGTGAGCTGGGGGTCGGTGCCCGGCGGCGGGGTCTTGAAGTCGAAGCCGACGTTGCAGGGGGCGTCGATGCAGCGGCCCGACGCCCCCACCAGGCGGACCTGGCCGGCTTCGGGCTCGGGCTCGGCGGTGGGGGCGGTTTGCTCGGCGGCCTCCACATCGGGAGCGACGGTGTAGCGGAACACACCGGAGGTCTCCGACGGGCCCGCTGAGCCGGGTTCGCGGAAGCCGGCCACCGCCCACATGTCGTCGCCGACAATGGCCACTCCCCCGGAGATCAGCCCGGTGAGGTCGTCGGACCACAGCACCTCGCCGTTGTCCAGGCGCAGGGCTCGCAGGGTGAAGTCGAGCGAGCCCACGAACACCACCCCGTTCACCTCAGTGGTGGGCGAGTAGGTGGGGCCAACAGCGTGCTGCTGCCAGACGATGTCGCCGGTGGCGGCGTCGAAGGCGTGCATGCAGGGACAGTCGGCCACCCCAGTGCCGCCGGCGATGATCCCATCGGCATAGGCGGCCGGGCCGATGAAGCCGCCGCTGGCAAAGTTGGGGCGGATCACGTTGTCGTTGGTGGCTCGGGTGGACCACGCCAGCTCGCCGGTGGCGCGGTTCACCACGTAGAACACGGCGTCTTTGTTCCCCAAGCCGACCAGGTCTTGGCCGTTGGCGCTGAATAGCACTGGCACTCCGGCGAAGTCAGAGTCGTCGTTGTTGGGGGGGTGGGGCTGGAAGCTCCAGACAGGCTCGCCGGTGTCGATGTTCACCGCGAACAGGGCCTCGGTGTAGGGGCCCCAACCGTCGGGCGAGGTGGGGCAGTTGGCGCTGCCGGCGAACATCAGGCGGCGCTCGAGGTCGACCGACGGTGATCCCCAGACGCCTCCGCAACCCCGGTGGTCGCCGCTCTCGAGGTCGAAGTGCCAGAGCTCTTCGCCGGTGGCCAGGCTGACGGCCACCACGCCAGCCGGGAAGGGGGCGTTGTGGGTGTCGAAGGTGGCGATGACCCGGTCTTCCACCACGATGGGGGTGGTCTCGAATTCGGTGGGCCAGCCGGGCTCGCCGCGGGCGTGGGTCCAGATCACGGTGCCGGCGGCGGCGTTGAGGGCGTGAATGGTGCGTCCGGCGTTGAACACCACCGCGGGGATGCCGTTGATGAGCGTGTAAGAGGCCGACGAGGTGATCTGCCCGGCGTAGACGTTGTCGTGGTACTCGGCGTCGTAGTGCCAGAGTTCGGTGCCGTCGGCGGCGTTCAGGGCGTAGAACCGCCCGGCCCAGTCGCCCACGTAGAGCGTGCCGTCGACCACCACCGGGGCGGCGGTGACCACGTCGCTGGTGTTGAAGTACCAGATGCGGCGGAGACTGGCGGCGGTGTCGGGGTTGATCCCGCTGTCGCAGGGGTAGGAGAAGGTGCGGTCGATTCCGTGGCCCCACATGGGCCAGTCGCAGGTGGGACCGGCAGGGGCGGTGTCGGGCGTAGTGGTGGCGGCGGGCGCCGGAGCGGCTGGTGTGGGGACATCGGTTGGAGCTGCGGTCGGGGCGGCTGTTGGCGCAGGGGCGGCGGGCTGCTCGTCATCGCCTCCGCAGGCGACCGCTACAAGGGAGAGCGCGAGGCAGAGGGCGGCTAGGCGCGGTGCCCGAGTCATGATCTGGCGATGCTAGTAAACCTCCCATCCGGTGAGACGGGAACCGGCATGGAATGGGAGACTGAGGGCGAATGACCGTTGACACCGCTCCGGCCCAAGTCGAGGTTCCCAACACGGCCGAGCGTCGGTTCAGCCAGTCGATGGTGGTGTCGGGAACCCGGTGCCTGCTGACTTATCTGGTGCTCCCGTTTCTGCTGCCGGTGCTGGGGGTGGCCGACTCGGTGGGGCCGGCCATAAGCCTGCCCATCGGGTTGGTGGCCATCGTGTTCAATGGGCTGAGCATCCGACGGTTCTGGGGGTCCGACCACCGGCTGAAGTGGCCGGTGAGCACGATCAACGTTCTGGTGATCGGGTTGCTGTGCTACCTGACTGTCAGTGACATCATCGAGCTCGCCGGCTGAGCCCGGCGATTCCGCTGCCCTTAGCCACTCCAAGGTGGCCAGCAACCCGCTGGTGCGGGGTTTGTGGATTCTGGGCGGGCTGCTGTGTGTCGGCTTGGGGGCTCTCGGGGTAATCGTTCCCGGCCTGCCGTCCACGATCTTCTTCATCATGGCCGCGGCCGCATTCTCCCGGTCGAGCGAGCGGATGGAGCGGTGGGTGCTGAACCTGCCGGGAGTTGGGAAACTGGTGGCCGACTACCGGTCTGGGTTGGGGATGCCGTGGCGGGCGAAAGTCATCGCAGGATCGATGATCGTGGTCGCGGTGGGGCTGAGTACGGGTCTGGCGCTGAGCTCGTGGACGTGGAGAGGGATTGTGATTGGGTTGGGAATAGTGGGGCTGGCGTACATCTTTGGGCGAGTGCCTACTCGTCGTTGACCATCCCCCGGCAGGCTGGCGGGTCCTGTCACCTGACGGCGGCCTGGCGTGCTACGCGTGCGCCAGGTCCGCCTCCGGCGCCACCCCCCAGCCTGCCTACGTTGGGACACCCCAGCGCTTTTTGGGGAATAGTGCATTCGTCCGCTCTGCCACCCGCCCCGGCTTCACCCAACAGTGTAACGCAATGTGCGCATCAGGCGAAACGCCTTTCTTCACTAGAGATTGGCTATTTCGTGCTCGATGCGGGATTCGATGTAGGCGCGGGCGTTGGCTATGCGGGTGGGGAGATGCATCGAGGGGAAGAGGCCGTCGGAGGGCTTGTAGGACTTGAGGATCTGCTTGGCGATGGTGTCTTTGTGGACCTCGGTGGGGCCGTCGGCAATGCCCATGACCGGGCCGGACAGCCACATGGAGGTGAGGGGCATGAGGTTGGACACGCCGAGTGAGCCGTGGGCGTGCATGGCCCGGTACACCACGTCGATCAACACCTTCGGGGTGGCCACCTTGACGCCCGCGATGTGCTGGCGGACCTTGGCGTAGTCGCCCTCGTTGTCGATCAGCCAGGCGGTGTGGAGCACCTGGAGGCGGAACTGCTGGATTTGGATCCAAGAGTCGGCGATCCAGTGCTGGATGGACTGCTTCTCGCCAATCAGTGAGCCCTTGGTCTCCCGGGACAGCACCCGCTCGCACATCATGTCTAGGGCCCGCTGGGCCACACCCACCGAGCGCATCCCGTGGTGGACCCGGCCGCCGCCGAGGCGGGTCTGGGCGATCTTGAAGCCCGACCCCTCGTCGCCCAGCAGGTTTTCGGCCGGCACCCGCACGTCGTTGAAGCGGAGATAGGCGTGGTCGCCGTCTTCGAGATCCTCGGTGCCGAGGCCGACGTTGGCCACCACCTCGATGCCGGGGGTGTCGGTGGGCACCAGCATCATCGACGAGCCCCGGTACACCGACACGTCGGGGTTGGTGATGAGCATGACGATCATGAACCGGGCGTACTTGAAGTTGGAGGCGAACCACTTCTCGCCGTTGATCACCCATTCGTCGCCGTCGCGGTGGGCCCGGCAGGTGAAGTAGTTGGGGTCGGACCCGCCCTGGGGCTCGGTCATGGCGTAGGTGGAGGAGATCTTGCCGTCGAGCAGCGGCTGGAGGTAGAGCTCCTTCTGCTCGTCGGTGCCGTAGTGGGCGATGATCTCGGCGTTGCCCGAGTCGGGGGCCTGGCAGCCGAACACCACCTGGGCCCACAGCGCCCGGCCCAGGATCTCGTTCATCAGGGCCAGCTTCACCTGGCCGTAGCCGAGGCCGCCGAGGTGGGGGCCCATGTGGCAGGCCCACAGGCCGTTGTCCTGCACCTGCTTCTGGAGGGGTGCGATCAGGGCATTGGCCGTCTCGTTGGTGCGGTCGAAGGGGTTGACCTCGCCCCGGAAGTAGAGATCAATGGGCTCGATCTCCTCGGTGACGAAGGTGTCCATCCAGTCGAGCTTCTCTTGGAATTCGGGTTCGACCGAAAAATCGATGGCCATGGGATTACTGCACTCTCTGGGTTGGATTTACAGTGGTTCTATATGAAGTTCGAGATGACTCCGGGCGAGATTTTAGCGGCCGCCCGAGCCCCCGAACCCGGTGACGAAGGGTACGACCCGTTCGACGCCTTCGACCAAGCCCAGGGGGCCGAGCACTCCATCAACCCCTACGACGTGTACACCGACCTGCTGGCCCAGTGCCCGGTTCACCGCGGCAGCGTGTCGGAGATGTTGGGGGCGGTGAGCGTGAGCGACCTGATGGCCGGCGACCGGGACATCGTGAACGTGCTCTCATACGACGGGGTGGAGGCAGTGCTGCGGGACGGGGCCACGTTCTCATCGGCGGGCTACGCCGAGTCGATGGGGCTGGTGATGGGCCACACCATCTTGGAGATGGACGAGCCCGAGCACGGGCGGTACCGCAAGCTGATACAGCAGGCGTTCACCCGCCGGGAGATGGAGCGGTGGGAGCACGAGATCGTGAACCCGGTGCTGGACCACTACATCGACGCTTTTGTCGAGCGGGGGCGGGCCGATCTGGTACACGAGCTGATGTTCGTGTTCCCGGTACACGTGATCGCCATTGCGTTAGGGCTGCCGGAGTCCGATCTGCCCGCCTTTTACCGCCGGGCGGTGGAGATCACCAACATGGCCTCTCAGATCGAGCGGGGCTTCGCCGCTTCGCAATGGCTCTACGACTACCTGGAGCCGGTGGTGGAAGATCGGCGGGCCGAACCGCAGGAGGACCTGATCAGCCTGCTGGCCCACGCCGAGCTGGACGAGCAGCGGCTCACCAACGACGAGATCATCGCCTTCTGCCGCTTGCTACTGCCGGCGGGCGCGGAGACCACCTACCGGGCGGCCAGCAACATGATGGTGGGGTTGCTGTCGAATCCGGACCAGTTGGACGCAGTGCGAGCCGACCGATCGCTGGTGACCGCCGCGGTGGAGGAGGCGCTTCGGTGGGAGGCGCCCCTGACCGGCATTTCCCGCACCGCGACAACCGACGCAGTGGTGGACGGCATCGAGGTTCGGGCCGGGACGGCGGTGAACACCTCATTGGGTTCGGCCAACCACGACCCTTCTCGCTGGGACGACCCCGAGGTGTTCGACATCTTCCGCCAGCCCAAATCGCACATTGCCTTCGCCACCGGGCCGCACCTGTGCCTGGGAATCCACCTGGCCCGGATGGAGATGCGGGCGGTGCTGGAGCACCTGCTCGACCGACTCCCCGGCCTGCGCCTCGACCCCGATGCTGAGCCCCCTGCTATCGCTGGCCTGGCCTTTCGAGCCCCTGCCACCCTCTCGGTGTTGTGGGACGTTTGAGACTGCGGTCGGGGTGCTGCCGCTAGAGCTTGGTGGTTTGAGCCAGGGCGGCGGCGTCTCGGGCTAAGTCGAGGACGACGCGGCCGAAGGCCTCCATGCGGGGGTTGTCGGCCCCGCCGGCCACAAAGCGGGCGTAGCCGCCCTCGAGCACGATGGCCAGCTTGAAGCGGGCCAGGATCACGTAGTAGTCGATCTCATCGACGTCGCGGCCCGACATGGTGGCGTAGCGCTCCAGCAGGTCGTCGCGGAAGGGCAAGCCCTCGTAATCGACGTAACCCACCGAGGGGCGGCTGGCCTCGTCCTCGGGCCAGTTCATCACCACCCAAGCCAGGTCGAGCAGCGGGTCGCCCACGGTGCCCATCTCCCAGTCGACGACGGCGGCCATGCGGGCGGGGGCGCCGTGGTGGAACATCACATTGGCGAACTGGTAGTCGCCGTGCATGATGCCGGGCGTATAGCTGCGGGGAGTGCGGCCTCGGAGCCAGTCGCCGGCGGTATCGAGGCCGGGGATGTCGCGGAACTTGAACCGGTCGAGGTGGGCGTACCAGCGGTCGACCTGGCGCTCGTGGAAGCCGTCGGGCCGGCCCAGTCCCTCGAGCCCGTTGGCCTGCCAGTCGACCTTGGACAACCGGGCGATTGCATCGACCAGCTCGTAGGCCAGGGCGGGGCGGGCGTCCATGTCGGAGGCGAACGGCTCGGGCCAGCCGGGCTCGCTGATGGGCGACCAGCCGTCGACGAAGTCCATGAGATAGAAGGCCGCTCCGATGATGCTGGTGTCGTCGGTGCCGCCGGCGGCCCGGGCGTGGGGGACGTCGGTGTCGGCCAATGCGGAGAGGATGCGGTACTCCCGCATCATGGTCTCGTTGCGGCCCTCGGGAACTTTGCGGGGCGGTCGGCGCAGGGCCCAGCGGTGTTCACCCCGGCACACTTCGAAGATCTCGTTGGAGGCGCCGCCGGAGATGAACCGGCTGGTGACGGGTTCGCCTTGGCCGGGGAGGCCCTGGGCGTCCATCCACTTCCCCAGGGCGACGGGCTCGATTAGGCCTTTGGTGCGCTCGGCCTCGGAGGCCTCGTCGGTGTCGGTGCGCGAGAAGACGCTGGAATCCGTGGCTGACTCGGCTTGTTCGCTCATGCGGCAGGGCGAAGGGTGAGAAGCTCTTTGAGGTTTTCGGACATGACCTTGCGCTGGCCTTCGGGGCTTTGGTCTTCGACTTCCTTGATGAAGTCGAGGGGTTGGGCGAGTCCCTCAGGGTGGGGGAAGTCGGATCCGAACAGCACCCGGTCGATGCCGATGTCGTCGATGAGGCCGGAGATGTCCTCCTCGTAGAACGGGCTCACCGAGATGTGGCGACGGAAGGTCTCCACTGGGTCTTCGGCAAACTCCTGAGGCATCTTGCCATAGGCCTGGGACAGCTCCGACAACACCGGGGCCACCCAGGTGGAGCCGTTCTCAATGCAGGCCACCCGCACGTCGGGATGGCGCTCGAACAAGCCGTGGCAGATCATCGCCGCGATGGTGTCGAAGATGGGCCGGCCGTGGCTGATAACCGTGCGGAAGGCGGCGGGCTTGAACGGCAGGAACTCGTCGCGGCCGCCCTCCCAGTCGCTGGCGTAAGTGTCATAGCCGGAGTCGGAGGCATGGCAGGTGACCAAGATCCCGGTTTGCTCCACCGCATTCCAGAAGTCGTCGAACTCGGGCAGGCCCATGGAGCGCGATCCCCGCACGCCGGGCACCGGAGCTGGTCGAATGAGCACGGCCCGGGCACCGTTGCCCACGGCCCACTCCAGCTCCTCGATGGCCCGGCGGGGGTCGGGCAGGGTGATGATCGGGGTGGGGAAGATGCGGTCGTGGTAGTTGAACGTCCATTCGTCCAGCATCCAGCGGTTGAAGGCCGAGATGGCGGCGTGAGTCAGGTTGATGTCGTCCTTCATCCGCTCTTCGAGAAGTGAAGCCAGGGTGGGGAACAGCAGGGTGGCGTACACCCCCTGCTCGTCGAGCAGCTTGACGCGGTCGTCGGGATTGCGGAACGCGGGTAGGCAGCGGATGGGCTTGCCGGTGAACTGGCGCAGGGTTTTGCCGTCGGGGTTGTTTCCCCGGTGGTACTCCTCCCAGGCGCCGGGAGCGGCCACCACCTCGAAGGTGGGATTGGGGATGTACTCGCTGATCTTGTTGTTGATGGCGATCTTGGTGCGGCCCTCGATGTCCACGTAGCGGATGGCGCTGCTATAGCGCTCAGGCAGGTGGCGGGTGAAGGCGTCGATGGGCTCGTAGAGGTGATTGTCGGCGTCGTAGGCGTGATAGTCGAGGTTCATGGCTCCTCCGGGGAGAGGATTTCGGGTGTTGATTCGGTGACGAGAACCGTGTCGCGAGCATATTCCTCGCCGGTGCCCGCGCTCACGCTGAGCACCATGTGTTCTTCGAGGACTTCGCTTGCTCCATAGCGGGCGTTGATGACCGGGGGCTCAAATCCCATGCCGCTGCCTCGCACCAGCCATTCGCCGTCGGGGGCGGCTCGGCGGAGGTCTTGGCCGGTGGCACCGGGAACGCAGGCGGCGATGAGGGCGGCGTGGGGGCGAGCGGCAGGCGAGGCGGCGTTGGCGGTGCGGCCTAGGCCGCCCTCGTAGTGGGAGCGGATGCAGCTGAAGTCGACGATGTTGCCCTCGACCCGGGGCTCGGCGGCGGGGGTGGACGATCCGGCCTGGGCCATGGCCTCCACCCCGGCGGCCAGGCGCTGGGCGTCGGTGCCGGAGTGGGCGAGAGCGGCGGCTACGGCTTCGGCAGCCACCGCGCAGGCCGCCCGGATGGCATCGACCTCGGAGGGCATCTTGGTGCGGCGGGCCTGGAGCAAGACGTCGTCAACAGGGACGACATCGGCGTTGGGAACCACGGCGCTGAGCAGCCCGGCCATGCCCGGAGACCAAGCGTCGACCCCGACCCGCTGGGCGGTGGCCATGCCCGGGTTGGCGGCCAGGCGCTGGTAGATGATCGCCCCGTTCCAGGTGATGCCGTGGAGGTGATCGATATCGATGTCGTCGGGGACGCCCTCGTCCCAGGTGGACAGCAGGAAGATCTCGCCGGTGGCGACATTCAGGGTGCAGACCGGTCCGAACGGGCGGGTTCCGGCGGTCCAGAGCTGGTGGGCGCCGGTGATGTAGTTGATGTGGTCTTGTCGGCCGGCGACCAGCATGTCGATGCCGGCGGCGGCCAGGGCCTCGACGGCTCGGGTCCGGCGCTGGAGGTGGAGGCTCATGTCGGCACCTCGATGAGGGACGAAGGGTGATGAGTCATCGCGGCACCTCGATGAGGGACGAAGAGTGATGAGTCATCGCGGCACCTCGAACGGGTCGTAGGGATGGCCGCCGCCCAGGGGGATCCAGCCGTTTTCGGTGACGGCCACGATCTCCTCGGCCCGATATCCGCCCGTGCCGTCTTCCCAGATGGCGGGCTCAAGCACCATGACCATGCCGGGCTCCAGGGTGTTGGCGGCGTCGAAGTCGGGACCGTTGTCGGTGCCCAGGAAGGGCATCTCGGCACTCTCGATGCCCACCCCGTGAACGAGGTAGAAGTGGGGCATCCACGGGCGCTCGCCGTCGGGCTGGTGGGCGGCATCGGCCGCGGTGGCGGCCGCGCACACCTCGGCAAAGGAGGCGCCGGGGGCAATGGCCTCGTAGGAGGCGTCCATGACCGCCAGCCACCGCTCGAAGCAGCGCTGCTCGGCACCGGTGGGCGGGCGGCCGACCGTCCAGGTGCGCCCGAAGTCGGAGGCGTAGCCGTGGTAGTCGCTGCCGGCGTCCACCCAGATGAGGTCGCCTTCGGCGTAGACGGGATCGCCCGACCAGGTGGGGAAGGCCAGGTGCCCGGTGGTGGTGCGGGGGCCGTCGGCCATGCGCCGGGCCATGGGCTGGAAGATGACGTCGATCATGTTGGCGTCGATGCCCTCCTCCCGGAGGCGGCGGAGGAACACGGCGGCCAGTTCGCTGCGGCGCACGCCGGGGACCAGGGCTTCTTGCACGGAGGCCATGGCCCGGCTAGTGCGGGCTTGGGCCTGGTGGATGCAGGCCAGCTCGTCGACGGTCTTGCGGAGCTTGACCGCGCCCATGGTGTTGGCGGCGTCGGTGATCTCGGCGGCCGACAGCACGCCGGTGCGGCGCATGGCCCCGGTCATCAGGTCGATGCCGACCCTCCCGCCGCGGGCATGTTGGCCGAGGATGGCTTCGAGCTGGGCACCGAGGTCGGCGGCGCCCTCGTCGATGTCGGGCCACACCGCCGGATGGGGATCGACGTCGAGGCCTTCGGGGTCGCCGCCCAAAAGGCAGGGCTGGGGCTGGTCGGCGAGCACCACCGCCACCGGACGGTTAGCCGAGGCGTGGGTGGCGTCGACTCCTTTGGGAAGGCAGTCGGTGGCGTAGGCCACGTGAGGGGCGTGGAGCAGCACCAAGGCATCGAACCCGTCGACGGCCATCTGGAATTGCAGCTTGGCGTAGCGATCCCGCCGCAGCCGCTCTACGTCGAGCTCAAGTTCGGGAGCGGCGCGGGCGATGGGCATGGGCTGAGCTTATGGCGATGCCGATTAGGTGATGCCGTCGGCTCGCAGGGAGGCCAACTCATCGGGGGTGAGGTTGCAGAATTCGGCGAGCACTTCGTCGGTGTGCTGGCCAACACGGGGGGCGCCGGTGGGGACGGGCGGCGGCTGGCCGTCGAAGCGGGGGTAGGGAGCTTGCTGGCGCAGGGGGCCGACCACCGGATCGTCGATGGCAACGAGGTCGCCGCGGGCGATGACGTGGGGATCGTTGGCGATGTCGGCGGCGTCGTAGGCGGTGGCCGCCGGCACATCGTGAGCCACACAGCAGGCCTCGATGTCGGCGGCGTCGAGCTGGGAGGTCCAGTCGGTGACGATCTGGTTGATCTCCTCGCCGTTGGCGACTCGGGCGCTGGCGGTGGCGAATTTGGGGTCCTCTACCAGCTCGGGTCGGTCCATGGCAGTACATAGCCGGGCGAAATTGGCCTGGGTGGCCGCGGTGATGCACACCCAGCGGCCGTCGCGGCTGGGGTAGTTATTGATCGGAGCCGAGTGGTCGACCCGGTTGCCGACGCGATTTCGCACCAGGCCGAGGTGGTGGTAGGCGGCGTGGGTCCACTCCATGATGCGCAGCACCGACCCGTACAGGTAGGCGTCGATCACCCCGCCCTCCCCGCTACCGCCGATGTCCCGGTTATACAACAGGGCGGTGGCAGACTGCGCGGCGAACACCCCGGTGAGGTAGTCGGCAACAGTGACGCCGGGGCGCACTGGGGAGCGGTCGGGCTCGCCGGTGAGGTGAAGCAGTCCACCGTAGGCCACGCCGTTGCGGTCGAGGCCGGGGAGCAGCGACTTGGGGCCGTCCTGGCCGTATCCGCTGATGCGCACGGTGACCAGGCGGCGGGGAAGCACCTCGGGGTGGATGTTCCAGCGTTCCAGGGTGCCGGGGCGGAAGTTCTCACACAACACGTCGGCGTGGGCGGCGAGCTGGCGGAACAGCTCCTGGCCCTGGGGCTGGCGCAAGTTGAGGGTGACCGACTTTCGACCCCGGCCCTCCACGGCCCAGAACAGCGAGTAGGGGTGGTCGCTCCCCTCCCCTGGCTCCCCCTCCTCTGGCTCCCC
>VYEX01000018.1 GCA_009842675.1 Acidimicrobiia bacterium | reverse complement strand
GTCTCGGGCGGGGGAGTCGGCTCGAGCGTTGCGGTGGGCGTGGGCTCGGGAGTGAGCTCGGGCTGGTATTCGGGATCCACCGAGTAGAAGTCATTCCGGGTAACGGGCAAATCGCTCTCTCCGCTGTCGGTGGGAAGCGGCACGGGATTGTCATTCAGCAGCAACGAGAAGCGGGTCGAATTGGTGTTCTCGGTTGCGGTGAACACCAACTGGGCCACCGCGAGCTGGCGATTCTCGCCTTCCAATCGTTCTTCGAACACCTCGGACTCCAACGCTACGGTCACCAAATCGATGGATTGGTTGACGTCCACCGCCACCACCTCGACATCGGCTGGCAGGACAGTGGACAGGGCCTGTTCGGACTCAGCCTCGTTAGGGGCAGAGAACAGAGCTTCCAGCACGGCTATGGGTCGAGCCGGGCTGGCCACATTGCGCACCACGGGTGACAGCAGGTTGTTCTCGTCGATCAAGTAGATGAGCACTTCTTGGGTGATGAGCGGCGTCGGCTCTGGCGATTCGGTCGGCGCGGCCAGTACATCGGGAAGCCGCGAATAGTCCACGGTGCGGGGACGACTGTCCTCGGGCACCGAGCAGGCGGTGGCCAGCAGCAGAGCAGCAGCCGACAAAAGGGTTGCGGCCTTGGCCCCACTCATGAGCTGAAGTGCGGTCATCCTGTTCATGGCACGGCTATGGGGAGTTGGACAACGAATCTGGTCCCCGGCTGACCGTCAGGTCGATCCTCGCACCAGACGCGGCCTTCATGGAGTCGAACGTGCTCGGCGACCAGCGCCAGTCCCAGGCCCACCCCGGTGGTGGTTCCCCGTTCAACGGTCTGGCGACCTCGGGAGAAGCGGTCGAAGATGTGCTCTTTCTCATCATCGGCCACACCGGGACCGGAGTCGTCCACGGCGATCACTACCTCTTTCATCTGGTGGCCGAGCGTGATTCTGGCGGCTCCTCCGGCGTATTTCTGCGCATTGCTCAACAGGTTGTCGATGACCTGCATCAAGCGCCGCTTGTCCGCTCGCACCCTGGTTCGAGCGGTGACCAGGTCGCAGATGATGGGGACCTCCACCTGGCTGGTGGCCGACACCGCGTTCTCCACGAACTCAAGCAAGTTGAACACGTCTAAATCGAGCTCCGCGGTACCCACATCGAATCGGGAGATCTCCAGCAAGTCCTCCACCAGGTGCTGGAAGCGGTCGACGTCCTCAGTCAACAGATCCAACGCAGTCCGGGCCCGCTCCGGCAGCTCGGCCCGGCGGGTGTTCATTACTTCCAATGAGGCGGTCAGGGTCATCAGCGGCGACCGGAGCTCGTGGCTCACCTCGGACGCAAATCGCTCGTCGCGGGCAATCCGGTCTTGGAGCGCCCCCACCATTTCGTTGAAGGAGTCGGTGAGCGCAACCAGCTCTCGGGCGGCCCCAGCCTCCAGCCGGGTACTGAGGTCGCCCCGGGCGATGGATTGGGCCGCCTCGCCGATGTCTACCAGCGGTCGCAGCAGACGGCGGCTGGCCCAGAAGCCCACCCCGGCGGAGGCCAAGGTCACCCCTCCGCCCGCGCTGGCCAGGATCAGCCCCAGAGAGCCCAGCGTGTCCTCGATCTCATCCAGCGGCGTGGCCTCGTAGTAGGAGGCATTGTGGCCGGGGATGGGGATGCCGATCACCAAGAAGGGCTTGTCCCTCACCCGGTAGCGCATGCGCGCCGGCGTCCCGCCCTCGACCGTTCGGCGGAGCCGCTCGTCGATATCGCCCTGCTCGAACTCGAAGGACGGCTGGAACCAGTCGCTGCCCACCCGCAGTACCGGACGGGAGCCCTCAGGGGTGGCCAGGGTGCTGACCAGGTTTTGGAGGGCCTCGGACTCGATGTCGGGGCTGAGCCGGCGGTTCACCACTGAGGCGTTGAAGCCCACCGTGGCCAGAGCGTCGTTCTCCCGCCCGTTGAGCAGGTTCTGGCGGGTCAATGCGAACACGGTCACGCTGAGCAGCGCCGACAGGAGCAAAGTGGTTAGCACCAATGCCAGGATGATGCGAGTGCGGAGCCTCAGCCGGCGAGCCCGCGAGCCCGTCCGGTGCCAGATGCGGGAGAGAAGTCCCAGATTGCGGGCCGCGGCACCCCCTTCGGGCCAGGACATTGGCGCGCTGGCCACTAAGCCTGGAGCTTGTACCCCAGGCCGCGAACGGTCACCACGTAACGCGGATTGGCCGGGTCGGTCTCGATCTTGGTGCGCAGTCGTCGGATGTGGACGTCCACCAGCCGGCCATCGCCGAAGTACCCGAGATCCCACACCCGCTCGAGAAGCACTTCTCGGCTCAGCACCTTGCCGGAGTTGGTGGCCAGCTCGACCAAGAGACGGAACTCCGTCTTGGTGAGGTGGGCCTCTTCGCCGTCGATGGTCACCACCCCTTGCTCGGGAAAGATTTCCAGCCGCCCGAAGCGCATCTCGGTCATGGTGGTGTCAGAGGTTCGGACCCGGCGCAACAGGG
This sequence comes from Acidimicrobiia bacterium, assembly GCA_009842675.1. Classification (GTDB taxonomy): domain Bacteria; phylum Actinomycetota; class Acidimicrobiia; order Acidimicrobiales; family Bin134; genus Poriferisocius. The sequence goes on along the minus strand of VYEX01000018.1, from coordinate 2,644 downwards.
CGCGGATTCGGGCGGAGAGCTCCTTGGGGGCAAAGGGCTTGGTCAGGTAGTCATCCGCGCCCGCTTCCAGCCCGGCTACCACATCATGGGTGTCGGCTCGGGCCGTGACCATGATGATGGGAACGTCGCTGGAGCGGCGAATAGTGCGGCATACCTCGAAGCCGTCGATATCGGGGAGCATGATGTCGATGAGAACGACGTCGGCTGGCGACTCCGAGAACGCATCGAAGGCATCCTGCCCGTTGGCTGCTTCCAGAACGTCCCAACCCTCGTCTTCGAGGGCAAGTCGGACCGCGGTTCGGATCCTCTCGTCGTCCTCAATGGCCAGGATGCGAGTTCCCACCCTGAAATGGTGCCTGATTTTCAGCTCAAATGCGTGGCGGGGGAGCTCATAGTCGGTCGGCTTCGGCATCTTGCAGCAGTTTCAGCAGGGTCTCGGCCACCGCAGGAGCAGCGGCGAACACAAATGCGCTGCTGGGAGGACCGCCGTTCAGGTCTTGGACGATCGCACCGGCCTCTTCGCAGATCAGCACTCCCGCGGCGTAATCCCACGGATTCAGCCCCACTTCGAAGAAGGCGTCCACCCGGCCGCAGGCCACGGAGCACAGATCGACTGCGGCTCCGCCAACTCGACGGATGTCGCCGATGAGCGGAAGCAGCTCCTTGAGCACTTCGGCCTGGCGCGGCCGCCGGTCATGAGCGTACGAGAACCCTGTTGCCACCAGGGCCAGAGCGGGATCTCCGCCGGGGCGGACATGGGTCGGCCGTCCGTTGAGCCGAGCACCGCCGCCCCGGTGCGCAGTGAACGTCTCGCCCAAAACCGGGTCGACCACCGCGCCGGCGACAATCTGGCCATCGGCCTCCGCAGCCACCGACACCCCAAAGCCGACATGGCCGTAGACGAAGTTCACTGTGCCGTCGATGGGGTCGATGATCCAGCGCACGCCGCTGGTGCCGTCACGACCCGTGCCCTCTTCGCCCATCACAGCGTCGTCGGGCCGGTGGGAGGTCAGGAATTCCACAATGGCGGCCTCGCAGGCCACGTCCATGTCGGTCACCAAGTCGGTGCGCGACGACTTGGCCGAAATCTGGAGCTCGGCCCCGGATTCGGCCCGCAGCAGCGAAGCTGCCACCTCAGCGGCCTCAGCCGCCAGCTTCTCCAAATGGCCCCACGCAGGAATTGCGGGCTCAGTAGATGGTTCTTGCACAGATGAACTCTACGCTGGTCGCCGTGACAAAAAGCGGCGTGGTGGATTTGCGGTCGGACACCCTGACCAAGCCGACCGTGCCCATGAGGAAGGCCATGGCCGCGGCACCGGTCGGGGATGACCGCTATGGGGAGGATCCCACGGTCAACCGTCTAGAGGAGCGGTTTGCCGAACTGGTCGGCAAGCCATCGGCGGTGTATGTGCCGTCGGGGACGATGGGCAACCAGATCGCCCTGCGGCTGCACGGAACGGCGGGCAGCAACGTGGTGGTGGGTCGCCGCCAGCATTTGATGTCCTACGAGAGCGGTGCGGCCGGGCTGAACAACGCCTTTCAGATCTACGCCGTCGACGATTCCGGTGGTGTGGTCGACACAGAGGCCGCCGCCGAGGCGGTAGCGGCCGGGACCGGTGGATTTTGGCCCCCGGTGTCTCTGATCTGCCTGGAGAACACCCATCTGTCTTCCGGTGGCCTGGCCATCGGGGGTGATGAATTGGCCAGGGCTGCCGCATTGGGTCCGCCGGTGCATCTGGACGGTGCCCGGCTGTTCAACGCCGCGGTGGCATTGGGAACCACTGCCGAGGACTTGGCCGGTGCCTCGACCACGGTCATGTCCTGCGTGTCCAAGGGGCTGGGGGCACCGGTGGGCTCACTTCTGGCCGGGCCGGCCGATTTGATCGACGAGGCCCGGTTGCACCGGAGGCGATTGGGCGGGGCCATGCGCCAGGCCGGTGTTATCGCCGCGGGCGGGCTCTTCGCCCTGGAGCACCACATTGATCGACTAACCGACGACCACGCCCGGGCCCAGCGGCTCGGCGACGTGGTGGCCGAGCGATGGCCGGGCACTCGCCTGGGAGAGGCTCAGGCAGCCTGCGGGCGTCCCCACACCAACGTGGTGGCGTTTCGCCATCCCGACGCCACCGGCCTGTTAGACCACCTGCACCAGGCCGGCATCCGAGCCGGGCTTCTGGCACCAGGCATCGTTCGCTTCGTCACCCATTTGGACGTGGACGACTCCGATATAGACCGGGCCGTCACCGCGCTGGCGTCCGCGCCCGGCTGATAGGGACTGCGTCTAGCGGCTTTGGCGGCGACCGCCGAACAATCGCCATTCCTCCATAGCCCGCAACGTCAATATCGCCACTACGGCCAGGCCGACCGCCCCCGCCACCGCGCCGATCAGGGCCCCGAGCCCGGTCCACAAGGCGCAGTTACCCTCGCACTGGAGGTCGATAAAGGCGAAGCCGATAAGTCCTCCGCAAAGACCGCCGACGAGAATCGACGCGAAGGCCAACCACCGCGCCCCCTTGGGTGGAAGGGCGGAGCGCTCTTCGGGCGATCCCGGATCCACCATGCGCCCATGTTACGGGGGCGGTGTACCGGGCAATCGTGTTGGGGCCGGGTTGCGATGTCGCTGGGTCGGGCCATACTGGGGGGG
>VYEX01000038.1 GCA_009842675.1 Acidimicrobiia bacterium | reverse complement strand
AGGACCATGGTGGACGACCCGTGGGGGTTCTTGAACCCGCCCCCTTCCACCCCCTCCACGATGAGTCCGTCCACCCCGGCGTCCACTGCCTTGAGGGTGCCCCGCAAGCTGGGCACCACGTGGAAGACCGTGATCCCCGCGTCTTTCAGCATCGCGGTGAACCGGTTGGGGTCGCCCGCTGAAGTGGTCACAAACCCCACGCCATGTTCGATGACGAAGTCGATCACCGTGGCGTCGGGCACCAGCAGCTGGGCGATGTTCACCCCCCAGGGGCGGTCGGTGAGGTCGCGCATCTTGGCGATCTCCACCTTGATGTCGTCGAGCTGGCCCGAGGAGGTCTCGATGATGCCCATGCCCCCGGCGTTGGACACCGCCGAGGCCAGCTGGGCTCGGGCGATGTAGCCCATGGGGGCCTGCACCACGGGAATGTCGATGCCCAACAACTCTGTAATGCGGGTCTTCATGGCGCCAGCCTCATTGCTCCAACATCGCCTCTGGCGGCAGCCGGCCAGAAATCAACGCCGCCGCCCAGGGCCGAACCCCCGCCGCCGGAGCTCGCGCAACAGCGGGGGCAGGGGGCGGCGCAGGGGACGGTGGAATAAGCGCAGACGTTGGTAGGGAGAGGGCCGGTCGGTGCTCCACTTGCCCGGAGGTGCCGAAGTGATTGAGGCCAATCCCACCAGGCAGTTGTCGTAGTTCACCCGCCAGCCGGAGTAGTCGCGCCACGCCTGGTCGCGGTCCTCGACAACTGGCACTCCCGCGTTCCGCAGGGTCTCATACGATTCGTAGAACTCGTGGCGGTGCACGGAAATCGGGTCCGTGGGCGCCGGGTCGGGGTCGTAGTCGATGGCGAAGAAGTCGGCGATGTTGCGCAGCGCCACGTAGCCCGCCCGAATCATGAAAGGGGCCGCGGGTGAATGGGGCACCGCCACCGTCGACAACATGATGGCGGCAGTGTCCAGGATGCAGCCTGCTGCGGTCACCCATGACCGGTCAGAGCGCACCGACCGGAAGTAGGCCAATGCGGGATAAGACTGGTGGGTTTCTTCAATGTGGATGAACCAGTGCTCCCACTCGGTCCAGGTCTCGCCCATGTTCTCGAGGCCGCCGGTCTCGTGGGCCAGGATGATCATGGCCTCGGGCGTGGGCGGGGTTCCGGCTCTGATCTCCAGGCGGGCCACGGCCGACTCCCGAGCGCTGAACGCGCTGTACATGGTGGGCAAGAAGCTGATCAAGAAAGCCACGATGCCCAAGCCGATGAGTGCTTCGAACCCGGCCAGCGTCAGGGTGAAAAAGTCGGTGGTCACCCGATAGCCCAAGGTTGTGAGCGACCATCCGCTCAGTGTCAAGGCCTCGCGATAGGGACGCACATCCAGCGCCCAGAACATCAGCGAGAACCCGTAGATCACTCCGGTGGCCCAAACCACTGGCAAGAACATGAGCGTGGTCGGGGCGTAACGGGCCAGCAGGGCGTCGCGGGCCTCATAGCTCTTTCGGCGGCGGGCAAGCACCGAGAACAACATCCACATGCCCACGTACACGAAGCGGATCAACAAGCTGCGCTCGGCTCGGGGCACCACCACGGTCTGGATGGCAGCGAGGAGCGTGCCCAATGCAACCAGCGCCCCGACTGTGAACACAATGGCTTCGCCCGGTCCCATACGGGATTAAAGACTACGGGACTGCTGAGGCCGCCTCGGTCAACCCGCCTACGCTTTAGCCATGGCGAAAATCCAGATCGGCCATGAGCTCACCAACGATGCCCCGGTGGGAACCGCCATCGGAGCGGTCCCGCCCCGGCGCACGCCGGTCGAGGTGCCCACCCACCGCTACATCTCCCCAGAATGGGCCGAGCTGGAAATGGCCCACGTGTGGCCCCGGGCCTGGCAGCTGGCCTGCACCGTCGATCATGTTCCATCGCCCGGCGACTGGTTCGAATACTCGGTGGGCAACCTGTCGGTGCTCATCGTGCGGGGCGACGACGGGGTGCTGCGGGGGTTCCAGAACGTGTGCCGCCACCGGGGCAATGTGCTGTGCACCGGCTCGGGTTCAGGGCTCACCGAGCTTCGCTGCATCTATCACCGGTGGAGCTGGACGCTGGACGGCAAGCTGCGGGAGGTGCCGTCGCGCCGGGGCTTCGGGGCGTTGCGCAACGACGACTACCCGCTGTTCCCGGTGCAGGTGGGCACCTGGGGGCCGCTGGTGTTCGTGAACCTCGACCTCGACGCCGAGTCGCTAGATGACTACCTGGAGGCCATCCCCGGCCTGCTGGAGTGGGCCCGCATGGACGAGTACGCCTGTGCCTACGACCTCACCGTGCCGCTGCCGTGCAACTGGAAGACCCTCATCGAGGCGTTCAGCGAGACCTACCACGTGCAGGGCATCCATCGGGAGATGCTGCCCAGCTGCGACGACGTCAACTCGGTGAACCGCCTCTACGGCCGCCACGGCTCATTGCACCAGCCCTATGGCGTCCCCAGTCCCCGGCTGCGCGATGGGGCCACCGACCAGGAGATCTGGGAGTCCATCATCGTCACCCAGGGGGCTCGCTACGGCCAGGACTCCGAGAACCCGGGGCTATGTCCCCCGGTTCCCGACGGCGGCGGTGTGCGCGACGTTCTGGAGGGCCTGGTTCGGGCCCAGACCGCGCAAAAGGGCCTCGACCTCGACAGCTTCGACCAGTCGCAGATGCTGGATTTGTTCCAGTTCAACCTGTTCCCCAACATCACGGTGATCGTGATGTGCGACAGCATCACTGTGCTGCGGTCTCGGCCCGGCGACACCCCCGACGACGCCTTCATGGACTTGCTACACCTCGACCGGCGCCCACCGGACACCGACCGGACCCCGCCGATGCAGGCTGTCATCCCCGCCGAAGAGGCATCCATGAACCTGGTGTTCGACCAGGACCTGTCCAACCTCCAACGAGCCCAGCGGGGCCTGCATCAGCCCGGCCTCGACCACATCGTGTTGAGCCGCGAGGAGATGCGGATCATCAACCTCCACTACAACCTCGAAGAGTTCATCGGCATCCGCGAGCTCTCCGACGAGGCGGTTGCCGAAATCGAAGCCCTCCGAGCCCAGCCAGCGGCCATCGGCCCCGTCGTCGGCTAGGCCCCAGAATTCAGCAGCTCAGCTGCGGCGTTGGCGGGCGATTTCGAAGCAGAGGACGGCGGCGGCCGAGGCGACGTTGAGGGACTCCACCGACTCAGCCATGGGGATGGACACCCAGCGGTCGACGGCAGCGGTCTGATCGAGCCCGTGGGCCTCGTTGCCCACCACCAGGGTGAGGGGGCCGGTGAGGTCCGCCTCGTCGCATGACTCGCCCTGGTGGGGATGGGCGCCGATGCGCTCCCCCACCGACGAACCTACGGCCAATGGAATCTGAAACAGCGCGCCAGCCGATGCCCGGACGGTCTTGGGGTTCCAGGGATCCACAGATTCGGGGCTGAACACCACGGCTTGGGCACCGGCGGCCGCTGCGCTACGGACGATGGTGCCCGCGTTGCCGGGATCGGCCACCCCGGCCAGCTCAACAATGAAGTCTCCGCTAGCCAACGGCGCAGGCTCGGGAATGCGGGCGGTGGCCATGACTCCCTGGGGCGTGACCACCGAGCCCACCTTGGCCAGCACACCGTCGCCTACGGTCCAGGTGGGTGCGTTCACTGAGACTCCCAGGTCGGCCCACAGGTCGATCACCGGCTCGACGAACACGTCCACGAGCTCAACACCGGCATCCAGCGCCTCGATCAGCAGCCGCGGGCCGTCGATGACGAATTTGCCAGTCTCGGTGCGCTCTCGACGGCGGTTCACCAGGCGGCGCAGCTCAGCCACCCGGGGATTTCGGGCACTAAGTGGTGTGTTCAGGGGCAGTGCTACCCCACCGAGGCGGACTCTTGCTCCGCCTCGGACGCAGCCTTGGCAACCTCGACCAGTGCAGTGAACGCCGCTGGGTCATTCACGGCCATTTCAGCCAGGATCTTGCGGTCGACTTCGACTTCGGCCAGCTTCAGGCCGTTGATGAACCGGCTGTAGTTGGTGCCGTTCTGGCGGCAAGCGGCGTTGATGCGCTGGATCCACAGACGGCGGAACTCACCCTTGCGGGCTCGGCGATCCCGGAAGGCGTACTGGCCGCTGTGCATCAGCTGCTCATTGGCGCCCCGGAATGTGCGGCTCTTGTTGCCGTAATACCCCTTGGCCCGCTTCACCACAGCCCGACGGCGTTTGCGGGCGGTGACGGCGCGCTTGACTCTGGCCATCGTGTGACTCTCCTTGGACTCGTGCTCGTGCTATCAGGCCCTACAGGCCCAGCTGGCGCTTGACTGCCGGGGCGTCGGCAGCCGACACCTGGGCCGGGCCGCGCAGCTGGCGCTTGCGCTTGGGGGCCTTCTTCTCGAGGATGTGGTTCTTGTAGGCGCTGCGGCGGCGGATCTTGCCGGTGCCAGTGGTCTTGAACCGCTTGGCCGCGCCACGGTGGGTCTTCATCTTGGGCATGTGGGTTTCCTGCGCTTCAGTTTGCAGTATCGGTTGCGGCGGGTTCCTCGGCCGCTTGGCGGGCTTCCCGGGCGGTCGGCTTACGGGGCTTCTTCTTCATCTTCACCGGTCCCAGCACCATGACCATGTTGCGACCGTCCAGCCGGGGATAAACCTCGACCTTGGCCACATCTTCCACCTCGTCGGAGATGTCGTCGAGAATGCGCCGCCCCAATTCGGGATGCTGCACCTCGCGGCCGCGGAACATGATCGTGACCTTTACTTTGTAGCCTTCCTCGAGAAAGCTCCGCACCTTCCGTGTCTTGGTTCCGAAATCTCCCGGTCCGATCTTGGGCCGGTATTTCATCTCCTTGACGATGATGTTGGTGCTGTTTCGCCGGGACTCTTTGGCCCGTTGGGCGGCTTCGTACTTGTACTTGCCGTAGTCCATGATCCGGCACACCGGTGGATTCGCCTTGTCAGCCACCTCCACCAGGTCCAGGCCGGCATCACGGGCCATATCCAATGCGTCCGGCAGCAGGGTAATTCCTATCTGCTGGCCATCCTCACCAACGAGCCGCACCTCTCTGGCTCTGATCCGGTCGTTGATCCGGGGCTCAGCATCTGCCGTAGCTATGGCCGATCACCGCTCTGCAATGCGCATAATCCTCTCTCTCGACTTTTGGGACTGGCACGCTGGGAACTATTCGATCCCGTTTGCGTGCCGGAGTTGCGGGGTAACAGTATCAGCGTTAGGGGACAATCACGCCAGACGAGGCAAAAAGGAGCCAAAGAAAGAAATGAGCACACTATGGACTCCCGGCGGCGAGGTGCCGGTTGACGACGGCCGAGATCGGTCGACAAGCCCTCCGCCTCAAGACGCGCCAAACCAGGCCGAAGACCCGTTGACCGGGCTGAGCGATGAAGAGCGGGCACAAGCCGAGGAGCTAGCCGAGCAGCTGGCCGAGGCCCGCGAGCAGATTGCCAACACCCCGGCGTCGGTGGTGGTGGGAAACCACGCCATGGGGCTGTATGAGCTGGGGGCCATCCACCTCAGCCAGCAGCCGCCCAACCTGGAGGAGGCCCGCTTGGCCATCGACGCTCTCGGGGAGCTGGTTGAAGGGCTGGAAGGCCGCCTCGGCGAACACGAGGCCACCCTCAAAGACGCCCTCCATCAGATCCGCATGGCGTTCGTGCAGGTGTCGAGGGCAATGGAAGAGCCGACTGGAGGGCAATCAGAAGAGACCGAAGAAGCTACCGAGGAGTAACTCCGGCTGCTTCCCATTGGCCGCGGTGCCCCGGTGTTAAGCGGAAGATCACCGCTAACCCCACCTCGATGGCGCGAGTCCCATCGGCAATCGATGTGCAGTGGAACGGGTATTCGATGCCGCCGTCCGTCGCGAGCGACCCCCAGCCGGTGGCGCCGTCGAAGCTCGCAACCCTGCCGGTAAGCGGAGTCCCGAGCCCAGCCAAGCTCAATGGACGATCTTGGCCAACGGAAGCTCGATGATGTCGCTGGCCCCCGCGTCGCGCAGCTCGGGGATCAAGACATTGATGTCAACCTTGGGCACCACCGTCTCCACGGCGTAGCCGTGGCCCCCGAACAGCTCGTTCACGGTGGGCGCCTTCATGGAGGGCAGCAGGTCGATCACCTTGTCCAGGCTGGCGGTCGGCACGTTCATCTTGACCAGCACCTTGCCCCTGGCCTCCAGCACCCCTCCCAGCAAAGTGTGGATCTGCTCCATGGCGTGGCGGCGTTCGGGGTCGGCGTAACTGGCCGGATTGGCGATCAGCTCGGTGTAGGAGGTGAGGATGGTGTGGATGATCTTTAGCCCGGCGGCCCGCAGCGCCCGCCCGGTCTCGGTGATCTCCACCACCGCATCCACGATGTCGGGGGCCTTGGCCTCGGTGGCTCCATAAGACAGAGCGATGTCGGCCTCGATGCCCAGATCGTCGAAGAACCGCTTGGTCAGGGCGGGATATTCGCTGGAGATCTTCACCCCCTGGGGCAGGTCCCCGACTTCATCCCACGATGAGTCATCGGGCACCGCCAGCACCATGCGGATCGGACGGGAGGTGTTTTTGGAATACTGAAGCTGGCCCAAAGACACCACGTCGCTGTCGGTCTCAGCCACCCAGTCCCGACCGGTGATTCCCAAGTCGAACAGCCCGTCGGCCACATAGCGGGGAATCTCCTGGGGCCTCAGGATGCGGACCTGATCAATGCGGGGGTCGTTGATCGTCGCCTTGTAGGCCACATCGGAACTGCGGTTCACGGGAATGTCGGCGGCATCGAAGAGCTCCAAGGTCGCCTTTTCCAGCGATCCCTTGGGCAATACCAACGAAAGCATGACTCCAACGCTACTGGTCGCCGGCTCTCGGTCTGTGATCAATACTCGCTATTCGGGCCGCAAATCGATTCGAATGTCCGGGCCAAGCCGGGTGACCTCGGTGATCTCGCCTCTCCACAGGTCATCGATGGTGGGAGCACCGGGGCCGGCCAACATGGGACGACCGTCATCGCCCCCAAACAGGGCAGGAGCCAGATACACGGCGTAGTGATCCACCAAGCCGGCCCGGTGGAAGGCGGCCGCGGTGGCTGCGCCCCCTTCGACCAGGAGTTGGATCACTCCCCGCTCCCCAAGCTCAACGAGCACCTCCTCCAACGGCCCGTCCATCTCCAACGCGGGATGGACCCGGGCACCAGGTGGGACTGAGCCCAGCACCACCCTCCGCGGCTGGCTGGCGCGGGGAGCGACTCCAGAGGGCGGATGCCAGTCGCGCACCGTCAGCTCAGGATCGTCGGCCCGGACGGTACCCGCTCCCACCAGCACCGCGTCGCTCTCGGCTCGGAGCCGGTGGACGTCGGCACGGGCCTCGGGGCCGGTAATCCAGCGGCTGGAGGCATCGGGGGCGGCAATGCGGCCGTCCAGGGTGGCGGCCAGCTTCAGCACCACCCAGGGAAGCCCGGTGCGGCGGTGCTTCAGATAGGGAGCCAGCAGCTCAGCGGCTTCATCGGCCCGCACGCCCACCTCCACCGCTATCCCCGCCTGTTGGAGCGCAGCGATGCCCCGGCCCGACACGGCAGGATCGGGGTCTTCAACGGCCACCACAACCCGGTCCACCCCTGCGGCGACAATGGCCTCGGTACACGGCCCAGTGCGGCCTTGGTGGTCGCAGGGCTCCAGGGTGGTGAATAGGTCGGCCCCTCGGGCCGACGACCCGGCGGCCTCCAACGCGTTGATCTCGGCGTGATTGCCACCCGGCGGTGACGTGGCCCCCAGGTACTGATCCCCACCGGCGTCGATCACACAGCCCACCCACGGATTGGGCGAGGTGACCAGGCGACAGGAGCGGGCCGCCTCCAAAGCCAGGTCCATCATGCGACCGCTGCGCATCGCCTGGTCGCGGTGAGCGGCTGTCAATGCTCGGTGGGCTGGTCAGACAGCAGGCGAAGGGCATGGGGGATGACGTCGAGCACCGCTTCCAAGCACTCCACTGAGCCCTTGGGAGAGCCGGGAAGGTTCACGATGAGCGCCGTGCCCCTGGTGCCGGCAATGGCCCGTGACAAGCGCCCGAACGGGCTCACCAGCCGGGATGCTTCGGCCAATCCGTCGGCCCGGCGCTCCAGCACGGCGGCGGTGCCCTCTGGGGTGAGGTCGCGGGGGCCGAAACCAGTCCCCCCGGTGGTGGCGATGAGGCCGGCAAACCCTTCCGACATGTCCAGCAAGGCGTCGCGCACCGATTCGACGCCGTCCTCAACGGCCCGGCGGTCGGCGATGCCGTAGCCCTCGCCGGTGAGCATCTCCACCAAGGCGTCGCCTGACCCGTCTTGGCGAGTGCCGGCAATCACTCCGTCCGACACGGTCAACACCTTGGCGGCCAGGCCCGCCGTTTCAAGATCAGCCATTGCCGGTCACACTAGTGGTCCGTCTGCGAATTGGTCAGGGCGTCCTGCTAGGCATCGACGCCCCTCGCGGCGTTGCTCCTCCTTGCCGTACGCTCCGGGTATGGCTGCGTCGGTGCGCCTTGCGAGGAACGCCGCTGCCGTCGCAATCCGCTCCTGCCAATTCACAGACGGACCACTATCCATCCGGGGTTTTGTAGATGACAGCAAACATCCCGTCGGTGCTGTGGTCTTGGGGGAGGACGAGAGCACCACGGCCATGGGGGCGCCAGCGATGGTCGTCAATGGGTGCAGCCACGACATCGGGGTGCTCTTGGGCCACAAATTCGTCAATGGCCACCGTCTCGGGCCTGGTCATGGTGCAGACGCTGTAGATCACCATTCCCCCCGGACAAACCAAATCGAATGCGGCACCAACCAACTCGGCCTGGAGGCGAGCCAGCTCCTCCACGTCATCGGGTTCTACTCGCCAACGGGCGTCGGCCCGCCGCCCCAGCACGCCCAGTCCCGAACAGGGGGCGTCAACCAGCACTCGGTCGAAAGACCCGGGGCGAAACGGCGACCGGAGGCCGTTGGCGGCCACCACTCCCGCCAAGGAAGCGCCGGTCTTGGCTGCGTTGGCCGCCACCAGTGAAGCCCGATGCCGTCGATAATCAGCCGCCACCAACGTTGCCGATTTGCCAGCCAATGCGGTGGCCTTGCCACCGGGGCCGGCGCACATGTCCAGCACCCGCTCCCCCGGCTGGGGGTCGACCAACTCCGCCACCCATTGCGACGCTCGATCCTGGACATAGCCGTCGGGCCTGGCGGACACTTCAGCCGGTCGGTTCATCTGCTCCAAGGCCGCGTGGGCATCGTCAGCCCCGAGATCATGCTCAAGCCGGGCCACCATCCAATCCGGATAGCTCAGCTGGACCGCCTCAGTGGGCCAGGCTGGCTCTACCTCACCCACCCGGCGTAATACGGCGTTGACGAATCCCCGTTGGCGTCTAGGGGCAGCTTCAACGGTCTCGCTCACCGCGGCATAGGCCGGGGTGTCCAACATGTGCAGTTGGTAGGCCCCGACTCGCAGCAGATTTCGGGTGGTGAGATCAGGCGGGTCGGACACGAAGCCGTCGATGAGGTGGTCCAATGCCCGACGCATGCGGGTTACTCCGTAGACCAGCTCGGTGATCAACCCGGCATCGCGTTCGGGCAGCTTGGCTGAGGCCAACACCAGGTTGGCAAAGGCCCCGTCCCCTTCGATCCGGTCGAGTAGCTGGGCGGCGACGGCTCGGGCGTTCCCCGACGCCCCACCCGACCGGGAACGACTCACGATCCGAGCCGGTCGCCCGGAGTCGGACGGGCCCCCCGGATCCAGTCCTCGGCGGCTTGGCGTGACTTGCCCTCGGCCTGAACCTCCACCAGTTGAAGCTGTCCATCTCCGGTGCCGACGACGGGTCCATCGAGCACTCCCGGCGGCTGCGATCCCCCAACTGGATACGCCGACCAGACTTTCAGGGCCTTTCCCCTCCACGTCGTCCACGCCCCGCCCACCCGGACTTGGCGATGCAAGACCTCTGCCGATTGCTCCCAATCAAGGTGAAGCTCGTCTCGGGTGACCTTGGCCGCGTACACCGGCTCGCCCTGCTGGAGATCGGGCGTGCCCAGGCCGTCGCGCAGGGCGCTGACCAGCATCGGAACCGCGGCGTCCACCAGATCAGCCCGCAACGTCGTCGCAGTGGCCTCAGGGGCAATGGGCACTTCGACCCTGCGATAAACCCGGCCGGTATCCAGCCCCTCGGCCACTTCCATCAAACACACTCCGGTGGTCTGGTCGCCGGCCAAGATGGCCCGCTCCACTGGGGCCGCCCCCCGCCAACGGGGCAGCAGCGAGAAGTGAACGTTGACCATGGCCAGCCGGTCGAGAATCTGGGGCCTGATTATCTGGCCGAATGCCACCACCACCCCCAGTTCGGCGTCGGCGTCCAACACATCGTCCACCGCGAATGAAACCGGAATGCCCAGGTCCAAAGCCGCGGCCTTCACCGGGCTGGGAGTGGGATCGGCCCGTCGCCCCCGCCGCTTGTCGGGCCGGGTCACCGCAAGAGCCACCTCGAATCCGGCCCCATCCAGTGCCTCCAGAAACGGCACCGACTCCTCAGGAGTGCCGAGGTAAACAAGCCGGCGAATGTCCACCGGCGGGTCGATCACGGCAATTCCGTCCCACCTACCGCAACCGCGCCATCACGGCAGCGACAGCCCGTCGCCACTAGCGGGGGGACTACTCGGCCCGCCCATCGCACGCTGGCGGAGGATGCGCTTGGCCTCCCGGCGCTGATCCTCGTCCAGGTAGTCGAGCAGCATCTTGCCCGCTAAGTGGTCAAGCTCGTGCTGAAACAGCCGAGCCTCAAGGTCCTCGGCCTCAAGGCTGACCTCGTTGCCGTCCAGGTCATAGCCCTTCAGGTGGATGCTGCGGGGGCGGACGATCTCCCACGACAGTTCCGGCACAGACAGGCAGCCCTCGTTGTAGGTCCACTCGCCGTCGCTCTCGGTGATCTCGGGGTTGACCAGCACACCGGCCCCCTCGCCGAAGTCGTACACGAAGAACCGCTGCGACACCCCCACCTGGGGAGCAGCCAAACCGATGCCGGGCGCCTCGTACATGGCGGTAAGCATGTCCTGGCACAGTTCGGCCATGGCGCCGTCGATGTCGGTTACGTCTTCGGCCACGCGCCTCAATACCGGGTCGCCATACACCCGTATCCGCAGTGGGGCCATCGTTTCAGGTTACCGTCAAACCGTGGGCGATTCGCATTACTTCAGCGCCTCACCGGGCGGGAAACGGCGGCCGGGAACCGTCGGCTTGCGGGTCGGAGATCTGGATTTGGAGCTGGCCACCGACCGGGGGGTGTTCTCCCCCGAAGAGCTGGACTTCGGCACACGATATCTGCTGGCCGAAGCGCCCCGTCCGCCCCAAAACGGCGCTTTGCTAGACCTGGGCTGCGGTTATGGCCCTATCGCAGTTGCGCTGAGCCAGTGGGCGCCCCAGGACCCGCTGTGGGCTGTTGACGTGAACCCCCGGGCTCTGGAACTGTGCAGGGCCAACCTCGACCGCCATGGCCGCCCAGACGCCGTGGTGTGCCTTCCCGACGACGTGCCGCCCGACGTGCGCTTTGCCGCCATCTACTCCAACCCGCCCATCCGCATCGGCAAAGCCGCCCTCCACGAGGTGCTGGCGACTTGGCTGGGCCGGCTTGCCGCTGACGGCCGGGCCTACCTGGTGGTCAACAAGAACCTGGGCTCCGACTCCCTGGCCCGCTGGCTCAACCAACAGCGCTGGCCCACCACCCGGCTCAGCTCCCGCCGCGGCTACCGAATCCTTGAGATTCGACAACGATGCTGAGACACATTGTCATATCCCCGGGCTATAGTGAGAGAGCTTCCCCCGAAGCATTTCCAGCAAGAAAGACAGACAACCATGGATGTCACCACAACTGTCATGCTGAGCGTTTACGGGGCGAGCATTGTCAGCATCGTCGGCTTCTATCATCGACGCTTGGAACAGCGCTTCGACAGGCTTGAGGCCTACTTGGCTAGCGTCTTCGAGCGCTACGACAACAAATTCGAGCGGACCGACGACAGGCTCCACAACCAAGGGGAGCGGATTTCGACTTTGGAGGGTCGCAGCCTCGACTAAATCGCTCTGATGGGGTCGACGTCTATGCGGAGTCGGCCGCTGGGGCGCTCCACTGAGGCGAGGGCGTCGCAAAGGGTGTCGTAGTCGGGGGCCCGCAGGAAATACTGCCCACTGGGGTCGGGGGCGACCTGAATGCCCAACGGCGTGCCGAATCGCTCCATGTACTCCTCCGCCACCGGCCCTGACACCACGGCGATGGCCCCGTAGGGAGGCAGGCCTAGCTCCTGGCGGCGGTCTCGCTCTGCTCGGGCCAACAGCGCCGGATCAGCCCGAAGAGCCGCGGTTACCACGGAGTCGTCGGGCAGACGGGTTTGAAGCACGATCTTCCCGCCAGATTCACGGGAACCGGTGATCCGGGCCGCTCGGGCAATGAGAGCCAGCGCCTGCTCCCGGGCTCGGAATCGGGGGGCCAGCAATTCCTGGTCGAATTCCAGGAAGGCGACCACATCGAACGGTCGGCCCAAGTGCAGCACCGCCTCGGTGCCCACCACCACCCGGGCGGTGGGCGAGCCGACATAGCCGCTGCCAGTGGCCTCAGCCACTGGAGTGCGAATCAAAGCCTCGATCTCCTCGCGAACCCGCTTCACCCCGGCCCGGAGGTTGCGCATCTTGGTGCTGCCGCACTCGGCGCACACCATGGGGCGAACATGATCACCCGCCCGACACCGCAGCTGTTTGTCCTCGGTCTGGCGCATGGATGCGCCGCACTCAGTGCATACGGCGAGTTCGCCGCACAGGTGGCAGGCCAGCAGCAGCGCCCGGCCCCGGCGGTTCAACACGCAGGCCACCCGACCTCCGTCTCGCAGGGCCCGCACCAGCTCCGGGGAGTACAGACCGGCGCGACCCGGGTCCTCGCTGCGGCGGTCCACCACCTCTACTTGCGGCCAACTGTCCCGCTCAGCACCCCGAGAAGGGCGCATCACCCGCCTAGACCGCAGCGCCTCCAACGAGGGCACCGACGACAGCAGTACACAGGGCACCCCTGCTCTACGGGCCCTCTCGACGGCCACGTCACGGCCGCTCCACGTGGGGGCCGACTCCGAGCGGTACGACTCGTCGTGCTCGTCTATCACCAGCACTGCGGTCAGATCAGGGGCCGGCGCCCACGCGGCCGACAAGGTGCCCACCACGGTGGCCCCCGCCGCGGCCGCGGCCCATCCATCGGGGTATCGCACTGCCCACGCCCCCTCTCGTCCCAACCGCCTGGCCAGATCATCGGCCCGGCCGTGATCGGGCACCAGGATCAGCGCTTGGCCTCGGGAGGCGGCAGCTAGGGCGATTGGCAAGGGATCGTCGGAGGGCCCCTGGCGCAGAGTACGACCCTCGCCTTCAAAGAGATCGGCGTAGTCCCCCGAGGGCACCATCCGGGAACGCTGGGGCCGAGGCAAGCCGGCCACCACCCGGGGAGGCGAGGCAGTCCGCAGGAAGTGAGCCCGCCGACCGGCCCAGCGCCAGGCCGCCCACTCGCTCAGATCCATCAGCTCCCGTCCCGGCCCCAAGCTGCTCAATTTGGCCAGTGGGGTGAGCTCCACCTCTTCGGGAGCCTCCACACCCACTTCAGTGATCCAGCCCCCCACCCGGCGACCGTGCAGAACCACTCGCACCATGGCCCCCACCCCGAACCGGGGGTCGTCGGCCCAGCCCTCGGGGACGGTGTAGGTGAACTCGCGATCTATGGCTAAGACGTCGGTCAGAACCCGAACGTTCAAAAGCCCAAGGCTGCTACAGACCCAGGGCGGAGCGGAGGTCGTCAACCCGATCGGTGCGCTCCCAGGTGAAGATGCTGTCGGGACTGCGTCCGAAGTGGCCGTACGCCGCCGTGTTCCGGTAGATCGGCCGCAGCAGCTCCAAATCCCGGATGATGGCCGCGGGGCGCAGATCGAAGATCTCATTCACCTGGTGGCTGATCTTGGCCGGGTCCACCTTCTCGGTGCCAAAGGTCTCCACCATCACCGACATCGGACGGGCGATGCCGATGGCATACGACACCTGCACCTCACAGCGGGATGCGGCGCCAGAGGCCACTACATTCTTGGCCACCCAGCGGGCGGCGTAGGCGGCCGAGCGGTCTACCTTGCTGGGATCCTTGCCCGAGAAGGCGCCGCCGCCGTGGCGGGCCATTCCCCCGTAGGTGTCCACGATGATCTTGCGCCCGGTCAGCCCGGCGTCGGCCACCGGTCCACCCCTCACGAACTTCCCGGTGGGATTGACCAGCACGTCGAAGTCGTCGTCGCGGAACTGCTCGGGAACCACCGGGTCGATGACCTGCTCTTTGAGGTCTTCCTTCATCTCGCTGAGATCGGTTCCGTCGCGGTGGTGAGCCGAGATCAGCACGGCACTCAGCCCCACCGCCCGGGTCCCCTCGTACTCGAACGTCACCTGGCTCTTGCCGTCGGGCCTCAGGTAGGGCACACACCCCGACCGTCGGACCTCGGTCAGGCGCTCCACCATGCGGTGGGCGATGTGGATGGGCAATGGCATCAGCTCGGGGGTCTCGTCGCAGGCGAAGCCGAACATCATCCCCTGGTCGCCGGCCCCCTGCTCCAGCGGATCGATTCGGTCCACACCCTGGGCAATGTCGGGAGACTGGTCATCGATGGACACCATTACCCCGCAGGTGTTGCCGTCGAAGCCGTAGTCCTCACGGTCATACCCGATCCCGGTGATGGTGTCGCGCACCACCCGGGGAATGTCGATATAACCGTCGGTGGAGATCTCTCCGGCCACCACCACCAGCCCAGTAGTGACCAAGGTCTCACACGCCACCCGGCTGCCGATATCCACGGCTAACAGGGCATCCAGCACCCCATCGGATATCTGATCGGCGATCTTGTCGGGATGGCCGCCGGTGACCGATTCAGAAGTGAAGCGATGTCGGCCATTTGACCCTTGGCTCATTGATTCTCCTCACCGGCGTCAGCCCGGTCTTCCATCAGACGACCGGAATGCGCCTGACTGTGCCGGTCTTCCATCACCAAGTCGAGGACGGCTCGGGCCACCTGGCGCTTGGAGCGCAGCCCCACCGGATGGATTCGGCCGTCAGAAGCTAGCACCAGCACCTCATTGGTGTCGTAGGCAAAGCCGGCGTTTTCTGCCGTCACATCGTTGGCCACGATGTAGTCGGCGCCCTTGCCGTTCAGCTTGGCGGCGGCGTTGTCGGCCACATCGCAGGTCTCAGCGGCGAATCCCACCAGGATCTGGCCCTCGGGCTTGGACGCCCCTAGGGCGGCCAATATGTCGGGGGTGGGCTCCAGTTCAATGGCCGGTACTCCGTCGCGCTTCTTTAGCTTCACCCCGGCCGGGTCGACCGGGCGGAAATCGGCCACCGCCGCCGCCATGATCACCACATCGGCCTTTGTCGACGCCTCCTCGGTGGCCTCGGCCATCTCCCCTGCGGTGTCGACCCTCACCACCGTGACCCCTGGCACAGCGGTCTCACCCGAAGGACCGGGGCGGTCCACAGTGGTAACGATGGTCACCTCAGCCCCTCGACCGGCCGCCTCGTCGGCAAAGGCATAGCCCTGCTTGCCCGAGGAGTGGTTGCCGATATAGCGCACAGGGTCGATGGGCTCTCGAGTACCCCCCGCGGTGACCACCACCGACAGCCCGGCCATGTCTTGGCGATCGCTGCCCGCGCCGACCGCCCAGATCACCGCGGCCGCGATGTCTTCCGGCGAGCTAAGCCGCCCGGCACCCTCGTCGCCTCCCGCCAGACGCCCCGATTCCGGCCCCACGATGTGAACCCCCCGCTCGACCAGGGTGGCGATATTGTCGGCTACCGCCGGGTGCTCCCACATCTCAGTGTGCATCGCCGGGCAGATCACCACCGGGGCCCGGGTGGCTATGAGGGTGGCGGTCAGCAGGTCGGAGCTGATGCCGGCGGCGTAGGCGCCGATTACCCGGGCGGTGGCCGGGGCCACTACCACGCAGTCGGCCGTCTGGCCCAACGTGGTGTGGGGAATGGGGTCATCCTCGTCGAAGAGGCTCATTTGGGCGCGTTCAGAGGCCAGTGCATCAAAAGTGGCCCGGCCCACAAACCGGGTGGCGCCCTTGGTCAAGACCGGTACGACGTGGGCGCCGGCATCCACCAAACGACGGCATACCTCCGCCGCCTTATACGCCGCGATTCCCCCGCTGACGCCGAGCACGATTCGCTTGCCGGCGAGCGAATTCATGGGTTTGTCAGGACGCTGAGTCCAGATCAGCCCCGTCTAGACCAGCGTCGTCTTGGTCGGCTTGTTCTAGACCGGCCTGTTCCAGATTGGCTTCGCCGGTGGGGATCATTGAGTCGGCCAAAGCCTCTTCTTCAGTGATTTCGGGAGGATCGGTGGCGATGATCTTGTCGGACGCGATCTCTTCGAAGGCTATGGACAGGGGCTTGCGGGACATGGTCAATACCTGGGGCGGGACCATGGCACCCAAACCCTCTCCCAGCTGGCCGAAGTAGGAGTTGATCTGGCAGGCCCGCAGCGCTCCCAGCGTCACTAGGCGGAACTTGGAGTCGGTCCGGCCCAAGAGCTCTTCGATGGTCGGATACATCATGGTGTCGTGCTGTTCAGACATCTGTGCAGACCTTTACTTGCGTGCCTTCTATTGCGTGCAGCCTTCTTCCCACAAATACGGGGAGAGCCGCTAAATGATATCAGGACAGGCTGACTTAATCGTCATTGGCAGACCCCTACCGGCGGGCTTCTTCGATTAGAGCGCCGATGGCGGCCACCGCCTCGCCGAGGCTGTCATTCACGACGTGGATCGCGTTGAGCTCGTACGCCTTGATTCGTTCCGAGTCAGCCAGAGCCAGCCGTTTGGCGATGTGGCTCTCTGAGTCACCCCGGCCCCGCAGGCGGGACTCCTGCTCCGCGGCCGAGGGCGCTTCGACAAAGATGCACAGGGCTTCGGGATGGCTCTCCCGCACTTGGGCCGCGCCCTGGACATCGATTTCCAACAACACGTCGAGGCCCGTCGGCGGATCAGGCTGGGGCGTTCCGTAGAGATTCCCGGCAATCTCCGCCCACTCCACGAATCCGCCATCGGCGATCTTGGCCCGGAACTCGGCCTCGTCGGCAAACACATATGCGGACTCCGGCTCGCCTGGACGACGCACGCGCGTCGTCCACGAGCGACTAAGCCACAATTTGGTGTCCGCGGCCACCAGAGCAGCCGCGATCGTCCCTTTGCCGACCCCACCGGGGCCGGAAAGCACGATTATCAGAGGCTGATCTAGTTGCCGCAGCGCGCCAGCAACGAGGCCCGTTGCTGATCGCCCAACCCGCGGATGCGACGACTGTCGGCAATGCCGATCTCGTCCATCATCCTGCGGGCCCGGACCTTGCCCATGCCTGGAAGGGATTCCAGGACGGCAAGCACCTTGGTGCCGGCGACCACTTCGTCGGTTTCCGCTTGTTCCAGCAGGTCGGAAAGCGAAATCGACCTCATCTTCAGCATGGCTTTGACTTCGGCGCGCTTGCGGCGCACCTCTCCAGCCTTGGCCAACGCTGCCTGGCGCTGTTCTGCAGTTAGTTGTGGGGGTCCTGCCATTACACCATTGTAGTTTGAACCGCAAGTCTTGTTGAGGATACTGGGGAAATTGTTGCTACAGGTGGCTGATGTTTGTGGCCACTTGTTGGGCTCGATCGGCCATGTCGACCAGGGCTTGGACTAGGTGCTCTGAGTCGACGGTGAGGCCTTGGACGGGTGATGTGACGGTCCGGCCGATGACCAGGATGGAGGCGCCTGCCGCAATGGCGGCCTCTGGAGTGGCCACCGAGGCCTGGTCGTTGTGGTTGGAGTCGGGAAGGCGTATGCCGGGCACCACCCGCTTCAGCTCGGGTGCCACCTCCTTGACTACGCCGATGTCGGCCGCCGAGCAGATCACCCCACCACAGCCGGTGTCGCGGGCCAGCGCCACCCGCTCTTCGAGCACGTCTCGGGACCGGTCGGCATCGCTGGTCAGAATCGTCACCCCCAGCACCTGAGCCGACCCGTTGCTGCCCTCAGCCAGCCCTTCCACTCCGGCTCGCAGCACGTCGGGACCCCCAACGGCATGGACGGTCAGCCAACGGGCACCGGCCCGGCCCACTTGGGCCGCGGCACGGTTCACTGTGTTGGGGATGTCGTGGAACTTGAGGTCGGCGAACACCTCGAAACCCCGATCCACCATGGCGGTGATCGCCGTCGGTCCAGCGGTGGCGAACAGCTCGAAGCCCACCTTGGCCACCCCCATCCAGGGGCGAACTGCGTCGGCCATCAAACAGGCCAGGTCCAGATGGTCCACGTCCAGGGCAATGGCCAACCGGGGATCGTGCCTGCGGTGTCCGTTGTCATTCATGGGCTGCTCCTATCAGCTCGTCCAGTCGGCTCACGCCGTGGGAGGTACACCAGCGGGCCAGTTCCCGCAGGACTTTGGCCGGGGCCCGGGGGTTGGCGAAGGTGGCGGTGCCCACCTGCACCGCTCGGGCGCCAGCCATCAACATCTCCACCGCATCGGCGCCCGAGGCGATGCCGCCAACGCCCACGATGGGCACCTCGGGCAGTGCGGCGTACACGTCGTATACCGCCCGTACCGCCACCGGACCGATGGCCCGGCCCGACACACCTCCCCCGCCCGCGCCCAACAGGGGTTTGCGGGCCTCGGTGTCTATGACCATGCCCAAAAGCGTGTTCACGAGGGTGAGTGCCGAAGCCCCGCCCTCCACTGCGGCGGCGGCGATGTCCACCAGGTCGCCGGTGGCGCTGAGCTTGGCCCACCGGGGCAAGCCGCAGGAGGCGGTGGCCGCCAGCGCGGCATTGGCCATAGCCGCCGAGTGGGAGAACATGCGGCCCCGATCCTCCAGATTGGGACAGGAGACGTTGACCTCCACCGCCACCACGGTTTCCATGGCTCGGGGGTCGGCTGCCGACAGCAAGTCGGAGGCGGCGGCGAAGTCGTCCAGGGTGCGCCCCCAAATCGACACCACCACCCGGGCGCCGGCGTCGGCCAGCAGCGGCAGCTCCTCGGCCAGCCATCGGGGCAGACCGGGGCCTCGCAGGCCGACGCTGTTGATCATTCCCGCCGGCACCGGGTGGACTCGGGGTGGGGGGTTGCCCGGCCACTCATAGGGGGCCAGCGATTTCACCACCACCGCACCCAGCGCCGAGTAGTCGAGGTAGCGGGCCAATTCGGTGCCGTGGCCCACCGTGCCCGAGGCGGTCATCACCGGGTTGGGCAACCGAACTGAGCCGATGGCGGTATCCAGCTCCGGTTTCCGACCCCTGCTCACAGCTCGAAAGCCAGCTGATCGCTGGTCACACCGCGGTGGTATTCCTGGAGGGTCCGAACCCGCAGTTGGTGACGGGCCCAGTCGACCATGCCGTCGGCGGCCGCCAATCCGGCCGAGGCAGTGGTCAAAAGCGGTACCCGGTTGCGGCTGGCCGCCCGGCGGATGTGGTCGCCATCGGCCCGCGATCCCCGCCCCCTCGGGGTGTTGACCACTAACTGCACCCGTCCCTCGTCGATCAGTTCCACCACATTGGTGCCCTTCTCGCCGACCTTGGCCACCACCTCGGCCACCGGCACCCCCGCTTCGGACAGCGCAGCCGCAGTGCCGGAAGTGGCCGCAATGGCCAGGCCCAGCCCGGTGAAGCCCCGGGCCATCTCCACCCCGGAGGCTTTGTCTCGGTCGGCCAGCGACATCAACACGGTGCCGCTGGCGGGCAGCGGGGCTCCCGCGGCGATCTGGCTCTTGGCAAAGGCCAGTCCGGGGCGCAAATCGATGCCCATAACCTCGCCGGTGGACTTCATTTCCGGGCCCAAGATGGCGTCAGCCTCGGGGAACTTGTTGAACGGCAGCACGGCCTCCTTGACCGAAATGTGGTCGCCGTTGGCCCGGCGCCCCAGCAGCCCCTCCTGGCGCAGATCGGCCAGGCTGGCGCCCATCATGACCCGGGTGGCCACCTTCACCAGGGGCACACCGGTGGCCTTGGCCACAAACGGCACCGTGCGCGACGCCCGGGGGTTGGCCTCCAGCACGAACACTTGGTCGGCTGCCCCGATGCCGAATCGCTTGACCGCGAACTGCACGTTGATCAACCCGACCACGTCCAGGGCGTGGGCGATGTCTTTCACATGGCGCTCCAACAGGGCCACCGTCGCCTCGGAGAGGTGGACCGGCGGCAGCATGCAGGCACTGTCGCCGGAGTGGACCCCGGCCTCCTCCACATGCTCCATCACTCCGCCGATGAGAACCTCGCCGGTCATGTCTCGGATGGCGTCCACGTCTACTTCGGTGGCGTCCTCCAAGAAGCGGTCGATCAGCACGGGCCGCTCCGCTGAAAGCCCGCCCTCGCGGCCCAAAGAGCCGGATACGGCCATCTCGGCCATGGCCTCGGCCAAGTCATCGTCGGTGTAGACGATGACCATGGCCCGGCCTCCCAGCACATAGGAGGGCCGCACCAGCACGGGGTAGCCGATGCGGTCGGCCACCGCCAGGGCCTCGTCGGTGGTGGCTGCGGTGCCCCCGGCTGGCTGGGGGATATCGAGGCGAGCGCACAGGGCATTCCAGCGCTCTCGATCCTCGGCCAGGTCGATGCTGTTGGGACTGGTGCCCACCACCAAGCCGTTGGGCAGCACACTGGCCAGCTTCAGCGGCGTCTGGCCGCCGAGCGACACCACGATCCCGGCAATGCCGGGACCGTCCGCGGCCTGAGACGACGCCAGCTCGGCGTCGATCACATTGAGGACGTCCTCCTCGGTGAGGGGCTCGAAATAGAGTCGGTCGCTGGTGTCGTAGTCGGTGGACACCGTCTCGGGGTTGCAGTTGACCATGATGGTCTCGTAGCCGGCCTCCGACAGCGCGAAGCAGGCATGGACACAGCAGTAGTCGAATTCGATTCCCTGGCCGATCCGGTTGGGGCCCGACCCCAAGATGATGACCTTGGCCCGATCCGAGGGGGCCACCTCGCCCACGTCCTCATAGGTGGAGTAGTGGTACGGGGTCTCGGCCTCGAATTCGGCCGAGCAGGTGTCCACCGTCTTGAATGTCGCCTCCACCCCCGCGCCGATGCGGGCCGCCCGAATTTCGGCAGCCGGCACATTCCAGAGATAGCCGAGCTGCTCGTCGGAGAAGCCGAACTGCTTGGCCCGCTTCCACGCCCGGGGGGTCATGGCCTCGAATCCGTACTCTTCCAGCGCGGCCCGCTCCTCGGTGATCTGGAGGATCTGATCGCAGAACCAAGGGTCCACCTTGGTGGCCTCGAACAGATCCGCCACCGTGAGTCCCCGCCGCAGCAGGGCCTCAAGCTGGAAGATTCGCTCCGGGGTTGCCACCGCGGCGGCGGCCAGGAGCTCCTCGTCGCTGAGGGAGTCGTAGGCGGCCTCAGCCGGGTCGGCGTTCAGGCCGAAGCGCCCCAACTCCAGCGAGCGCAGCCCCTTTTGCAGCGACTCGGTGAAGGTGCGGGCGATGGACATGACCTCCCCCACCGACTGCATCTGGGTGTTGAGAACCCCCGACACCCCGGGGAACTTCTCAAACGCCCACCGGGGCACCTTGGTGACCACGTAGTCGATGACCGGCTCGAAGCACGCCGGGGTCTTCTCGGTGATGTCGTTGGGAATCTCATCGAGGGTGTAGCCCACCGCCAGGCGGGCAGCGATCTTGGCGATGGGAAACCCGGTGGCCTTGGAGGCCAGCGCCGATGAGCGCGACACCCTCGGGTTCATCTCGATGATCACAAACTCGCCGTTGTCGGGGTTCACCGCGAACTGGATGTTGGAGCCGCCGGTTTCCACCCCCACCCGGCGGATGCAGTCGAAGGCGGCATCCCGCAGCGCCTGGTACTCCACATCCGACAGGGTCTGGGCCGGAGCCACGGTGATGGAGTCGCCGGTGTGGACGCCCATGGGGTCGAGGTTCTCGATGGTGCACACCACCACGCAGTTGTCGGCCCGGTCGCGCATCACCTCCAGCTCGTACTCTTTCCAGCCCGCGATCGACTGCTCGATGAGGATCTCGCTGATCGGGCTGGCCGCCAGGCCGCGGGCGCACATCTCCCGCCCCTGCTCAGGGGTGTGGGCGATGCCGGTGCCGGTTCCGCCCAGGATGTATGCCGGGCGGATAATCACGGGGAGCCCGATGCGCTCCATGACCTCCATCGCCTCTTCCAGGGTGTGGGCGGTGGCCGAGGGGGGGACGGGGAGCCCGATGTCGATCATGGCCTGGCGGAACTTGGCCCGGTCCTCGGCCGTGGAGATGGCGGTCTGGTCGGCGCCGATCACCTCCACCCCGTACTTGTCCACCACCCCCGACTCGATGAGCTCCATGGCCAGATTCAGCGCGGTCTGCCCGCCCAGGGTGGGCAGCAGCACGTCGGGCTGCTCCCGCTGGATGATGCTGGTGAGCACCTCGAGGCTGAGGGGCTCCACGTAGGTGGCGTCAGCGAACTCGGGGTCGGTCATGATGGTGGCCGGATTGGAGTTGGCCAGCACCACCCGGTAGCCCTCGTCGCGCAGCACCCGGCAGGCCTGGGTGCCGGAGTAGTCGAACTCGCAGGCCTGGCCGATCACGATAGGGCCCGACCCGATGAGGAGGATCGACTCGATGTCGGTCCGCTTAGGCAAGGGCTTCTCCCCTGATAATTGCCCGCCACGCGGCTGTTGGACTCGTCTCCCGCTTAGGCATTAGTAGATCCCCCGAGAAGCTGACCCTGGGACGGGCCTGCCACCGTTGGGTGCAGACCGGCCATGAGTTCGTCGAACTGGGCGAACAGATAGCGGGAATCGTGGGGGCCGGGGCCGGCCTCGGGGTGGTACTGGACGCTGAATGCGGGCAGGTCTCGGCAGCGCAGGCCCTCCACGGTGTGGTCGTTGAGGTTGATGTGGGTGATGTCGGCACCGGGTATGGAGCTGTCGGCCACACAGAAGTTGTGGTTCTGGCTGGTGATCTCCACCGCTCCGGTGGCCAGGTTGCGCACCGGGTGGTTGCCGCCGTGGTGGCCGAAGGGGAGCTTGTAGGTCTCCCCGCCCAGCGCCGAGGCCAAGAGCTGGTGGCCCAGGCAGATGCCGAAGATCGGCACCTCGCCCAGAAGTCCCGTGATGGTGTCCACCGCGCCAGCCACCGCGTCGGGATCGCCGGGACCGTTGGATAAGAACACCCCGTCGGGTTCCCGGGCCAAGACGTCCGCCGCGGAGGTGCTGGCCGGCACAACCTCCACGTGGGAGATGGTCCGCAGATGGTGCACGATGGTGGCTTTGAGCCCGAAGTCCAGAGCCACCACCCGGTAAGGCGGGCGGCCGTCGTCTCGGGTGCTGGTGAAGTGTTCCGACTCGGGGCGGGTCACGGTGGCCACCAAGTCCACCCCGTCGGTGCCGGGCTCAGCGGCGGCCGCCGTTCGCAGGTCGGACTCTGCGGCGGTGCCGAAAGCGCCGGGCATGGCTCCAGAGTCGCGGATATGGGTGGTGAGCCGCCGGGTGTCAACCCCGGCGAGGCCAGCGATGCCCTGGGCTACCAAGAAGGACTCCAAGTCGTCGGTGGAGCGCCAGTTGGAGCGGCGGCGGGCCATTTCCCGCACGATCACGCCGCGACAGAACGGTCGGCGGCTCTCGTGATCGGCCGGCGCGACGCCGTAGTTGCCGATGTGGGGGTAGGTGAAGGTGATGATCTGCCCGGCGTAAGACGGATCGGTGATCACCTCTTGATAGCCGGTGAGCACGGTGTTGAACACCACCTCGCCG
Source organism: Acidimicrobiia bacterium (assembly GCA_009842675.1). Taxonomy (GTDB): domain Bacteria; phylum Actinomycetota; class Acidimicrobiia; order Acidimicrobiales; family Bin134; genus Poriferisocius. The sequence goes on along the minus strand of VYEX01000038.1, from coordinate 7,611 downwards.
GAGGTGATGCCTCCAGCGGGCTCCGCGCCAATGGCCTCGCCCTCGAACACTTCGCCGTCGGACAACACCAATGCCGCCTCGCGGATCATGGGTTCATCTCCGACGCAATCAAAACGAAGCCCGGCCAATAGATCATGGCCGCATCTCCTGGTCGACCAGTACTGCCTGGCCTCCGACAATGGTGTGGCGCACTCTGCCGCGCACTTGGCGCCCGGCATAGGGGGTGTTGCGGGAGCGGCTGGCCAGGTCGTAGGGGTCGACAGTCCAAGTCTCTTGCGGATCGAACACGCACAGATTGGCCGGAGCACCGGATTCAATCGGCCCGCCGTGAATCCCCTTCAATCCGGCAATGGCCGCCGGTCGCCAGCTCAGCAGCCCCACCACCTCGGCGATGGGCAGGTCCAACTCGGTCAGCGCAAGGGCCAGGGCCGTCTCCAGGCCGAGCATCCCCGGAGGCGCCTGGTCGAAGGGCATCTCCTTGGCGTCGGGGGAATGGGGGGCGTGGTCGGTGGCGATGGCATCCACCGCTCCATCGGCCAAGCCCTCGCGCACCGCATCTCGATCATCGGCCGGGCGCAGGGGCGGGTTGACCTTGAAAACCGGGTCGTAGGAGGCACAGGCATCGTCGGTAAGGGTGAAATGGTGGGTAGCCGCCTCGGCGGTCACTTCCACCCCGGCTTGGCGGGCAGCCCGCACCATGGCGATGGAACCTCGGGTGGACAGGTGCTGGAAGTGGACGGGAGCGCCGGTGAAGCGGCTGAGGGCGATATCCCGCATGACCATGAGCTCCTCGGCCTCGGCGGGCACGCCGGGAATTCCCAGCCGGCTCGACCACTCCCCCTCGTGCATGTGACCCCCGGCGGCTAGGGAGTCCACTTCGCAGTGCTGGGCCAATATCACCCCCAAACCAGCGGCGTACTCCATGGCTCGGCGCATGAGCCCGGCTTCTTGAACCCCGTTTCCGTCGTCGGTGAACAGCCGCACCCCCAGCGCAGCCATCTCGGCCATCGGCGCAAGCTGGTCCCCCTTGCGGCCCACGGTGATGGCCCCGGAGGTGTACACATCACAGGGCGCCTTGGCCCCCAGGGCCAGCACTTCTTGCACAACGGCGGCGCAGTCAATGGGCGGGTTGGTGTTGGGCATAGCCACCACCGCACTGAACCCGCCCCGGACCGCGGCCCAGCTCCCGGTCTCGATGGTCTCGGCCTCCTCGGCGCCGGGCTGGCGCAGGTGGGCGTGAAGGTCTACAAAGCCAGGGGCCACCACGCAGCCCGAGGCGTCCAAGACCTCATCGCCCGTCAGATCGGGACCGACCGCGGCAATCCGGCCGTCGTCCACCACCACGTCGGCGGTGCGCTCACCCGTTTGGTCGACAACCGTGCCGCCCTTGATGACTGTGCTCATGAGGCTTCGCCTTCGGGTTGCCGGTCGGGGTCGGCGGCCAACAGGAGATAGAGCACCGCCATGCGCACCGCCACGCCGTGGCGCACCTGCTCATTGAGGGTGGCATTGGGCTGGTCCAGAACTTCGGGGGCGATCTCCACTCCCCGGTTCACCGGGCCGGGGTGCATTATCAGCGCCCCTGCGGGCAGCCGAGCCGCCCGATCCACGGTAAGCCCCCATTGGGCGGTGTACTCCCGCAGCGACGGCAGGAGGGCCTCGGATTGGCGCTCCTGTTGCACCCGCAGCCCGTACACCACGTCGCAGTCGCTTAGCGCGGCGTCAAGGCTGAAGCTGACGTCCACCGGCCAGGAGTCCACTGCGGGGGGCAGCAGGGTGGGAGGGGCCACCAGGGTGACCTTCGCTCCCAGCGAGGTGAACGCCATCACGCATGAGCGGGCCACCCGGGAGTGCTTGATGTCGCCCAGGATCACAATGCGCCGACCGGCCATCGAGCCGAGTCGGTCGCGGATGGTGTAGCAGTCGAGCAGCGCCTGGGTGGGATGCTCATGCCAGCCGTCGCCGGCGTTGATCACGCTGGCATGGGTCCACGCCGCGGTCTGCTGGGGCACACCAGCCGAGCGATGGCGGACCACAAGAGCGTCAGGCCCCATGGCCGAGACGGTGGCCACGGTGTCTCGCACCGACTCGCCTTTGTTCACCGACGAGGCAGACACGCTGAATCCCATCACGTCGGCTGAAAGGCGCCGAGCCGCTACCTCGAAGGAGAGCCGGGTCCGGGTGGAGTCCTCGTAGAACAGCATGGCCACCGTCTTGCCCCGCAGGGCGGGAACCTTGGGAATAGGCCGCTGCGATACCTCGGTGAAGTGGTCGGCCAACCGGCACGCTTCTTCGATGCCCTCGGCGCCCAAATCGTTGATCGACAAGAGGTGCTTCATTTGACGATCTCTCCAAGGTCGACGCCGTCTCGGTGGGCGTCCACCATCTCGTCGCGGCGGGTGGGCAGGTTCTTGCCCACAAAGTCGGGGCGGATCGGCAGCTCCCGGTGGCCCCGGTCCACCATCACCGCTAGCTGCACGGTCCGTGGCCTCCCATAGCTGTTCAGCGCATCCAGTGCGGCCCGGATCGTACGGCCGGTATACAGCACGTCGTCCACGATCACCACCGCTTGGCCGTCGAGGTTGAACGGTATATCGGTGGGAGCCTCCGGCAACAGGGGCCTCAGCCCGATGTCGTCACGGTGGAAGGCCACGTCCAGGGTCCCCAAGGCAGGTTTGACCCCCTCGATCTCATACAGGGCACCGGCGATGTCTTCGGCCAGCCACACCCCGCCAGTCTGCAAGCCCACAATCACCACGCCGTCGAGACCGTGATTGCGCTCGATGATCTCGTGAGCCATTCGCCAGGTCGCCCGCTTGATGTCCTCGGCTTCCATCACCCGGGTTCGGGCAGAGAAAACGCCCCCGTAGGGGGGCGTTCGCCGGCGTTCGCGTTCAGCCAAACTCGATTTCCTCCATGTCCGTATGGGCCTCGCCGGACCCACTTCACGGGTGCTCAGAGCACTATACACCTGCCGAAGCGAAGTTCGGGGATGGTATTTCTATTGTTCCGGCGCGGAACGAACTGATGTAGCTACCTGCGATAACAGGCCGTTGATGAACCCGGCGGAGGCGGGGGTGGAGTACTCGTGGGCCAGCTCTACCGCCTCGTTGATGATCACCGCCACTGATAAGTCGGTGCTGTGGGCCAGCTCGAAACTGGCCAAGCGCAGAATGGCTCTGTCGAGCGCGGGCATCCGGGCCACAGGCCAATTCTCGGACAGCTCCTCCAGGCGTGCATCGATGTCGCTTTGGTGATCGGCCGCCCCGGTGACCAGCGTGTGAGCGTAGGGGTCGAGGGGCAGCTCTTGGGCGGCCAACAGCTCGGCCATGTCGATGCCCTTGGCCTCAGCCTCATAGAGCAGGCCTAGGGCCCGCTCCCTCACTTGGCGGCGCTGGGATCCTGAGACGAGCGGATCGGGCGAGCTCATGGGTTGCCGACGAGGCGCTATACAGCCGGGACCCTCACGCCCGGCTGATGTACTCGCCAGAGCGGGTGTCCACCTTGATCCGCTCACCCGGGTTCAGAAACAGCGGCACCTGCACCACCAGTCCGGTCTGGCAGGTAGCCGGCTTGGTGGCACCTGATACCCGGTCGCCCTGGACGCCGGGTTCGGTCTGGGCGATATCCAGCTCCACCGCGGCGGGCAGGTCGGTGCCCACGATCTCGGTGCCGAACATGCCGAGGATCACCGAGTTGTTCTCCACCAGGTAGTTGACCGCGTCGCCCAGCACGTCGGAGCCCACATGGAGCTGCTCGTAGGTCTCGCTGTCCATGAACACGAAGCTCTCGCCGTCGGAGTACAGGTACTGCATCTCCCGGCGGTCGATGTTGGCCCGCTCCACCTTCTCTCCAGCTCGGAAGGTGCGGTCGAGAACGGCGCCGGTGCGGGCGTTCTTCAACGTGGTGCGCACGAACGCCCCGCCCTTGCCCGGCTTGACATGCTGGAACTCGACCACGTTGAACAGGCCGTCGTCGAGGCTCAGCGTCATGCCGTTCTTGAGGTCGTTGGTGGTGATCGTGGCCATGGGCAAAGTCTGGCCCACAGGGTCCCTGTTGACCACAGCGGACGGAAATGACAGCCCTAGATCCCTCAGGACACAGCGAGAGTCTTGGGCGAATGGGTCAATCGCCGAGGGCCGCTATCGGTTACCACCACTGTGTCCTCCACTCGGGCGCCGCAGAACCCGGGCAGATACACGCCGGGTTCCACGGTGATCACCTGGCCGACCTCGAGGGGCTCGGTGGCCGTGGCCCGCACCCAGGGCTGTTCGTGGATGTCGAGGCCAACCCCGTGGCCGGTACCGTGGACGAAGGCATCGGCCCAACCGGCGGCGTCAATGCGGGTACGGCAGGCCTTGTCCACATCGGAGATGGGAGCACCGGGGGCCACCTGCTCCACGCCGAGCTGCTGGGCCTCCCTGACGGTTTCGAACACTCGTTGGGCTTCGGGATCGGGCTCGCCCACCGACACGGTGCGGGTCATGTCGGAGCGGTAGCCGTCCACCACCGCGCCCATGTCCATGATGACCAGCTCGTTGGGGCCGATGGGTCGATCGGTGGGCCTGATATGGGGCAGAGCGGCGTTGGGGCCCCCGGCCACGATGGTGGTGAAGGCGCTCTTTTCCGCCCCCAAGCGGCGAAAGGCGGTGTCCAAGGCCAGAGCCACTTCTTGCTCGGTGTGGCCATCGGCCAACATGGGGCGGACTTCGGCCAGCGCGGCATCGGCGATGGCGGCCGCTTTGGCCATGCGGTCGATCTCGCCATCGTCTTTGATCTGGCGGCACCGCTCCACCACCCCAGCGGTGGGCACCAGCTCGGCGGCCTCAAACCACTCGGCGTACTTGCGCTGATCGGCCCAGCTCACCGACGCCGCCTCCAAGCCGATGCGACCTACGCCGGTGGCTGCCGCGGCCAATATCTCTTTGGGAGCATCGTTGGTGATTTCGATTCGCACGTCCACGCTGGCTTGGCTGGATTCCGACTCGGACTGCTCGGCGTAGCGGCGGTCGGTTATCAGAACCAGCTCGTTTGGCCCCAGCCACACCAATCCGGCCGAGCCGGTGAAACCGGTGAGGTAGCGGACGTTGACCAGGTTGGTCACCAGCAGTGCATCGCATTGGCTTTCGCCTGCCGAAACCCGAACCCGCTCGGTTCGCCCGGCCACGTCCATAGGGACGAGGTCTGGGAGAATCTCTGGCTTCGTCATCCGGCCAGCAAGCGAGCCACTGCCTCGACGGCTAGCTCGTAGCCATGACCGCCGAAACCGACGATGGTGCCGGTGGCCACTGGACTCACCACCGAGGTGTGGCGCCACGGCTCGCGGGCATTGGGGTTGGACAGGTGCAGCTCCACCACCGGTCCCTCGAAGGCGGCAAGGGCATCGTGGATGGCCCAGGAGTAGTGGGTGAAGGCGCCGGGGTTGATGATGATGGCCGCGCACCGACCCCGGGCCTGGTGGATGTGATTGATGAGGGCGGCCTCGTCATTGGACTGGTGGTGCTCGATGGCGAGCCCGTGGCGTTCGGCGGTGGCGGCTGCGGTGGCCGCGTGGTCGTCGAGGGTGTCGGTGCCGTAGACCTCGGGTTCGCGGTCACCCAGCAGGTTCAGGTTGGGTCCCGACAGCAGAAGGATCGTCTGGCTCATTTCAACACCTTCACACAGGTAGGGCTCCAATTCATCTGACGGCCTCCAGTGTCTCTCGCAACAGGGCGGGCTCCAGGCCGGCAACCGGCTGGATGCCGTCAGGGCCGTCCAGCATGAAGGTGACCCCGTCGACCGCCTTCTTGTCCCGGCTGAACAGCCCGACTATCGCGTCGGAATCGACCCCTTCGGGCAGGCGGGTGGGCAGTCGGTACCCGTCGACCACTCGGCGGTGCTCGTCCACGCGCTCGGCGTCGATGCGGCCGGTGCGGTGGGCCAACTCGGCGGCGTAGATGAGACCGACGGCCACCGCCTCGCCGTGGCGGAGGTCGTAGCCGCCGTGGGCCTCGAGGGCGTGGGCCAGGGTGTGGCCGTAGTTGAGCACGGCCCGGCGGCCGGCCTCCCGCTCGTCGGCCGCCACCACCTCGGCTTTGATCTGCACACAGCGGGCGATGCGCTCGGGCAGGCTCAGGGAGTGCAGGTTGGCATCGGCGATGAAGTGGTACTTGGCCATCTCCCCCAGTCCCGACCGCATCTCCTCGGGAGGCAGGGTGTCGAGCGCCTCGGTGTCACACAACACCGCGGAGGGCTGCCAGAAGGCGCCGACAAGGTTCTTGCCCTCAGGCAGGTTCACGCCGGTCTTGCCTCCGACTGAAGCGTCGATCTGGCCCAGCAGGGTGGTGGACACGAACACCACCCGGATGCCCCGGTGGTAGACCGCGGCGGCAAACCCGCCCAAGTCGGTGACCGCTCCCCCGCCCACAGCCACCACCGCGTCGCGGCGAGTGAGGCCCCACTGGGCGAATTCCCGGCACAGTTCCTCTACCGCACTAAGCGTCTTGATCTGCTCGCCGTTGTCGGTGATGAACACCCTGTGCTCCACGCCGGGGTCCACGGTGATACCGGCATCGGCCACTGCGGCCTGGGTGACCACCGCCACCCGGCCCACATCGCCGGGGATGACATCAGCTAGGCAATGGCGGACCCCGGGGCCGACCCAGACGTCATAGGCCCGCTCCCCCAGATCCACCGGCACCTGGATCGCGCCCTTAAGGCCGGTTTCGACGCTCATCGGGCCGACACCGTCCGGGGCCAGACTCGTCTGATCTGGTCGGCCACATGCTGGGCCTCCATGCCGTCCACGTCGATGATCTCGTGGGCCGTCTCGGTGTAGAGCCCAGCTCGAGCGGCGCCGATGGCGGCGAGATCCGCCATCGGGTCGTCCCCCAGCAGCGGCCGGTTCTCGCCGGCCCGGACCCGCTGGCCAAGCGTGTCAATGGTGGCCCGCAGCCAGCACACCCAAGCCCGATGTCGCAGCAATTCCCGGTTCTCGGCCCGCAACACCGCTCCCCCGCCGCAGGCCACCACCATGGGCTGCGGGGCGGCCAGGCAGGCAGCCAGCTCCGACTGCTCCATCTCCCGGAAGCCATCCTCACCATCAGCCTCGAAGATCTCGGGAACCGACCGGCCCTGGCGCTCCTCAATGGCGGCGTCGAGGTCCACGAATCGCAGCCCTTCGGATTGGGCCAGCCAGAACCCCACCGTCGATTTCCCCGACCCCATCATCCCGATGAGGGCCACATGGGGCCTACTTTCCACAACGCGATACTACCGGTGGCAGTTTGCCCCCCTGCGCCCAGTTACCACACCCGTTGCGACAGCTTCCTATTTGCGGGACTCCAATATGCCCTCGATCTTGGCAGTTCGGCTGGTGAGGTCGTCGACTCGACTTGTCAGCCGCACAATGTCAGAGCGCAACCAAGCAAAGCCGCCTAGAACTAGGGCAATCAACACGCTGAGGAGCGAGGTGAGGGCGACTTCCATGCCACCAATATAGCAGAACCAACCCCGGTTTTCACTGTATTTTCTGTATATTTCGATTATTTCTATATTTCAGCCGGTCACGGGAATGGCCAGCGCCACGGCCGCGGCGGCAACGGCCATAGAGGGGGCGAAGGGGAAGACGGT
>VYEX01000075.1 GCA_009842675.1 Acidimicrobiia bacterium | reverse complement strand
GTTCGGGCGAAGGGGGCGCCGTGGAGGCGGGAGTCGAGACGGGCGACGGGGCGATCGGTGCCGGAGAGGTGGTGAGCACGGGATCCTCCTCGACCAAGAACTGCCGATCCACCACCACGGCCACAACTCCGACCGCGGCGGCGATCACCGCGATCACAGCCCATGCCTTCCACTGATGCACTTGCACTACCGTAGAGCCATGGCGATCGAATATATGGACCCACAGGCTGATCCGGGCGAACCGGTTACCCCTTATGAGCTGTCGGCGGGGGGCGGAGTCCTCACCATCGGGCTGTTGGCCAACGGATTCCCCGACTCGGTGCCGTTCATGGATGCGGTGGGCGAGAGCCTGAGGCGGGTGCGTCCCGACGTGGAGGTTCGGGCCTGGAACAAGGGCAACGCCTCGATGGTGGCCGACGACCAGCTGATGGGCGAGATCACCGAGGCGTGCGACGCGGTGGTGGCCGCTTATGGCCATTGAGGCAGCTGCACCAGCGGCACCGTGCGTGACGCCATCAAAGCCGCCCGCCGCGACACCCCGGCGGTGGCCTTGGTAACCACCAAGTTCTCCCCTCAGGGGGACTTCGTGTCCCGGTCGGCAGGCATGCCCGACATTCCCCGGGTGATCCTCCCCCACCCGGTGGCCGGCACCGGGGAGAAGGCCATGAAGATGGTGGCCGACGACATCGCTGACGAGGTGCTTCAGGCGCTGGGCGCCGCCGGATGAGCCAACGGCTGACGGCGCTCTCCGAGGAGGCCGCTCTAGAACAGCTCCACGAGGCGGGCTGCACCGACGGGCTGCCAGTGGTGATACCGACCCCGGCCCGGGTCGAGCGCATGGTGTTGGCATCGGGCCTCGACGGCGATGTCTCGCTGGGCCAGCTTGGCCCCAATCTGGGTGATGCCACCGTGGAGAAGGCCGCCATTGCCGCGGTCATGGCCGGCTGTTTGCCCGATTACTTCCCGGTGGTGGTAGCCGCTGTCCGGGCGGTGTCCGACCCCCGGTTGGACATGACCGAAGTACAGGCCACCACCCACAACTTGGGGCCGCTTCTTGTGGTCAACGGACCGGCGGTGGGAGCGTGCGGCATTGCGTCGGGGTTCGGCGCGCTGGGCCCCGGCCATCGGGCCAACGCCAGCATCGGCCGGGCGGTGCGCTTGGCCATGATCAACATCGGCGGCGGCCGTCCCGGGACTTCCGACATGGCGCTGCTGGGTCATCCCGGCAAGTTCACGTTTTGCCTGGGCGAGGACGAGGAGGCCAGCCCCTGGCCGCCGCTGCACACCTCGCTGGGCTACGGCATCGACCAGAGCACGGTCACGGTGGCCTGCACCGAAGGGCCGCATTCGGTGCTGTGCTTCCCCGACGACGACCCCGAGGTGTACGCCGATCACCTGCTGAACGTGCTGGCCGCCTCGCTTTCGGGGCTGGGAGCCAACAACACCCATTTCGCCCGGGGAACCCAGGTGCTGGTGCTCAACCCCGACCATGCCGTCGCCCTGGCTGACGTGGGCCACGACCGGGCTACCATCGCCGAGGCGCTTCACCAGCGGGCCAAGCGCTCCTGGTCGGAGCTGTCTGCGGTGCGGGCCAGAGGTTCGGGCATCGACCGCCATCAGCGCAGCCAAGGCGACAACCCAGACGTGATCATCCATGCCCTCAGCAGTCCCGAGGCACTGCTCATCCTGGTAGCCGGCGGCACCGGCCTGTACTCCGCGGTCATGCCCTCCTGGGGCGCCGGCCCCCATGGCAACGGCCACATCACCGTGGAGATCGACCTCGACCAGTCCTGCGAAGTGCCTTTGGTACTAGCCAGTCAATAAGCCTCGATTTCGTCGTCGCAAAACTGTCGTCCTTCGCTGGTAGCGTTTCGGCTATGGGTCGATTTCGTCGAACAGTGGACACCGCCAAGGCCTCGTGGGCGGTGCTGCAACATGATCGGGAGCTGGCCGTCCTGCCGATTCTGGGGGCACTGGCCTCGATAGCAGTGGTATTGGCCGTCGGGCTGCCCATCTGGCTTTCCACCGATGGGATTGACGATGGGGGCAGCAGTGCCGGCAGCGATCCGATGCTGTGGATCGGTGGAATCATCATCCTTTTTGCCGTCACCGTCATCACCGTTTTCTTCAACGCCGCAGTGGTATCGGGGGCCCGGGAGCGGTTCAGCGGTGGCGACCCCACAATCTCCAGCGCCATCAAGGGGGCGTTCTCCCGGTTTCATGTGATCGTGCCCTGGGCGATTCTGGCGCTGACCGTCGGAATGATCATTCGACTGATCCAAAGCTCGGACAACATCGTCGCCCGCATTCTCGGCAGCCTCCTCAGCATGGCCTGGGGGGTGCTCACCTTCCTGGTTGTGCCCATCCTGGTGGTCGAGCAAACCGGGCCGTTTCAGTCGCTGAGCCGCTCCGGCGAGCTTCTGCGCCATACCTGGGGTGAGAACCTGATCGCCCAGGTGGGTTTCGGCATCATCGGATTCGTGGCCGCCATCCCAGGCATCATCATCATTGCCTTGGGGGCGTCAGCCGGATCAGTTGGCGCACTGGTCGCAATCGTCATCGGGTTTGGGTGGATCGCTTTGGTGGCGGTGGTTGTAAGCACGCTTACCGCCATCTTCCAGATGGCCCTCTACCTGTACGCCACCACCGGCCAGGTGCCCATGGGGTTCGAGCAATCCGGCATCAGCGACACCTTCAACGAACGGTCCCAAGGCCCTCTCATGCGAGGCTTCGGCGGTGGGGGTCTCGGCGGAGGGGGCTTCGGCGGCGGCAGGTTCTAACCGCTAGTCGCCAGCAGGCGCCATTGCTGCCCGGGCTATTTCCGGGTTGAGGTACTCCTTGGTGAAGCAGACTTTGCCGTCGCGGAAGCGCCACAGACCGATATAGCGGTTGGAGTAGCGGCGCCCAGTGGGAATCACCTCGCCCTGGCTGACGTATTCGGCGATCACTAGGTCGGGGTCGACACAGGGGTAGACATCGGTGATGTGCAGGGTGAAGCGGAACAATTGGAATGCCCCCACTAGCCGCTCCCGCACCGCCTCTTTGCCCTCGGTCCGATCCAGTTTCTCGGGATGGGCGTAGGGCAGCTCCAGCACATAGTCGTCGGTGTAGTGGGCCACCACTGCGCTGGCATCGCCCATGGAGTCGAACACCGACTGGAGGATCTCAAGGTTGGTCCGCTTGCTCATCTCGCTAGTTGACCACGTTCTTCGAACAGGCGTGAATGCTGGGGGTAGTGTCGCGCTTCGTGTCTTCAAATGAACTGCCACTGAGCGGCCTGAGGGTCATCGACATGGCCGACATCAAGGGCGAGTTGGCCGGGCGGTTGCTGGCCGACTTCGGCGCCGACGTGATCCGGGTGGAGCCGCCCGGCGGAGCCGAATCCCGGCGCATGCCCCCGTTCGCCCCCGACGGCGACGCCAGCCTGTACTTCGCCTTCCGCAACTTCAACAAGCGGGGCGTCACCGTGGATGTGACCGCGGCTGAGGGACAGGCCCATCTACGAGAACTGCTGGCCAGCGCCGACGTGTGGATCGAGTCGACCAAACCCGGGACACTGGCCCCCTACGGGCTCGACCCCCGTGAGGTCTCTGCCGAGTTCGAGCACCTCTTGGTGCTCTCCCTCACCGACTTCGGCCAGGAAGGACCCTACGCCCAATTCGAGGCCACCGACGAGGTTATTCAGGCCATGAGCGGACACTTGGCTGCCTCCGGCATCCCGGAGAAGCCGCCGCTACTCATCCCAGGCGCCTTCGCCTACGACGCCGCCGGCGTGGTTGGCGCGCTGGCCGTGCTCATCGGCCTGGTGGCCAAACAGCGCACCGGTCGGGGCCAGCACCTGGACTTCTCGGTGCTGGAGGCGGCCATACACCTCAACACCTGGCAGCTGGCCAACATGCAACCCACCCTGGACGCCGGTGTAGACCCGCCCATCGTCCGGGCGGGCACCACGGTGGTCTATCCCTTGTTCGAGACTGCCGACGGTTTCATCACCATGGTCATCCTCAGCCCCCGCCAGTGGTTCGCCATGTGGGAGTGGATGGGCCGTCCCGAGGCATTCGCCGACGAGATGTGGAGCCAGACCATCACCCGCATCATGAACGGCGATGTGTTGAACCCGGTGATCGCCGAACATTTCGCCCCCATGATGATGGAAGAAGCTGCGGCCGAGGCTCAGCGCCGAGGCGTAGTAGTCACCCCCATGCTCAAGCCGTCCGACATCCTGGTGAACGAGCACTACGTGTCCAGATCGACGTTCGTACCGATGGATGTGTCCCCCGGCGTGCAGGCGGCCACGGCCTCGGGATTTATGGAGATCAACCGACAGCGCCAGGGGTTCCGGTTCGGAGCACCGGCAGTGGGCGAGCACGACGACGAGGTGGCCGCGGAGGCGGCGGCCGCCGAGCCCCGAGGGCCGGTGCCTGATGCCGGCGAGTTGGCCCAGCCGCTGGCCGGGCTGCGGGTGCTGGACTTCGGCCACGGCGGCGTGGGTGTGGAGGGCGGGCGGATGCTGGCCGAATACGGCGCCGACGTGATCAAGATCGAGACCCGCACCTATCCCGACTTCATGAGGCTGGTCATCGGAACCGAGATGACGGCATCGTTCGCCTCATCGAGCCGCACCAAGCGAAGCTTCGGGGTCAACTCCAAGATCCCCGAGGGCCTGGCGGTGCTCAAGGAGTTGGTGAAGACCGCCGACATCGTGATCGAGAACAACTCCACCGGCACTATGGACGCCATGGGGGTGGGCTATGAGGCGCTCAAAGAGATCAACCCCGGAGTGTGCATGGCCAGCAGCCAGCTCATGGGCTCGACCGGAGCCTACGCCGACTGGATCGGCTACGGGCCCACCATCCAGACCGTGGGGGGCATCAAGTATCTGTGGAACTTCACCGACGGCGACCCGCCTCCGGGGTCCAACGCCATTCATCCCGACCACCTGGCCGGGCGGCTTTGCGCTCTGGGCGCATTGGCCGGGTTGCTGAACCGGGAGCGCCGGGGCGAAGGGTCCCAGGCCGAGATCAGCCAGGCCGAGGCGTTAGTGAACACATTGGGCGACTTGTTCATGGCCGAGTCGCTCAGCCCCGGATCAGTGCAGCCGTTGGGCAACGACTCCGAGCAAGGCGCCCCCTGGGGCGTGTTCCAGTGCGAAGGCGACCAGCAATGGAGCGTGGTGTGCGTGCGCGACGACGCCGACTGGGCTGCGCTAAAGCAAGCCATGGGCAACCCGGAATGGGCCGATCACCCGGCCTACGGGAACGCTGAGGGCCGTATGGGTGCCCGAGAGGCGGTCAACGCCGGGGTGGCCCAGTGGACCGCCGGGCTCTCACCGCAGGAGGTGCAGGAGGCCTGCCAAGCAGCCGGCGTTCCCGGCTCGGCCATGCTCACCGCTCTGGACCACATGACCGACCCCCAGCTCAGCGAGCGTGGATTCCCGCTCGAGGTTTTCCAACCCGGCGCTGGCAACCTGGTACTGGAAGGCCCCTGCTTCTACGGCAGCGAGATGCCCACGCCGCCGGTTCATGCCGCCCCCCTGCTAGGTGAGCACACCCGCCAGATCTGCATCGAGGAGCTGGGCATGGACCCCGCCGAAGTCGACCGCCTCGTCGAAATGGGCGCTCTAGAGATTCCTCTCCCCGAAGAATGATCTGGCTGACCCATCTGGTCAGCCGATGACGAGTCCTCCGTTGGGAGTGATGGTCTCGCCGGTTACGAAGTCGCTCTCGTCGGAGGCCAGGTAGAGGGCGGCATAGGCGATGTCCTCCGGCTGGCCGATGCGCCCGGCGGGGGTGATCATCTTGAGCCCCTCGATCATGGTTGCGTCCACTCCGGCCACCATCGGGGTGTCGATCACGCCGGGACACACTGCGTTGGCTCGGATGCCGTGAGGAGCGCAGAATCGGGCCATCGCCCGGACGAACCCCAAGAGGCCGGCCTTTGCGGTGGCGTAGTGAATCGGCCCCCATCCGGCCAGTCCGGCGATGGATGACATGCAGACTACTGAGGCCTTGAGATCGGTGTCGATGACCCGGGACAACATGGCCCGGGTGCAGTAGAAGGCGCCGTTGAGGTGGATGTCGAGCATCCGCTGCCAGCCATCGTCGCTCATGTCCACGATCTGGCGATCACCGCCGGTATTGCCCTCTCCGGACCCGTCGCCAGGGGTGCTGTCCACGCCGGCGTTGTTCACCAGCACGGTGACCGGCCCGAAGCGGTCGTCGATGTCGGCGAACATGGCCTCGATGGCCTTGCTGTCGGACACGTCGCAGGCTGCGCTCATGGCCTCGCCCCCGTTGGCGATCACCTGATCGGCGGTGGCCGCAGCCGCCGCCTCGTTTAGGTCCTGTACCACTACCTTGGCGCCTTCGCTGGCGAACAGCACGCTGATGGCCGTGCCCAGCCCGCCTCCACCGCCGGTAACCAGGGCAACTTTGCCGTCCAGTCTTCCCATGAGTGTGTCCTCCTCATCGTGGTCGTCGGCGAGACACTGCCGACTGTCAGCGAAGCGGTGTGATTGCTGCCGTCCGCCGATAAATTTCCTGTAAGGCACCATGACACCCCGATACCGAAACCCACAAGCCGAGGCCAATGCCATCGTGGGCGACGATCTAGTGGCCAGAGTGCTGGAGCCATCGCCACCCGCCGTCCAAATCGGACCCTGGTTTGCCGACGACCCAGTGGCGGTGGGCAGCGATGACCAGGCGGCCTCCAGGGTTGTGACCCCAACCAGTGCGGGCGATCTCCTATGGACTGATCTGGCCGCCGATGACGAGGCGATGGCCGATTTCTGCCAACCCCGCTGGCTGGCCAATCACAGACCGCTGTCGGCAGTGCCCAACCACTATCCGGTGCGGCGCGACGACCTCCACCGACTGGCCTACGGCGTGGTTTCCAACACCCGCAAGGCGGCTAACGGGAAGTTCGGCCTGCGCTGGACGATGGACGGGTTCGGCACTCCATTCTTTGGCAATGACACCCAGGTGCGGGTGGAGGGCAACCTCCTGGTCGTGCAATTCGGCGACAAGGTGGAGGCCGAGACGATCACCACGCTGGGCGCGGCAGCCAAGTTTCTGGGCGTCGAAGCCACCAGCGACCAAGCCGAGCACGACACCGTGGCGCTGGGCGATCTCGACCGCCCGCTGACGGTGGACAGCGAGTTGGTGGCTTTCATCAGCGACTGGTTCGGGATGGCCACTGCGGCGCTGGAAGAACTGCGCTGCACCCCGGACGGACCAGACCCCAGCCGGGTGCAACTGTGGCCGGGCCACTTCGACGTTGCGGTCGAGATCGGCGATGCCGAGTCCGATCGGGTAACCCGAGCCACCTATGGGGCATCGCCCGGAGACGCCGCCCACCCCGAGCCTTATCTATATGTGGGTCCATGGGGGCCGGTGGACCCGGGAGACCCGTTCTGGAACGACACTGCGTTCACGGGGGCGTCGCTGTCCTATGCGGCAATTCAGGACGATCCCAACCCCTGTGGCATTGCCCTCGGATTCTACCGCCAGGCCTTCAGCCGGCTGATTGGTAGCTAGCCAGATCCCGAGAGCGAGGCCACAACCGGGGCGAAGCTGGTGATGGTCTCGGCCAAACCCTCAGCGGCACTGGAGCGGGCGGTGGCCGCCAGATTGAGGCTGGCGCTGGTGAACCCCATGTCGAGCACTACACCAAGTTGATCGGCACATTCATCCGGCGTGCCGACGACGGTGAACGCCTGCACCAGCCGGTCGTCGATCAGATCATCGAGCGCGGGGTCGTCAAACCGGTTGTGGTCGAAATACCAGCCCCGACTGCGGCCCAACGCAGCCTCGATGGCCGCCATGCGGTCGGGGGCTACATCGAGCTCAGGGGGTCTAATGATGGTCAGGTAGTGGGCGGCGTATCGCCTGACACTGCGTCGGGCCAGGTCGCCATCCTCAGAGCAGCACAGCGTGAGCCGGGGAGCGGTCTCGAAGTCGTCCAACGTGCGCCCGGACCGCGCCGCTCCTTCGGCCAGCCACACCCGGTACGTGTCGGCTAGATCGGCCGACAAGAAGCGGCCGCCGACGAGGGCGATGTCGGCCACCTCGCCGGCCAATCGCATCACCTGAGGGCTGCGGGTACCGATGGACAGGGGCACCGGATGGGCGGCGGGGCGGATCAATCGCTCGCCGCCTACCTCTCCCCCATCCAATAGGGCGCGAATGTCGGCCACCGCCTGCCGTAGCGCACCCACCGGCTTGGGGTAGTCGATGCCCAGCGGCTCCAAACCGGCCCCCACGCCCAGCCCGCAGAACGCCCGGCCGGGGGCCAGGTCGTCCAGAGTTGCCAGAGCTCCGGCCAGCACCACCGGATGGCGGGTATAGGGATTGGTGACCATGGCGCCGACCGCGATCCGGCTGGTGGCCTGGGCGCAGAGGGCTTGGAGCATGAAGCAGTCGGGCCAAAACACCACGTCGGAGATGCCTAGCCGGTGAAATCCGGCCTCCTCTACAAGGTGGGCCAACCGCACCGCATCAGCGGTGCTCATCCCCGGGCTGATCTCAGCCTCAAGGGTGATGCTCATGATGAGCGGGAGTCGCGGACTCGGACCAGGTCGGACGATTGGTCGGGGTCGGTGGAAACTTCGATGAGCACCGGGCCGTCGGCGGCTAGCGACGAGGCCAGGGCGTCGGCCAGCGCAACGTCATCGTCCACCCGGTGGCCGTCCATGCCGAAGGCCCGGGCCACCGCGGCGAAGTCGTGGTCGTCGATGTCGACGGCGGTTCGGCGATCCGGCCCCTGGAAGTCGTAGACGTTGCCCAGCATCCGATTGTTGAGCACCAGGAATGTCACCGGCAGGCTGTACTCCACCGCGGTCGCCAGGTTGTGCAGCGACATCAAAAAGCCGCCGTCACCGCTGATCGACAGCACCCGCTCGCCGGGGTGGACCATGGCGGCGGCCAGCGCGGCGGGAGGACCCCAGCCCATGCCCAAGTGCCCGCCGGGCAGGTGCAGCCGTCCGGGGGTGCGGGCGTCGAGGTAGTGGTAGGCGAAGATACGGTTATTGCCTGCGTCCAGGGTGATCCGGCCGTCGGCGGGCCACACCTCGTTGAGCACCTGCATCACCCGCTGGGGCGGTACCGGGCCAGCCGGCTCATGCAGCACGGGGGGGTCCTCGGCCCTTGACTTGATCTCGGCCAGGTCGGCCCATCGGTCGTTGGCCAGGTCCTCATCGACCCCCACCGCAGGAACAAGCTCAGTCAATAGCGATCCCAGCTCGGCGTGAATGCCCAGCTCCACCGGGAAGCTCACCCCCAGGTTGGCGGCTTCGATGTCCACCTGGACAATGCGCTGGCGGTCGGCGTCGAACCAGGTGGGCGACTCCACCAGGGTGTCGTGGGGGTTGAGACGCGATCCCAGCACAACAACCGCATCAGCTCGGGCCAGCAGCTCGAACGCCCCTTGCCAGCCGAACGGGCTGAGCGGTCCGCCGGCCCACGGGTGGTCGTCGGCGATCACCCCCCGGGCCTTGGCCGTGGTCACCACCGGCGCGGCAGCCCTGCGGGCCAGGGCATCCAGCTGGTCGTAGGCCTGGGCCTGGTGAATGCCATTGCCGGCCACGATCACCGGGCGCCTGGCCTCCGAAAGCAGTTCGGCCAACTCGGCCACTGCCTGGGCTGAGGGCCGGGGCGGGGCAGCCGATGCCACCCGGTTCCGCCGGTAGAGGCGGGGATGGCGGGCTTCGTCGGTGCGCCGGAAGATGGCATCGAGGCGGAACACCACCGCGGCCGGACCGGGGCGACCTGAGGTGGCGTGGTGGATGGCCAGCTCCACCGCATGCACCGCCTCGTTGGGGGTGGTGGCCACGCTCATGAACTTGGTCATCCCCGACAGGATGCGGGGCAGGTCCACCGAACCGTGGTCGCCGGTGGTGCCCTGGGTAGGGGCGTGCTGGGGGATGCCGTGATCGGTCATCTCGGTGAGCACGAGCATGGGGGTGCCCGACAGGTACCCCTCCATCAGGCCGAACCCGCCGGATGAGACGGCGAACGGCCCTTGGCCGGTGAACACGCCGGGTCGGCCGGTGAGTCGGCCGTACATGTCGGCCATGACCGAAGCCTGGTGTTCGTGGGCCGCTCTTACGCTGTGCACCCGGTCGGCCACCGTCCTCAGCCCGTCGAACACCTTGATGGAGTAGCCGCCGGGCACCCCAAACACATGGGTGATGCCGGCGTCGGCCAGCACCTCGGCGATGGCAACTCCTGCGGGGGTCCCGTCGCTCATGGGACGGAAAAGAGACGCTCGTCGGTCATGACCCGCCGATCCAGTGGCCGGCGTTCACGTCCAGCGAAGCCCCTGTAATCGGCAACGATAGGTCGGAGGCGAAGAACAAGGCCGCCCCCGCGATCTCGGCGGCATCGGGAAGGTACTTGAGCGCGGTCTCCCCTGCGGTCTCGTCGTAGACCGCCTGGTAGTCCACCCCCCGGGCGTCGGCTTGGCCTTGGAGGAAGTTGCGGACCGCGTCGGCGAATATGTAGCCGGGCAGCACACTGTTCACCCGAATGCCGTCGGGGCCAAGCTCTTTGGCCAAGATCTTGGTGATGTTCTCCAGCGCCGCCTTGGAGCTGCTGTAAGCCCCCCAACCCGCTTGCCGAATGCGGATGGACATGGTGTTGATGAAGATGACCCTCCCGGCCCCAGAGTCCCGCAAGGCGGGAATGCAGGCCCGGGTCATGGTCAGCGACCCGAAGAAGTTCACGTCGAACACGTTGCGCCAGCGGTCTAGGTCGGCGTTCTCCACGTTGACTACGGGGAAGCCGTCGTTGAAGGCGTTGTTCACGCAGACATCGAGCCGCCCCAGCTTCTCCACAGCGGCATCGGCCAACGCCTGGCACTGGGCGGGATCGGTGATGTCGGTCGACTGCCACACCGTGCGGCGGCCCATCGCCTCGATCTCGGCGGCCAGCGGCTCCATCACCTCTGTCCGGCGGGCGCCCATCACAATGTCGGCCCCCTCCCGGGCGTACAGCCGAGCGATCTCAATTCCCAGACCGGGCCCGATGCCCGACACCAGCGCCACTTTTCCAGCCAGCATCTCTGCCATTGCTCAACCCCTGTTTCTGTAACCGGATTCGGCTTGTTCTGCCCGATTCCAGGTTCTTTCCAGCTTCGCGCAACCCGCGCTCAACTCCCCTGCCGGGGAGGGCCGCTGGTACCTTCATCGGGCGGGAAACCGGTAACGGCTATGAGCGCAGCATTCGGCATCGACATAGGGGGAAGCGGCATGAAGGCCGCGCCGGTAGATGTGGACACCGGCAAGCTGCTCGAAAAACGACTTCGGATTCCCACCCCCAAGCCCGGCGTTCCCGACGAAGTAGCTGATGTGGTTCACGAGCTGGTGGCTTCATTCGGGTGGACCGGTCCGGTGGGCTGTGCCTTTCCCGCCCCCATCGTCGGCGGCACCGTCAAATGGGTGGCGCATTTGGACGACTCGTGGGCCGGGGTTGACATCGCTGAGACGATGAGCAATCGGATCGGCGCCCCTGTGACGATCATCAATGACGCCGACGCCGCCGGAATCGCGGAAATGACCCACGGTGCTGGAGTGGGCCGAAATGGGACGGTGTGCTTTACGGCTTTCGGTACCGGGATCGGCAGCTCGGTGTTCGTAAACGGGAGCCTGGTGCCCAACACCGAGTTCGGCCACCTCTACCTAGCCGGTCATGACGACGACGTGGAGGTATGGACCGCGGCCAAGGTCCGCAAGCGGGAGGATTTGGACTGGCCGACGTGGGTGGGCCGGGTCAGGGAGTACTTGCAGCACCTCGAGAAGATCATCTCGCCCGGACTGTTCATTCTCGGCGGCGGCATCAGCAAAGACTTCGATATCTGGGGACCTCTGCTGGACATCGACACCGAGGTCGTCGTCGCCGAAATGCGGAACAACGCCGGCATCGTGGGTGCGGCCATGGCTTCGGTCGGCGCAGGAGCACCCGGCTCCAGGGCCAGCTGATCCCTAGGACAGCCGGAAAGCCTCCACACCTTCATGCTGGACTGGTACGCCCGCCTGGTCACCCGCTCCCCCTGGCGGACCATCGCGGTGATCGCCCTTATAACCGCGGCCATGCTGCCCGGGGTGGCCTTGACCACCGAGGAGCCCGACGCGATGGGGTCGTTCGTGCCCGCGGGCAGCGACCTGGCAAGGGCAGTAGAGGAGCTGGAGGCTCGGTTCCCCGAATCGGGCGCATTCACCAGCGCGCAGATCGTGGCCCGGGGAAATGTGACGTCTCCGGAAGTCATCCGAGAGGTCATTGCCCGTTCGGAAATGGCCCTTGCCCACCCCGAAGTAGCGCCCTTCGTTCCCCAAGACGGCCAACCAGTAGTCCGCAGCTACGCCCATTTGATCGTGGCACTGGCCGGCGTGCCACCGGCCCAGCTCACCGCTGAGGACGTAACCCGGGCGCTGGCTGTCGATCCCGCTGCTGATCCCCGAGCGGCTCAGTTCGACCAATTGCTCAGCGACAGTGCTGGGCTGGGCCAGGTCAGACTGCAACAGATCGACCTTCCCGACCTGGACTCCTTCGACGCCTTGTTGGTGGTCAATGACGTGATCCAGGAGGGCGACTACGGGCCGAACGCATCGGCCCGCACCCTGTCCAACGCCCGATTCCAGCAGGGGGCCCAGCAGGCCCTGACCGATAGCGGATTCTTGTTCCCTCTGGCGCTGGTGGTGATGGTGGTTGTTCTGGCGGTGCTCTTCCGGTCTCCGGCTGACACCGCAATCACGATCATCGGTGTGGTCTTGACCGCTCTGTGGCAGATCGGCCTGTCGGGCTACCTAGGCCCCGATGGCCTGGACAAGATCAACGGCATCACACCGATCAGCATCATCGTGCCTGTGCTGCTGGTGGGTCTGACGGTGGACTATTCGCTCCAGATCGTGTCCCGCCGCCGTGAGGAACGCCATGCCGACCCTCGCCGGGCCACCAGCCGGGCCGTGTCCCTCACCGGAGCGGCCATCGGCTTGGGGGCGCTGACCACCGCCCTCAGCTTCTTGACCAATTTGGCCAGTCCCTTGTCCCCCATCAGGGATTTCGGCATATTGGCGGCCTGCGGGATCATCGCTGGGTTCTTCATCATGACGTCGCTGGTGCCCGCGGTGAGGATACTGGGCGACCGTCGGCGGATAGCCCGAGGGCGGCCATTGAGAACCCGGCCCGTGATTGACTCCGTTCCCGGGGTGCGCCGCCTACTGGAACCGATGGTGGCCCGCTGCGCCCGCCATCCCAAGCTCACCCTGCTGGCCGTCGCCGCGCTGGCTGGTGCCGCGGTAGCGGGTGGGATCAACGTGGACACCGAGTTCAAAGAGGACGAGTTCTTGCCCGAGGATTCTGAAGTGGTGCAAGACATCCGCCTGGCCCGTCAAGAGGTCGGCGGACTGAGCACCACGATCACCGGAGTGGTCATCACCGATCTGGAAGATCCAGCCGCAGCCAAGGCTTTGGTAGCGCTAGACGACCAGCTGCGGGGACCTGGACCCGGGTCGGGCGGATCGGCGCCTCCAGGCTTGGAGCAGCCCGAACATGTGGTCGGCGTGGGTGGCACCACGCTGGTATCGCTGGCCTCTGAGACGGTGCCCAATGCCCGAGCGGTGCTCACCCAGGGATCATCCGACGACCTAGGCCAGTTGTACCGCCAGGTGTCGGAGGCCGCCCCCGATGACTTTGCGAAGATCGCCTCACTGGCCGATTCATCGGGCAATGACGTGACCATCATCCCGATTCAGGCCTATTTCGGGAGCGACAGCGATGCCCGCGATCTCTACAACGCGTCTGGCGACCTCTGGGCTGACGACGCTCCCGGCAATTTCACGGTGACGGGGGCTCAAATCAACCCCGGGGTAACCACCAATGCGGTGGCCCGTAGCCAAACAACCGCCACCTTCATCACCGTCCTCACCGCGCTCGCCCTGCTCACGGTGTACTTCTGGAGGGCCCACCGCCGACCGCTGCTGGGAGCGATCACGGTCGCCCCCATCGTGGTGGTGCTGATACTGCTGCTGGGATTCATGTGGGTGATGGGCATCAACTACAACGCGCTCACCGCGCTGTTGACGTCGCTAACCATCGGCATCGGGGTGGACTACACCATCCACTTCGCCCATCGGTACCTGCACGAACGCGAACGAGGATCCGAGATCGCCGACGCGCTGACAATCACCGCCAACAGCGTCGGCGGGGCGCTGTTCGGGTCGGCCACCACCACTGCGTTGGGCTTCATCGTGCTGGCCTTCGCCCCCCTGCTGGTGGTGAGCCAACTGGGAATTCTGATTGCCATCACCGGGATTTTGTCGATGATGGCCGCGGTGATCATCCTTCCCTGCCTG
Organism: Acidimicrobiia bacterium; assembly: GCA_009842675.1. Classification (GTDB taxonomy): domain Bacteria; phylum Actinomycetota; class Acidimicrobiia; order Acidimicrobiales; family Bin134; genus Poriferisocius. Next base: position 17,243 of record VYEX01000075.1, on the reverse strand, counting down.
CTGGTGCTGGCCGACCGCCGCGCCCAACCGGCGTCGGGATAGGGTCCAGGCGTGTCGTTTTCGGTTGACGGCTCGGTGGCAGTGGTCACCGGGGCAACCCGGGGCATCGGCCGTCAGATCGCCTTCCGGCTGGGACGGGCCGGGGCCCGGCTAGTGGTAGTAGGGCGCACCGGGACCGACGACCCCAATGCCTTGTTGCCGGGGTCGCTGCCCGAAGTGGTAGCCGCACTGGGTGCCGAGGGCATCGAGGCCCGCAGCGTGCAGGCCAACTTGACCTCGCCCGACGAAACCGCCCGCATCGTGGACCGAACCCTGGAGTGGTATGGGGGCTGCGACATCCTGGTCAACAACGCGGGCTACACCTCCAACGGCCCGATCATCGACGTGCCCTGGTCGCGCTGGGAGCGGGCGTTCCGAGTGCAGGTGGTGGGGCCGATGCAGCTGTGCCAGGGCTTGGTACCGGGGATGCTGGAGCGGGGCCGGGGCCGGGTGCTCAGCGTGAGCTCGGGGTCGGCCACCGCCATCAGCCCCAACCTGGCCCTGTACTCCACGTCCAAGCAGGCCATGGAGCGCTGGAATGCCTCCATGCACCTCGAGCTGGGCGGCCGGGGGGTGGCGTTCAACGTGTTGCGGGTGGACACCATCGTGTCCACCGAGGGGTGGTGGCACGTCTACAACACCCAGGGAGCCGAGATCGCCACCGGCGGCGCCGGCCTAGAGACCCTGAAGACCCCCGAGTTCACCGCAGAGTGCGCCGACTGGATGATCCGGCAACCCGACGACTGGAGCGGCCAAGTCGTCGGCTTCGACGACATCACCGCCCTCGGCGACCCTTGAGCTGGCGGGTTGTGCCCGGTCAGTAGCGAGCCCGGGTCTCAATAAACACCGAAGCGTTGCTGAGGGCGCACAAACCATTCTCGTCAAAAAGCCGGGCCTTAGATTGCCCAATTCCGTCGGCGTCGACCCAGGTCTCGGCATCGACGCAAATGCGCTCGCTGGTGGGATAGCGCAGCACGTGGATGGTCAAGTCGGGGTTGATTGACACAAATTGGTCGTAGGGCAAAAACGCGCCCAAACCGCTGGTGAAGTCGGCCAGGGCCATCAATCGCACCAGCGGGGATGTCTCCTCCCCACGCACGAACGGCACCAGCAAACGGACCCAAGTCTTGCTAGGTGAGCCTCCGCGGTAACTGCCGACCACCCGGTCGAATTCCACCACGTGGGGAAAGCCCTCGGGCATCGATTCCCGAGGGTTGAATGCCAAGGGCTTCTCGGCGCTTCCCGGCGGAGGGGGCAGCGGGACATCAGGCTGGCGGTAGGGCGACATGTCGAAGCCCGCACCGGTCCGCACCAACATGGCGACAGCCGACGCCACCAGAATGTCGCCATCGTGCAGTTCAGCTTGAACGGTTTGGATCCGCTTGCCGGTGCGGAGAACCTCGGTGGAGATGGCCAGCGGCTTCACTGGCACCCGCCGCAGCATGTCGAGGGTGAATCGGGCTACCCGCATTGGCACCGGGGTGGGCTCCTGCTCGACCGCTCGGGCCAGCAATCCGGCTACGGCACCGCCGTGCTGGGCTCCGGCGTCCCACGGCCCCTGCGCGTTGATCGTCGGAATGACCGCGTCGCCGTCCTGATAGAAAATGGCATCGTCGCCCACAAAAGGGGCAACGTAGTACCGCCCTGCTCGATGGCACGAGACGAAACAGTCAGGAGAAACCGATGAAGCTCTGGGATGAAACGATCGACGGTTACCGCCCCGAGGCCCGAGCCATGCTGGCGGCTCTTGCCGAGGCCTTTCCCGCTGCCACAGACGACCTCCCCGAAGACCTCTTGGCCCGAGCCCAGATCCAGCGCCAGAACATGATTGCCTTCGAACCCGAGCCGTCACCCATGGCGGTCGAGTCCACCATTCCGGGACCGGCCGGAGACATTCCGGTACGGCTGTTCGAGCCCGACGAGCCCAAGGCCATGTTCCTGCACATCCACGGCGGCGGCTGGATTATCGGCCGTCCCCAAATGAACGATCCGGCCAATGAGCACTTGGCCACCCACCACGGGCTGGCCGTTTTGTCGGTGGACTACCGGCTGGCCCCTGAGCACCCCTACCCCGCCGGGCCCGACGACTGCGAGGTGGCCGCAGCCTGGATGCTGGAACACGGACCTGAGCGCTGGGGCACCGACAAGATGTTCATCGGCGGTGAGTCGGCCGGGGGGCATCTGGCCGCGGCCACGCTGTTGCGGGTGCGAGACCGCCTCGGCGCTATAGACCGGGTTCTGGGCGCCAACCTGGTGTTCGGCTGGTATGACCTGAGGGGCACCCCTTCGATCTTCGACAACGGCGGCAGCCCAGATATTTTGGACCCGGCAGGTCTTCAGTCCATGCTCGACTCGTTCATCCCGGGGATGACCGAGGCCGAGCGACGCGATCCCGATGTGTCACCGCTGTTTGCCGATCTAACCGGTCTGCCCCCCTGCCTGGTAACGGTGGGCGCCAATGACCACTTGGCCGACGACTCCTATTTCCTCGCAGCCCGGATGGCCGCCGCAGAATCGCCAGTGGAATTGGCCGTCTACCCCGACTCCCCCCACGGCTTCCAGGTCTTCCCCTCCGAGATGACCAAGACCCACGCCAAGCGCTTCGACGCCTGGATCGACTCGCTGATGCCCTGAGGCTGATCAGTAGTCAAGGCCCCCTGCCCTAGGACACGAGACCAAGCAGACTGGAGATACCGATGAAGCTCTGGGACGAAACAATCGACAGCTACCGCGCTGAAGCTCGAGCCATGCTGGACCACCTCCCGTTCGGCGACGGAGACGGCGCCGTTGAGGAGATCGAGGACCCGGTGGCCAGAGTCCAGGCTCAACGGCAATTCATGATTGACTTCGAGCCCGAGCCGTCGGCAATGGCCGTCGAGGCCACCATTCCGGGACCAGCCGGCGAAATTCCGGTGCGGCTGTTCGTGCCCGACGAGCCCAAGGCCATGTTCCTGCATATCCACGGAGGCGGCTGGATGATGGGCCGACCCCAGGCAAATGATCCCGGCAATGAGCACTTGGCCACCCACCACGGTTTGGCCGTCTTGTCGGTGGACTATCGGCTGGCACCCGAGCATCCCTACCCGGCGGGACCCGACGACTGCGAGGCGGCCGCGGCCTGGATGCTGGAGCACGGCCCCGAGCGCTGGGGAATCGACAAGATGCTCATCGGGGGCGAGTCGGCCGGTGGCCATCTGGCCGCCGTTACCATGCTGCGGGTTCGGGACCGACTCGGCGCCATCGACCGAGTGTTGGGCGCCAACCTGGTATTCGGTTGCTACGACCTTCGGGGCACCCCGTCCACCTTTGGAAACGGCGGCCAGCCTGACGCATTGAACCCCAAGGTGATGCAAATGCTGCTTGAGGGGTTCATTCCCAACATGTCCGAGGCCGAACGGCGCGACCCCGACGTGTCTCCCCTGTTTGCCGACTTGTCCGGGCTTCCCCCCTGTTTGGTTTCGGTGGGCACCATTGACCATCTGGCCGATGACTCGCTGTTTTTCGCCGTTCGGATGGCCGCGGCCGAATCGCCCGTGGAATTGGCCGTCTACCCCGACTCCCCCCACGGCTTCATGTTCCTGCCCACCGAGATGACCAAAGCCCACGATGCCCGCCTCGACGCCTGGATCGCCTCGCTACTGCCCTGAGGTCGATCAGCAACAAGAATTCACCCTGCCCAACGACACGGGACAAAGCAGACAGGAGATACCAATGAGGCTCTGGGACGAGACAATTGACGGATACCGCCCCGAGGCCCAAGCCATGCTGGAAAATCTCTTCGACGCCTTGCCCAGTGCAGAAGGCGAAGAGGACGATCTCCCCGAAGACCCGGTGGCCCGTGCCCGGATCCAGCGCCAGAATGCGATTGCCTTAGAACCCGAGCCATCGTCAATGGCCGTCGAAGCCACCATTCCCGGACCAGCCGGGAACATTCCGGTCCGGCTCTTTGAACCAGAAGAGCCACGGGCCATTTTCCTGCAAATCCACGGCGGCGGTTGGATCCTGGGCCGTCCCCAAATGGCCGACGTGGCCAGTGAGAACCTGGTCAAGAACCACGGACTGGCGGTTTTGTCGGTGGGCTATCGGCTGGCCCCCGAGCACCCCTACCCCGCCGGGCCCGACGATTGCGAAGCGGCTGCAGCCTGGATTCTGGAACACGGCCCCGAGCGCTGGGGCACCGACAAGATGCTCATCGGCGGGGGGTCGGCCGGGGCGCATCTGGCCGCAGTCACTCTATTGCGGGTGCGGGACCGCCTCAGCGCCATCGACCGTGTGCTGGGCGCCAACCTGCTATTCGGCTGCTACGACCTGAGGGGGACCCCATCCACCTTCGGCAACGGCGGTAATCCAGACGTGTTGGATCCGCCGGGGTTTCAATTCATGATCGAATCGTTCACTCCGGGTATGTCCGAGACTGAGCGACGAGATCCCGATGTGTCGCCGCTCTTCGCCGACCTTTCCGGCCTGCCCCCCTGTCTGGTCACGGTGGGTACCTATGACCATCTCCTGGACGATTCGCTTTTTTTCGCCGTCCGACTGGCTGCCGCAGAATCACCGGTGGAGTTGGCCGTCTATCCCGACTCCCCCCACGGCTTCATGTTCCTGCCCACTGAGATGACCAAAGCCCATGCCGCCCGCTTCAACGCCTGGATCGCCTCGCTACTGCCCTGAGGCCGCTCAGTCGTCGAAGTCCTCTGGGTCCAGCACCATGTCCCACCGGTCGCCGCAGTCTGAGCACCGATAGGCCACGGTGTCACCGGGCCCGGGCGGGTCGTCCTCGGGCCAGTGCGTGAGCCGGTGGCACTGCCCCCCGCAGTCCACACACACGATCCGATCAGGGATCACTACCCCAGTGTGCCACCCCGGCATAGGAGCTTTACTCAGTGCGCAGGCTTTCCCATTCGTCGAGGAGGCTGGAGTCAGTGGTGCGCAGGAGGGTGTGGAGTTCGGCGGTAACGCTGGCCAGGGCGTCGTTGACCGCGGCAGCGGGGACGGTTTGAACCAGGGCCTTGTAGCAGTCGGACAGATAGCGCAGCAGGGCGCCCTCGGAGCGCTTGATGCCATAGCGGGAGACGTATTGGTTGAAGGTGTCGCCGACCTCCATGAGGTCGCGCGCTACCGACTTGGGGCTGGGGCGGTCGTGGCCTACCCAGGGATGGAAGCGGGCAAACACCGCGAAGGCCGGCTCGATGAACTCGGCCTCGGGGCGGGGCCAGGTGACCTCCGACAGCCGCTCCAAGCGTTCCTCGTAGGGCACCCGCTCGGCCTTCAGCTGGGCCATCAGGTCATCGCGGACCTTGTCTCGCTGGGCCAAGAGCACCACCGTGGGGTCTTCCAGCACCGACTCCACCACGCTCAGCGCCTGCCAGTGATAGTCGGGCGCCTCCAGGTCGAGCGCTTCCAGAGCCTCCACCGCGAACAGCCCGAGCGGCTGGTTCAGACGGAACTCGTCTTGCAGGTCGAGGTTCACCCGCACCGGACGCCCGAGATCGTCGGGCTCGTCGAGCACCTCAACGATCTCGGCGTCGATCAGCGATCGGAACACCCCCACCGCCCGGCGGATGTGGACCCGCTGGCGGGAACGGGGCTCGTGGTTGTCGGTGAGCAGGCGCTTCATGGCCGCGCAGCCGTCGCCGGGCCGGTCCAGCACGTTGAGCATCATGGAGTGGCTCACTGCGAAGCTCGACTCCAAGGTCTCGGGCTGTCCTTGCCACAGCCGGGCCAGCGTGTCGCCGTCGTAGTGGGCGTAGTTGTGCTCAGGCGGCTTCTTCTTCACCAGCTTGCGTCTCTTGACCGGGTCGGACGCCGCTTTGGCCTCGGCCCGGCGGTTCTCCACAACATGCTCGGGGGCCTGCACCCACACGCTGCCCTCCTCGTCGAAGCCCTTTCGCCCGGCTCGGCCCGCGATCTGTTGGAAGTCCCGCACCGACAGCACCCGGGTGCGGCGGCCGTCGTACTTGTACAGGCGGGTGAACAGCACGGTGCGGATGGGCACGTTCACCCCCATGCCCAGGGTGTCGGTGCCGCAGATCAACTTCAGGTGCCCCTGCTGGGCCAGCTTCTCCACGAGCAGCCGGTACTTGGGCAACAGCCCGGCGTGGTGTACTCCTACTCCGGCCAGCACGAAGCGGCGCAGGTCCTTGCCGAATGGGGTGTCGAAGCGAAAGCCGCCCACCGCCTCTTTGACCGCGGCCTTGGATTCGGCGTCCAGCACGTCGAGGCTGGTGAGGCTCTGGGCCTGGGCGGTGGCCTCCCGCTGGGTGAAGTGGACGATGTACACCGGCACCTTGTCGGCCCCCAGCAACTCGGCGATGGACACGTGCAGGGGCGTCTCCCGATACTCCACATCCAGGGGCACGGGCCGCTTGGCTGAGGCCACCAGCGCAGTGGTCCGGCCATTTCGCTTGCTCAGGTCTTGGCGCAGGGCAGTGGTGTCGCCCAACGTGGCCGACATCAGCAGGAACTGGGGCTTGCTCAGCTCCAGCAGCGGCACCTGCCAGGCCCAGCCCCGGTCCCGGTCCCCGTAGTAGTGAAACTCATCCATCACCACCAGGTCGGCGTCGGTCTCATGGCCGGAGTGCAGGGCCCGCAGCGCCAAGATCTCCGCCGTGCAGGCGATCACCGGGGCGTCCCCGTTCACGGTGGCGTCTCCGGTCACCATTCCCACCCGCTCGGCCCCGAATGAAGCCACCAACTCGAAGAACTTCTCGCTGACCAATGCCTTGATCGGCGCGGTATACACCGCCCGACGGCCCTGGGCCAGCGCGGCGAAGGCCCCGGCCAGCGCCACCAGCGACTTTCCCGAACCGGTGGGGGTGGCCAATACCACGTTGTCGCCAGCCAGCAGCCGCAGCACCGCCTCCTCCTGGTGGGGGTACAGCTCCAGCCCCGCCGCCTCGGCCCAATCGCAGAACGCCCCCAACAGCTCATCGGGATCACCCAGGCCGGGCATGAAATCACCGAGTGGCGGAGGAGCAGGCATGGCCCTACCAGGGTAGGGGTGGACTAGGCGTGGGAGGCTACGGGAATGAAGTTCGGGCTCTATCTCATCGGCACTGCGACCGGAGCGCCAGGGCTGCCGGCGGCACCGATCGCCGATCCGGAGTTTCTGGCCGGATTCGCCCGCCACGCCGAGGCGGTGGGGTGCGACTCGCTGTTCTTCGCCGACCACATCGTGTTCCCCGCGTCCAAGCAGGCGCCGTATCCCTACGCCGAATCGGGGGCCTACCCCTGGGACAACGAAAACACCCAGCTCCCTGAGCCTCTGGCGCTAATGGCCTTTCTGGCCGGTGTTACCGACAATCTGCGGTTCGGCACTGCGGTGCTGGTGCTGCCCCAGCGCCATCCGATGCTGCTGGCCAAACAGCTGGCCACCATCGACGTGCTGTCGGGGGGTCGGGCCGAGCTCGGGATTGGCGCGGGTTGGTTAGCCGATGAGTTCGACGCGCTGGGCTACTCGTTCGCCGACCGAGGCCCTCGAACCGACGAGTACATCGACGTCATGCGGGAACTGTGGGCCAACCCGGTGGCCAGCTTTGCCGGGCCGACCATCGCCTTCGACCGCATCCAACTCACCACCCACCCCCGCCAGCCCGGTGGCGTCCCCATCATCGTGGGGGGCCACTCCGCGCCGGCGCTGCGCCGAGCTGGCCTGCGGGGCGACTCATTCCTGCCCGCCTTCTCGGCCTCGCAGAACCGTGACACCTGGCCCGAGATGTGGGCCGAGGTGCAGCGCAGGGCCGCCGATGCCGGACGAGCCGGGGCCTGCGATCTTCAGGGATTCGGCGCCTCTCTCGACGATGCCCGCTTCTTGGCCGATCTGGGGGCAACTCGCATGATCTACAGCACCCATGACCCCGATTTGGCCTCCGCAATGACCACTTTGGACCGCTTCGCCGACGAGGTAATCGGCCGTTTCTGACCACTGCCCGTGACCGGCGGGGCGGCTAAACCATTCATTTCAGAAAAATATACTTAATTTGTGAAACTACTGTGCCCTCGGCTCACCTGCGTCGGGATGCCCAGAATTCGGCCTCAAACTCCCAGGTCACAGTGGTGTCAGGAGTTATCCACAGGATAGTCCACAGGAGCCGAAGCGAGATTCGCAGCCATTTCTCGTCACTCAGTGGGTCTAGGTGTGAATCATTTGAGAGTTTGCCTCGCGACAATGCCCGCTCCATTTCCGCCTTGGCCGTGTTCAGCGACTGGGGCGAAGCCACTGAAAGGAGCAGACACATGAATCACCATGTCGAAAACCTCATCGGCCCGGACGCGGCGTGCCAGATGCTCGGCGTCAACCAGCACAGTTTGCTGAGAGGCATCAACGACGGCATCGTTCCCGCCTACAGCATCGGCGGGGCCGTTCGATTCCGGCCCTCAGAGTTGCATCACCCCGCGCTCAGTGGACTTGACGAACACTATCGAGCCAAAGACGAGCATTTCGCCGCCTGACCCCACCCCCAAGCCTCTGCCCCCGACTGCGTACACCCCCGCGCGGTCGGGGGCGGACGGGGGGCTGTTCCCTAGGGAAGCACGGTCTCGGTGTCGCGGCCGGAGCGCAGGACTGTTCCCGGAGTGGCTCCGGTCACCTGCCCGTCGACCACGATGTCGGTTCCGCCCACCAACACCCGGTGTACTCCCTGGGCGCCGGCGAACAGGCGCATGCAGTCGCCGGGCAGATCGGTGCGGGCCTCAATGGGGTCGGAGGCCACGGTGGCTGGATCGAACAGCACCAAATCGGCGTGCCAGCCCTCGGCCACCCGGCCCCGATCCTTCAAGCCGAACAGGCGGGCCGGCACGTCGGTCATCAGCCGCACCGCCTCCTCCAGAGGAAGCAGCCCCCGGGTGCGCACGATGTCGCCCAGGATGATGGTGAAGTAGCGGGTGCCGCACATGCGGTCGAGATGGGCCCCGGCGTCGGAGCCGCCCACGATCACCCGGGGATCCCGCCAATGCTCGGTTCGATGGGCCCAGCTCTCCGACGAGTCGTCGGCGTTGATGGGCCACAGGTCGGTGCGCAGGTCGTCGGCTAGCACGATGTCGCACAGCACGTCGAACGGTTCCTGCCCCCGCTCGGCGGCGATGTCCCCTACTCGTCGGCCGGTGAGCCCGTCGTTCTCCGGAGAGTAAGTGGTGCCGATCTCCATGTTCTCCCACTGGGCCATGTGGTAGAAGCCGCCGCTGCCCGTCTGGGCCTGCTCATTGAGCCACCGCCGCGTCTCCGGGTCGGCCAGCGCGGCCATCTTCTCTTCGTGGGGAAGGTTCATGGTGTCCTTCCACCCCGGCATGTTGTACAGCGGGCAGTAGGTGGCAAAGCACAGCTTCAACCCACCGATGGTGGGCATCGACAGGGCCACGATGCGCCCGCCTACCGCGGCGGCAGCGTCCGCCGCCCCGAGCTGGTGGTTGGTGCGGTCTTGGGTGTTGGCGCTGACGGTGAGCACGTTCCAATTCAGCGGCCGCTGGGCCCGAGCCGACATCTGGCTCATCAGCTCGATTTCCTCGTCGCTGAACATGCTGAGGCATCCGGAGGTGATGAACTCCAGCCATGTTCCAGGATGGTCGGACACTGCTCCGGCCAGGGCCAGCACCTCTTCGGTGGAGGAGAACCGGCTGGGGACGGGTTCGTTGTCGCCGTCCCAATGGGTGTGGGCCAAAGACGTGGAGAACCCCATACCTCCGGCGGCAAGCCCGTCGTGGAGGGCCTGCACCATCCGGTCGAGCTGGTCAGAGCTAGCGGGTTGATCGGCGTCAGATCCCATCACATAGCGGCGCAGCGCGGAGTGGCCCACCAGGAATCCGGCGTTGACCGCGGTCTTGCCATCGAGGCTGTCCAAGAACTCCCCGAAGGTCTCCCAGTCCCACGGCAGCCCCTGTTCCAGCGCCAGTAAGGGCATCCCCTCCACCATGGCCATCATCTCTTGCAAGTACCGGGCATCGTCGGGATTCACCGGGGCCAGGGAGAATCCGCAATTGCCCCCCAGCACGGTGGTTACCCCGTGCATGGGCGACGGCGTGGCAGCCGGGTCCCAGAACAACTGGGCGTCGTAGTGGGTGTGGGGATCGATGAACCCCGGCGCCACCGCCAGCCCCTCGGCATCCACCGTCCGAGATGCCGCCCCCTCGACCTTGCCGACCTCGACGATTCGCCCCCCAGCCACCGCCACATCGGCCACCACCGGCGCGGCCCCGGTCCCGTCCACCACCGTGCCGCCCCGAATCACCAGATCAAACATGGCCCCCACAGTAGGCGCGCCTGTTCCACCCCCCAATTGCTAGACAAGGCAGTGCCCAACGAAAAACAGCCCCGACCGAAGTCGGGGCCGTCGGGCCGGGGCTGCTCACCCCGGCGGGGTTGCCTCAATCATATCCACAAGTCTGCCACCGAGGCATCTTCCATTTTAGTAATTTTTCATGTATATTATTGTTATCCTATGTATTCTGCTTCCAGCACTCGCCGAGCGGGCACAAGGGTCCTCTTTCTCGACGATTCCGGCAAGCCCTCAATGCGTGACACCTCCAAGGCAGTCGTAGTCGGGGGCTTCTCCATTCCCTCGGCAGATGTCCTAGTACTCAGCCGCCGGATCGCAGGTGCCAAGTCTCGCTTCTACCCGGACCGCGGGGATCCCGGAAAATGGGAAGTGAAGGCTTCGCGGACCATCACTCCGAATCCGTGGCGGCGCTCCAAGAACCGCAGATTCCTGGCCGAAGTCCAGCGCATTCTGGGCCAGTTCGACTGCACCATCTACACAGCCAGCATCGATAAACGACAGCTAAAGCACCCCATGACTCTCGACACCACTGCACCGCTTCAACTCCAAGTGCTGGTCGAACACTTCTCGGTTGAGTGCGCGGAGCACAACGAGACAGGTCTCATCGTGTCGGACTGGTCCCACCACAGCCTCGATGCACATACCAGCCAGTGTGTGGCCAGTTTCGTCGTCTCGCGGGGCTTGCCTGTACACCCTTGTGTCTACTACGCGAGCTCCCAGGGCTCCCACGCAATCCAACTCGCAGACCTGGTAGCCGGAGTCAGACGACGAGCCATCGAGGGTGATACCAACCTCATGCCACTCGACAACGCCCTCGCCACTATCCGCGCAATACCCCAAGGCATACGCGTCGCCACCCACGCGCGCCGCCCCTACACCAACCAGATCTCTTTGATTTGAAAACCGTTGAATTCCCGTAGCGGCACCGCTACAGTTTCCAGTGCCTGCCGGTCCGGCTAGTAGGCGCAAGCCGAATGCAGCCGACATACCGCGGCGATGGGACCCCGGACCGCACGGGGTCCCTTTTTTTGTGCCAAGAACTGCCCGGCCCGCGATCTCCCCTCATCCCGACCCCACCCGATGGCCCGTCTAGCTCCGAAACCGACTCTCTCTTCCGCCCCTTGATGCCTCTGGACTTCAAGTGACCTCTCCATACCCATGTCCATCAGCCGAAATAGGCTGCGGTCTACGCAAGAGCCGCCGGTAGGGTGGCGGTGTGGTGGTGGAACTAGACCTCAGCCCTGACTGCGAAGCAGCCCTGATGGCCGCGGCTACGAAAGCAGGACTCGCCGTAGAAGAGATAGTCCATCGCATCGTCATAGCCTTCCTAGAGCAGCAACGAAGCACCTCGTGGCTCGCCGAGGCTGAGAGGAATCTGGCGGTTCATGCAGAGGCTTTACACCGCCTGGGAGAGTGACTCTTGTACCCACAGGTTTCGAGGGCAGGATGGGATGTAATTCGTTATGGGTCGCAAGAGTAGGGAGAAGCAGGCGCGACAAGAGCACGGGTCGGGTCCGGTTGCCCTCGCGGCTGAGGGCAAGTCGCTTTCCGATATTGCTTCCCTGCTCGAAGCGGCTTCTGTCTCGCCAACCGCTTCTCACCGGCTCCTATCACTCGCCCTGATATTCGACTCCGCGATTCGTAGAACGCGCACGGGCGGGCAGCCCACATCACCTGAACTGCTCCCAAAGCTCGCCGAGGCTGCGCTTCTGGAGTACCCCGATTTGGACTGGATGGAGGGTTGGACACCATGCGACCCAAGGGCAGAAGTGCAGGCACGCTGGAATGGCGATCTTCACTGGCTCGTACCCGGAGGACCCTACCGAATCGTCTCGAAAATCGATCTTTTGCGCTTGCTCGCACCCGTCATCGATCCGGTATTGGTACCCCGCATCGGCTACGGGCTGGGTGACACAGTCGAACTGGTGCTCCGCCGGATTTCTCATGTTTTCGAAACACTTACCTCGGCGTGGCCCGACGGACCACAGGCCATGCCGGGCGACGATCCCCGCATCAACGAAGCGGAGATCGGGGCAGCCCGCAGGCTCAGCCCCATTTCCGAGCAGGCCGCCCTTTGCACTTCCCCTGAAAGGGCAGCTAGAGCGCTGGCAGCCTTCACGCCGCCAGCGAAACAGCTTCAGCCCTTCGATCCCATCTCGTGGTTCGGCACGACGATCGCTGTAAGAGCCGGTGGGCAGGCCGTAGCGGTGCCCGCCGGGGTGCTCGTGAACTCGCTCGACGCTATCTCCGCCGACCTCGCCGCCCAGGCGTTCTGCATCGACCCAACTGTCGAGGAAGATTGGGCGGGGGCAGCGGGGGCAGCCCTAGGACGCGCCCTCGTCGGAGCAGGGCACCCGGTCATCGGACCTGTCGTGGCTGCAGATGGCAGCGGCATCCATTGCGTGTTGCCATACTCGCGTCGACAGGCACTGGTTATCGGCTTCGCCGCCGGGCTCACTCCGAGAACCACTCGCGAGCGGTTCGAGATAAGCGCCTGCCGCGTCGACCGAGTGTCCCCGGAAACCGTGCTCGAAACCCCTAACGGGCCTTTTCAGATTGCCAACGACGCCGAAGTGGCCAGGCTCTACTTTGCGGCCGCCCCCGAGGATTGCCTGATGTTCCACCCCGGCGGCGAGCGCGCCGTCGCAACGCTGGGAGACCTACTGTGGTTCTCCCGAACATGCTCGGAGCCGGTCGATCTGTGGCACTTCGCCCGGGACTTGGGCAATCCAGAAAGAACTGGCCGGCTAAGAATGGCCGAACTGGCCGACGGGTGGGAGGCGTGGCTCCAAAGCGGCAAGAGCTTTCACACGGGCGCAGAGTCCTTCGAAGTGATGGCGTTCGCTCCAGAGCTCAGCGTTGGAACTGAATGGGATGCTGCAGCAACTGGCTCTCCCGCCGAGAAGGCGCTGCTCGAACTTGACCTGCCTCCTTTGTCCGAGTGGCCACTCATCGACAAGGACGACGACGGCGGTGTCAAGCATGTGGGAGATATTCGGCGACGTATCTGGCTCAGGCTGCTGGCATGGCCGATTCCAGTGGCTGTTGCCAAGACCGACCCGTCCACTACGGATGCTGCAGCCGAACTCGAGAGCCTTGCGGAGGGCATCGCCTTGAGGATCGAGCACACCAAAGAAGAGTTCCTTGCCGCCGCCGAAGATTCTGGCGTCGCGTCCTTAAGCATCTGCTTGGCCCATGGCTCCTCCGACTGCAGCGGAGGCGCACCCCTGTGGATTGCCGAACGAGACGAGCGGACCCTCATGATTGGCTGGGACCGGCAAGCAGTGGAAACAGCGATGCTCGAAGACTCCCGCGCAGTAGAGCAACTCGCCGGCAAGCTGCTCTCAAAGCAGTTCGCCGTCGGGCCGTCCAGGGACAGGTTCCTCGCCGCTTGGAACGCCGCGCCACCATCTGTCCGCTTCGATGAGATAACGGTCTACCAGAGCTCCCGACACCTCCCTCCGCCAATCCCCGCCCACGCGTCCCCACGTGCCGATGCCTTGCATCGTCTTGGTCTCCGCCTACGGGACTCCGGCGTAGAGCCGGGACGGTACGCCGGACCGAGGGCGGGCGGGTTGTCAAGAGATCTTGTTTACCCTCAACTGATCAGCGATCTCCGCCGATTTCTCGACCAGTGCGACGGACAAGCCCTGCTGGAAATTGCGCTGGACCAGTTGGAACATGCAACCAGCGAACGCCTACTCCACTTCCGCCAGATAGCCATGTGGCGAGGATTCCCGGTCCACAGTAACCCTCAGAGCTGGCACGACCGATACGAAGAGGTGGCCCAACGATCGCGGGAAATCGCGCTCATCGTCGAGGAAGTGCTCGCGCGCCCGCCAAACGGTGAGACACAACCAGATCGGGCCATCTGGCAGGAGGCCCTCGCCATCAGCGGCCTCTGCTTCGATTTTGGATTCCAGAGAATGTCCGCTCGCCACAATCTCGAACACGCGACCATCACTGTTTCTGACCGCTTTGAGGTCGAAATTGAATGGTCGGATGAGCCGACAGACTTCGACGCTCGTTCTCACGCGATGCATCGGGAGCAAGCAGCGTTCCCTCAGCCCGTGCCCATCGGTGCACAGTCCGCGACGGACAATGAGGAGCCAAAGTCAATCCCCGAAATGGTGCCAGACATGGCTGGTATCGACAGCGCCATGAGAGCATCCCTTGGCTTCGGGATCGACGCCCTCTTCGGGGTATTGAAGGCAGCGATCACATGGGAGGTCACCGACTACAACCCCGTCGGGACCGCGTCCTCATCGGACATCACCGCAGCCGCAGTCGCCATTTCTGTCGGAGCATCAGAGGACGAATGTCAACAAGCGTTGGAACGGCTCACCCTGCGCGGTCCCGACATCGCCGCCGACCGGCGCGACTCCGAGCACTGGGAAACAGAGAGAAGGGATGCCAGGATTGCCGTGCGGCCGTTCGTTGAGCAAGGGATCGAGCTTTTCGTCCTGCCATGGACCGCGGAAACGGCGCTCCAGATTTATGGAAATTACTTGGGGGACGGGCGGTTTCCGTGGCCAGACGACAGCATCCCCAGCCCAGTTGCTGTAGCGATGGACCGCTATAGACAGGACCGCAACCGGCAGCTTGAACGTGACTGCGCCGCAGCACTCCAGCAAACGGACCTAATCATCCGGTCCAATATCAAGCCGCGTAAGGCCGGGAAGATCGGCATCGTCGAACTGCCCGGCGAGATAGACCTATTGTGCCTCGACATCGACCGATCGCGAGTCTGGGTAATGGAGGTCAAAGACCAGTACACGCCGTACTACCACCAGCAGGCTCGCCGGTTGTTTGACGACTACCACAAAGAGGGTGGGCATGTGGACAAGCTGCTTGCGAAAACCAAAGCCGTACGCAGCAGCGCTTCTGGAATGGCCGAAGCACTGGGAGCTGAGAACCCAGAGCGCACATGGGAAGTAGCAGCGTTGTTCGTTACCCGATTCCCCACCCCAGCGGCATTCGCCGTCAACGCGCGAGTCCCGTTTTGTCTGCTCGACGACACCGCCCGAGTTGTTGCACTCAATGCACTGCCACTACCCGGCTTCTATCCACCGTCTACAGTCTGAGCTCGGTCCACCGCAGCGGAACACCGGCGCCTAAATCGGGTATCGGACTTCGCAGTTAATTGATCAGCAAAGAGGACTGAAAGCGCTAGTCGCCCAGGCATACTAGAGCCATGGAATCGACTAAGCAGATTTTGACATGGGCTGACACTCACGTCAAAGCACTTAACTCCAGTATAAATTGGCGGGATCCACTCAACGAGGACAGTGGTTTCTGGGAAGCCAGCAACCCACGAGAAACTAGCAAAATTCGTGCTCGCACTAATGCTGCGCTGGCCTTCTTGGAACGGTTCACTGGATCTGATTCTCGTTGGACCCAAGCAGCTCATGGTGAATTCGAATCCGGATGGAAGCTCGGAGTAATGGAGCATTGCGCGCTAGCGATTGCCGACATCATCATAGAGTGGATTGCCGGAGTCGACTCCGGTCAGGTGAAGCCTCGCATTGCGGAGACACTCGGTGCTCGCGCGGTCGCGTCGACCGACCTCATGGAACAGGTTCGTGTCTTGAATTCAGACCAAAATGTCACACCAGCGGCACCGATCGTCCTAAGTGGGGCGGCCCTAGAAATTGCCCTACGATCCGCAGTGGATGAACTTGAGCTCAGTGTCTCTGGCCAACCCAGTATCACCGCGTATGCAAGGGAACTCAGAAGTGCGGACGTGCTCGGCAAGCAGGAAATGAAAGATGTCGAACAAATGGCAGGAGTCCGAAACCAAGCTGCTCATGGAGAGCACGACACGCTCAGTCCCGAGCGAGCCGGTCTCATGGAGCAACAAGTGAATCTCTTCCTAAAGATTCTGGAAGATGCTCTGGAGAAATCTGCCTAGTACTGATCTGCCCAGGAAGGTCGGGTTGAGGGCAGGTGAGCTTGGGAAGGGTCGGCGGGTGGGGGGCTGATGTTGGTTTGGTAGTGACCGGCTAGGGCTTTCGACAATTGATTGCTGTAGCGAGTGAGGGATGCTTGGTCGAGGGGTGGGGTGGCGCTGTTGGGAGTGTCAGTGAGGGTGCCATGGGCGACTTCGAAGGCTCGCGTCATGGCGTCGTAGCGATCAAGTATCAAATTCTTGGTTCGGAACTGGCCATATTTCTGATCATCTTTACGCTTAACAATAGAAAAAGTGTCCATGATGTCAATGATGTCTTGACGATTGATGCCATAGAGATGGAACATAAGAGCATCCAGTTCTGCGCGAATTAGAGAGCGGCGCTCTTCTACCCACCGGAAGGGGGGACCAGCGTAATTGAGAGACACCGCGAAAGATCTGATATCCCAGGCTGTGTAGACCAACTCCAATAGCAATGGCTTGAGGTGCCTCGAATAGTCACTAAGCAAACTATGAGGCAAGACAGGAAGTTGTTTCAAATAAAACAAGGAAATATGGTTCCCGCCAACCTTCTGGCGAACCAAGTAATCAAAAGCAAATGAGTTCAATAGTCCCAACAGCAAGTGTGGATCTTTCGATGTTCGAACGAGGATGATGGAATCACTAACTGCTGTGACTGGAAGCACACTACATGCCATCGTACGTTCGTTGGTTGTACCAGTGATGTTGGTAAAACCAACGAGATAGCCGGGATTCGAACCTATACGTTCATGGCATACAGCATCATGTATCCATTCGAGTGATTTAACAGTGTTACAAGGATCAGCTTTGTCATCCGAAGTCAAATACCGAGGTTGGTTCTTACGAAGCAACGCCGTAGAACTCTTTACAACGTTTGCCGCTCGATGATCGAATGACGAGATCATTTTTCCTTCATACAAAGGCAAATAACAATCATTATTCGGACTAGCACGGCAAGCTCTATCGGTGGTCGCGACAGAGTTCATTGTAGATGGTTTGGGCTG
>VYEX01000065.1 GCA_009842675.1 Acidimicrobiia bacterium | reverse complement strand
CCGACAACACGCTGGCCATCAAACAGGCCCGCCCCTGGATCTTCACGGCCCCGATCAGCGGGGGGGACAACGGCTCGGTGGGCCCGAGCTTGCTTACCCCTACCGCACACACCGTGTCGGAAAAACAGATCCATGTGGTGGTGCTGGAGTATTCGCAACCCCGAGGCAAAATCAGCTTCACCTTCGCGGGCCCCGACACGCACCACTTCAAGCTGTATGGCTTTGCCGACCTGCTTGTCTTCGAGGCCCAGGACTACCACGCGCCGGCCGACGCCAATGGCGACGGCGTGTACGAGTTCGAGCTGACGGTAACGGACAGCGGTGCCGGCACCACGAAGGTGCCGATGCGCTTCACGGTGACGGAGGCTGTCCCCGCTCCACCGGAGATCAGCGTGACCTCGGGCGGCGGGGTCACCGAGGGCGGCGACGCGGTGTTCACCGTGTCGGCCAGCCCCGCGCCCGCACAGTCGCTGTCGGTAGATGTGACGGTCGCCCAGAGCGGCGATTTCGGGGTTTCGACGGGCCCGCAAACTGTCACCGTCGGCACCGTCGGCACTGCCACGCTGACCGTGGCGACATCTGACGACGATGCGGACGAGTCCGACGGCTCCGTGACCGTGAGCGTCAAAGCCGGCGACGGCTACACCGTCTCCAGCAGCCAGGGCACGGCCACCGCCGAGGTGGCCGATGATGACGACGTGGCCGATGATGATGACGTGGCCGACGATGATGACGTGGCCGATGATGATGACGACCCGCCCCCCGCCAATCCGGAAGTCAGCATCGGCGGAGCGGCGAGCGGCGAGGAGGGCCAGGACGTGACCTTCACGCTGGTGGCGGCACCGGCGCCGTCTGAGCCGCTTCAGGTCAGCGTCACCGTTGCTCAGGCCGGCGACTACGGCGTAGGCACCGGCTCTCAGACCGTCACCATTCCCACGAGCGGCACCGCCACGCTGACGCTCAGCACCACAGATGATGATGTTGACGAACCCGACGGCTCGGTGTCGCTGTCGCTGAATGCCGGGGACGGCTACACCGTCGGCCAGCCTTCGACGGAGACCACGTCGGTGCTCGACAATGACGACCCGCCGCTGGTGACGCCTGAGATCAGCGTGACCGGGGGTAACGGGGCAACAGAGGGCGGCGATGCCACGTTCACGGTGTCGGCGAGCCCGGCGCCGGCCGCGCCGCTTCAGGTCAGCGTCACGGTCGCCCAGCAGGGCGACTACGGCGCTGCGACGGGTTCGCGCACGGTGACCGTGTCCACGAGTGGTACCGCGACGCTAACCGTGTCCACGTCCGACGATGATGCCGACGAGGCCGACGGGTCGGTCACAGTGACCGTGAACGGTGGCGACGGCTACACCGTCTCCACGACGCAAAGCTCGGCCACCGTCGCCGTGGCCGATGACGACGACCCGCCGCCGGCGGTGCCGGAGATCAGCGTGACCGCGGGCAGCGGGGTGACCGAGGGCGCAGATGCTTCGTTCACGGTGTCGGCGAGCCCGGCGCCGACCGCGCCGCTGGCGGTGAGCGTGTCGGTGGCCCAGTCCGGCGATTTCGAGGCCTCGACGGGTTCTCGGACGGTGACGGTGCCCACCAGAGGCAGCGTCACTGTGACGGTGTCCACATCCGATGACGGCGCTGACGAGCCCGACGGGTCGGTCACGGTGACCGTGAACAGCGGCGACGGCTACACCGTCTCATCCGCCCACGGCACTGCGAGCGTGGCCGTTGCCGATGACGACGACCCGACCCCCGCGGATTTGCCGGTGGTGTCGGTTTCCGATGCGTCGGTTGTCGAGGGCGAGCTCGCCGGGTTCTCGCTGCTGGAGTTCCGCATCTCGCTCGATAAGCCCTCCCACCACAACATCACAGTCCACTACCGGGTCCACTTGGGCACCACGTTGCCGTCGGACCACCACGGCGGCTCTAGCCGGGCAACGATCTGGGCAGGCCATACGCACGGCAGCATCGTCATCATGGTGATCGACGACACTCAGCGCGAGGGCGAAGAAACCCTGGAGATAGAGCTCACCGGCGCCGACGGCGCAGCAATTGCCGACAACAACACGGCCACTGGCACCATCATCGACAACGACTGAACCGCCGCTGGGTGTGCGCCGTGGATCCGGTGACTGATGCCGGGCCAACCTGGTGGGGGGGTGCTCACGTTTAGAAGAACAAGGGGGGCGACGGGCTTGTTCCTCCTATCCTGCGGCGGGAACGACCGTCGTCCGGCAGGATAGGGAACATGGCAGACAACCAAGTGGTGTACGAATCGGACGGGGCGGTGGCATCGATCACCCTCAATCGACCAGAGGTGTTCAACGCCCTGACCGACGAGATGTTCGACCAGATTGTGGCCTTCGTTCGCCAGGCCGAGGCCGACGACGACGTGAAGTGCATCGTGCTGGCCGGAGCGGGCCGGGGGTTCACCGCGGGGTTCGACTTGTCCAGCCCCGACGATTTCTACGGGGGAGCCGAGACCAAGGGCGGACGGTTCGCCGTCGCCGGTCTGCGCCGCCGGGCCTGGGTGATGCGCGACCTGCTGTATTCGGCCAAGCCCATCGTGGCCCGAGTCCACGGCCCGTGCATCGGCGCCGGGCTGTACTTGATGCTGGTAAGCGATTTCGCGGTGGTGACCGACGATGCAACGTTCGGACTGCCCGAGGAGCGGTTCGGCTCGGCGGGTACCTCGTGGCTTTATCCCATGCTGGCCTCTCAGATCGGGCTGAAGCGGGCCAACGAGCTAGTGGTGACCGGGCGAAAGTTCGACGCCGCGGAGGCCGAGCGGTTGGGCCTGGTCAACCGAGTGGTGCCCTCTGAGGATTTGGATGAAGCGGTGGCCCAGCTCACCGGAGCCCTGGCCAGCCTGCCCCGGGATGGTATCGCCACCGGCCGCACGGTGGCTCACATGGCCTATGACATCCTCGGTATCGGCCAGTCGTTCACCCCCCACTATGGCGTACATCCCCTGTTCGTGATGGGTACACGCAGAGGCCCCGACGAGTTCGACTTTCACGGTACGTCCCGAGAAAAGGGCATGAAGGGCGCGCTGGCCGAGCGCGACGAGCGCTTCGGCGGCGACTACTGGGGTTGGTAGGCGGCTTTGGGCCGGTAGGGCACCGAGGGGTCGAAGTAGGGGCGGTCGCCGTCCACGGTGCAGCGGCGTACCTCTCGAACCTCGGGATAGTGATCGGACACGCCCCGGTGGTTGGTTGACCGCTCGTCCCAAATGGCCAGATCGCCCTCGGTCCACGACCACCGGCAGTGGAAGCGGGGTTGGTTGATGTGGCGCAGCAGGAAGTCGAGCAGAGCCGTGCTCTCATTCTCGGACAGCCCCACCACATACTGCTGGAAGTTGGTGGCCACGTACAGCGCCCGCCGCCCGGTCTCGGGATGAGTTCGCACCAGCGGGTGGTTCACGCCGGGGTAGGCCTCTCTCAGTAGGGGCACCAAGTCCCAGCTTCCTGATTTCTCCGCCATGTTGGTGCAGTACTGGGGATAGTTGGAGTGGTGGAGTTCCAGACCGTCGATCATGTTTCGCATCGATTCCGACAGAGCGTCGTAGGCCGAGGTCATGCTGCACCACATGGTGTCGCCGCCGAAGGGCGGTGCCACCAGCGACTGGAGCAGGGCGACTTTGGGGGGCACCTCTATCCAGGTCACGTCGGTGTGCCAGTTGTCGGTGGTGGGCAGGCTGTCGGCGTCGTCCCGGATCACCGATGTATTGGGCTCGGTTACCCCCATCAGCGCTTGGAGCGGGTAAATGCTGGGCTGGCCCCAGCGGGAGGCCAACTCCAATTGGGCCTCGGCGCTCATGGGCACGTTGCGGAAGAAGATCACTTCGTGGCGGAGCAATGCCTCGTGAATCTCGGCAAACTGCTGGTCGGTCAGATCGTCGCGGGGGTCCACCCCGGAGATCACCGCCCCCAGCGACCCGCCGATACGGGACACCTGGATGGTCTCGTAAGACTCTTTCGCGTCGATGCCGGGGGTGAGGGTCATGCTCATGGGGCTATTGTGCCATTTCGTCTGCAAGCAAGGCGATGAGGAGCTAACTGATGCACACGATCTTGGACGGGCTCAACTTCTCCGAGGGCCCCCGTTGGCGCGGCGGCGCGCTGTGGTTCTCCGACATGCACGCCCACCGGGTGGTCCGCACCGACATGGACGGCAACGCCGAGACGGTGGCGGTAGTCGACTGGGACGACCCCTCTGGGCTGGGCTGGCTGCCCGATGGCCGGCTGTTGGTGGTGGCCATGACCACCCAGAAGCTGCTGCGCCAAGAGCCCGACGGCTCGATGGTGGAACACGCCGACCTGTCGGCGCTGGCCATCGGAGACATAAACGACATGATCGTGCGCTCCGACGGCACCGCCTACATCGGCGACATGGGCCAGAGGATTCACGCTGGGGGTGATCGGTTCACCGGCCAGACCTTCCGGGTGACTCCCGACGGATCGGTGAGCGTGGGCGCACCGGAGATGGAGGCCCCCAATGGGCACATCCTCACCCCCGATGAGAAGACGTTGATCGTGGCCGAGAGCGCGGCGTCCCGGCTCACGGCGTTCGATGTGGCGCCCGATGGCACTCTGTCCAACCGCCGGGTCTACGCCGAGTTGGTGCCGGAGTCCGGCAAGCTGCCGGTGGCACCGCCCGACGGCATCTGCCTGGATGCCGAGGGCGCGGTTTGGGTGGCCGATCCCCTGGGTCTGCGAGTGTTCCGGGTGCTGCCCGGAGGCGAGGTGACCGACTCCTACGACATGGCTCCCAAAGTGCCGGTGGCTTGCGTGCTCGGCGGCGACGACCGCCGCACGCTGCTCATCTGCGCCGCCGACGATTGGAAGAAAGAAGTGGTGACCGCGGCCAAAACCGGCGCCATCTACGCCACCGACGTCACCGTCCCCGGCGTCGGCAGGCCCTGAGGGGGGCATCTCGGGGTCAGCCATCAAGCAGGTCGGCCAAGTCTGTCTCTACGCCGAGTTCGGGTGCCCATTTCTGCATGTAATCGCGATCGAGGTCGTTGACAGCAGCGATCTCGACGCAGTCTCGCCACTGGGTCTCAGAGCGCGAATCGAGGCGCCACCGCAGTTTGGCCAACACGACGTCTTCGGGCGTGGCAATCCATGCTTCTACGCCGAGAACTTGGGCGCGGACCCTCCGGGCTATTCGGGACTGGGTGAAGGCATCGGAGGCTAGAACGGCGAATAAATCGACCTTGCCGCCGCTCTGCGGGTGAAGAATGTTGAAGGACCCTCCGGATTGGACTGCCTGACGAGCATTTAACTCTGGAAAGTAGACCTCACTCGCTCGAAGAGCTTCGAGCATGGTCTCGGCGGAATCGGAGGCCAAGAGGACAACGATGTCCACGTCGCGAGTCATTCGAGCCACCCCCCAAGCTGCCGCGGCCGTCGAGCCGACCACGATGTAGTCCACATCTGCGGCCTCAAGAGCACCGATGGTGTGGTTTAGCGCGGCAGTGAGCTCGATCAGGGTTCTATTCCCACAGAGTCAGGCCACACTTCAAGGGCAAGCTCCTCGCCATAGCGCGAAACGACGAGGGCCAAAAAGACCTCGCGGTCGTTGTATTCGGGGTGGCGATTGCGCACCGACTGCTCCTCCATGATCGCGCCAGCTTCATTGAGTTGCCGCCATTCCTCAAGCCGTTCGGGCACCGTGCGGGCCCGGATGGCGTCCATTTGCTGTCGCCAAATGTGTTGGGGCGTGTCGGCGGGGCGACCGGGGGGATTGCGTCGCTCCGTCACGAATCAAATCGTAGTGAACCCCGATGACAGTTACCCCTAGTCGGCGAGGGCTCGGAGGCGGGCGACTCGGTGGTCTTCGCCGCCGAGGTAGCGGACGAGTACGCCGAGCACGGCCTCGTGGTCCAGGGTGCTGGCTGCGCTCATGTCCTCAAGGTCGGCCCAGTCTCTGGTTCGGTCGAAGAAGGCCTTGAACACGGCTAGGTCACGGCAGGCGAGAAAGGGAATCTCTGTGCCGCCGAATTGCTCGAATCGGGCTCGGCTGGCGGCAGCCTCGTGGAATGGGGTGGTGTTGAAGAAGATGTCCACTGGAGTGGCATCCCACCACAGCCGGCTCTGACCGTCGGCCTCTAGCTCGCGCCGGTTGGCGTCGGTGATCGATATGCCTTCGGGGAGGCCGGCCAGGGCCCGGTCGATCTCGTCTATGCTGATGAAGAGGTTTACGTCGATGTCGATGGTGGCTCTGGCCTGCTGGGTACACCACGCCAGGGCCAGTGCGCCGCCGAAGGCGTGAGGAATGTCGGCGTCGTCCAAAGCCCGATGAAGGTCGACGACCTGCTCGACCAGCTTCATCGTCCGAACACGGGGAACCCGAGCGTGGGGGAGTGGCGGGCGGGAAACTCCGCGGCCAATTCAAGGGCGGCGGCCAGCTCGGTGCCCCTGTCGAGTTGGTCGCTGCCCCGCATCCGGGGGCTGAGCTCCCGGTCGAGAGCGAACCCCGCCGCTTGAACAATGCGGTCGAGGGTGGAGGCCGACGGGGTTTTGGCTCCCGACTCATAGGCGGCGATTGCCGAGTGAGAGGTGCCAGCCCGGGCGGCCAGCGCCCGCAGCGTGAGATCGGCCCGTAGTCGGACAGTGCGGATCACCTCGGCCGCATTCATAGAACAAATTGTATCCGATCAGATACCAAAAGTCACTTAGCGGCGCTCTCGCCTTGGCATTTGTCAAGCTCCCGCAAGCTCAGGGAGACGCCGGAGTCGGGGTCTAGGGTGACGAGGAGCACGGCGGGGTCGCCCTCTAGCGATTCCGCGGTGGCGCCGGAGTAGGCGACCACCGATGGTGATTCCCGGATCACCATGTGGCGGTGGATGTGGCCGAGGGCGACGTAGTCCCAGTCGAGGGCGTCGAGATGGCTGGGGTAGATGGGGGACGAGCGGTACGACGGCGTCTCGTCGTCCATGACCAGGCCGTGGCCCATTGCCACGCACCAGCCCTTTTCCGGGCGGTCCGGAAGTCCGTCGAGGGGGTGGAAGCCGGGATGGTGGTCGTCCATCGACTTGCCCCAGACGGTGAGTTCCAGCTCGGAGAGGTGAGTGGTGGTTCCCTCCAGGGAATCGAGGATGGTGATCGGGAGGTCTTCAATGTGGGGGCTGAAACGGTGGAGTACCGACGATTCCGGGTGGGCGTCGTGATTGCCGGCGATCATCACCGCCGGGCACGACAGCCGGGCCAGTTGATCGGCGGCCCAGCTCAGCACGTCGTCGCCCACCCGATTGTGGTCGAACAGGTCTCCGGAGATGATGACTGCGTCCACCTCCTCAGAGATGGCCAGATCCATGGCGGCGGCAAAGGCGGCTTCTTGCCGTCGGGCTGGTGAGGTGCCCAGGTGGCAGTCCGACGTGTGCAGCAGGGAGAGGGCTCGGCGTGGTTGAAGTTGGTTGTCGGTCACGTTGTTAGTAGTCCTCGGGTCAACTCGTCGGCGTAGGCTCGCACATAATTTCCTATCGGAAGGCAAGGCTATGGCAGAACGGGCTTGTGAGGGCAAGGTTGCGCTGGTCACCGGGGCCAGCAAGGGAGGCACGGGTACGGCGATCGCGCTGCGCTTGGCCGCCGAGGGGGCCCGGGTGGCCATCACCGCCCGTGACGAGCAGGGTTTGGCCGCTACCAAAGAGCGCATCGATTCGTTCGGCGGGGAGTGCCTGGTGCTTCCGTCCGACCTCAGCGATCCCAACGGCGCGCGCACGGAGTTGGTGCCCAAGACAGTGGAGGCGTTCGGTCCCATCGACCTGCTGGTTAACAACGCCGCGATGAATGGCTACCGCCCGTTCGAGGAGGTCAGCCCCAAGCAGCTTGAGCTGAGCCTGCAAGTGAACCTTTGGGCGCCCTGGGAGCTGATGAAAGCGGTCATTGGCGGCATGCGCGAGCGGGGCAGCGGGTCGATCTTGAACCTCACCACTTTTTCCGCCGAACTGCCTCCCGGACCTCCGTTCCCCACCAGCAAGCCCTCCAAGGCCGGCTTTGTCTACGGAGCGCCCAAGGCAGCTCTCAACAAGCTGACCGTGTCTGCTGCCAGCGAATGCGAGGGCCAGGGAGTGTCGGTGAACGCCCTCACTCCCCAGGCCGCCATAGCCACCCCCGCGCTGGTTGAGGCTGGATGGATTGACGAGGACATGTACGAGCCGCTGGAGACCATGGCCGAGGCCGCCCTGGCCCTGCTCGCCGGCGATCCCGATGTGCTCACCGGCCGCATCGCCTTCAGCCTCCAACTCTTGGTGGAGCTCAACCGGCCGGTGCTCGACCTGATGGGCGAGTCGCTGGTGGATGGCTGGCAACAGGCCGACATTCCCACCGCCATCGCCCGCCAAGAGGCCAATCTCGCCGAGCGGGGTTGGCCTGACGCCTATACCTTCGGGCGGGTCCACAGCCCCCGCCCATGAGCGACGAGCTGCTGCTTCGGATCATCACCGTTCCGGAGGTGTACGCCGATCCCTATCCGCTGCTGCGGGAACTTCGGGAGACGGCTCCGGTGCACAAGCTGAGCTTCGCCGACTATTGGGTGCTCACCCGGTACGAGGACTGTCGGATGGCGCTGCGAGATCCCCGGATGGGCAACGCGGAACCCGGAGACGAGGTTCCGACGCTCACCGCTGAGAGGGTGCGAACTCCCAACGAAGAGCGGACCTTCCTGTTCTTGAACCCACCTGACCCACTCGCCTCCGCTCGCTTGTGAGCCGGGCTTTCACACCCCGACGGGTCGAAGGTCTGCGGACCGCGGTCGAGGAGATAACCGCCGAGCTGCTGGATTCGCTGGCCGCCTCCGGTGGGGGAGACCTGATCGATCAGTTGGCTTTTCCCCTGCCAGCCAACGTCATCAGCGAACTGGTGGGGGTTCCCCGGTCCGACCGCGATTGGCTGCGGCCGCTGGTGTCGGACCTGGCCGGTACCCTCGAGCCGAACCAAAGCCTCGAAGAGCAGGAACGAGCCGAGGCCTCGGGAGCCAAGGTGAAGGCCTACTTCGACGATCTGATTGATTGGCGGCGAGCCGAGCCCTGCGACGACCTGCTATCTGCGCTGATTGCGGCCAGCGACGGCGAGGACCGGCTCACCCAGCGAGAGATCGGGCTCACGCTGTCGCTGATCTACGCCGCAGGTTTCGAGACCACCACCAACCTGATCGGCAACATGGTCGACACGCTCATCCGGCATCCCGATGAGCTGGCCCGGCTGCGGGCCGACCGGTCGCTGGTGCCCGGCGCGGTGGACGAGGTGCTGCGCTATCAGCCTCCCGTGCAGGTGGACGCCCGCTACACCTTCGAGGACGTGGAGATAGGCGGGCACGCCATCGCCAAAGGAAGCATGGTGCTGATGCTCTTGGGGGCGGCCAACCGCGACCCCGAGGTGATCGACAACCCCGATCGGTTCGACATCGGTCGACAGGAAACACCGCTGCTGTCGTTCGGCTCGGGCATCCACTATTGCCTGGGCGCCTCGCTAGCCCGCCTCGAAGGCCAAGTGGTGCTCGCTGGCCTGCTCGACCGCTTCGAAACCTGGACCCCGACCGAAGTCGACCCTCCCTGGAAGCCCCGCATCACCCTGCGAGGCCTGAGCCGCCTACCAGTGGCCCTGTCCTAGCAACCCCCGGGCGGTCGCTGTGATAGAGACTGCCTTATGGGACTAAGTGATCGCACGCCGCCGACTGCGGAAGAGTACGCCGCCTACCGGGAGCGGTTCTGCAACTGGGGCCGATGGGGCGACGACGACGAGTTGGGGACTCTCAATCACATCACCCCTGAAGCCCGGCGAGCCGCGGCCGCCCTGGTGCAGACCGGGGAAGCGGTGTCGATGAGCCGGCCCATCGACACCCATGCCGGACCGGCCAATCCCTATCCGGCCCACCACTTCGTGGGGGCTGGCGACTCGGGGGCCATGGCCGACTACTTCGGGATGTTCATCCACGGGTTCGTGCAGACCCACATCGACGCACTGTGCCACCTGCCGGTGGATGGCGGGGGCAAGTTCTGGAACGGGAAGGAGTTCGCCAAACCCCCGATGCCGGCCGAGCACAGCGGCACCATCGACTTTTGGCGCGACGGCATCGTCACCCGAGGCGTGCTCTACGACGTCCCCCGTTTCCGGGGCACCGACTATGTAGCGCCGGGCGAGCCGGTCCACGGGTGGGAGCTGGCCGATGTGGCCGCAGCCCAGGGCATTGAGCCCCAACCGGGCGACGCGGTGTGCATCCGCAGCGGCATGGACGTGTACTTCGAGAAGACCGGAACCTCACAGGGGATGGGCTCCAACGCCGGGGTTCACGCCTCAGCTATCGAGTTCCTCTATGAGACCGACGCGTCCTGCTTGACCTGGGACTTCCAAGACGCCCCCCAAGACGACCAGGGCATCCCCAACCCGCTGCCCATCCGCATCGCGTTGCACGTCCACCACATCCTGTTGCCGTACATGGGAATGCCCATCATCGACAACGCCGATTTCGAGGCGGCGGCTGCTCGTTGTGCCGAACTGGGCCGCTGGGAATTTCAATACGTATGCGCTCCGCTGGTGCTACGCTACGGCACCGGTTCGCCGGTGAATCCCCTGGCAATTTTGTAGCGCGAGACCTTCTTCACCACCTACTGCGAGGCCAGGGCTTCGGTAAATTCGCAGAAAACCTTGTAGCACTGGAGCGCTTATGAGGTGTGATGGCTGATCTCGGCGATCGGGCCCAGGTGGTGATCGTCGGTGGTGGGATCGTCGGCTGTTCTATCGCGTACCACCTCACCCGCCGCGGGGTTACCGACGTATTGCTCATCGAGCAGGGCCAGCTCACCAGTGGCACCACTTGGCACGCCGCGGGGTTGGTGAGCCAGCTCAAGTCCAGCCACAGCCTCACCCGTCTGGCCACCTACTCGGCCGAGCTGTTCGAAGAGCTCGAGGCGGAAACCGGCCAGGCCACCGGCTATCGGGCGCCGGGCTCCATCTCGGTGGCCGCCGATGAGGAGCGGTGGGAGGAGCTGTTGCGGGGCATGTCCATGGCCCGGACCGTGGGAGTGGATATCCGCCAGATCGACCTTGACGAGGCCCTCGAGCTGTGCCCGCTGCTCAACATCGACGACTTGGTGGGCGCACTGTTCATTCCCCGAGACGGCGTGACCTCCCCGGTGGACACCACCATGGCGCTGGCCAAGGGGGCTCGGGCCGCAGGCGCCCGGATCGTCCAGGGCACCGCGGTGACCGGGGTGGTGGTGGAAGACGGCCGGGCGGTAGGGGTGGACACTGAGGCGGGCCGGGTAGAGGCCGAGACCGTGGTGTTGGCCACCGGGATCTGGACCCGCCAGCTGGCTGCTACCGCCGGGGTGAGCGTGCCGGTGCAGGCCTGCGAGCACTTCTACATCGTCACCGAACCCGTCGAGGGGGCGTATCCCAACATGCCCACGGTGCGCGACCCGTCCAACTACACCTACTTCAAAGAGGAGACCGGCAAGCTGATGGCCGGCTTCTTCGAGCCCCGGGGCAAGGTCTGGAATCTCGACGGCATTCCCCGAGACCTCCAGTTCAAGACCTTGCCCGAGGACTGGGAACACGTCGGCCCGATATTCGAGCGGGCCATCCATCGCATGCCCGTGCTTGGGGAGGCGGGCTTGCAGCTGTTCTTCAACGGTCCCGAGGCCTTCACCCCCGACGGGGTGTACTACTTGGGCGAATCACCCGAGGTGGACCGCTGCTTCGTGGCCGCCGGGTTCAACTCGGTGGGCATCCAGTCGGCCGGCGGGGTGGGCTGGGTGCTGGCCGACTGGATCGTCGACGACCACCCGCCCATGGACCTCTCGATGGTGGACATCCGCCGCTCATTCGGATTCCAGTGCGAGCCCGCCTATCTCGACGCCCGCATCCCCGAGAGCCTGGGGCTGCTGTATGCCATGCACTGGCCGTTCCGCCAGTACGAGACGGCCCGGAACATCCGCCGGTCGCCGCTGCACGAGCGCATCGACGCCGCCGGCGCGGTTTTCGGGGAGGTCGGGGGGTGGGAGCGGCCCAACTGGTACGCCGCTCCCGGCCAAGAGCGGGAATACCGCTACAGCTGGGGGCCGCAGAACTGGTTCGAGGCCAGCGAGGTCGAATGCGATGCGGTCCGCAACGCGGTCGGCCTGTTCGACCAGACCTCGTTCGCCAAGTTCACCGTGGAGGGCCCTGACGCCATGGCCCTGCTCAACTGGGTGTGCGCCAACGAGGTGGACGTCCCGGTGGGCCGGGCGGTGTACACCCAGTGGCTGAACGACTGCGGCGGCATCGAGGCCGACCTCACCGTGACCCGCCGGGGCGAGAACTCCTATTGGGTGGTCACCTCGGCCGGCACCGCCACCCGCGATTGGGCTTGGCTGCGGCGGGCGGCTCGGGGCCGAGATGTGGTCATCGAAGACGTCACCGACCGCTGCGGGGTGCTCGGCGTGATGGGCCCCAACTCCCGGTCGGTGCTGAACCAGCTTTGCGACGCCGACCTCGGCAACGACGGCTTCCCATTCGGCACCGCCCAGGATCTCTGCCTCGCCGGGGTGGAGGCCGTGGCGCTGCGCATGACCTACGTGGGCGAGTTGGGCTGGGAGCTCTATGTGCCCAATGAAAATGCAGTGGCTCTGCACGATGCAGTGGTGGACGCTGGTTCGCCCTTGGGATTGCGCCATGCCGGCTACCACGCCATGAACACGCTGCGCATGGAGGCGGCCTATTGCCATTGGGGCCACGACATCACCGATGAGGACACTCCGTTGGAGGCGGGATTGGGATTCGCAGTGGCCTGGGACAAGGCCGGCGGGTTCCGGGGTCGCGACGCGCTGGCCGCTCAGCGGGAGGGACCCCGCACCAAGCGGCTCATCAAGTTCCGGCTGGAGGACCCTGATTGGCTCTTGTACCACGATGAGCCCATCTACTGCGATGGCCAGTTGGTGGGCCGCACCAGCAGCGGGATGTGGAGCTACACCGAGAAGCGGGCGCTGGCCCTGGGCTATGTGGAATGCGTCGATGGCGTCACCAAGGAGTGGGTGGAGGCCGGGCGTTTCGAGGTCGAGGTGGCCGGAGTGCCCATCGCCGCCACCGCATCCATACGTTCGTTTTACGATCCCCGCAAAGAGCGGGTTCGACTCTAAGCCAAGGAGCGGCCAGCGGTGCGCGACGAAGTCCAAGTTGTGATCATCGGCGGCGGGGCCATGGGCGCGGGCCTCTTCTACTACCTGGCCCATGAGGGTTGGACCGACACCGTGCTGGTGGAGAAGGGAGAGCTGTGCTCGGGCTCCACCTGGCACGCCGCGGGCCTCATCCCTCACTTCATCGGCAGTCTGAACATGGCCAAGTGCCACCAGGTGGCCCCCGAGCTCTACGACAGCATCGAAGCCGAGACTGGACTGGCCAGCGGTTGGCACGGCACCGGGGCCATTCGCCTGGCCCTCGACCGCCATCAGGTGGACTGGTTCCGCTACGTGAGCGGGATGCTCGATCTGGTGGGGGTGGAGAACC
This sequence comes from Acidimicrobiia bacterium, assembly GCA_009842675.1. GTDB lineage: Bacteria > Actinomycetota > Acidimicrobiia > Acidimicrobiales > Bin134 > Poriferisocius. Next base: position 116,901 of record VYEX01000065.1, on the reverse strand, counting down.
ACCTGATTGAGCCCAAGGAGATCCTCGACCACTGGCCGTTCATGGACGTGTCCGACGTGTTGATGGGGTGCTGGACCCCCAACGACGGCTGGACCGATCCGTCCAGTGTGACCCAGGCCATGGTCAAAGGGGCCCGGCAGTTGGGTGGCGAGGTCTATCGCAACACGCTGGTTGCCGACATGAACCAGCTCCCGGACCACCGTTGGGAACTGGTCTGCGAGGTGGGCGGCGAGACCCACCGCATCGTGGCTGAGCACGTGGTGAACGCGGCCGGGTGCTACGCCCCCCAGCTCGGCGCCATGGTGGGCCTGGACGTGCCCATCGTGTCGGTGATCCACCAGTACCTCATCACCGAGCCCATGGCCGAGATGAAGGAACTGGGCGACTTCGACCCGCCGGTGATCCGCGACCCCCGAGCGTCGGCCTACTACCGGCGCGAGATCGACTCGCTGCTGGTCGGCCCCTACGAGCGGGAAAACGCCCAAACCTACGGGCTGGAGGGCATCGACTGGGACAAGCACTTCTACCTGACACCGCCCGACCTCGACCAGCTCATGCCGTGGCTGATCGAGGCAGGTAAGCGGATCCCCGCCTTCGCCGACGCCGGGATTAAGACCGTGGTCAGCGGGCCAATCACCCACACCCCCGACTCCGGCTACCTCATGGGACCGGCTCCCGGGCTGCGGAACTACTGGTTGTGCGCGGGGGCGTCCATCGGGATCACCCAGGGTCCGGGCGCGGGCAAGTACTTGGCCCAGTGGATGGTGCACGGCCAGACCGAGATCAACGTGGCCGAGATGGACCCCCGCCGGTTCGGCGATCACTGCGGGCCGACCGGTCGGTACGCCATCGAGAAGGCCATCGATGAGTTCCACGAGATGTACGCCACCCGCTTGCCCGGCGAGCAGCGCTTCGCCGGCCGTCCGCAGAAGACCGACCCCATCTACGACCGGCTCGACGCCCGGCAGGCCCAGTGGATGGAGATCTTCGGCTGGGAGCGCCCCCAGTACTACGGCGAGCCCGAAGCCCACACCTTCCGGCACTCCAATGCCTTCGACATCGTGGGGGCCGAGTGCCGGGCCACCCGGGAGCGGGCCGGCATCGCCGATCTCACCGCCTTCTCCAAGTTCGAGGTGACCGGGGCCGACGCCGAGGCCCTTCTCGACCGCCTGACCGCCAACCGCATGCCGGCCAAAGACGGCGGGATGCGGCTCACCCACTTCCTGACCACCCTGGGCGGCATCGAGACCGAGATGACCATCACCCGGCTGGCCCCCGACCGGTTCTATCTGAACTCCGCCATCGTGGGGCAGTTCCACGACCGGGACTGGCTGGCCCACCATGTCGCCAACGGTGAGGACGTGACCGTTGTCGACAGAACCGACGACATGGGCATCTTGGCGGTGTCGGGCCCCCTGTCCCGCCAGATCCTGGCCCCGCTCACCGACGCCGAGCTGGAGGCTCCCGGGTTCCGCTGGCTCACTGGCCAGGAGATCGCGGTGGCAGGGGTGCCGTGTCTGGCCCTGCGGGTGTCGTATGTGGGCGAACTGGGCTGGGAGCTGCACCACTCCCAGGAGCACACTGCCGAGCTGTACGACGCCTTGGTGGAGTCGGGGGAGCCCCTCGGCATGGTCCACTACGGCGCCTACGCCATGAACACCATGCGCATCGAGAAGGCCTACAAGGCGATGGGCTTTGAGCTCACCACTGAGATCACCCCGGTGGAGGCCGACCTGGGCCGTTTCGTGGACTGGTCGGGCGAGTTCCAGGGCAAGGCGGCCTCCGAGGAGCGGCTGGCCTTGGGCGACGACATCGAGATGATCCTCGTGTACTGCGAGGTGGACACCACCGACAACGACTGCCGGGGCAACGAGCCGGTGTACGACGGCGACGATCTCATCGGGCTGACCACATCGGGCACTTGGGGACACACCACCGGGCGCGGCCTGGCCTTCGCCTATGTGAAACCCCAGTACAGAGCACCGGGCACTCGATTCGAGGTGCAGCTGATGAGCGACCGACGACCGGCAATGGTGCTCGACGGCCCGGCCTACGATCCTGACAACGAGAAACCGAGGGCGTGATATGGCGAGGCGAGCAGGAGGACGAGCGGCCCGAGTAGCCATGCGGGAGGCCCCGCCGGCCGAAGACGCCCGAGCGGTGTGGCCGGGGATGCCCGGAGGTGCCTACAGGCCCTTGTCCGAGGGTCAGTGCGACGATGTGTTCGAGGCCGCCCTCGGCCTGCTGTCCGAATTGGGCATGGGCCAAGCCACCCCCGAGATCATCGACGTGGTCACCGCCAACGGAGGCCGGATGGACGACGACGACCGGCTGCGATTCCCCCCCGACCTTGTCCGTCGAGCGGTGGACGGCGCCTGCAAGGAGTTCACCCTGTACGGCTTCGATCCCGACCGGGGAGTGGAGATCGGTGGAAACCGGGTTCACTTCTGCACCAGCGGTGCCGCGGTGATGATGCTCGACCACGACACCAAGCGCTTCCGCCCCAGCAACCTGGCCGACCTCTACGACGTGGCCCGGATCGTCGACACCCTCGACAACATCCACGTGTTCGTGCGCACGCTGGTGGCCCGGGACATGGAGACCGCTCGGGAGCTGGACATCAACACCGCCTACGCCATCCTGGCCGGCACCACCAAGCCTCTGGGCACGGCCATGTTCCAACCCGACCACGTGCACGAATGCGTAGACCTGTTCGACATGGCACTGGGGGCTGAGGGGGAGTTTGCCCGCCGTCCCTTCAGTATTGCCAACAACACCTTCGTGGTGCCCCCGCTGCGATTCGCCGAGGATTCGGCCCTGTGCCTGATGGAACAGGCCCGCCGGGGCATGCCTATCAACCTGCTGTCGGCCGGGCAGGCCGGCGCCACCTCGCCAGCGGCGCTGGCCGGCTCGCTGGTCCAAGCCCTGGCCGAGTGCCTGGCCGCGCTGACCGCGGTCAACCTGGTGCTACCCGGCCATCCCTGCGTGATGGGCATGTGGCCGTTCGTGTCTGATTTGCGTACCGGGGCGATGAGCGGGGGCAGCGGCGAGGAGGCGATCATCAACGCCGCTGCCGCTCAGGTGGTGAATTACCTGGGCCTTCCGTCTGGAGTGGCGGCCGGCATGGCCGACTCCAAGCTGCCCGACAACCAGGCCGGTGCCGAGAAGGCCAACGCCATCACCCTGGCGGCCAACGCCGGGGCCAACATGATCAACGAGACGGCCGGGATGCTGGCCAGCATCATGGCCTGCTCGCTGGAAGCGCTGGTGATCGACAACGACATGCTGGGCTCCATCAACCGCACGGTGCGGGGCATTGAGATCACACCGGAGACGCTGTCAGCCCAAGTGATCGCCGACGTGGTGAAGGGTGAAGGGCACTTCCTCGGCCACTCCCAAACCCTCTCGCTCATGCAGACCGAGTACATATATCCCCTAATCGGAGACCGCCTCAGCCCCGACGACTGGGTGGACGCCGGTGCCCGGCTCATGGACGAGGTGGCCCACGACTACGTAACCGGAGTGCTCAGCGGCCCCAAGCCCGACCACATCACTCCCGAGGCCGACGCCCGTATCCGCGACGCCTTCCCCATCCACCTAGCCCCCATCTACTAGCCCCTATTCGCTGACCAAGCGCACCGTCACTAGTGTCGGAGCATGGCCTGGGATTTTTCTACTGACCCTGAGTTTCAAGACCACCTGGATTGGCTCACCGAGCTGATGCACACCGAGATCGAGCCGCTGGATCACTATTTCCGGGGGCGGTCGCCGTTCGACAAGACCGACGACGAGGTGCAGTCGCATCTGCGCCGTATCCAGCAGAAGGTGAAGGACCGAGGGCTGTGGGCCTGTCACCTCAAGCCAGAGATGGGGGGCATGGGATTCGGCCAGGTGCAGCTGGCGCTGATGAACGAGATCCTGGGCCGCTCCACGTTCGGTCCCTCGGCATTCGGCAGCCAGGCGCCCGACTCGGGCAACGCGGAGATTTTGGCCCACTACGCCAACGACGAGCAGAAGGAGAAGTACCTCAAGCCACTGCTGGCCGGGGAGATCTCCACCTGCTACTCCATGACCGAGCCCCAAGGCGGGTCCGATCCCAACCACTTCACCTGCACTGCTCATAGGGACGGCGACGAGTGGGTGATCAACGGGGAGAAGTGGTTCGCCTCCAACTATCCCAGAGCCGAGTTCCTCATTGTCATGCTCATCACCAACCCCGACGTGTCGGTGTATCGGGGGTCGTCCATGATGCTGGTGCCCCACGATGCCCCCGGCTTGGAGCTGGTGCGAAACGTGGGGGTGGGCGGCGAGCGCCGCGGCCACGGTGGCCACAGCTACCTGCGATTTAACGAGTGCCGGGTGCCCATCGAGAACCTCATGGGCGAGGAGGGGGCCGGGTTCAAGATCGCTCAGACCCGCTTGGGCGGGGGCCGGGTACACCACGCCATGCGCTCGGTGGGCACGGCCAAGAAGGCGTTCGACATGATGTGCGAGCGGGCCCTCAGCCGGGAGACCAAGGGGTCGCTGTTGGCCGAGAAGCAGGCGGTGCAGCACATGATCGCCGACTCCTGGATCCAGATCGAGCAGTTCCGCTTGCAGGTGCTGCACGCCGCCTGGCAGATCGACCAGTCCGACACCTCCAAGGCCCGGCTCTACATCGCCGGGGTGAAGGTGGCCACCCCCCGGGTGCTGATGGACGTGGTGTTCCGCTCCATGCAGATCCACGGCTCGCTGGGCATGTCCAACGAGACCCCGCTGGCCAACATGTGGATGATGGCCCCCACCTTCGGGGTGGCCGACGGCCCTACCGAGGTCCACAAGGACACCATCGCCAAGCAGGTGCTGAAGGACTACCGCCCCTCCGAGGGCCTATTCCCCACCGAGCACCTGCCGGCCAAGATCGAATGGGCCACCCAGGTGATGGCCGAGCGCATCGAAGAGGAGCTGCTGAACGCCTGAGCGGGGGATCGGCCCCGTTCAGCGGGAGAGCAGGTCGGCCACTCGCCAGGAGTTGGCCATGATGGACAGCACCGGGTTGACGCCGCCATTGGTGACGTGGAGCGAGGAGTCGGCCACGTAGGTCCGCTCGCAGCCCCACACCCGGCCTTGGGGATCGACAGCGCCGCCCGCGGGAGTGTCCGACATGCGGGCGGTGCCGGCTTGGTGCTGGCCGCCGGACAGGATCTGAAACCCCATCGAGCCTCCGGTTATATCGCGGGCCCCGGTGGCGGCAATCCACTCCTTGGCCCGATCGCCCAGGAACTCCGCGGTGTGCAGGTCCTCTTCGTGCTGCACGCCGAAGAAGCGGGCCACCGGCAGGCCCCACTGATCCCGCACTTCCGCCGACAGGTCGAGCCCGGCCGATCGGGTGGGGACCTCCTGGATCGGGCCCATGACCATGATCGTGCGCCGGTAGGTGTCGGTCAGGGCTTGGCGGGCCGACGATCCCGTCGGGCGGCCGTACTCGTCGATCTCGCCGGCGGCCTCGGCTGCCTTTTGGTGCTCGGGCCGAAACCACGACCCCATCACCCAGTGCTGCACCGGCGATACCGCATTGTCGTCGGCGATCATGCCTCCGCCGACGATCCCATTGTTGTGGTGGCAGTGCTCTCGGGTGGCGATGGCCAGGCCAGGGCCGATGCCGTCTTTGACCGGCTCGTCGGCATCCACGTGGCCGTGGGCCAAAACGTAGGTGTGGCCTTGGAGGCACCGGCCTACCCAGTCGTTGCCCAGTTCGCTCAACAACAGCAGCCGGGCGGTCTCCACCGCCCCGGCGGCCAGCACGATCCGGTCGGCCCGCACCATCCGCTGGCCCTGCACCGAGCGCAGCTCGACTTCGCCCCGGACATCGTCGACTCGGGCCGCTTGGGTATCGCACAGAATGTGGGCACCGGCGGCCGCGGCTCGGGGGAGCAGGGCATTGTGGCTGCCGTTCTTGGCGTCCACCGGGCAGGGGTGGCCCACGCACTGGCTGCAATTGGCGCATCCGGGCCGCCCGCCGTAGGGCCGGGAGTTGATCAGCAGGGGGGTGGGTGCCGCGGTCCAGCCCAGACGGGCCGCGGCCTCGGCCAGCATCTCACCGGAGCGGGCAGGCCGAAATGGAGGAAGCGGGTAGCCCCGGGATCGGGGTCCGTCGCCGGTGTGGCCCGGCGCTCCCGCCACACCGACCTCCCATTCCACTAAGTCGTAGTAGGGCTCGAGGTCGTCGTAGGTGATCGGCCAGTCGGCCAGGGCCGAGCCGTCGGGTACGCCGTACTCGCTGGCCATGCGGAACGTCTCAGGGGCGAATCGCCAGGCCTGGGCGGCGTACAGCCGGGTGCCGCCGCCCAGCACCACGGCGTTGTTGTGATAGCGGAAATCGTGGGGCTCGAGGGCCTGCTCGCCGTCCCCGTCTTTGACCGCCCGGGGATTGCCGACCGGGGTTACGCCCTCGCCGAACCCGAAGACGGCGGTGCGGTGGTTGCGCACCGGGTCCCAGCCGATCTCGGTGGATTTGAGGGCGCGGCCTCGCTCCACCACCAGCACCGAGCAGCCCGCCGCGGCCAGCACGTGGGCGGCCACTCCGCCGCCCGCCCCGCTGCCCACGACGACGGCGTCGTAGTGATCTCGAACCTCGCCCCAGCCGACCACCGGCGGCACGGTGTCAACCAACTCAGGTTCGCCCAGGGGGAACCGCTGATAGCCCAGCTCCTCCCAGCACCCGGATTCGGGGTCGGTCAGCCAGCGCAGCGTCTCTTGGTCCATTCAACGGCCCAGGGTAGGGGAGGGCCACGGCCAACAGCGTGCGGTAGCGTGCCGCCGTGACTGTTCGATGGGGAATTGCTGGGCCGGGGGGTATTGCCGTTGGGTTTGCCAACGGACTCCAGCTGCTGGATGACGCTGAGATCTACGCCATTGGGTCGCGTTCGGCCGACCGGGCCAAGGACTTCGCCGCCAAGTATGGGGCCTCGGCTTCCTACGGCAGCTACGAAGAGCTGGCCGCCGATCCGGGAGTGGACGCCGTTTATGTGGCCACGCCCCAGTCCCGCCACGAGCAGGACACGCTCATGTTCTTGGAGGCGGGCAAGCCCGTGTTGTGCGAGAAGCCATTCGCTCTCAACCAGGCCCAGAGCCAGCGGATGATTGATGCCGCCCGGGAGCAGGGGCTGCTGTTGATGGAGGCCATGTGGAGCCGCTTCCTCCCCGCCTATCGGGTGTTGGCCGACCTGCTTGGCGAGCAGGCCATCGGCCAGCCCCAGCTGGTGGAGGCCGACTTCGGGTTCCACCAGCCGTTTGATCCCGACCACCGGCTGTACGACCCTGAGCGAGGCGGCGGGGGGATCCTCGATTTGGGGGTGTACCCGGTGCAGTTCGCCTCGCTGGTATTGGGCACTCCAACGAGCGTGGTCGCCCAAGGGAGGATCGGCGAGACCGGCGTTGACGAGCAGGTGGCCGCCGTTCTCGGCCATGCCGGTGGCGAGTTGGCGGTGGTGAAAGCGGCCATCGCCACCAACCTGGGATGCACGGCCCGCATCGCTGGCACCGAGGGAACCATTGAGATTCCGGCGTTTATGCACTGTCCCGGTTCGCTGACGGTGGTGCGGGGGTTCGAGCGGGAGGAGATCGACGGTTCTTGGGAGGGGGATGGGCTCCGATTTCAGGTCGAGGAGTTCCACCGCTGCCTGGCAGCCGGGGAGTTGGAGAGCCCGGTGATCTCCCACGCTGAGACGCTGTCGATCATGGGCACCCTCGATCGGATCCGCGAGCAGATCGGATTGCGCTTTCCGGGGGAGTGAGTCCCCGGTGATGGCGAGAGGCTAGAGGGTTCCTTCCCGTAGCTGCGCCCGTAAGTCCACCTTGCGGATCTTGCCCGAGGCGGTGCGGGGGAAGTCGGATACTAGGCGCAGGTCCTCCGGCCACTTCTGGCGGGCCAGGCCAGCCTCCTCTAGGTGGGAGAACAGATCGGGCAAGTCGATGGGATCCGTGCCCGGAAGCAGGCGGACCACTGCGCAGGCGTGCTCGCCCAGCCGCTGGTCGGGGGCGGCCACCACCGCCACTTCGGCCACGCCGGGCACCGCGGCGATCACTTCTTCGATTTCAGCGGCCGACAGGTTTTCGCCGCCTCGTATGATGATGTCCTTCACCCGGTCGGTGATGGTGAGGCAGCCATGCTCGTCTAGAACCCCGATGTCGCCGGTGCGGTACCACCCGTCGTCATCGAAGGCGACGTTGAGCTCGGGGTTGGTATAGCCCAAGCAGAGCTCGGGGCCGCGGGTCACGATCTCGCCGGGCGTGCCGGCGGGCAGGTCGCGGCCGTCTTCGTCGACGATCCGCATCTCCACGCCGGATCGGGGTCTTCCGTCGGTGTTGTGGCGAAGCTCGGCGGGATCCTCGAATTCCGCGCCGGTAACCGACGGGTGCTCGGTAGATCCGTACGCACGGATGATCTTGATGCCCAACGACTCGGCCCGTTGGCCCACCGCCGGGGGCACCGGCGCGCCGCCCAGCCCCACTCTGGCCATCTTGGCGATGTGCTCGGTAGAAAAGTCGGGGTGGTCGAGCAAACTGGTGAGAAATATCGAGGCGCCTACACCGCCCCCGACGTCGTAAGCCAGCATGACCTCGAGGGCGTGGCCCGGATCCCACCGATCGGTCAGATGGATCTCGCCGCCGTTGTGCAGCGGGCCGAGCACTCCGCCGAGCATCCCGGTGGCGTGGGCCACCGGCGACCCCATCAAGTTGGGCCGTGTCATGTTCGTCCATGCGGTCATGTGTCCCAGCTCGCTGAGCAGGGTGCGGTGGTTGTGGATGGCCCCCTTGGGATCGCTGGTGGTGCCAGAGGTATAGGCGAGCACGGCTATGTCGTCTGCCGCCGGTTCGGGCAGCTCCAACGCCGATTCGCCTCCCGCCACCTGATCCCATCCCACCCGGCGTACTCCTTCGGGGGCGGGTCGATCGCCCCCATCGCCGACCACGACGTGGAGTCGAAGGCCAGCCAGGGGCGAGTTGTCGATGATCTCGGCGTAGTCCACATGGCCATAGGCAGCAGGGGAGATGTAGGCCGAGGCACCGCACTCGCTGAGAATGAACGACACCTCTTTGCGGCCGTAGATGTGGGTGATGGGCACCAAGATGTAGCCGCCCATGGCCAATCCGGTGAACGCCACCACCGACTCTCTCCAGTTGGGAATCTGGAACGCCACCGCCGCGCCTGGTTCGATGCCCTCCCGGCGCAGGCACGACACCAGCCGGCGAGCCTCTTCGTCGATGTCGGCATAGGTGCCATGCCAGTCATGGGTTCGGGAATGGATGTGGACCCCGGTGTCGGGCGCGGCGGCCAGCCACTCGGCTACCCGCCCGCCCAAGGTGGCATCGGTCCACCATCCCTCGCTCACGTAGCGCTGTTCCAGATGGGCGGGCACAGCCCGTAACGACCATTGTGACTTGGTCATGGCTTCACCCTTGGAACGGCTCTCACGTTTACCGGGCGCCTACTTGATGGCGATGGGGTTGAGGGGAGAGCCCACTGCCCCGGGGATGTTGAGCGGCGGGGCCACCAGCATGAACTCGTAGCGGCCGTCGTCGGCGCAGTCGTCGGCCAGCTCGTCCAGCACCCAGAATTCACCCAGGGGGAGTCCCCGATCAACTAGCGCCCCGCAGTGAACGGGGTACTTGCGGGCCTTGGGGTCCTCAGGCACCAACACCTCGACGCCGATGGTGTCGGCGGCCACCGCGGAGATGTCGTTGCGATCGCACCAGTTGAGAGCGTCTACTCCGAAGCCCGGCGAGCCGCCGAAGTACTCCTCTTGCTGGTTGGGGGCGAAGCTCGGATCCCACAGCGCCAGGTAGCCGGTACGGATCAAGGCGATGTCGCCGGCCTCAACCGTGCTTCCCTGGTGCTCGACGCAGCGTTCCAGCATGGCTGAGTCGATGACGGTGGCCGGTGTCAGTGGATCGCAGCCCTCGGAACCGGGCAAGTCCAACAGCACCGCTCGTCCAACGAAACTCTCCCGGTGATTCTCGATACCCAGTACCGATGCGCCTCCGAAGGCCGTGACGTTGCCCGCCCAGTAGCCGTTGTACATCGTGTCCCGGTAAATCACGTGGGAGAAGGCGTCCCACTGGGTGGAGCCCTGAAGGGGCATCTGAAACATGTCGTCGTTCCACTGGAAGTCGGGATCGGCCGCGCTATAAGGGGAGCCCACCACTTGGTCGGAGCCGGCCATCATGAACCAGTGCAGCGGCGCCGGTCGGGTGTGGAATCGAGGACCGTCGGCGTCGATGGGTAGAGCCAGCGAGAATACCTTGCCCGACTGCACCAGCGAGGCGGCCCGAATCCGCTGGTCGGGGCCGATGAGGTTCTGGGTGCCGCGCTGGTCGTCATCGCCCCAGCGCCCCCAGTTGTTGGGCCCCTCGGGCGCGTAGCCGCCCACCACCTTGCCGTTGTCGTTCACGGTGTAGCCGGGCGGAGACCAGCTAGTGGCGTATCTGGCGTAATCGTCTCGACCCATGATTCCTCCTTGGTAGTCAGAGCTGGATGAGGCGGGGTGCGGTTCCCCTGGTTAGCAGGTCTCGGCCGATCTCGGCCGGGAGCGAGTTGGCTGAGCCGAACAGAGTGTCCACCACCAACGTCCGCTTGAGCCACAAGTGAAAGCGGTGTTCGGCGGTGAAGCCCATTCCAGCCAGCACTTGCTGGGCGTGGGTGGCGGTGGTGAGGGCAGCTTGGCCGGCCAGCGACTTGGCCAGTCCGGCCAACAGGGGGTCGGGGTCGTGGAGGCACGCTTCGGCCACCGATGCCGCCCCCTCGATCTGTACCAGCGACTCGGCCAGCTTGTGGCGGATGGACTGGAACGACGCCACCGGATGGCCGAACTGGACTCGGTCGAGGGCGTGCTGGCGGGCCTCGGCCAGCATCCAGCGGGCCCCGCCGATGAGCTGGTGGGCCAGGGCCACCCGGGCAGCAGCCACCGCTGACTCCCAGGTGGCTTCGGTCTCCAGCGGTGTGAGGAAGTGGGCCGCGACTCGGACCGACAGGTGGCGATAGGCGTGAGCGGGGTCGACTCCTGTCGCCCCCCTTCCTCGAAGAAAGCCGGCCTCGAAGCTTGTCAACTCTGGGCCGTATTTACCATCCATGACCGTTACCACTGTGGCTGCCCGGTCTATCCGCGACGACACCAGCCCATCGACTTCCAGGGGTTCTTCCTGATTGAAAATCCTGGGTTCGCCTGGTTGCGGGGCCGCAGGAATGGCGTGAAAGGTGTCGGGAATCAACACGCAGACGTCAGGGGAGAATGGCAGGCCGAGAGCGTGGGCCACCACGTCCTCGAGCAAGGTGGCGGCCGAGCCGGTAGTGCCCAGCGCACTGAACGCCATCGCCGCGGCCGGTCCGGGGGCGGCGGCGAGAAGTTCACCCCAACCGAGGTCGTAAAGCGCCTGGTCGGCCTCGCCTGGACCCGGAGCCTCGGCCATGACGGCCTCAAAACTGGCCGCCATCAGGGCAAGATCGTCAGCGTCGATGTGCTCGGTCATGACTCTGGCCCCAGATCGAGCAATCGCCGAGCGACGATATTGCGCTGAACCTCGGAAGTGCCCCCGTATATGGAGGCCGCCTTGGAGTACAGATAATCGGTGCGCCACCGAGCCGCAGTGAGGCCCTCATGAAACTCGATCACACCCGGTAGCAGGTTTCGAACGGCCTCGAACAGCTGCTGCTCGGCCGTTGTGATCAGGATCTTGTCGATCGACGTCTCCACCCCTAGCTGTTGTCCGGAATCGAGCCGGTGCTGGGTGTCGCGGGATCGGCTGCGGAAGGCCATCAGCGATTGGTACGCCTGACCGAGAGTCTTGGCTGCCGTGTCGCTGTGGTTGCCCGATGCCGACACCTGGGCTACCAGGTCGGACAACCGCCGGTGCAACAGGGCCCCCCGCTGCCAGAACGTGGTGGACCGCTCGTAAGGGAGGATGTCCATGGCCATCTGCCAGCCCCCATTCTCTTCGCCGATGAGCCGATCTTCGGGCACGAATACCTCGTCGTAGTGGACCTCGGCGAAGTCCAAGCGCCCGTGCATGGTCTCTATCGGGCTATAGGAGACGCCCGGAGAGTCCACATCCACCAACAGGGCGGTGATGCCCCGATGGGCGCTGCCCGGCTCGCCGGTTCGGGTGAGCAGCACGCAGCGCGAGGAGTATTGGATGAAGCTGGTCCAGATCTTCTGCCCGCTCACCAGCCAACCGCCGTCAGTTTTGGTGGCCCGGCACGACAGGGAGGCCAAATCACTGCCCGCGTCGGGTTCGGAGAAGCCCTGGCACCACATCTCGTCGCCCCGCATGAACGGCGGCACAAAGCGGGCGGAGATCTCAGGTTGGGCGAATTCGATGACGGTAGGGGCCAGCACCTCGATCATCGTCCAGGGATTGGGATCGGTCAGACCGCGCAGGTTGGCCTCCTCGCCGACGATGGCCCGCAGCAGCGGCGAGCCCCCCAGCCCTCCCACTGATTCTGGCCATCCGTACCGGCCGAACCCGGCGTCGAATAGGGCTCGCTTGACGTGGGCATAGTGGGCCATCTGCTCGTCCATGGAGCCGAACCCCTCATAGGGCGGGGTCAGATCATCGGCATTGGCGTCAAGCCAGTCAGTCAGGTCGCGCCGGAAGGTCTCAAGATCCATTGTTGTCGTCGTGCCTCAGGTTCCTCAGGTTATAGAGGTGGCTCTCTCACCATCTCCAGGTCGGCCGAGCCGCTGTCGGGGACACGGGGTTGCCGCCATGCCTCCACCGGAAACGAGGCCTCGCACAGGGAGAACGTCAACAAGAGCAGATTGCGAGCTTCGTCGGGCAGGTCGTGGAGGTCGAACGAGTCGCAATACTCGAGAGCCTCGGACAGCCGGGGCATCATGGCGTCGTAGAACGCCTGCATTTCATCCATGGTCGAGTCCAAGCGCTTCTCGTAGCGCTCCCGCCAGGTGTCGAGGGCCCAATCGGCGAACGGGTCCAGGTCGGCGAAGTCGGCGGGCAGCGGCGCTGCGGTGGTGTCGCTCATGGTCATCCCCCTCCGCCGTTTTCCGACCCCGGCATCCATGGGTAGCTGGCTGGGCGGCCGCCGGCCTTCACCTGCTCACGTACCGCGGCGTGGTGGTGGCGGCAGAGGATCTCTTGATCGTTGAGCATGAAGGTGTCTACCACCTCGCTCTCGATCATGGTCTGGGTGGCCTCCAAGGTGTTGGCGTCTTGGAAGGCGTACTCCTTGAAGGTGGAGAAGGCGAACTCCTGGGAGGCGCGCTGGCTGGCGTTCTCAGGCGGCACAAAGTTAAGGGTTGTCTCGAACAGGTGCTTGCTGGGGCCGAGCGGCCAATAGGTATAGGTGAGGTACCAGCCCGTCTCCCAGAACAAGATCATGAAATTGGGCCACAGCACGAACGAGTCGATGCCCCACGCCCGGTGCTTGGACGGATTGAGCAGCGGAGGGAGATCCTGATTGTCGTTGACGGCTGCGGGCTTGTCCCAGGGGCCGAACAGGCCGCTACGCAGCAGGTTCTCGATGGGCTTGACCATGCTCGGGTCTTTGGGCGGCGACATGCCGCCCCACGACGACACCATCGAGTGGGGGCTGAAGAGCTCGTAGTGGAGCCCCTCGAAGCCGATGCTGGCCAGCTTCTGGGATTCCTCTGCTGTGGCCTGGCGTTGGTGCAGCACCGGGGCGTGGTAGAACTCCACGAAGGCGTCGATGAACAGCTTCCAGTTGCTGTCGATCTCCGAGCGCACCTCGTAGGTCTGGGTCATTTCGCCGAACGGATAACCGGCCAGGCCGTCGGCCAGCGGCGCCAGAGCCTCGGCGAGCGTTTGCTGGGGCTCAGGGTCGAGGTTGACGAAAATAAAGCCCTCCCACACGTCGCAGGCCACCGGCACCAGGCCCAGGGAATCCTTGTCCACGTCGAAGAACTCCGACTCCTGCTGGATGAACACCAGCGAGCCGTCGAGGTCGTAGCGCCAGCCGTGGTACTTGCAGGTGAGCTGGCGGCACACCCCGGAGGTCTCCTCGTTGGGAAAGTCGTCCCACACCAGCTTGTTTCCCCGGTGGCGGCACACGTTGTAGAAGGCCCGAACCGTGCCCTCCCGGTCTTTGACCACCAAAATGCTCCGCTTGGCCCAGGGGAATTCCCGGGTGAAGTAGCTGCCTGCCCGTCCTAGCCGCTCGACGCGCCCCACGCACAGCCACTCCTTCTTGAAGATGGCGTCGATCTCCTGTTGCCAGTAGTCGGGGTCGTAAGAGTCCTTGTAGGAGACCGGACCGGTTCCCAGGCCGGGGTAGTGCTCGGTCCAGCTGCCCTCGGCTGGTTTGGGAAAGTGGGCCATCGCGTCTCCTTAGCGCTTGTAGACCTTGCCGTCTTTCATCACGAACTGCACCCGTTCGATCTCGGCGAGCGGGTCGCCGGGCATCCCGACAATGTCGGCCAGCATCCCCGGAGCGATGCGACCTAGGTCGGGGGCGTCGATGAGGTTGGCGCTGACCACGGTGGCGGCCCGAATGGCCTGAAGCGGGGTCATGCCCCGCTTCACCAAAACGGCCAACTCCTCGGCGTTGCGACCGTGCCAGATGGCGGGGGCGTCGCTGCCGGTGGCGATCTTGACCCCGGCCTCGATGGCCTTGGAGATGGTCTCGCGGGCTTGGGGGAAAACCTCGGCCGCCTTGGCCTGGAGCTCCGGCGGTTGGTTGGACACGTCCCAGTTCTCTGTCAAAGCGGTGGTGCTCACCAAGAACGTGCCGGTGTCCACCATGAGCTGGATGGTGTCGTCGCTCATCAAAAAGCCGTGCTCAATGCAGTCGATACCGGCCTCGATGGCCGAGCGGACGGCCTGGTCGCCGTGGCAGTGGGTGGCCACCTTGAGCCCTCGGCGGTGGGCCTCGTCAGCGATGGCGGCAAACTCCTGGTTGGAGTATTGCTGGGCCCCGGCTGGCCCGGTGTGCGACATCACCCCTCCGGAGCCGCAGCATTTGATCACTTGGGCGCCGTATTTGATCTGGTAGCGCACAGCCCGACGGATTTCGTCGATGCCGTCAGCCACCCCTTCTTCCACCGATATGGGCAGCACGTCGGGGCCGAGGGCCTGGAACATGGTGGGGTCGAGATGGCCGCCGGTGGGGGTGATGGCGTGGCCCGCGGGCACGATCCGGGGGCCGTCCACCCAACCAGCGTCAATGGCCTCGCCCAGGGCGACATCCAGCAGGTAGCCGCCGGTCTTGACGAACAGACCCAGGTTCCTCACGGTGGTGAAGCCGGCCCGCAGAGTGCGCCGGGCGTTGGCGGTGGCCCGCAGCGTCATCTTGGCCGGATTGGCCTGCACCGAGTCGTACAGGCCCGCCCCGGGACCGCCCATGAACAAGTTGACCTCCATGTCCATCAGGCCGGGCAGCAGGGTGAGCTCAGGAAGCTCGATCACCTCGTCGCAGTCGTCGGCAATGTGCTTGTCGGAACCGACTTCGGCGATGCGGTTGCCTTCTACCCGCACAAAGCCGGGCTCGATCACCTCTCCGGTGTCGATGTCGAGCACCCCTCGCCCGTGCAGGGCGGTGGCTGTCGGGTTGGGCATCTGTGGTCCTTTTCGAAGACGTGGAATGTTGTTGCGATAATAGGGGAATCTCATTCCCAGCCTAACCTTGACCAAGATTCCCGTATGGAGGCGGCCATGGCCTTTGCTCCTGAAGACCTGATCCTCATCAGCGTCGACGATCACATCATCGAGCCTCCCGACCTCTTCGATGCCCACCTGCCGGAGCGCTACAAGGCTGATGCGCCCCGTATCGTGCGGCGCGACGACGGGGCCGATGTATGGCGGTTCGGCAAGGTCGAGGTGCCCAACGTGGCCCTCAACGCAGTGGCCGGGCGGCCCAAAGAGGAGTACGGCGTCGAGCCCCAGTCGCTGGAGGAGATCCGGCCGGGCTGTTTCATGGTTGACGAGCGGATAAAGGACATGAACGCCTGCGGTGTGCTGGCGTCGATGAACTTCCCGTCATTTCCCGGATTTGCCGCCCGGCTGTTCGCAGTGGAAGACGAAGAGTTCGGTCTGGCTCTGGTGCGGGCCTACAACGACTGGCACATAGACGAGTGGTGCGGGGCCCATCCGGGGCGTTTCATCCCCATGGCGCTGCCGGTTATCTGGGACGCCGAGAAGTGCGCCGAGGAGGTGCGCCGGGTGGCCGACAAGGGCTGCCACTCGCTGTCGTTCACCGAGAACCCGGCGGCCCTGGGCTATCCGAGCTTCCACGATCCCTATTGGGATCCGCTGTGGGCGGCGGTGTGCGACACCGACACGGTGCTGTCGATCCATTTGGGCTCGTCGGGCCAGCTCAGCTTCCCGGCGCCCGACTCGCCCCCCGATGTGATGATCACCCTTCAGCCGATGAACATTCAGTCGGCCGCCGCCGACCTGCTGTGGTCCCGGGTGCTCAAGGAGTTCCCCGCCATCCGCATCGCCCTGTCGGAGGGGAGCACGGGGTGGGTGCCGTACTTCCTGGAGCGGGTCGACCGCACCTACGACATGCACCACCGCTGGACCGGTCAGGATTTCGGGGGTCGGATGCCCAGCGACGTGTTCCGCCAGCACTTCCTCACCTGCTTCATCTCCGACCACACCGGCGTGTATCTGCGCAACCAGATCGGGATCGACAACATCAGCTGGGAGTGCGATTACCCCCACAGCGACTCGGCGTGGCCCGACGCCCCCGAGGAACTGGCGAAGCTGATGACCGAGGCCGGGGTGACTCAGGACGAGGCGGACAAGATCACCCACCAGAACGCCATGGCGTGGTACTCGTTCGACCCCTTCGACCACGTCCCCCTAGAGCAGGCCACGGTGGGCGCATTGCGGGAGGCCGCCGCCGGCCACGACGTGAGCATCAGGTCGATGAGCCGGCGGGAGAAGCTGACCGCCGAGCAAGTCCAGGCTCGTTGGCAGAACATGGGCCAGGGCGCCTCGGGGACCGGCGCGCAGCGGGCCAGCTGACCCCATGAAGATCGACGAACTAGGCCGAGACACGATGTGGCGGGACCGGGCCATCGAGCGCTCCACCCGGGCGGCCCGGGACCGGGCGGCCAAGCGGGTTCAGCAGTTTCTCGATGCGGCCCGCGAGGTAATCGCAGCCAAGGCCTCCACGGAGTTCACCGTTCAAGAGGTGGTCGACCAATCGAAGCAGTCGGTGCGGAGCTTCTACCAGTACTTCGACAGCAAGCACGAGCTGCTGCTGGTTTTGTTCGAGGAGGAGATGGGCATCGCGGTGGCCCGCATCCGGGAGGCCACCGCCGAGGGCGGTCCGCTCGACCGGCTGGAGCAGGTGGTGCTGATGGTGTACGACCTGTGTGCGCCGGGGCGGGTATCGGAACAGCCGCTGTTTGCCGAGTTCGCCCAGCGTCTACTGGTCGACCACCCCGAAGAGGTGGTGGCGGCTTACTCGCCCCTCTACGAATACGTGGCCGAGATCGTGGAGCAGGTTGGCGAATCCGGCCTCCTTCGGGAAGGACGCCCGCGACGTCTAGCGGCTGTCGTCCTTCAGGCCGCCACTGTCACCGCGGGGCGAAGCACCGGTGTGGATCGGCCGATCAGCGGCGAGGAGGTCTGGCGCTTCTGCCTCCACGCCATCGTCCCCGATCACAAGCTGTCGTAGTCGACCACTGAGTCGCAGTCGGGGACCGACTGGCAGGTGAGAATGTACCCGTCTTCCACTTCGTCGGGTTCCAGCGCCTCGTTGGCCCGCATGGTGACGCTGCCCTCTTTGAGAAGGGCCATGCAGGTTGCGCAGTTTCCCGCCTCGCAAGAGAACGGCGGGCTCAGCCCGGCCCGCCGGGCTGAGCCCAGCACAGTGTCGCCTTCGACGTAGTCCATGGTGCGGCGCTTGCCTCTGAAGACGATCGTCAAGCTGATAGAGCTGCTCACCGGTTCCAACTTCAGCTAGCTGACGGCTCGGGGCGGTCGGGGTCGTGGGGGCGGCCGGCGTCTCGGGCGCCACTGCGCCGAAGGAAGGTCATCGAGCGGGTGGCCAGCCGCCAGCCCTTTTCGGTGCGGCGGTAGGTGTCGTTGTAGTAGCCGATCCGCATTTGATGATCGGTCTGGTCCACGAAGCACAGCGGTTGGGTTCCGGTGGCCTGGTCGTGATCCAGCTCGATCTCTGGCGGGCCCACCAAGAACAGGCCCTTGGGGGCGGCAGCCACCAACCGGGGAAAGTCGGCCAGGGCGTACTCGTCGCCGAACGCGCGGTAAGTGCCGTCGGGGGTGAACACCTCCATAACGGTTTCGACATCGTCTTTGGTCATTCCGACGGCGTAGCGGGCCAGCAGTTGCTCGATCTCGATTATGTCGGCCATCCGCGCCTGGTCCATGACTACCTCTCGAAGGGGAACGATCTTCTCGTTTCCGGAGAACATGGTACTTTCCGGTCTCTTGACTGCCATCTACCGGGGAGAGCGTTGGCGAGGAGAAATGACATGACGGCATCGGCTCCTTCCGCCCCCTACTACGACCCCTACGACTTCGAGATCGACAACGATCCCCACTCGGTGTGGAAGCAGCTGCGCGACGAGTGCCCGCTGTATTACAACGACAAGCACGACTTCTGGGCGCTCAGCCGGTGGGACGACGTGGAGGCGGGTCTCAAGGACCACACTCGGCTGATATCGGGGCGGGGCACGGTGTTGGAGTTGCTCAAAGCCGAGGTGGAGATGCCTCCGGGCATGATTTTGTTCGACGATCCGCCCCGCCACGCGGTTTATCGGAGCTTGCTGGCACGGGTGTTCACTCCCAAGCGGATGAACGCCATCGAGCCCCAGGTGCGGCGCTTCTGTGCCGATTCGCTGGATGCTCTCGAAGGCGCCGAGAGCTTCGACGTGATTGAGTCGCTGGGTGCCCCGATGCCCATGCGGGTGATTGGCATGCTGCTCGGCATCCCCGAGTCGGATCAGCAGGCCATTCGCGACCAGATCGACAGCGGGTTGCGGCTTGAGTCAGGAGAGATGCCCATAGCGGATGCGGTCCAGACGATGGAAGATTCCGCGGCCGAGGGGAACTACGGCGAGTACATCGACTGGCGGAAGGAGAATCCGTCCGACGATGTGATGACCCAGTTGATCCACACCGAGTTCGAGGATCACACCGGCGTTGTCCGCTGCCTAACCCGGGAGGAGATCCTCAGCTACATCGGCCTGTTGTCGGGAGCGGGCAACGAGACCACCACCAAGCTCATCGGATGGACGATGCTGATGCTGGGGTCGTTGCCCGACCAGCGCCGGGAGGTTGCTGCCGACCCCGGTCTAATCCCCAACACCATCGAGGAGTCGCTGCGCTATGAGGCGCCGTCGCCGGTGCAGGCCCGCTACGTGAACGACGACGTGGAGTACCACGGCACGACCGTGCCCGAAGGCAGCCACATCTTGTTGCTCAACGGTTCGGCCAACCGCGACCACCGAAAGTGGGGTGACTCCGCCGATGACTTCGACATCCACCGCAACATCGACCACCACTTGTCATTCGGCTATGGGCTGCATTTCTGCCTCGGCGCGGCGCTGGCCCGCCTTGAGGGACGGGTGGCGCTCGATGAGATGCTCAAGCGCTTCCCGGATTGGACTGTTGACCTCGACCAATCCGAACGGGCCCACACCTCCACGGTGCGGGGCTGGGACAAGCTGATGTTGGAGATCGGCTGAGCTTTGCCGCTGGGTCAGCTCTGCTGGTGGGCGAGCTGGCTGGCCAGGGCGTAGACCCCCTGGTCGTAGGAGAACTCCACCATGTTGCCGTCGGGGTCGGCCAGCATGCAGATGTAGCCGATGGGGGGCGGCATGTCGGTGGGGGGCATGGCCAGACATCCTCCGGCGCTGCCCTTGGCCGCCGTCTCCTCCACCGCCTCGCGGCTGGTGAGCTCGATGCCGAGGTGGGCGAAGGGGGCCAGCTTGGCCATGGGCGAGCCTTTGAACGGGTCGGTCTCGGGGAAGAACTGGGCCAGCACCAAGATGAACGGCGAGTCGGGGGAGTCGCCGTGGCCCAGCCAGGCCCCGTAGCCCATGTCGTCTTCGCGCCGGTCGAGCAGCCGCATCGGGGTGTAGGTGGTGTACCAGTCGATGGTGGCATCCATGTCGGCCACCCGCAGGGCGATGTGGGTCCAGCGGGGGGCGGGGGGATGGACGTCGTAGACGGGGTCGTGATCGTGGTGGGTCACGGCGGGCTTACTCGTCGGTCCAGCCGTCGGGGATCTGGGGGTCGTCGCCACCCTTGGTCCACAAGATGAGGGTGTTGCCCCACGGGTCTTTGAAGGCGGCGTTGAACCCGTTGAACTCGGCCCAATAGTGGTCGCGCCATAGCTCGGTGGCGCCGCGGGCCAGGGCCCGGTCCATGATGGCGTCGGAGGAGTCGTCGTCGCTCACCAGGACCCAGATCCGCACGGTGCGCCCGTCTTGGGACAGACCGCGGGGTTCGACCCCGGCGGGGTCGGGATGGGGGCGGGCGTTGGCCGCATTGTGGATCCCCATGTGCAGATTGCCGATTTCGCTCTGCGAGCCGTCGTCCAACTGGAAGTTCTGACCGGGGACAATCCGATGGAACACGCCGGCGGGGCGGGGCTCCACCTCCCAGCCGAACACCTCGTGGTAGAAGACCGCCGATGCTTCGGGGTCGTCAGAGGGGAAGTCAACGAAGATAAGAGTGTTGGGGTAGGTCATCGCCCCTATTTCTAGTTGATGTAGTTGGCTACCGCATCGGCCAGCGGGAGCGGGGGCGGATGCCGGATCGATCGATAAGCTGTTGGGCGGATTGGCGGGCATCCGTGCGCAGCGAATCGGCGTCCACCGTGGTGCATTGGCCGTCGGCGATCACGAGGCGGCCGTCGACGAGAACGTCGGTCACCGAGCTTCCGCCCCCGGCCCACACCAGTTGCAAGATCGGGTCGGGGCTGGGCGGCAACCACTGGATGCCGGACCGGTCGATCACCACGATGTCGGCGGCCTTGCCGGTTTCCAGCGAGCCGATCCGGTCGGCCATGCCCACCGCCTCGGCCCCGGCGATGGTCAAGAGCTCAAAGGCGTCGTGGGCGCCGAACTCGGTGGGATCGGCGGATGTATCTTTGGCCAGTCCGGCAAACAGGGCGGCGGCCCGCAGGCCGTCGATGGCGTCGCCGGCGTTCTCGGTGTCGCATCCCAGCGCCAGCCGCCCGCCCTGGCGCCACAGATCCAGGTGGGCGAAGCGTTCGGTCATTCCCTGGCCCAACCGGAGGTAAGCCCACGGACATGAGGCCACCGCAGTGCCGGTTCGCACTAGGGCATCCAGCTCGTCGCCGTCGATGTGAACGGCGTGGCCTACCAGCACGCTGGGGCCGAGCACGCCCAAGCGGTCGAGGTGAACCAGCGGACGCTGCCCGGTGCGCTCCAGATAGCGGGCGGCGTCATCGGGAGTGGGGGACAGGTGGAAGCTGAGCCGCCTCCCTGTTGAGCGGGCCAGGTCGGCAGCCGCCGCCACGAGTTCGTCGGACATCAGGTCGTGGCCCACCAGGGTGACCGACGCCTCCACCAGCCCGCCGGGCGGATAGCGCTCGATGAGGTCCCGCTGGGCGTCGATCACCTCAGGGGCCGGGGCCGATTGGGGCATTCCGTCGGCATCGGACCCCCAGCGCCCGACGGCCCCCCGAACGCCCACCGCAGACATGGCCTGGGCCACCCGGTCGGGATGGGCCACCGTGCCGGCATCGATGGTGGTGGTGATGCCGTTGGTCGCTGCCTCAATCAGCCCCAGCGTGGCGGCCAGCTCGTCGCCGTCGCCGGTGACGTGTTCGTGGACGGGCACGATCCACTCGAAGATGGCCGCGCCCGGGGGCAGGTCGTCGGGGATGGCCGAGGCCACCAGCCGGTCGGCGGTGAGGTGCTGATGGGCATTGACGAATCCGGGAACGACCAGCGAGTCAGCGGAGCCCCGTTCGGGCGCGCCGGGATACTGAGCTCTAATGTCGTCGGCCTTGCCTACTGCGGCGATCTGGCCGCCCACCACCGCCACCGCGCCCCCCGAGACGATGATGCGCTCGGCGTCCATGGTCACGATGTCGCCGGTAATCACCCAGTCAGCCGTGGCCACGCTCATTGACCCTATCGGCGGGGTGTCCGGGAAACAGGAAAAGGGGGAGGGAGTATCATCGGCCCATGAGCGGAAATGGCGCTTCCAACACACTTGTCGGACAGCCCGCGCTGGACCACCAGTGGTATCCCATCGCCCTCAGCGAAGACATCGCGCCGGGCCCGCACGGGGTCCAGGTGCTAGGCCGCCGCTATGCCCTATGGCGCTCGGACGACGGATCACTCACCGCCACGCTCGACCGCTGTCCTCACCGGCAGGCTCCGCTCTCGGAGGGGCGCATGGTTGATGGCTGCTTGGAATGCCCCTACCACGGATGGCGGTTCGGCGCCGGGGGCCGGTGTGAGCTGGTTCCGTCGTCGGTGCCGGGCACGCCGGTGCCCCCCAAGGCCCACCTCGACACCATCAACATCGAGGAGCGCTACGGGCTGGTGTGGCTGTGTCCGGGCAAGCCGTTGGGCCGCATCCCCGAGATCCCCCAAGAGGACAACCCCGAGTTCCGCCGGCTCAATACGCCATTCCAGCACTGGGCGGTGTCGTCCACCCGGATCACCGACAACTTCATGGACTTCTCCCACTTCCCGTTTGTCCACACCGCCACCTTCGGCCTGGCCCAGGAGACGGTTATCCCGCCGCTGGAGATGGGCGACCTGCCCGACGGCTACCGGGGCTACGTCTACGAGGTGAACGCCAACAACACCAGCGACGCGGGCCAGACCGTGACCGGCCAAGAAGACGACGTCCTGCACCGCCGGATGACCACCGGGTACGTGCTGCCGTTCTCAGTGCGTAGCACCATCGCCTACGAGTCGGGCCTAGAGCACATCTTGTTGCTGCTGACCACCCCAATGGACGACGTGAATTCGCTGTTCAACTTCGTGGTGTGGCGCAACGACGACTTCTCGGTGCCCGCCGATGAGATCATGAAGTTCGACCTGGCCATCGGCGCCGAAGACAAGGCCATGCTGGAGAAGCTCGAAGGCGTGCTCCCCATGGACCTCACCGCCACCGTCAGCGTCCAGTCCGACCGCCCCTCAGTGGAATGGCGCCGCAGCCTGGCCGCCCTAATGGCCGAAGGCGGAGCCAGCTAGCGGGAGCGGCGTCCCCGGATTTGAGCCTCAGCCGTGGATGAGGGCGTGGCGCCAGGAGGCGGTGGTCTCCACCTGGTTGAAGGTGAAGATGTGGAGGCCGTTGATGCCCAGTGGGGTCAGCTGGCTGCTGAGGGCTTCGAGCAGCTCGGAGGGGTCGTGGGCTGAGGAGCCCAGCAACTTGGCCATCGAGCGTCGATTCTTGTGGAGATAGCGCAAAGATTGGCCGACGCCGAGGCGGGCGCCGATGGTGAGCAGCTTGGCCCGCTCCACCGCGCCGGGGATGCCCAAGTGCACCGGAAGGGTCAGCCCGTCGCTCCGCTCGCCCTTGAGCCAGGCGATGATCCGGGCGGGGTCGAAGCACATCTGGGTGCTGCAATAGCCCCGCAGACCGGCCTCGGCCAGCAATTCCTGTTTGGCGAACAGGGCGTGGCGGCGCTCGTCCTCGCCGATGAGGGGATGGCCGTCGGGATAGGCCGCCACTCCCACCGTGTCGAGGCCGTGGTCGTGCTCAAACAGGTCCCGCATGAAGGTGTGGGCGTCGTGGTAGGGGCCCGGCTCGGTGGCGTCCCCGCCGATGACGAAGGCGGTGGTCACCCCGACGTACTTGGCCCATTCGGCCAGGTCCTTCACTTGGCCGCGGTCTCTGATCAACCGGGCCGAGAAATGGGGGATGGCGTGGTGCCCCCGGTTGACCAGCTCTTCGGCCAGCTCCAGCGTGGCGGCCTGGCCTTTGGCCGCCGATGCGGTGATCGATACCCGAGACTGCGGGGGCAGTGCGGCAATGGCCTCAGAGGCGCTGTTCAGCGGGATGATCTCGAAAGCCGAGTTGCGAATAAGCTCCTGAACATCAGGATTCGGTCCGGCCGGTTGCGGCTCTTCCCACCGCGATAGACTGGCCAAGTCGTTCCGCATGACGGAACTGTACCATAATACGGACCAGAAGTGCAATACTTGCAGGCAGCACGACCTGTTGAGGAAGCGAGTTGGGCATTATGACGGAGGCAGGACATGGCTGATGTCCCCGAAAAGGCCAAGTGCGTGGTCATCGGTGCGGGAATCGTGGGCAATTGCCTGGTCGGACACCTGACCAAGCTGGGCTGGACCGACTTGGTGCTGCTGGACAAGGGCCCGTTGCCCAACCCCGGCGGTTCCACCGGCCACGCCTCAAACTTCATCTTCCCGGTGGACCACAACAAGGAGATGTGCCTGCTGGGGGAGCAGAGCGCCAACCAATACCGCGACCTGGGCCTGTCGGTGGACTCCGGCGGCATCGAAGTGGCCCGCACTCAAGAGCGGGTGGACGAGCTCAAGCGGCGCATGACCTCGGCCACCGCCTGGGGCATCGAGGCCCACCTGCTGACCCCCGATGAGGTCAAGGAGTTGGTGCCGTTCGTCAACACAGACATCGTGTTGGAGGGCTTCTACTGCCCCACGGTCTCAGTGGTGGATTCGCTGGAGACCGGCACCCAGATGCGCAACGTGGCGGTGAACGGGGGCTGCCATGTGGCGGCCAACACCGAGGTGCTCGACATCATCACCGAGGACGGCCCCAACCCCGGCGACCGCACGGTCAAGGCGGTGGTCACCGACAAGGGCACCATCGAGACCGAGTACGTGGTGATCGCCTGCGGAGTGTGGTCGAACCGGGTGGCCAACATGGCCGACGCCTACATCCCGCTGGTGCCCGCCGTACACCAGATGGCGGACGTCGGCCCCCTTGACATCCTGGCCGAGACCAACAATGAGATCGGCTATCCCATCGTGCGGGACATGGACACCTTCTGCTACGAGCGCCAGTCGGCCGGGTCGATGGAGGTGGGATCGTACGCCCACCGGCCCATCTTCCACCACCCCGACGACATTCCCTCCAACGAGGAATCCGCCCTGTCGCCCACCGAGATGCCCTTCACTCCCGACGACTTCGACGAGCAAATGGAGCAGGCCATCGAACTGATGGACATGCTGGGCGACGCCGAGATCAAGTACGCCATCAACGGCCTGCTGTCGCTCACTCCCGATGCCATGCCGTGTCTGGGAGAGCTGCCCGAGGTCCGCAACCTGTGGTCGGCCGCGGCCATCTGGGTCAAGGAGGGGCCGGGCATGGCCCAGGTGGTGGCCGAGTGGATGACCTTCGGCTATCCCCGGGTGATCGATGTCCACGGTGCCGATGTGTCCCGCTTCTATCCCGAGGAGCGGGGCGACGACCACATCTGGGCCCGCTCCGCGGAGCACTTCAACAAGACCTACGGCATCGTCCACCCCCAGGAGCAGTGGGAGAGCCGGCGCAACCTGCGGGTGAGCCCCTACTTCTCCCGCCAGCAGGACCTGGGGGCGGATTTCTTCCAGGCCCGCACCTGGGAGCGGCCCCAGTGGTTCGAGTCCAACGCCGACCTGGTGGACCGCTACGAGGTGGAAGGCCGGGAGGTGGAGTGGGACGCCCGGTGGTGGAGCCCGATCACCGTGGCCGAGCACCTCAACCTGCGGGAGAACTGCGGGATGGTCGACCTGAGCGCCTTCCAGGTCTTCGAGCTGACCGGGCCCGGCGCGGTGGCCTACGCCGACTATCTGGCGGTCAACAAGGTGGACGTGCCGGTGGGCCGCTCCATCTACACCCCGTGGCTGACCCCCGACGGCGGGTTCCACTCCGATCTGACCATGATGCGGATGGGTGAGGAGCGGGTGCGCATCGTGACCGGCGTGTTCGACGGCGGCCGAGACGAGTTCTGGGCCCGCCGCCATATGCCTGTCGACGGCTCGGTGAGCTTCGCCAACATCACCGACCAGATCACCACCCTCGGGGTGTGGGGGCCCAACGCTCCCCACGTGATCGGAGCGCTGACCAGCCAAGACCTCAGCCAGGCCGGGTCGCCCTACGGCTCGCTGGTGGACGTGGAGCTGAACTGCGGGGGCCGCACCATTGAGGCCGTGCTGTTCCGTATCTCCTATGTGGGCGACACCGGCTGGGAGATCTACGCCGCCTGGGACGACGGCCCGGTGCTGTGGGATGCCCTCATGGCGGTGGGCGCCGACTACGGGCTGCGCCCCACCGGCGGCGGGGTGTACGGCACGTCGGGACGCCTCGAGAAGGGCTATCGGCTCATGGGGGCCGAGTTGGAGAGCGAGTACAACCCGTTGGAGGCCGGCCTGGCCCGGCCCAAGGTGAAGGCCGCGCCGTTCATCGGCAAGGAGCCCTACCAGGCCGCCCGGGAGATGGGTGACCCCGAGGTGTCGATGTGCGTGCTCACCGTGGAGGACCTGACCGACAGCCAGGGCCGCAAGCGATACATGCAGGGGGGCAACGAGCCGATCCTGACCCAGGACGGCCAGCGGATCACCGACTCCCACGGGCGGGTGTCGCGGGTGACCACCGCGGGACCGGGACCGTCGGTGGACAGGCACTTGCTCATGGCCTATCTGCCCGCCGAGCTGGCCCAGCCGGGCACTGACCTCCAGGTGATGTACATGAACGAGCTGTTCCCGGTGAAGGTGGCCGGCACCGGCGCGGTGTTCGATCCCGACGACACCCGCTTGCGGAGCTAGGGGGACTCGCCGTGAGGATCTTGTGCTGCGTGAAGCGAGTGGC
The DNA here is from genome assembly GCA_009842675.1 of Acidimicrobiia bacterium. GTDB lineage: Bacteria > Actinomycetota > Acidimicrobiia > Acidimicrobiales > Bin134 > Poriferisocius. Next base: position 90,150 of record VYEX01000065.1, on the reverse strand, counting down.
GGCGCCGGGGGCCAAGATCAACGTGACCGCCGACGGCCTGGCGGTGGACGCCTCCCACTTGGGGTTCGCCACCAGCCCGCATGAGGAGTGCGGGGTGGAGGAGGCGGTGCAACTCACCGAGCGCCACGGCGGCGAAGTGACGGTGCTAACACTCGGTCCCGCGGAAGCGGCCGAGCAGCTGCGCTATGCCGCTTCGGTAGGGGCCCACCACGGCGTGCTGGTGGCCACCGACGGCTCGGCCTGGGACCCCCAGCGCACCGCAGCCGCGCTCACCGAGGCCATCCTGGAGTTGGAGGCCGCCGACGGTCCCTTCGACCTGCTGGTGTTCGGCAACGAGTCGGCCGACTCGGGGGGCTTCCAGGTGGGGGTGAGGGTGGCCTACGCCCTGGGCCGTCCCATCGTCAACGGCATCAAGGGCATCGAGGTGGACCTTGAGAACGGCGGCGGTGTTGTTCGGGCCCGCCGGGAGATCGACGGCGGATTCGAGGTGTACGAGCTGCCTATGCCCGCAGCCGTCGGGGTCAAAGAGGGCATCAACCTGCCCCGGTACCCGACCATGCGAGGGCGACTGGCGTCCAAGAAGTTGGAGATCGCCGAGCTGAACTCCGACGCTGAACCCGGCGGGCAGTCACTGGTACGGCTGCACCGTCCTCGGGAGACTGTTACCGAGACTGAGATTCTGGGCAACAGCCCCGAGGCCGCCGCCGCAGTGGTGGACGTGCTCGAAGAGCTGGGAGTGCTGTGATGCTGCTCGTGGTGTTGGAGCACGACCGGGGAGCAATGGACGAGGCTGCCCGGGAGGCGCTGAACTTCGGGCGCGGTCTGGCCGCTCAGATGGGAGCGCCGCTGCATGCTGCGCTGATCGGCGCCGACGACGCCGATCTGGTGGCCGAAGCCGGAGCCTTCGGCGCGCAGGCGGTGTACACCGTGGTCAGCGACGTGCTGGCCGACTTCGGTCCCGAGGCGTGGGGGGAGGCGGCGGCCCAATTGATCCGACGGCTGGAACCGGGCGCGGTGCTGGCCGGGGGCAGCGAGCGGGGTAACGAGATCATGGCCCAGATAGCCGCCCGCCTGGACTTGCCGATGGTGGCCAACTGCATCGACGTCCAAGCCGACAGCGGGGCAGGGGAGTGGACCATGACTCGCCAGCAGTGGGGCGGTTCGCTGCTAGAGGATGCCCTGTTGAATTCCGAGCGGCCGCTGTTGACCACCGGCCTGCACACTGTGGCTGCCGAACGGGCCGAGGAGGCGGTTGAGCCTGCCACGGAGTCAGTGGAGGTCGACCTGGACCCGTCGCTGGCCCGCACCATGGTCAAAGACCGGGTGGTGCTCGAAGCCGGGGTCACCCTGTCGACCGCACCGGTGGTGATCGGCGGCGGCCGGGGTGTGGGATCGGCCGAGGCGTTCGCCCCGCTGGAGGATCTGGCCGCCATGCTGGGCGGCCGGGTGGGATGCAGCCGAGCAGTGACCAACAACGGCTGGCGGCCCCACTCCGATCAGGTGGGCCAAACCGGCACCCGCATCACCCCCGAGATCTACATCGCTTCGGGCATCTCCGGCGCCATCCAGCACTGGGTGGGGGCCAAGGCCAGCAAGCACATCCTGGCCATCAACATCGATCCCGAAGCCAACATGGTGGTCAAAGCCGACTGGGCCGTCATCGCCGACCTCCACGAGGTCATACCCGCCATCGCCGAGGAGATCAAGCGCCGCCGAGCTTGATCGCGGCCTGCCGGTTAGCTCAGCAACACTTGTTGTTGAGTATGGCAGTCAGGCGGAGAGTTGGGCGGCGAGGCGGTTGGCCGCAGCCACCACAGCGAGGCCGTGGTCGTGGGCCAGGTCGGGATCGGGAAAGCGGAAGGCCGGTCCGTGGACATGGAGGGCGGCTAGCGGTTGACCGTCGGTGCTGAGCACGGGAGCAGCCACTGAATTCAAATCCTCAACGAACTCCTCGTAGACCCAGGCATATCCCAGACTGCGGATCTGGGTCAGGCGATCCCGTATCTCGCCGGGGTCGACAACTGTCCACTGGGTGCAGACCTCGAGCGGTTGGTCGAGGATTTCATCCTGCTGATCGGCGGGGAGGTGGGCCAGCATGACCAGCCCCGCGGCCACAACATGAATCGGGGTGTGCTCGCCGGTCCAGTCCCGGATTTGGATGTCGGAGGAGATCTGGGTTTGATCCAGGTAGTAGGCCCGGCCGTTGTCGATGATCGACAGGCCGGCCGCTTCCCCCGTCGCTTCGGTCAACTCCAATAGATGGGGGCGAGCGGCGGTGATGAGGTTGCGGCCCGCGGGCACTGCGCCGGCAATGTCGATCAGACCAGGTCCCACGCGGTAGGCCCCGCCAGCCTCGACTTGTTCCACTGCGTTCTCAGCTTCGAGCGCTGACAGCAACCGGGCCACCGTGCTCTTGGGCAGCTCCACCTGGTCGGCGAGCTCGGTTACCCCCAACGGCCCCTGGGCCAGGGCTCGCAGCAGCAGGAACGCCCGCTCGACCGACTGCACCGCCATTGCCTCACACTACCCCCGCACCGGAAGCGTTCCACGATACGGAACGCTAAATCTCAAGTATTTCTTGTGGGTCGCGGGGGTGGGTCTCGATGTTGGTGTCGAGGGTGTGGTAGTCGGAGGCGTCATCGGCGTAGATGGCCAACTCAGTCGACAGCCCGGTGGGGGGATCGAGAGTCCCGGCCCAGATCGCAATGGCGTCCAATTTCTGCTCCGACTCTCCCGGCGGCACGGCGATTACTTTCCAGAACAACGAACTTCCGCACCGCCGGCAGAAGCCATAGGCCACATCGGGCCATTCTTCAGGGTGGTACCACTCCAGGGTGTCGTCGGCGATCAGGCGAAGGTGGTCGCGGCGGCAGCCGGCGGCCGCGGTGAAGTGCCCGGTCCAGCGCCGACACCGAACGCAGTGGCAGTTCCACACGTCCCGGACCGGCCCGTCGATCACATACCTCACAGCCCCGCACATACACCGCCCACTCAACGACTCGGCCATGGTCTGCTCCTCGGGTCGGGTCACCCTTGCTCGTTGGGGATCTCGGCTTTGCGGCGGGCCAGGAAATCTTGCAGCTCGGCGTCGATGGCGTCGTCGATGGGGGGCGGCTGGTAGTCGGCCAGCAGCTCTTTCCAGCGGGTGTTGGCCCGCTGGGCCGCGGTGAGCGAGCCCTCCTCCGACCACTGCTCGTAGCTGTTGTTGTCGGCTATCTCCGAGCGCCAGAAGGCGGTCTCGAAGTTGGCCAGGGTGTGGGCGTTGCCCAAGAAGTGGTCGCCATGGGTGTTGGTGCGGAACGCCTCCATGGCCTGACCGTTGTCGCTCAGGTCCACCCCTCGGGCGTGGACCTCCATGGCGCCGAGTTGGTCGGCGTCCATTATGAGCTTCTCGTAGCCCAGGGTCAGGCCCCCCTCCAGCCACCCGGCGGCGTGGAGCACGAAGTTGACTCCAGCCTGCACGGTGGGCAAAAGAGTCTGGGCCGACTCGTAGGCCGCCTGGGCGTCGGGGGCCTTCGAGGCGGTGAGCTGGCCCCCGGAGCGGAACGGCACCCCGCAGCGCCGGGCCAGCGCGGCCATCACAAAGATGGCCTGGGCGGCCTCGGGGGTGCCGAAGGTGGGGGCGCCGGTGGCCATCGACATGGATGAGGCGAAGGTGCCGAAAATAACGGGCGAGCCAGAGCGCACCAGTTGCAGGTAGGCCATGCCCGACAGCGCCTCGGCCAGGGCTTGGGCGCACAGCCCGGCCACCGTCACCGGCGACATGGCCCCGGCCAGGATGAACGGGCTGATGATGCTGGCCTGGTTGGCCCGGGCGTACACCGTGGCCGCCCCCAGCATGGTGGCATCCCACCGCATGGGGGAGGAGGCGTTGATCAGCGAGGTCATCACCGTGCGGTCGGCTAGGTCGCCGCCGAAGGCGATGCGGGCCAGCTCCACCGAGTCGGCGGCCCGCGCTGCGCTGGTCACCGAGCCCATGAAGGGCTTGTCGCTGTAGCGGAGGTGGGCATACACCATGTCGAGGTGGCGCACCTCCACTGGCACGTCCACCGGTTCGCACACCGTGCCCCCGCTGTGGTGCAGGTGGGGGAGGCGGTAGGCCAGCTTCACCACGTTCTCGAAGTCGGTCAGGGTGGCGTAGCGCCGGCCCTGATCCAGATCGGTGACAAACGGCGAGCCGTAGTTGGGGACGAACACGGTGGTGTTGTCCCCAATGCTCACGCTGCGCTCAGGGTTTCGGGCGTGCTGGATGTAGGTGGCCGGGGCGTTGTCAGTCACGATCTGACGGCACATTCCCCGGGGGAACCGCACAAGCTGGCCGTCCACGTCGGCACCAGCATCCCGCCACAGGTCGAGCGCGTCGGGGTAGTCCTGGAAGGCGACGCCCACCTCGGCCAGGATGGTCTCGGCGTTCTCCTCTATCTGGGCCAGCCCGGCCTCGTCGATGATCTCCACCGGTGGCAGGCGCCGTTCCAGCACCGGGGCGGCCAATACTTGGCTGGCTGCCCGGGCCGCCTGGCGACCGGCCCGTCCACCGCCGCGTCTGCCTTGTCGCTCGCTCATCACTGCTCCTGCATCTGATTTCGTTGACGGCCCGTCCGTCGCCGCTTGGGTCCGGCAGTCTCGCTATCGGCTGTCGACCTCGGGGGCAAATCCACCGCCTGCTCTAAGTGGGGGGTGGGGGCGGTCTCATGGGGCAGCGACATGGCGGCCACGAACAGCTCTTGGAAGCGGGCCTCGGTGGCAGTCTCGATCTTGACCACCTCTTGGGCGGTGCGCTCGACCTCGGCTCGCTGCGATCCCGACACCAGCATCCGGGCCGCGCCCGCTCCCGAGGCGTTGCCCACCCCTTTGACTCCTTCTACCGGCCCGTCGGGCACCAGGCCCAGCACCATGGCATGAACTGGGCTGATGTGGGCGCCGAAGGCTCCGGCCAGCCGCACGTCAGCAACGTCGGCGATCCCGGCGTGCTCGGCCAGCAGGTCTATGCCGGCCCGCAACGCCGCCTTGGCCAACTGCACTGCTCGCACGTCGTTCTGGGTCACCAACAGCGGAACCGGCTGGGTTTGAAGCACATAGGAGAAAGTCCGCCCATCGGCGATGATCCGGGGGCTGAGCTCGGCCATCTCGCCGACGATGACACCCCGGTGATCGATGATTCCGACCAGGAACATCTCCGCGATCACCTCGATGATCCCCGAACCGCACAGCCCGGACACCTCAAGCGAGCCCAACGCGGCCTCAAAGCCGGGGTTATCGGACCACAGATCGCAGCCGATCACCTTGAACCGGGGTTCCAGCGTGGCGGGGTCGATCCGAACCCCCTCGATTGCTCCGGCGGTGGCCCGCTGCCCGCAGCTGATCTGGGCGCCTTCGAATGCGGGCCCGGTGGGGCTCGATGCAGCCCACACTTTCTGGTTGTCGCCCAACACGATCTCCGCGTTGGTGCCCACGTCCACCAGAAGCTGCGGTTGGGGCGATCGGTGCGGCCCCTCGGCCAGCATGGCGGCCGCCGCATCGGCCCCCACGTGGCCGGCGATGCACGGCCCCACATAGAGGGATGCGCCGGGCAGGTCCACGTCGATGTCGGCGGCGTCGGCCCATACTCCGTCGCGGACCGCCAGCGTGAACGGGGCGGCGCCCAGTGGGGTCGGGTCGATGCCCAGCACCAGGTGGTGCATGATCGGGTTTCCCACCACCACAAGGTCGCAGACGTCGACCCGGTAGATGCCCGCAGCTTCGCAGAGTTCGCCGATCACCTCGTCGATGGCTGTTCGCACCGCCGTGGTCAGCTCGGCGGTGCCGCCGGGGTTCAACATGGCATACGACACCCGGCTCATCAGATCCTCGCCGAATCGGATCTGTGGGTTCATGCGCCCTGCGGTGGCAACCACCTCTCCGGTGGCCAGATCCAGCAGGTAGCCGGCCACGGTGGTGGAGCCCACATCCACCGCCACGCCGAACTCCGCGTCGGAATAGCCCGGCCGCACGGTGAGCACTCGCCGCTCAACCACCTCTCCGTCTTCGCTTTGGCCGGGGTACCGCCGCCGGGTGTGGACCACGGCGGTCACCGCGCCCTTCCCTTCAGCCATGGCCGCCGACAACGCAGGCAGCGCCCCTGCGGGAACTTCCACGTTGGGAATGTCCCAGTCGTTGGCCAATGCGCTGACCAGTCGCTCGGCATCGGAGATCTCGTCGCCCAGCACGGCGGTAGCCATCTCCAAGTAGTGCAAGGTCACCACCGGGTCGACGGTTATCTCACCTAGGTCGACCGCCTTTCGCACCACCGGGCTGTGGACCTGGCTCTGGGCGGGGACGTCGATTACCACGTCGCCCAGCACGGCGGCCTGACAGCTCAGCCGATGGCCTTCTTGCAATGGGCGCCTTCCCCGATAGTCGAGCTCGGTGGGGCCGGGAACCGACAGCGCGTCCTCGGTGCTGGTCAGCCCCCACTTGGCGAACTGGCCGGTGCTGGGGGCCACCTGGCAGCGGCCGCACAGCCCTCGGCCCCCGCAGACCGAGTCGATGTCCACTCCGGCGGCACGGGCCGCGTCCAGCACGGCCGACCCCTGCGGGACGGTTGCCACGATGCCGCTGGGCGTGAACACCACGCGGTGTTCGACGGTCATACCGCGGCCCGGCGACGTCCTCCTCGACGGCGGGCTGCTCCTTCGCCGGCGGCGGTCGGGTCCCGGTTCTCGGCAATCCAAGCCATGCAGTCCTGGTCGTGGCCGGCCAATACGTCGGCGGCCATCACCGCTTGTTTCACCTCGGCGTGAAGCGGGTTCATGATGGCCGAGGTCATCCCCGCGCCGATGGCCATGGCCAGAAACGTGCCGGTCACCGCATGGCGATTGGGCAGCCCGAAGCTCACGTTGCTGGCCCCACAGGTGGTGTTCACTCCCAGCTCGTCGCGGATGCGCCGCACCAGGCGGAACACCTGTTGGCCCGCGGTGCCCATGGCCCCGATGGGCATGACGAGGGGATCCACCACTACGTCAGAGCGGGGGATGCCGTGGTCGGAGGCCCGCTCCACGATCTTGCGGGCCACCTCGAAGCGGACATCGGGGTCCTCGCTGATGCCGGTCTCGTCGTTGGAGATGGCCACCACTGCTGCGCTGTGGCGGGCCACCAGCGGCAGCACCCGCTCCAGCACTTCCTCCTCGCCGGTGACCGAGTTGATCAGCGGCTTGCCGTCGTACACCGCGATGCCCGCCTCCAGCGCCTCGATGATCGACGAGTCGATAGAGAGGGGAACGTCAGTCACCGACTGCACTAGCTTGATAGCCCGGGCCAGCAGCGCAGGTTCGTCGGCCAGCGGGATGCCGGCGTTCACATCCAGCATGTGGGCACCGGCGGCCACCTGGGCCAGGGCGTCGGCTTCCACCCGGCTGAAGTCGCCGACCTTCATCTCCTCGGTGAGCAGCTTGCGCCCGGTGGGGTTGATCCGCTCGCCGATCATCACGAACGGTCGGTCGAACCCGATCACCACTTCTTTGGTGGCCGAGCTGAGCACGGTGTCGGTCACTTTGCCGCCTCCTGGGCTTTCTCTGTTGCGTTTTCCGGATCCCAGCCGCCGGTGGCCACGAAGGCGTCGAGGCGCTTTAGCGGGAACGCGGCCTCGAGTTCCTCGGCTGTTCGAAGGGCGGCGCCTTCGGGATCGTCAGGATCGCCGGGAATGACCTTGCGGCGCCACTCGCCGACGTATTGTGATGCCTGGGTTTTGCCCGCCACCATGGCGGCCCGGTCGATAGCCCGTTGGAAGCGGCGGGGGAGGATGCGCTGGATCTTCGAAGATCCCGAGCCTGCGTTAACCTGAGCGGGGATATCCCGCCAACAGATCACCACTAGGTTGCCGTTACTCCCCCGCCGCCGACTCACGCGGCTCGCTCCCGGATCTCTACCAGCGCATCGACCAAACCTCCATAGCCGGTGGCCACCTTCTCGAAGCGCAGCCCCAGGCGGTCGGCCGCTTGGCGGGCCAACCGATCCAGCTCGGGGTCGGACTCCTGAGACAGGTAAACCAGCCGGGTGTAGTTGTTGAAATAGACGTCTTGCAGTTCGGGGTGGTCCAGAATGCCCAGCCCCTCCAGAATCAGGCGCTCGAAGTGGCACACCAGATAGTCGGTCAAATAAAGCGTGCCCAGTTCCTGCTCTTGGAGCTGGGTGAAGGCCTCGGCCCCGGCGTAGAGCTCATAGCAATGGGGGCCGGGGAGGCGCTCCACTCCTTCTTCTCGGCACACCTTGTCGAGCAGGCCTCCGGTGCCGCAGTCGGCGTAGCCCACCAGGATGGTGCCGTAGCGGTTTCGGGCAGCTCGCACCCGCTCCCGAACCGCCTCGGGGATCAGCTCGGGGCGGTTGTGCAGCTTGGCCGGCAGGCACTCCAAGTCGATGGCAACTCTTTCGGCCTTGTCGCCGGCCGCTCCCTTATCAAGGGCCGCTATCAGGTGGCGCAGCTCCTTGGCCAGGGCCCCGCAGGCCACCACGAGCACCCGGTCCATGATCAGCTCGCGGCTCGTCGGGCCGCAACCAGCTGCTTGGCGGTCTCGGCGGCCACCGCCGCGTCGCGGCAGTATGCGTCGGCGCCGATGGCCTCGCCGAACTCCTCATTGAGGGGTGCGCCGCCCACCAGCACGATGTAGTCCTCCCGCAGGCTCTTCTCCACCAGAGTGTCGATGACCACCTTCATGTAGGGCATGGTGGTGGTGAGCAGTGCGGACATGCCCAAGATGTCGGGCTGGTGCTCGTCGAGCGCGGCGACGAATTCCTCCACGTCGGTGTTGATGCCCAGGTCGGTCACCTCGAACCCGGCGCCTTCCAGCATCATGGCCACCAGGTTCTTGCCGATGTCGTGGATGTCGCCCTTGACGGTGCCGATCACCACGCTGCCGATGGGCTCAGCCCCGGTCTCGGCCAATAGGGGGCGCAGGATGGCCATGCCCGCCTTCATGGCGTTGGCGGCCAGCAGCACCTCGGGCACGAACAGGATGCCGTCGCGGAAGTCGATGCCCACGATGCGCATCCCCTCCACCAGCGCCTCGTCCAGCACCTTGTCGGCCGGCCAGCCCCGGCCCAGCAGGATGTTGGTGCCCTCGTGGATCTCGTCGGCGAGGCCGTCGTATAAGTCGTCGTGCATCTGCGCACAGAGGTCTTCGTCGTTCAGACTCGACAGATCGATGTCGTCGATCTCGGGCGTGTCAGTCATTCGACACACTCCTTCTGTGGTGCTGGACCCCAGGGCGGGTTCCATACTGTGGACCAGTACCGCAATGCGGAACAACGTCACTATAGCACGGTGTTTCCATTCGTGCGCTGCCCGGACACGCTCTTGATGGGGCCGAGTGGCACGCCAGCACCGAGGACTTCATCGCCGCACTACGAGCGCGGCAAAACGGGTCCTCTCAATAGCTGCCTCCGCAACTCCGGGCGAGTGCCGACACACTGTGAGAACCCGTCCTTCCTGCGCGATCTCAAACGGCTGACCCCGGCGCAGATCACTCTCTTCGAATCTCGATTGCAGCAATTCGTCGCCGACCTGGCTGACATGGAAGAAGGACGTCTCAGCTGGTTTCGATCAAGTCTGCGCGTCAAGAAGGTAAAGGGCTCACCCGGTGTCTACGAAATGACATGGGCACCAGACGGCAAACGGCCTTGCAACTTGATAGTAGTGTGTACTAGTATTACAATTGGATAGTAATTTGTACTAGTCTCTTGACTTGATAGTAATTCGTACTAGCATGACGCGGTGCGCCCTGCACCGGCGCCGATTTTACTCGCCGCATACACGTTCCTGATCGCCGCACTGCTGCTGATTGACGCGGGTGAAATAGCCGGAGCACAAGACGAACAGCCCGACGCCGTCGAGTTCGCCGACAGTATCGATCCCGACGCCATCAAGTCCCTCGTTAGCCATCCCCGGGTCCGGTCGATTGAGATGAGGCGCTACGACGGGCGCGACGGCCAGCCCTACGGCATTGGCGACGAGATCAACTTCACCATCAAGTTCAGCCACAACACCGGCTGCTCGGGCAAGGAGGATGCCGTCTCGTTCAATTTCGGGATCGACAGTGACACTGCGTTGACGGTGGTGCCGCTGAGGGGTTTCAACGTAAAAGGGTGGAAGGGCAAGCAGTGGTGGTTCGCATACGAGGTGGAGGAAGGTGACTTTGACGCCAACGGCATAGACATCCCCGCAGGCGATTTGGCATTGACCGGCGACGTGTCGACGAACGATTGCAGGGTCATCGACAGGTCGGGGGTCTTGGATCAGGGGCCGCTGAGCGATCACCGAGTCGATGGCGTGCGGCCGGTTGTGAACGGCGCGCAGGTGGTACACGGCTCGCTGAACCTCACCTTCGACGAAGACCTCGACGAGGGGTCGGTACCCGCACCGGAGGCGTTCACGGTGACGGTCGACGGGATGGACCGGGCTGTGTCGCGCGTCATCGTCGGCGGCCAGACCGTGATGCTGCTGTTGTCGTCCCCGGTGGCGGTGGGCGAGGAGGTCACCGTTTCCTATGCGGTGCCGAAGAAGAACCCGATCCAAGACCTGGCCCGAAACGATGCCGACGAGATCAACGAGCGCACCCTGACCCACAGCGTCGATGCCCCCGAAGTGCTGTCGGTGCGGTTTCTGACCGAGCCCGGCGACGACCGCACGTTTCGAGCCGGCGACCTGATCGAGGTGCAGATCCGGTTCAACGCGGCGGTGACGGTGGATCAGAGCGGGGGAACGCCGAGCGTGCGCGTGGCGATCGACCCGGGGACAAGGCAGGCGCTCTACGTCTCCGGTTCCAACACCCCGGAGCTGGTGTTCGCCTACGAAGTGCAGGCCGGCGATTTCGACGACAACGGCATCTGGATCAATCGCAACCGGCTCGATCTGAACGGCGGTGCCATCGCGGCTGGCTCTGTGGACGCCGATCTCGGACACGGCTCGATATTGGTCGGAGACAATCCGGTCATCAGGGTCGACGGTGTGTCGAATATCGCCGCGGCCACCACCGGACGGGAGACGGCCACCGTCTCAGCCACGGTGCCCAAGTCGGGATCGGTTTACCTGCGCTATCGCCCGCGCGGGCAAAAGGAGTGGCAGGAAGGGCCACCAGCAAGCGCCAGCGCCCCGGGGACGGTCGAGATCGAACTGTCGGGCTTGCTTCCCAACTCGGCCTACCAGATCCACATGTCCCAGGACGAAAGTTTCGCTCTGGGTCTCTTTCCGCTGGAGTTCTCCAATCGACCATCCGATCTGGACTTCGGGCTGCCAGGTGTCAACAAAGAGCCGCGGGGGATCTGGGGCAACGACGACACGCTGTGGATCTCCAACGATGGCTATCAACCCCACAACCAGGTGTTCGCGTACACCCGCTCTGATGGGTTGCGCAATTCGAGCCTGGACTTCGACGTCGATTCCGCGGGCAACGATAAGCCCCTCGGCATTTGGTCTGATGGCACTCGGATGTTCGTGGTCGACGGCGACGACTTCGAGGTGTACGCCTATCTGCTCTCCGACCGCTCCCACGATGCCGACCGCGATCTGACGCTGGCAGGCGACCATGGAGGGCCCAAGGGGATCTGGGGTAACGACGAGACGCTTTGGGTGTCGAGCGAAACAGAAAGTCGCCTCTTTGCCTACACCCGCTCCGACGGATCGCGGAATCCAGACCTCGACATCTACCTCGCCGACGCCGGCAACTCCGACGCGAGGGGCGTGTGGTCGGACGGCGACATCATCTGGGTTATCGACCGCGACGACCGCAAGGTCTACGCCTACCATCTCGCGTCCAAGGCCCGCCAGCCTCACCTCGACATCGCTCTGCACCGAAGCAACGAGGCAGCGGTGGGTCTGTGGGGTGATTCCGGCTTCCTCTACGTCGTGAACGGCGGCAAGGGCGGAAGGAAGGTTTTCGCCTACTACCTTCCCGAGCCCGAGCCCGAGCCTCAGGTGTCGGCCGTCACCTTGTCGGCGGTCACCCCGGCCAGCGCTACCGCCACCGCATGGGTCTCCTATCACGGCGACACCGAGCGCATGATCCACTTGCGCTATCGCCCCTATACGGTTGCGCAGTGGACCGTTGCGGCTAGCCAGCGCCCGGTGGCCAGCACGAAGTCCGCGCTCACGGGGTTGGGCGGTGTTCAGCGGCGACTGAGCTTCGGCGAGCGCGCGGTGGCCAGCGCGGAGTTCGTGCTCACGGGGTTGGGCAGTGAGCCGCGGTTCGTGGTGCAGGCGTCGTTCGACGGCACGTTCTCAGATGGCACTGAGCACACCGTCGAGTTGCTGCTGCGCCCGGCGGCCGATGATTTCCTGCTTGAGGCCGGCAACGACGCGGCGGTGGGCATCTGGTCGGACGGCGACACGTGGTGGGTGTTGAACGACGGGGGCGGCGGAAACGACCGGGTGTATGCCTACGACGCTGGCACCAAGGCGTACCGCGCCGAGCAGAGCTTCGACCTCGATGCCGCCAACACCGCGCCGCGGGGGGTCTTTGCCGATGCCGGCACTATGTGGATCGCCGACCGGGGCGACCGGGTCCACGGCTACGGCATTGCCGACGGGCCGTCTTACGGCACTGCGCACCCCGCGGTCGGGGGCGAGCTGGGCACGGGCAACGGGCACCCGGCCGGGCTCTGGTCGGACGGTTCCACCATGTGGGTTGTCGGGCACGTCCGCGAGCGGCTCTTCGCCTATGACCTCGACGAGTCGGGCGCGGTCGGCGAGCGGGATCAGAGCGCGGAGTTCGACTTGGCGACGACCTATAAGGCGCCGAGGGGGATGTGGTCGGACGGCACCACGGTCTGGGTCGTTGACAACGCCCGCCACCACATCTTCGCCTACGGGCTCTCGGCGGCCGGTTTCGGCCAGCGCCAACCCGCCCGGGAGATCGGGCTGGCCCCCGAGAACCGCGATCCGTGGGGCATCTGGTCGGACGGCGCCAAGATGTGGGTGGCCGACAGGGGCGACGACCGGGTCTACGCCTACTTCCTGCCTCCTGCCCCTAACGGCGCAGTGATCGGCGTCGCCTTCGATCGCATCTCCCAGACATCCGCAGACATCACGGTCAGCGTGAACAACCCCGACTCGGAATCGATAACCGTCACGCTGAGCTACTCCAGCGAGCCCGGCACGATCACCACCACCGATGTGGAGGTCAGCGGCACCGCCGCCGCGTTCGAGCTCACTGGGCTGAGCGAGGACACCCGTTATGAGGTGTCGGCAGTCGTCGACGACGGCGACCCGATAGCCACCGGAGGCTTCAAGACCCAGTCGCGCCCCGACGTGGTCCAGAGCTACTTCAAGGACAAATTCGTGCCCACCAGAGAGGCGGCGTGGCCCTGGGTGCGCGAGACCTACGACGAGATGCGCCGCAGAAATTTGATCCCGAGGGCCCCCGCCGGCGGCGGTGGCTACATCTCCACTGCCTGCTTCGCTCGCTCTGGAAGGTTGGATTGGTGTGGGGTCGGCGCGTATGCCATCAAGTGGGGCTCCCGCAACCATGCTTCCGTGTACGCCCACGAACTCGCCCACGTCTACACCATCGGTACTGGATACATGGTCGAAGCACCCGAGTTCCGCGGGTTCGGCTGGGTGTACATAGACCTGCTCGGCAGGGAGGGAAGATACTGCTCCACTTCTGAGCTCTACGCCGACGCAATCGCGCATGTCACCCAGGGAGGAGGCCACACAGGCTATTTCTCGGGCTGCAATGTCACGCCCAAAAGTCCCTCAGACGAGACCGAGGCGTTCATCGAGGACATTCTCGCGCACCGGATCCCACAGTGGCTCGACGATCGATACGGGACCACGGGCCTGGCCTACGACACCAGCGACGACGACAAGTACACCGAGATGTACGACCTCGAGGCGTTCTGGAGCGACCTCAAGACGACAAAACACAAGTGGCATCGGCAGGCGGCGGTCTACGCCTTGCAGGACGCCTTCGGGGGCTATTGCCACGTAGGCAGAGCGCGCCATTCCGCATTCGGCTCAGGGGCGACCAGGAACCCGTGGCGGGCCGGCGGCTGCGTCCCCCAAGCGCCGCCCGTCACCGCCACCACGGACACCTACATCACGTGGGCGGCACCCCGCTACGACGGGGGCTCGCCGATCACCAAGTACCTCGTGGAGTGGAAGGGCCCCGGAGCGGAGTTCGACCCCTCGCGGTCGCTGGAGGTCACCGACCTGTCGAGTCTGTCATACCCCAGCGAACACCTGGCACCAGGCTCGTCGGTACGGGTGGCGGCCTACAACCACAACGGCTGGGGCGAACCCTTCACCTTCACCACCGCCGCGCCGGTCGCCACTGCCCCGCCGGTCGCCACCGGCGCGCCGGTCATCACCGGCACACCGCAGGTGGGGGAGGAGCTGACTGCCGATGTCTCGGCTATCGACGACGCCAACGGGGTACCCCCGGCGTCGGAGTTCAGGTTTCAGTGGATGGTGGTGGACGGCGGCGCCGACATCGTCATTCCCGGAGCCACTTCCTCCTCCTACTATCCGTCGGCGTCGCAGGTCGGCAAGGCCATCAAGGTAAGGGCCAGCTTCACCGACGTTGCTGGCAACGACGAGGGCCCCCTGGTCAGCGAGCCCTCCGACGCGGTAGCACCGGTGGCGGTAACCGAGGTGCCCGGAGACTGGCCCCTGGTGCCCCCCGGACTGAGCAGCGGCGACAGCTTCCGGCTCCTGTTCATCACCGACGCCCCGCGCACCGCCCGATCGTCGGACATCAACGCCTATAACGAATGGATTCAGAACCAGGTCGCCGCCGGCCACACCGACATCAGGGACTACAGCGACCTCTTTCGGGCCGTCGGCAGCACCGAGGACACCGACGCCCGCGACAACACCGGCACCACCTTCACCACCGCCGACCCCGGTGTGCCCATCTACTGGCTGAACGGCCCCAAGGCGGTGGACCACTACGAGGACTTCTACGACGGCGACTGGGACGACGAGGTCAACCAGCGAGATGAGTTCGGCGATCCCCGGGATATCGGGCAGGTGTGGACCGGCAGCGACCACGACGGCACCGAGAGATTCAACGCCAGCAACCGCACCAGCCGCGCCTTGGGCAACTCCCAAGACCAACGGGTCAGGTATGGGAGTCCCGCCGGAAACGGCGGCCCCCTGTCCAGCCTCACCCTGGACAGAATGCAGAATCGCCGCATGTACGGCCTGTCGGGCGTGTTCGAGGTGGAGGCGCCCCAGGGCCCGGTGACGTCGTACGACGCCTACGCCACGATCTCGTGGGACGAGGTGGTGGCCGCCCTCATCGACTACTTCGGGGCGGACGTGTCATCGAGTACCCCCCCTGGGACTTGAACCCAGAACCTGCGGATTAAGAGTCCGTTGCTCTGCCAAATTGAGCTAGAGGGGCTTGTTGGGCGGACCGAGGGGATTTGAACCCCCGACCTCCGGGACCACAACCCGGCGCTCTAACCTGACTGAGCTACGGCCCGCACGGCCCGATCAGTCTACGGGGAGTTTCGGGATACGGGGAAACCGTTTGGCACCGGGGCTGGCGCCCGCTCAGCTGAGCCAGGTGACAATGGCCTCGGCCAGCGCGGGTCCCTGGTCTTCTTGGATGAAGTGGCTGGCTGGTCGGAACTGGTCATGGGGCTGGCCAGCGGCACCGGGGATCCGCTCGCTGATAGCCGCCTGCCCGCTGCCCAGCACGGGGTCGTCAGGGGCCCACAGGGTGAGCACCGGTTTGGTCCACTGTTCCAGCACCTGCCAGGCCGCCCGGTTGGCGGGAACGGCGGGATCCTCAGGCGAGATCGGCACCAGCATGGGGAAGTGGCGGGCCCCGGCCATGTAGGCCTCATCGGGGAACGGCGCTCGGTAGGCCTCTTGGGCCGCTTCGCTGAGTTCGTTGGCGGTGGCGTTGTCCACCAGCCGGCCGCAGTCGAGGTACTCCACTTCTTGGCTGAACTGGAGCCAGAACTCGAAGCCCGCTCCCGGCGACTGGCCTTCGGGCAGCCCGGTGTTGGCCAGGATCAGCCGGTCGATCAGATCGGGATTCTCAGCGGCCACCCGCAGCCCGATGAGCCCGCCCCAGTCTTGGCCGAACAGATGCAGCGGTCCGGCGCTCCGCTCGGCGGCGGTGGCGGCCAAGAACTGCGTCATCCACGAAACGTGGCCCTCATAGGTGTAGGCCGAACGCTCCACCGGCTTGTCGGAGCGCCCGAACCCGATCAGGTCGGGAACCAGCACGCGACAACCACCCGCCACCAGCGGCGGGATCATCTTGCGGTACAGGTATCCCCACGTAGGCTCGCCGTGCAACAGCAGGATCGTGGCCGCGTCATCGCCTGCCCCCTCCGGCTCCGCCATCACGTAGGCCATCCGCAACCCGTCAATGTCGACATAGCGCGGCTCGTACGGATAGTCGTCGATCCCGCCAAACCGCTCTTCCGGAGTGCGCACAAACGCCACCCCGCCAGCAGTGGTCATATCAGCCATCCCCCGACGCTACTGCCGCAGACGCATTCGCCTGTTGTCGTCACTGCTGGTCACCGCAAACCTGGCACTGGCCAGGCTTGGGTGGGCAATACACTCGAAACGATTGGCAATTGCGCCGACCCGCCCCTGTAGCTCAGTCCGGACAGAGCAGGTGACTTCTAATCATCAGGCCGCAGGTTCGAATCCTGCCGGGGGCGCTTCCTGAATCTGGCAGAGGCCGTTGACGGCAGGGGGCGCTTTGCGAAGAGAGCGGGTGACGAGAATCGAACTCGCGTCATCAGCTTGGAAGGCTGGGGTTCTACCACTGAACTACACCCGCGGGGCTGGGCGTTCATGATATCCAGTGGTCGCGGCCACCGGCTACGACACGAGGATTCAGGGGGTCGTCGGTAAAATGCGGACCCTGTGAGGAGCACAGTCGAGGCGCTGGAGGGCAACCGGGTCAAGGTGTCGGTGGACATCGAGGCCGACGAATTCGAGGAGAAGCTCGACGAGGCCTTCCGCAAGCTCGCCCGCCAGGTGCGCCTTCCCGGATTCCGTCCCGGCAAAGCACCCCGGCGGGTGCTGGAGGCCCGGCTGGGTCCTCAGGCCGCTCGGGGGGAGGCCCTCAGCGATGCGGTGCCCGAGTATTACGCCCAGGCCGTGGTCGACCACGACGTAGACGTCATCGCCCCCCCAGAGATAGACATCACCAGCGGGGCCGAGGACGGTCCGGTCAGCTTCGACGCCGTGGTGGAAGTGCGCCCTCTCATCACCATCACCGGCTACGACCAGCTCAAAGCCGAGGTGCCCAGCCCCGATCCCACCGATGAGGAGATCAGCGAGCAGATCGACCAGCTCCGCAAGCAATTCGGCGACCTGGCTCCCGCGGCGCGGCCCGCGATCGACGGCGACAACGTGACCATGGACATCTACGGCTCGTACAACGGCGAGGAGGTTGAGGGCCTCACCGTGGACGATTACGCCTACGAGGTGGGCCAGGGAGCAGTGGTGCCCGAGATCGACGAGGAGCTACGGGGCGCCAAGGCCGGCGACATCTTGGAGTTCAACGCCAAGCACCCCGACCCCGACGAGGACGGGCTTTTGCGGTTCCGCATCCTGGTCAAAGAAGTGCAGGAGACGATCCTGCCCGACTTCGACGACGAGTTCGCCCAAGAGGCCTCCGAGTTCGACACCGCCGAAGAGCTGCGGGCCGACGTCACTGAGAACATCGCCTACCACAAGCGGGTCAACGCCTTGAACTCGCTGGGCCGCCAGGTGGGAGAACAGCTCGCCGAATTGGTGACCGACGACATTCCCGTGGCCCTGGTGGACGCCGAGGTGGCACACCGCATCCGCACCCTCGAAATGCGCCTGGGCAGCCAGGGAATCGAGATAGAGGGTTATCTGGAGGCTATAGGCCAGACCGCCGAGGAGCTGGCCGAGGGCCTGCGGGAACCGGCCCTGCAAGAGGCTAAAACCGATCTGGCCCTAAGGGCGGTAGCGGCGGCGGAGTCCATTGAAGCCGCTGATGAGGACGTGGATTTCGAGCTGGCCGCCCTCGCCGCTCAGGTGGGCCAGACGGTCGACGAGCTCAAGTCTTCGTTATTCGCTGACGATGAAAGCCGTCTCAAGGGGGTACGATTAGACGCGCAGATGCGCAAAACCCGGGAATGGGTGTTGGAGCAGGTCGAGATAACCGATCTCGACGGAAACACCGTCGAACGCTCTAGCCTGAACCCGGACGACGAGTCTGACCTTCCCCCCAACACCATCGAGAGCCAAACCACATGAACCCTCAGAACTACATGGTGCCCGTTGTGGTCGAGCAGACCAACCGGGGTGAGCGCTCGTTCGACCTCTATTCCCGGCTGCTCAAGGAGAACATCATCTTCTTGGGCACTCCCATCGACGACACGGTGGCCAACCTGATCTGTGCGCAGCTACTGCACTTGGAGTCGGAGAACCCCGACAAGGACATCAACCTCTACATCAACAGCCCGGGCGGCGACATCAACGCCATGTTCGCCATCTACGACACCATGCAGTACTTGAAGCCCGACATCACCACCATCTGCTTCGGCCAAGCCGCCTCGGCTGCTGCGGTGCTGCTGGCGGCGGGGGCGCCCGGAAAGCGCCTGGCGCTGCCCCACTCCCGGATGCTGATCCACCAGCCCTATGCGGGGGCGTCGGGGCAGGTTTCCGACATTGAGATCGCCTCCCGAGAGATCCAGCGGCTCAAAGACCAGCTGGAACTGCTTCTGGCCCGCCATACCGGCCAAGATCTGGAGAAGGTCAAGCAGGACACCGATCGCGACTATGTGATGACCGCCGAGGACGCCAAGGAATACGGGCTCATTGACGACGTCATCTCGTCGCGTGACGCCGTGGAATCCGCCGGCCCGATCACGGCCATCCGATAGGGGGGAGCAAAGACCGTGGCGAAGTTCGGAGAAGGGGGGGAACTTCTCAAGTGCAGCTTCTGCGGTAAAACCCAGAAGCAGGTCAAGAAGATGATCGCCGGGCCCGGTGTCTACATCTGCGATGAGTGCATCGACCTCTGCAACGAGATCATCGAGGAAGAGCTGGCTGAGGGCACCGACGTCGGCTTCAAGGAGCTACCCAAGCCCCAGGAGATCTACTCCTTTTTGAACGACTACATCATCGGCCAGGAGCACGCCAAGCGGATCCTGTCGGTGGCGGTGTACAACCACTACAAACGGGTGCAGATGGGCTCGTCTGACCCCGAGGTGGAGCTGTCCAAGTCGAACATCCTGCTACTCGGCCCCACCGGGTGCGGCAAGACGCTGATGGCCCAGACCCTGGCCCGGATGCTCAACGTGCCCTTCGCCATCGCCGATGCCACCGCGCTGACCGAGGCCGGGTACGTGGGCGAGGACGTGGAGAACATCCTCCTCAAGCTCATCCAGGCCGCCGACTACGACGTCAAGAAGGCGGAGACCGGCATCATCTACATAGACGAGATCGACAAGATCTCCCGCAAGAGCGAGAACCCGTCGATCACCCGGGACGTGTCCGGCGAGGGTGTTCAGCAGGCTCTGCTGAAGATCCTGGAAGGCACCACCGCCTCGGTGCCGCCCCAGGGAGGCCGCAAGCACCCCCACCAGGAGTTCATCCAGATCGACACCACCAACGTGCTGTTCATTGTGGGCGGGGCCTTCGCCGGCTTGGAGCAGATCATCGAGAATCGGGTGGGCAATGTGGGGGTGGGCTTCGGTGCCGACATCCGCACCGAGACCGAGCGGGACCACGGCGAGCTGTTCAACCAGGTTCAGCCCGAGGACCTGATCAAATTCGGCCTCATCCCCGAATTCATCGGGCGCCTGCCGGTGGTGGGGGTCGTCTCCCACCTGGAGCGCGACATGCTGGTCCGGATCCTGGTGGAGCCAAAGAACGCCCTGGTCAAGCAGTACTGCAAGTTCTTCGAGTTCGAGAACGTGGAGCTGATGATCGACGACGACGCGCTGTCGGAGGTGGCCGAACTGGCTCTCACCCGCAACACGGGGGCCCGAGGGCTGCGAGCAATCCTCGAGGAAGTGCTGCTCGACGTGATGTACGAGCTGCCCAGCCGAGACGACGTGGTGCAATGCGTGGTCGGCGCCGATACCGTCCGCGGCGAGGAAGCCCCTCAGCTGCTCAATGCGGCCAAAGCCCGTTCAACCGACCGGTCCCGCCGCCAGGCCAGCTGACTTCCCTGCGGTCGCCGACGATTTGAGCGAGGTCGCGGACTCCGCTCTCCTGGCCGAGGTCCGGGCGTGGTTGGACGGCCACGTCAACCTGGAGGCCACAGCCGGCGATACCGACGGCCTGTCGTTGGCGCCCATGCGCGAGCTTCTGGCCTCTTTGGGCGACCCCCAGGCCGACTACCCGGCAGTCCACATCACCGGCACCAACGGCAAGGGCTCGGTAGCCGCGCTGATCGCCGCGCTGGCCGGGGCGTGGGGCATGACCGTAGGGGTGTACGCCAGCCCCCACGTCGAGCGCATCAACGAGCGAATGACAGTGGGCGGCGACCCCATCGACGACGCCGATCTGGCCGAGATTCTGAGCCACCTGCGGCTAGTGGCAGACCATCTGGCTGCCGACCACGTCGGCGCCCCGCCCTCGTGGTTCGAGTTGGTCACCGCGGCCGCACTGCGCTGGTTCGCAGATTCGGCGGTCGACCTGGCCGTGGTGGAGGTGGGCAAGCTGGGCCGCTTTGACGCCACCAACGTGGTGAACAGCGAGGTGGCGGTGATCACCAATATCGGCCGCGACCACACCGATGGCAGGCCCGGTTGGGAACAGGAGGTGATGGGGGAGAAGGCCGGCATCCTCCATCCTGGCGCCGTCGCCGTTCTGGGCCCGATAGACCCCGACTTGGTGGCCATTGCCGCCAGGGAGTCGCCCGGGGAGATGCTGGTGGATGGCCAGCACTTTGAACTCGAGGAGAACCGCCCGGCGATGGGAGGACGGTTGGTCACGGTGCGCACCCCAAGAGCCCGCTACGAGGACGTCTACGTAAGCTTGTTCGGCGCCCATCAGGGGGAGAACGCCGCACTGGCCATCGCCGCCTTTGAGGCCCTTGTCGACCAAGCGCTGGATGACGACCTCCTGGCCGCATTGGGCAATGTGAGTTTCCCAGCCCGATTCGAAGTGGTAGCCCGCCAGCCCTTAGTGGTGATCGACGGGGCCCACAATCCCGACGGCCTGGCCGCGTCGGCGGAGACCCTGGCCGACCAGTTCACCGTGTTGGGCCAGGTGATTTGGGTGGTCGGGATGATGCGCGACAAGGATCCCGACGCCATGCTGGACGCCATCGAGGCCTCCGGTGCCCGCTGCGACCTGGTGGTGTGCTGCGCTCCCGACTGGCCGCGGGCCCTGCCAGCCGCCGAATTGGCCGCCGCGGTCCGCAACCGGGGGATCGACGCTGAGACCGCCGGCGATGTCGCTGAGGCGGTGGACCGGGCCCTGGCGCTGTCCACCGAGGAGGACGCCGTGGTGGTCACCGGCTCTCTGTACACCGCCGGTGCGGCCCGCCTTCACATGGCCGCAGCCAATAAGTAGGGTTCCCCCGGTGACGGCCGGCGGCACTCGAACAGTGAGGTGCAATCTGTGAATCGGACTCTTGTGTTTTGCAAGCCCGACGCGGTGGAGCGAGGCCTGGTGGGGGCCATCTTGTCCCGTTTCGAGGCCCGGGGCCTGCGGATCGCGGCCATGCGCATGCTCACCATCGACGCCGAACTGGCCGCCCGGCACTACGCCGAGCACGTGGAGCGCCCGTTCTATCCCGACTTGGTGGCGTTCATCGGCCGCTCGCCGTCGGTGGCTGTGGTGGTGGAGGGGCCCGATGATGTCTACGCCGTTGTCCGCTCCATGATGGGCGCCACCAACCCCCTGGAATCTCCCCCGGGCACCATCCGGGGCGACTACGGGCTGGAGGTCACCGAGAACCTCGTTCATGGTTCTGACAGCAATGCCTCCGCTGAGCGGGAGATTGCAATCTTCTTCCCCGAGCTGTGATATCGGGACCGGCTGTAGCCGGTGTGCGATTCCCGTGCCGAGTTGTGGCCAATGCCGGTGTGCGATTTGGAATCGGCTGTTCTAGTCTTGCGCCATGGTGAAGCGGCGGTTCTCTTCCAGTAGCGGCATTGTCGGCCGCGATGTCGCAATCGACCTCGGCACCGCCAACACGCTGGTGTATGTCCGAGGGGAAGGGATCCTCATCAACGAGCCTTCGGTGGTGGCCGTCACCAACGAGGGTGTGCCCATGGCGGTGGGTTCGGAGGCCAAGCGGATGCTGGGGCGCACGCCGGCCCACATCCAGGCCATCCGACCGCTCAAAGACGGGGTGATCGCCAACTTCGACATCTGCGAGAAGATGCTGCGTTACTTCATCCAAAGGGTGTCTCCCGGTAGGTTCATCAGGCCCCGAATGGTGATCTGCGTACCCTCTGGTATCACCCCGGTTGAGCAGCGGGCCGTGCAGGAGGCGGCGGTCTCCGCGGGGGCCAAGAAGCCGGTCTACATCATCGAAGAGCCCATGGCCGCAGCTATCGGCGCTGGGCTGCCGGTGCAGGAGGCATCGGGAAGCATGATCGTGGACATCGGCGGTGGTACCACCGAGGTGGCCATGATCTCACTGGGCGGCGTGGTGACCGGCCAGTCGATTCGGATGGGCGGCGACCGGATGGACGAGGACATCATCGCCTACCTGAAGAAAGAGCACAGCCTTACCATCGGCAGCCGCACCGCTGAAGAGGTCAAGATCGTGCTGGGCACCGCTTGGTCGGGCAGCGAGAACCGCTATGCGGAGGTCCGGGGCCAGGACATGGTGTCCGGTCTCCCCAAGACCGTGGTTACCTCTACCAACGAGATCCGCGAGGCCATCTCTGAGGTGGTGCGCTCCATCGTCGACGCGGTCAAAGTGACGCTGGATGAAACTCCCCCCGAACTGGCCGCCGACATCATGGAGGCGGGGATCGTTCTGGCCGGTGGCGGGGCCCTGCTGAACGGCATGCCCCCTCGGATCGAGGAAGAGACGGGGATGCCGGTCCGGTTGGCGCCCAATCCACTCCATGCGGTGGCCATTGGCTCGGGCCAGTCGCTGGAGGAGTTCGACGCGCTAGAGGGTCTCCTCTTCTCGTCGTCGTACGACTGATCTCTCGGTTCGGCCCCGTGGCAACGGGCACCCGCACAGGGCGGTCGCGGTTCACGCTGATCTTCCTTCTGCTCAGCTCCGCGACCCTGCTGACCCTGGACGCCCGGGAATTCGAGCCCCTTCAGCGGACCGAGGAAACCCTTTCCGATCTGATCTCGCCGTTGCGGACGGGGGCGGATCGAGTATTTGAGCCCGTCGGCGACGCCTGGGCCGGCGTCACCGGCTACGACGAGCTGGAGGCTGAAAACGAGGCGCTGAGACAAGAGCTGCAAATGCTCGAGGGCCAGAGGATTCTGGACACCGATGCGGCCATCCGCCTCGAATTGCTGCTCGACGAGTTGGGATTGCCCTATGTGCAGGACATTCCCAATGTCGTGGGCGAGGTAGTGACCGCCAATGTGGGTAACTTCGACCGGTACTCGGTGCAGATTAACCGCGGGTCTGACGACGGAATCCGCAACGGGATGCCGGTGGTGACCAGGGGCGGTCTCATCGGACGGATAGACGGCGACCCGGGCCGAGGACATTCCAGAGTGACGCTGCTCACCGATCCCGGTTTTGAAGTCGGGGTGCTGGTAGTGGGCACCGACGACGTGGCCCTGGCCTCGGGCGGCGGGCATGGCGAGCCCCTCATGGTTACCAAGGGGCTGGAGATCGACACCGAGGTCGCCGTCGGCCATGAGGTGGTAACCAGCGGAGTGGACCGGAGCCGCTATCCCCCCGGTATTCCGATCGGAATTGTCACCGAAATCGACTACGACGAAGCTCGCCTGTTGCAGCTCCTCACGGTGGAGCCCTCAGCCAACACCGACAATCTGAGCTTTGTGACCGTTCTGCTCTACGACCCCCTGGCTGAGGAATCATGAACACGGCAAATGCCTATGTGCGCAGCGCCTTGTTCTTGCTGACTGCCCTGGTGCTGCACATGGCCCTGTTCTCTGACCTGCGGGTGCTGGGAGTGGCTCCCGAAGTGCCCTTGGCCATTGCGATTACCGCCGGCCTGGTGGGCGGACCCGAGAGGGGCGCGATGGCCGGATTCCTTATCGGATTGGGCATCGACCTGTATCTGCCCACGCTGTTCGGCCTCTCCGCCCTCATCTACACCGTTTGGGGCTACACGGTGGGACTGATCGAGGAGCGGATCTTCCGCAGCGCATGGTGGATCAACGTCTTGGTTACTGCCGCGGCCACCGCCGGCGGGTTGCTGGTGTACGCGGTGCTCGGGGAGCTGCTCGGCGAGGCCAACCTCTATACCGATCGCCTCTATGTGGTGATGGGCGTTGCCGCGGCCTACAACCTGGTGCTCAGTCTGCCTTTGCTGGGAATGTGGCGCTGGTCGTGGCCCAGGCTTCTCGGTGAAGAACGTTGACCCCGGAATCGCTTCGCCTGCGTCTCAGTTTCCTGGCTTTGTTGGCCCTGCTCGCATTCGGGGTTCTGGCGGCCCGCCTCTGGTTCCTGCAAGTGATGAGCTCCGAGGAGTTCGAGAACATCGCGGTGTCCAACACCATCCGAGTGATCTATGAGCCCGCCCCCCGGGGCCGCGTCTTCGACACCAACGGCAACGTGCTGGTGGACAATCGGGAGTCCCTGGTGGTGACCGTGGACCGGTTCACCTTCGACACCGAGTTCGACGAGGACGAACAGGAAGACCTGGTGCTCCGCTTGGCCACCGAGATCAGCCGGGCCGGTCGGCTCACGAAGATCTTCGAGATCAACGACGCACTCGAAGACCCCCGCTATGGGCCCCTCGATTCGGTGCCCGTTGCCGACGACGTCACCGAGAACTTCGAGATCGTCCTGGCCGAGCGGGCCGACGAATTCCCCGGCGTGGGCACTGTCATCCGCAGCGTGCGCACCTACCCCTACGGTGATCTGGCCGCCCACATCCTGGGCTACGTCTCCCTGCTCAGCGAGGAGCAATACGAGCTGGTGGCCGATGATCCCAAGACCTATCGGCGCAACGACGAGATCGGCCAGACCGGGATCGAGGCGTCCTTCGAGTCGGTGCTGAGGGGCACGCCCGGATTCACCCGACTTGAGGTGGACAATGTGGGCGATCCGGTGGCGGTGCTCGAGCAGGTTGATCCCATCGCCGGGGCCGACGTGCACCTCACTCTGGACATCGATATCCAGGCTCTGGCCGAAAAGGAGCTCTTGGCCGGACTGGCCGAAGCCCGCCAGCAGGAGACCGATGACCCCAACGACCCGCCATTCAAGGCCCCTGGTGGGGCTCTTGTGGTGCTGGATCCCAACGGATCTGAGATTCTGGCCATGGCGTCGTTCCCCACGTACTCGCCCAGCGAGTTCGTCCACGGATTCTCCGAGGATCGGTGGGCCCAGCTCCAAGACCCCAACAACCACCAGCCGCTGCACAACCGGGCCTTGGCCGGCATCTATCCGCCGGGGTCGACGTTCAAACTGTTCACCGCCTACGCCGCGATGAACAGCGGCGTGATCGGCGAGCGCGGCGTGCTGGACGTGCGCACGCTCTACGAGGATGCCGGCACCTACGTAGTGCCGTCCTGCGAGGAGGATGTGATCGCGTCTTGCACCTTCAGGAACGCGGAGGAGGCCATTTATGGGCCGGTGGACCTGCGCCGGGCGATCACCGTGTCTTCCGACGTCTACTTCTACTACCTGGGCGACACCATGGACCGCGCCGACCGCTTCGATCGGGAGGGCATACAGCGGGCGGCCCAGCTCTTCGGCTTCGGCGCACCGTCTGGCATCGCGCTTCCCGGCGAGGGCGTGGGCCGAGTGCCTTCGCCGTCAGCAGCCGAAGCCGCGGGCGAGCCGTGGCGAACCGGTGACTCGATCGTGTTGGCCATCGGCCAGGGCGTGCTGGGGGCCACCCCGCTTCAGCTGGCCAACGGGTACGCCACCTTCGCCAACGGGGGAACGCTGTACTCGCCCAAGATGGTGGAGCAGGTGGTAAATCCGGTAACCGGCGAGGTTTTGCAGGCCTTCGCCGACCGGGTACTCGACCAGGTCTACCTCCCCCGCTCTATCAGACTGCCGATCCTGGAGGGGCTGTTGGGAGTGACCGCCGAGTTGGAGGGTACCGCCCACTCGGCGTTCTTCGGCTTCCCCCATGAGGAGTGGCCGGTGGCGGGCAAGACCGGGACGGCTGAGGTCGTGGGCCAAGCCGACAACTCGCTGTTCGCGGCCTTCGGACCCAATCCCAATCCCGAGTACGTTGTCGTGGCGATCATGGAGGAGTCGGGATTCGGGGCATCGGTGGCTGCCCCCGCGGTGCGCCGGGTGCTGGAGCCCATCGCCACCAACTCGGTGCCCGCGGTCCGCACCATCGACGATTTGGCCGAGTTGAGCGGGTCGATCGGCGATGATGGGGCTGAGGCGGACGCCGAGAACGCAGAACTGGAGAGTGCGGCCTGATGGCAGTCATTTCTCTGGAGGAACGCCGTTTGAAGGACCGGGAGTTCAATCCCCGGAGCAGCCCCTACGCGCCGTGGATGCACATCGATCTGCTGTTGGTGCTGGCCGCGGCTGGTCTGGCCGCCATAGGGATCGCGGCCATCTACAGCACCACCCGGGGCCGTGATCCGGAGAATTTCGACTCCTTCTTCTTGGAGCGCCAATCGCTGTTCGCCGTGGCTGGCGCACTTTTCATGATCTTTGCGGCCTGGTTCCCGTATCAGGAACTGGCCAAGTTCGCGGTGGCTATCTACGGAGTGGGGATTCTGGCGCTGATCGTGGTGCTGGGACCGTTGGGCGAAGAGGTCAACGGTGCCCGTTCGTGGTTCCGGTTCGGCGATTTCCAGCTTCAGCCATCTGAATTCCACAAGCTGGCGATCATCGTCGCAGTGGCGTATTTCTTGTCGCGCTACGAAGACCACTTGAGCGCCCCCCGGGTGTTCTTTGCCGTAGGAATCGTGGCGTGGCCCGGATTGCTGGTTCTTCTCCAGCCCGATGTGGGCACCGCGATCATCTACGTGTTCATCGGTTTCGTCCTGCTGCTGATCGGCGGCATTCGCTTCCGACAGGTCATCGGAATCGCCCTGATCGTGGTCACGGTGGTGGCGCTGATGATCAACTCCAACATGCTGGAGGAGTACCAGACCAACCGGCTGCGTACCTTCGTAGACCCCACTACCGGCATCACCGACGCCGCCTTCCAACAGCGCCAAGCCCAGATTGCCATCGGCAACGGAGGGGTGAGCGGCAAGGGCTATGGCGAGGGCTCCCAGACGCTGAGCGGTTTGGTGCCCCAGCAGCACACCGACTTCATCTTCACCGTCATCGGCGAGGAGTTCGGATTCGTGGGCTCGGCCGCCACCCTGGGTCTCTACGCCCTGCTGCTGCTGCGGATTCTCCAGGCAGCCCGCCTGGCCAAGGACCGATTCGGCGCCCTCATCTGCTCGGGCGTGTTCGCCATGATCCTGTTCCAGATGTTTGAGGCGGTGGGCATGACACTGGGCATCACCCCTATCACTGGGATTCCCCTTCCTCTGGTCTCCTACGGCGGTTCCTCGGCTATCGCCACACTCATCGGCCTCGGCCTGGTTCTCAACGTTCGCATGCGCAGGTTTGTCTGACCGGGAATTCCGGTTTTGACTTCAGCGGCTGTCGGCGGTCCATCTGAACTGGTTCGGGCTGGCGAAGGGCCGGCGGTAGATTGGTGACAATGTCGCTTTGGCCGGAATTGGAACTGGTGTTGCCAGACGTGTCGAAACCGGCGCGCTACATCGGCGGCGAAGGCGGGATGGCGACGCCGGAGCATCATCCGTCCAAAGTGGCGTGGCTGCTGGCCTATCCCGACACCTATGAGATCGGCCTGCCCAACCAGGGCCTTCAGATCCTCTATGAGATCCTCAACGAGCGAGATGACTCGGTGGCCGAGCGGGCCTATGCCCCCTGGGTGGACATGGAGGCCGAGATGCGGGCCGCGGGCCTCCCGCTGTTCTCGGTGGACACCCACCGGCGGGCGGCAGTTTTCGACGTTCTGGCGTTCAACCTGTCAGCCGAACTGGTCTATACCAACCTGCTCAACTGCATCGACCTGACCGGAGTCCCGGTGCGGGCCGAAAACCGGGCCGACGACGACCTGTTGATTGGCGCCGGCGGGCACTGCACCTACAACCCCGAGCCGCTAGCCGACTTCGTGGACTTCTTCGTGCTGGGCGACGGCGAAGAGGTGGTTTCAGAGATTAACGCAGTGGTCAGGGACTGGAAGCGTTCGGGCAAGAAGTCGCGCCAGTCGGTGCTGCGGGCCCTGGCCGCGGTTGAGGGCGTGTACGTGCCGTCGCTGTATGACGTGGCCTACGACGGCCCGGCGCTGGTGTCGATAACGCCCCGGTTCGCCGATGTTCCCGCCGTGGTGGAGAAGCGCACGGTGGCCGATCTGGCGGAGTGGCCCTATCCCAAGCAGCAGCTGGTGCCGCTCACCGAGGTGGTCCACGACCGGCTCAACGTGGAGGTGTTCCGGGGCTGCACCCGGGGGTGCCGGTTCTGCCAGGCGGGAATGATCACCCGTCCGGTACGGGAGCGCCCCGCCGAACAGGTTCGCACCATGGTGGCCGACGGACTGGCCCGCTCCGGCTATGACGAGGTGGCGCTCACCTCATTGTCCACGGCCGATTTCAGCGGGATCACCGAAGTGGTGTCCGCCACCATGGACTGCGGCGCCGGAGAAGTGTCGGTGTCGCTGCCCAGTCTGCGGGTGGACGCCTTCACCGTGGGTCTGGCCGCCCAGATCCAACGGGCTCGGCGCACCGGCCTGACCTTCGCCCCCGAGGCCGGGTCGTGGCGGATGCGCCAGGTGATCAACAAGCTCATCGACGAGCGAGACCTCTACGGGGCGGTGGAGTCGGCCTTCTCCCAGGGTTGGCGGCGCATGAAGCTCTACTTCCTCACCGGTCTCCCCACCGAGACCGATGTGGACACGCTGGCCATAGGAGAGCTGGCCCGCAATTGTGTGGAGCTGGGCAGGGCCCACACCAAGAACCCGTCGGTGACGGTTTCGCTGGGCGGGTTCGTGCCCAAGCCGTTCACGCCGTTCCAATGGTTTGGCCAGAACACGGTGTCGGAGCTTCAGCGCAAGGTCTTCTTGCTGCGCGATGACATCAAGCGCAACCGGGGCGTCCAGATGAAGTGGCACGATCCCAAGGCCAGCTTGGTGGAGGGAATCGCCAGCCGGGGCGACCGCCGCATCGGCCGGGTCATCGAGGAGGTGTGGCGCCAGGGGGGCACATTCCAGGAATGGTCGGAGCACTTCGACTACGACCGCTGGACCCAGGCCATGGCCAAGCATGGGCTGTCGGTGGACTGGTATGTACACCGACACCGCACCGAGGACGAAGTTCTTCCCTGGGACCACCTTTCGGCCGGATTGCACAAGGACTTCCTGTGGCAGGACTGGAGGGACGCCCTCAATGAGGTGGGTTTGGAGGACTGCCGTTGGACCCCGTGCTATGACTGCGGGGCTTGCACCGGCTACAGCATCGAGCACATCGTGGCCTCTGCCACACCGCCCGCGGGGGGCAGCCAGGGCACCGGCCAGGTACCCACCGGCTACCAGCCGCCTGCCGCGGTGGCCGTGCAGCTCTCCGGCGTCGGCGCGAGGAACTCGGCATGAACCCGAATCAAGCACCCCGCACGCGGGTTCGGCTGCGGTACAGGAAAATGGGGCGGATCCGCTTCACCAGCCACCGGGATGTGGCCCGCATCTGGGAGCGCTCGCTGCGGCGGACCGGGTTGCCGGTGGCTCAGACCGAGGGTTTTTCACCCCGGGCCAAGCTGCACTTCGGCTTGGCCTTGGCCACCGGATACGAGTCGGACGCCGAATACCTGGACGTCGACTTCAAGAGTGGTGAGATGACGGTCGATGAGGTGCTGAAAGCCCTGGTCGGCGTGCTGCCCGACGGGATCGAGGCCACCGGGGGCGCGATTCTGGCGCCCGGGGCGACGTCGTTGCAGCAGGCGGTCACTATCTGCGATTGGGACATCGAATTGTTGGACGTGGCCTCCGGTGATCTCGCCCAATGGGTAGATCAGGTGCTTGGGGCGGCTACGCTTATGGTTACGCGAGAACGCAAAGGCCAAAAGATCACCGACGATCTGGCCCCACAGGTGCGTGCCCTGGAGGTCGGTGAGCCGACGAGCCGGGGGGTTCGCCTCCTGGCCACTCTGGGCACCCAGCCGCGGGCAGCACGCCCGTCGGAGCTTTTGGCCGCTCAAGAACCGGTGCATCGCCCGGTGTTGATTCGGCGCACTCGTCAATGGATTGAGCAGGATGGCGCCCGCTTGGAGCCACTTGAGGTCGGCGCAGCCCCTGCTCAGCACACCCTGGTTGGTGTGCAATGAGAAAGGACTACACAGATGACCGAAGGTCGCCCCAAGATCGGCGATTCCCGTCCCGCGCCGAGCGGGAACGGATCGGGCACTTCCGGGGGCTCGGGCTCTTCCGGGGGCTCGGGCTCTTCCGAGGGCTCGGGCTCTTCCGAGGGCTCGGGCCGCAAGCGCCGCCGCCGCCGGGGAGGGAGGGGCCGCGGCGCCGGGAGCCGCCCGATCCAGCCGGTAGAGCACAAGGTGTCTGACGGCCCGGTAGAGCTCGACGAGAAGACGCTGGAGCGCCGTCGGGGCCGCCGTCGCAAGGGACGCCCGGTGGGCCGCTACATGATGCTGGTGCAAGTGCGCCCGGAGGCCACCCAGATAGCGGTGCTGGAAGGCCGGGCTCTGATCGAGCACTACGTCTCCCGCCCGGCCGACGACGTGGGCGAGATTCACGGCAACATCTACCTGGGCCGAGTCCAAAACGTGCTGCCCGGCATGGAGGCCGCCTTTGTGGACATTGGCACTCCCAAGAATGCGGTTCTGTACCGGGGCGATGTCGTGTTCGACCCCGACGATGTGGAGACCTCCGATGGCTCACCCCGAATCGAGAACCTCTTGGAGGCCCGCCAGACCATCATGTGCCAGGTCACCAAGAATCCAATAGCCCACAAGGGGGCCCGGCTGACCCAGGAAGTGTCGTTGCCGGGCCGATTCGTGGTGCTGGTGCCTAACTCCAAGACCTACGGCATCTCCAAGCGGCTCCCCGACAAGGAGCGCAAGCGTCTCCGCAAGGTGCTGGACCGGTGCAAGCCGGAGGAGCATGGGATCATCGTCCGCACCGCGGCCGAGAAGATCACCGCAGAGGAACTGGAGCGCGACGTGAAGCGGCTGGTCTCGCAATGGGAGGAGATCGAGGCCCTGTCCAAGAAGGCCAAGGTGCCCGGACTTTTGTACCGGGAGCCCGAGATGGCGGTTCGGGTCATCCGGGAGGAATTCAACCAGGACTTCCGCTCGGTCCAGATAGACGATCGGCGCCTGTTCGACCAAGTGCACGACTACGTGTCCAGCGTGGCCCCCGAACTGGGCGAGCGGCTGGAGTACTACGACGCCGAAGCCGAGCACCTGAGCCTGCTGGAGCGCCACCATGTGCATGAGCAGTTTCTCAAGGCCCTGGACAAGAAGGTGTGGCTGCCCGGCGGAGGATCGCTGATCATCGAGAGCACCGAGGCTCTCACCGTCATCGATGTGAATACCGGCAAGAATGTCGGCGACTCCAACCTGGAGGAGACCGTCTTCCGCAACAACCTGGAGGCAGCTCAGGAGATCCCCCGGCAACTCCGCCTGCGCGACATCGGCGGGATCATCGTGATCGACTTCGTGGACATGGAGAAGCGGGGCAACCGGGAAGAGGTCATGAAGGCATTCCGGGAGTCGCTGGCCTGGGACAAGACCCGTACCCAGGTGCTGGATATCTCCGATTTGGGATTGGTGGAGATGACCCGCAAGCGCATCGGCGAGGGCCTGTTGGAGTCTTGCTCATCGGTCTGCCCGACCTGCGAGGGGCGGGGCCTGGAGCTGGATAAGACGCTCACCTCGAAGAAATAGCCGTTTGGCTGGGCCATAACGGTTGGGGTTGGTGCCGGATGGTTCGTCTAGAATTGTCCGTCGGACCTGCCGGCAAGTAATGAGCGAGGCGCAAGCAGGTGTATGCCGTCATCCGCACAGGCGGAAAGCAGTACAAAGTTGAAGAGGGCCAAGTCCTTGACGTTGAGTTGTTGGGCGAGCCCGGTGCCAAGGTGGAGCTGACCCCCCTGTTGCTGGTGGACGGCGACTCGGTGACCGCTGCCCCCGACGCGCTCGGCAAGGCCAAGGTCACCGCCACGGTGGTGGACTCGGTCAAAGACCGCAAGATCAACGGCTTCACCTACAAGAACAAGAGCAATCAGCGTCGGCGGTGGGGACACCGCCAGCGCAAGTCCCGCATCCAGATCACGGCCATCAAGGCATAGCCGGTCGGAACGCTGAAGGGAGCAGGATATGTCCAAGACCAAAGGCGGCGGCTCAACCCGCAACGGCCGCGATTCCAATCCCAAGCGCCTCGGGGTCAAAGTGTTTGACGGTACCCAGGTGACGGCGGGCTCGATCATCGTGCGTCAGCGGGGAACCCGCATTCACCCCGGTGAGAACGTCAGGCGCGGCCGCGACGACACCCTCTTCGCCACTGCGGATGGCCGGGTCAAGTTCGGCCATCGGCGCCGCCGCAAGCTCGTCGACGTCATCACCGATTGACTGGCTGGCTGGGATGCGATGTCCCAGTTCGTAGACGAGTGCGGCCTGAACGTGCGGGGCGGCGACGGCGGTGCCGGGTGCGTTTCGTTTCGCCGTGAGGCCCATGTGGCCAAAGGCGGACCCGACGGCGGCGACGGCGGTGAGGGCGGCAGTGTCTGGCTGGTTGCCGATCACAATGTGGCCTCTCTGATCGCGTTCAAAGACCATCCCCATCGGCGGGCGGGAAACGGAACCCACGGCCAGGGCAAGCGTCGGCACGGCGCATCGGGCAGCGACACGATGGTGCAGGTGCCGGTGGGAACCGCCATAAGGGCCCAGAGTGGGGAAATGCTGGCCGATCTCGCGGCTGACGGGGAGCGCTGGCTGGCCGCCGCGGGCGGGCAGGGAGGCCACGGCAACGCCCGCTTCTCTACTCGTCAAAACCGCGCTCCGGCGTTCGCCGAACAGGGGGAGACGGGGGAGCAGCGCTGGTTGAGGCTGGAATTGAAGCTGCTGGCCGACGTAGCGCTGATCGGCTTTCCCAACGCCGGCAAGAGCACGCTGATCTCCCGCATATCCGCGGCCCGCCCCAAGATCGCCGACTACCCGTTTACAACTCTCGAGCCCAACCTTGGAGTGGTTCGCACCGACGACGACTTCGAAATGGTGGTGGCCGACATCCCGGGCCTCATTGCCGGGGCCAGCGACGGCCGCGGCCTTGGCCACCGCTTTCTGCGCCACACTGAGCGCGCCCGGGTGTTGGTCGTATTGGTCGACCTGGCCTCGATGGAGGAGACCTCCCCCGCCGAACAGCAGCGGGTGTTACTGGAAGAGCTTGGCGCGTATCGGCCGGAGTTGCTGGAGCGCCCCCGGATTTTGGCGGCCTCCAAGGCCGACGTCGCCCAACTGGATCCGCCGCCAGGGGCCCTTCGCATCTCTGCGGTGACCGGGGAGGGCTTACCCGAGCTGATCCGGTCCATGGCCGACGCGGTGGGAGAGGCCCGCGCCCAAGACATTTTGGCCCCTATAGCGGGCCGCTCCGAAGACGTGGTAATCCACCGGCCGGTCCCCGAGGGGTTCACCGTGGAGCGGGCCGATGACGGTGCCTACGTGGTGGTGGGTCGGGCGGCAGAGCGGACTGTGGCGCTGTCGGACCTCAATGCCCCCGGTGCATGGGATTTTGCCCGTCGCCGGCTTCAGCGGCTGGGAGTCGACCGGGCGTTGGCTCGGGCGGGGATCAAGTCAGGCGACACCGCCAGGATCGGCGAATTCGAATTCGAATATCACGATGACGACGATTACCTCAATGAGGAGGTGGCGCGGTGATCGTGGTGGTGAAGATCGGCACGTCGTCGATAACCGAGACCGATGGCACCATCAGGGCCGAGGCGGTGGCCAAGCTGAGCGGCGAGGTGGCTGCCGCGGTGGCCGACGGGCATCAGGCGGTGGTGGTCAGCTCCGGGGCGATTGGTGCCGGGCTCCCCGTGCTCGGCTTTGACCAGGGTCGTCCCCGCGACTCGGTAACCCTGCAAGCCCTCTCTGCGGTGGGCCAGAGCCGGCTCATGGCCCTGTACCAAGAGCGCCTGGGCGGCTACGGCCTGATCTGCGGCCAAGTGCTGCTGGCCCCCCGGGATTTCTTGGAACGCACCCAATACCTGCACGCCCAGCGAACCCTCAATCGGCTATTGAAGTTGGGCGTCGTCCCCATCGTGAATGAGAACGACGCGGTGGCCGACGACGCCATTCGCTGGGGGGACAACGACCGCATTTCCGCTCTGGTGGCCCACATGGTGGGCGCCGAACTGCTGGTGTTGTTGACTGACACCGAGGGGGTTCACACCGCCGACCCCCGCTCCGATGCCGAAGCCCGGATAGTGGAGGAAATCACCGATCTGGGTCTGCTAGACGAGCTGACCTCGGCCGCGGGTGGAGCGGGCACTGACCGGGGCAGCGGCGGCATGGCCTCGAAGCTGGCCGCGGCCCGGATCGCCAGTTGGTCGGGGGTCCGGACGGTGATCGCGGCTGCCGATCGCCAAGACGTGGTCGCCGACGCGCTGGCCCATGCGCCTGGTGTCGGGACCACGGTGGCTCCCCAGCCCCAGCGGTTGAGTGCCCGCAAGCTGTGGATCGGGTTTGCCATGGTCCCCACCGGCACGGTGCAGGTGGATTCCGGGGCCCGACGGGCGATGGTGGAGCGGGGTGCTTCGCTTCTGGCCATCGGCATCACTGGCTTTGAGGGGGTGTTCCAGCCCGGCGATGCGGTTGACGTGCGGGGGCCCGACGATCAGATCTTCGCCCGGGGTTTGGTGGAGGTCTCCTCAGACGACATGGACTCGGTGGTGGGCCTGCGCTCCGACGCCTTGCCCGCGGGCGCGCCCGACGAGGTCATCCACCGCGATTCTTTGACCGTGCTGCCTTAGTTATTCGGCTTATGCCCTGCTCCATCAACGTCGCAGCCTCTTCGGCCGCGGCCACCCCTGAGCCCCGGCCCAACACCACATAGACCACTCCGGTCAACAGCAGGGCGAATGGTGCGGCGAACAGCAGCGGCAACGGCTCTAGACCCCAGGCCAGAACAGCCCCCAGCACGGCAGCGGACAAGGCGGCAACGGCCAGGCGCCCTGTGGGCCCCTTGACTGGCTGGCTTCGGCCCAGCAAGTAGCGGACCCGGTGGCGCAAGATGCCGTATTCCACCCAAGCGGCCACCGTGCTGCCCAGGGCCAAGCCCACCGCTCCCAACCGAACCGCTCCCTCGGCTCGCGCGGCATCTGACAGCGGCGACAACACTTGGAAGTCGCCCAGTCGCTCCACGCTGCCATTGACCACGGCGTAGGAGTCGAAGCTGAACATCAGCACCACTCCTACCGCGGCGGCTAGCACTACCCGCACCCCTGCCACTCGGGCCGGCCCTTTGGCGTCGCCAGCCGCGAAGCAAGCGTTTTGCAACAGCCGAGACGATGCCGAAGCCACCAGCCCCAGGCTGTAGGCCGCCAGAATCCACCACACCTGCACGGTCTGGTCGCCGTTGAACTGCCCCCGCTCCAGCAGCGCCCCCACGATCAGCCCGCCCAGGGTGATGAACGCCACGGCCGAGAACAGCACGTAGAACCCAATGCGGTCCAGACCGGTTTGCAGACGCCGTCTCAGCGCCTCGGGGTTGTCCTGTTCTCGGGACATCTCGGGAAGCTCGCTGGCCGCCACGCTCATGGCGAACAGGCTGATGGGCAGGAAGTAGATCACCTGGGCGAATCCCAAAGCGGCAATGGCCCCGCTGGCCAGCAGCCCGGCCAAGACCAAGTCCACGTAGGCCGATACCTGCACCACTCCTCGGCCGATGAACGCAGGGCCGAACCGGTTCAGCACGGTGCGGACATCGGGGCGCCGCCAGTTGAGGCTGAGCCGCAGCGACGGAACGAGCCGGAGCACCAATGGCACCTGCACCAAGAACTGGAGGGCTCCGCCCAGCACCACTCCTAAGGCCGCCATCTTGGCCACATCGGAGGCCCGGGTGGCGGGGTCGACGTTGTGCCACACCAGCCATGCCCCCACCATGAATGCCACCTGAGTGGCGTTCCAGATCACTGGGGCGGCAAAGGACAGGAAGAAGCGGCGGTGGGCGCTGAGCACCCCCAGTGTCCATGCCGCGAGCACGATGAAGCCGATCCCGGCGAACATCACCCGCACCAGCTCAACGGTCAGATCAGCCGTGTCGTCCGACAGCCGCCATAGCAGGAGGGACACGATCGGCTCGGCCAACAACCATCCGGCCAGCACCAATAACCCGGTGACCACGGACAGGAGTCCGAAAACCGCTCCGGCCAGCCGTCCAGCGTCTTTGCGCCGCCCCTGCTCAACCAGTTGTGAGTAGATGGGGATGAAGGAAGCCGACAGCACCCCTTCGCCCAGCAGGTTTTGCAGAAGGCGGGGAATGGTCAAAGCGGCCCGGTAGGCGTCGCCGATGCGGCCCGCGCCGATGAACGCGGCCACCG
Source organism: Acidimicrobiia bacterium (assembly GCA_009842675.1). Classification (GTDB taxonomy): domain Bacteria; phylum Actinomycetota; class Acidimicrobiia; order Acidimicrobiales; family Bin134; genus Poriferisocius. The sequence goes on along the minus strand of VYEX01000065.1, from coordinate 53,501 downwards.
CCACCTCTCGGCCGATGCCGGAGACGCGGGACAAGAAGATCCCCGCGCCCACCAGCACCGCACCCTTGCCGCTGGGGCGCGGGGTGTCCTCGGGGCCTTCGAATTGCTGTTCAACCGGTGGAATGCCAAAACACGCTACCGGAGCAATGGGTGCAGTCGGGTACGCTCGCGCCGTGAGCGCAGATACCTCAATGGCCGAGCTGGCTGACCGAGCCAAGGCCGCGGCCCGAGTTCTGGCCACTGCCGACACTGAGACCAAGAACCACGCGCTATTGCTGGCCGCCGACCAGCTTGAGCAGGCCCGCGACGATCTACTGGAGGCCAACCGGGCCGATGTGGATGCCGCCACCGATTCGGGAATGAGCGCCACCCTGGTCGATCGGCTCACGCTGACCGACTCCCGGTTGGAGGGTATGGCCGGGGGTTTGCGCAAGGTGGCCGGGCTGGCCGACCCGGTGGGGGAGATCGTCAGCGGCTGGGTGGTGCCGACCGGCCTGCGGATCAGCCAGGTCCGGGTGCCGCTGGGCGTGGTGGCCATCGTGTACGAGAGCCGCCCCAACGTGACCAGCGATGCCGCCGGACTGTGCCTCAAGTCGGGCAACGCCGCCTTCTTGCGGGGCTCGTCCAGCGCGTTGGGCTCCAACTTGGCCATAGCCGGGGTGATGCGAGACGCGTACGAGAAGGCCGGTCTGCCCAGCGACGCCCTGGTGCTGGTGTCCGACCCCAGCCATGAGGCAGCCGCCGAGTTCATGCAGCTGCGAGACACGATCGACTGTCTCATCCCCCGGGGCGGGCCCGGGCTTATCGCTTCCATCCTGGAGAACGCCACCGTGCCCTATGTGATCGACGGCGACGGCAACTGCCATGTGTACGTCGACGCCTCGGCCGATCTGGACATGGCTCGTCGCATCGTGGTGAACGCCAAAACCCAGCGCCCGTCGGTGTGCAATGCGGCCGAGTCTCTTGTGGTGCACCGGTCGGTGGCCGCCGATCTGCTGCCCCCTCTGGCCGACGACCTGGCTGGTGTGGAGCTTGTGGGCGACGAGGCCGCTCGGGCGATCTTGGGGCCAGACCGCATCGGCGAGGCCACCGAAGCCGACTACTTCACCGAGTTCCTAGATCTGAAATTGTCGGTGAAGGTGGTCGACAGTCTGGATGAGGCCATCGTCCACGTGAACGACACCGGTAGCGGCCACAGCGAGGCCATCATCACCGCAGATCTGGAGGCTGCCGATCGATTCTGCACCGAGGTGGACGCCGCTGCCGTCCTGGTCAACGCCTCCACCCGGTTTGTGGACGGCGAGGAATTCGGTTTCGGCGCCGAGATCGGCATCAGTACTCAGAAGCTGCACGCTCGGGGCCCGATGGGCCTGCGCCAGCTCACCACTACCAAGTACGTGGTCCGGGGTGACGGCCAGGTACGCGCTTAGTGGTGTGTCTTGGGTTTAATCGCGCGTGTCCTGCTAGGCATCGACGCCCCTCGCGGCGTTGCTCCTCCTTGCCGTACGCTCCGGGTATGGCTGCGTCGGTGCGCCTTGCGAGGAACCCCGCTGCCGTCGCAATCCACGGCGCTAAACCCAAGACACACCACTATCCGTTCACGAAGAATCCGTGATTTCGGGGCCGGAACAGGCTGGGCGTAGCCTTCAGCCATGAGCTTCTCCTTTGCCGACGTCGACTCGGTGCGCAAGGGCCTGAGCAGTGTGCAGTATTTGGCCGATGAGGGCATCGCCGGAGTGGTCTATCTGGCCGAACGGCTACAGAAACCGGTGTTGGTGGAGGGTCCGGCGGGAACAGGCAAGACCCAGTTGGCCAAGAGCGTGGCCGAGGCCACCGGCGCCCGTCTCATCCGCCTCCAGTGCTACGAGGGCCTCGACGAGTCCAAGGCGCTGTACGAGTGGAACTACAAGAAGCAGCTGCTGCGCATTCAAGCCGAGCGCCAGGGAGAAGACCCCGAGGGCGACGGCATGTGGCAGCAGATCGAGGATGACCTGTTTTCCGAGGAATTCCTGCTCACCCGGCCGCTGCTCGAGGCCATTCGCGCCGCCGAGCCCGTGGTGCTGCTAATCGACGAGGTCGATCGGGTGGAGATCGAGACCGAGGCGCTTCTGCTGGAGATCCTGTCCGACTACCAGGTGTCCATCCCCGAGTTGGGCACGGTGGCTGCCAGCCAGATCCCTCTGGTGTTCCTCACCTCCAACAACACCCGGGAGCTGTCCGAAGCCCTCAAGCGGCGGTGCCTGTTCTTGCACATCGACTATCCCGATCTCGATAGAGAGAAGGAGATCGTGCTGGCCAAGGTGCCCGGCGTGGGTGAGAGCCTGGCCGACCAGGTGGCCCGCATCGTCCGCTCGGTTCGCCAGATCGAGCTGAAGAAGGCCCCGTCGGTGTCGGAGACGCTGGACTGGGCCCGCACCCTGGTACTGCTGGGGGTGGAGCACATCGACGCCGACACCGCGGCTGAGACGGTGAACATACTGCTCAAGTACCGCAGTGACATCGAAAAAGCGCTCAAGGAGTTTGCTTCCTCCGACGAGGAATTTGCCGTCCCGGCCGCAACTCCGTAGTCGTGCTGCGCTGAGGCTGCCATGAAAGTCGAGCCCGCTACCTCGCCACTGCTGGCGCTTTTGGCCGGGTTCATCTCTGAGTTGCGGGCCGCGGGCCTGCCGGTGAGCCTCACCGAGAACCTGGATGCCATGGAGGCCATCCAGCACATCCCCATCGAGGACCGGGATGCGTTCAAGTACGCCCTGGCCGCCACGTTGGTGAAGAACCACGCCCACTGGCGGGCCTTTGAGACGGTGTTCGAGGTGTACTTCTCGCTGCGGGGGGCCGAATACGACCTGGTGGACGGGGAATGGCCCGAGGGCATGGACCTGTCCGATTTCGTCGACGGTTTGGACGGACAGCAGCGCCGCCAGGGCGGGGGAGGCGGCGAGGCCATGTCGGCCGAGCAGCTAGCCGAGATGCTGTTCCAGGCGCTCATGCGGGGCGACGACGCCCTCATGAGGGCCATCGCCCGCCAGGCGGTGCAGCGCTATGCCGGCATGGAGCCCGGCCGGCCGGTGGGCGGCACCTACTACCTATATCGCACGCTGCGAAACCTCGACCTCGACGGCGTGCTGGATCGGCTGATGGATCAAGCCCGAGACGACGCCCCCGGCGATCTGACGCCCCTGGAAGAACGGCTGGAACGAGACGAATTCGAGGCCCGCATCGACCAGCTCCGCAAAGAGGTGGAGGCCGAAATCCGTCGCCGGCTGGTGGCCGATAGGGGAGTGGAGGCCATGGCCAAGACGCTCCGCAAGCCCCTGCCCGAAGACGTGGACTTCATGCACGCCAGCCGGGAGGAGATGATGGCCCTGCGCCGGGCCATCTACCCGCTCACCCGCAAGCTGGCCGTGCGCCTAGCCCGCAAGCGCCGCCACGGCCGCAAGGGACCGCTGGACTTCCGCAACACCATGCGCCACTCCCTGTCCTACGGAGGAGTGCCCGCCGAGCCCAAGTTCCGCTACCCCCGCCCGGCCAAGCCCGAGATCATGGTGGTGGCGGATGTGAGCGGGTCGGTGGCCGCCTTCGCCCGGTTCACCCTGCATCTGGTGTACGCCATCAGCAACCAGTTCTCCAAGGTGCGCTCATTCGTGTTCATCGACGGCCTCGACGAGGTGACCAGCTTCTTCGAGGGGGTGGACGACATCGGCGAGGCCGTCCACCGGGTGAACGCCGAGGCCGACGTGGTGTGGGTGGACGGCCACTCCGACTACGGCCACGCCTTCGAGGTGTTCTGGGAGCGCTACGGGAAAGACGTCGGCCCCAAGACCACGGTGATGATCCTGGGCGACGCCCGCAACAACTACCACGCCTCGCAGGCCTGGATCCTCAAAGAGATCGAGCACCGGGCCCGCAAAGTGTTCTGGCTCAACCCCGAGCCCGGCGCCTACTGGGACACCGGCGACTCCATCGTCTCCGAGTACGGCGTCCACTGCGACGGAGTCTTCGAAGTCCGCAACCTCCGCCAACTCGAAGGCTTCGTCGAAAACCTGGTCTGAAACAGCCCTGGCTCAGCTTCGGGTGGTGAGCACCACGTTTTCGAGGACTTCGCTGTCGCCGGTGCGGACATACCACTCCCAGGCGGTGCCGTCGGGGCCGGTAATCCAGGTCTCGGTCTTCTCAGCGAAGCAGCACTGGGTGTCGTCCACCCCGGAGGTGGCTAAACCCGACTCGCTGATGCGGCGTTCGGCCTCGAGCACCTCCTCGGTGGTCTCGACCTCCACCCCCAGGTGGTTGATCGTGCCGCCAGCGCCGTTGCAGCATCCTTCTTCCTCCGTTGTCCCGTGGCCGGTCTCGAACAAAACCAGCTTGAGCGGCGGTTCATCGATGGCGAAGTTGGCATATCCCGGTCGCCGCCGGGCCGGCTCCACGCCGAAGAGGCGGGAGTAGAAGTCCACCGCCTCTTCTAGATCGGACACGTTCAATGCCAGCTGCAACCTCATGGGGCCTCCTCTTGGACCATCTTCTCATAGCCGACAACACGAGTCGACAGCCTCAAGTTCTGCAACCCCCAAGGTGCGTGAACTATTTCACCACCACCGGCAAATGCTTGAGGCTGTTGAAGTGGGTGGTGCGAAGCCTTGACTCAGCACCGGTCCTCTCCATGCGTTCCAGGTGGGGGACCAGGGCCGAGAAGTAGGCCCGGGCCTCGGTCTTGGCCAGGTTGGCGCCCAGGCAGTAATGGGGACCGCCTGAGCCGAGCGACAGATGGTCGCTGGCGTCTCTGCGGATATTGAAGACATCGGGGTTGTCGAACACTTCGGGATCGCGGTTGGCCGAAGTCATCCAGAGGTCCACGATCTGCCCAGACTCGAAGCTGACCCCGCTTTCGTGCTCCATCGGGGCGGTCACCCGGCGCTGGTGGTGCATGACCGGGGTTACCACTCGCAGCATCTCGTCGATGGCCCCGTCGAGCAACGACTCATCGGCGGCCAGAGCAGCGGCCTGGTCGGGATGGTCCAACAGCAGCATCAGCCCGCTGCTCAGCAGGTTGCGGGTGGTCTCGGTGCTGCCGGTGACTAGGAGCTGCCACCATCCGCCCAATTCCTCATCGGTGAGCCGACGCCCCTCGTATTCGGCGTGGACGAGGCTGCTGAACACGTCGTCGCCGGGCTCGGCCTTCCGTCGGGCGATGTGGGCTTGGCCGTATTCGGCGAAGTTGGTCATGGCGGCTCGGGCATCGTCCATCGTTGGGCACATCTCGGGGTCGAAAGCCCCGATGGCGGTGTTGGTCCAGGTCAAGATGTCGTTCCGGTCGGAAACCGGGATGCCCAGCATCTCACCCGTCACCTGGAGGGGCAGTTGGGCGGCCAGCAACTCGGCGGCGTCGCCCCCACCCTCGGTTATGAATTTGTCGACCAGCTCTCCGGCGATGCGGTGGGCGCTCTCCTCCAGTCGGCGGATGGCCCGGGGAGTGAATCCCCGGTTCACCAACAGACGCAGCGCGGTGTGGTCCGGCGGGTCGAACTCCAGCAAGGTGATGGCCCCTTGGCCGCGGTGCTCGCCCTCGCCCCCGGAAACGGCCAGCTGGGAGGAGGAGAACTGCCGCCAGTCCCGGTTGAACTCCCGCACATACCGGTAGCTGGTGACCACATAGCGCCCTCCGCCCCGCCGGTGGGCGACCCAGTGCACTGGTTCCTCTTCCCGAAGCTGGGCCAGCAACTCCAGCGGCAGCCCGGCGACAAACGTGTCGGGATCGTCCAGCGGCGCCGCGTCAATCATGGGCGCAGAACTCTAGGCGGTTGCCAAATGGGTCGTAAACGTAGACGCGCTCAGTACCATCGGCTGCGTCGTTGACCACTTCATATTCCTGAGATCGGGCGGCGTCGGCCAATTCAGCCAGATCGGTGGCTTGGAAAGCCACGTGCGCCTTTCGGGCTGGTCGGAAGTCTGGGTCGGCTCCTAAGTGCAACTGCCCGCACGTCCCCTCCGGCAGTTCGAACCAGCATCCGCCCCGCTTGGCCAGTTCGGGCGGCTTGGGGACTTCAACCAACCCCAGCAGCCCGCCATAGAACGCCCGAGCCTTGTCCTCTCCGCCAACCGGGATGGCGACCTGCACATGCAGGATTGACCTGACCAGCGGTTTTGTGCCCTCGTTCACAGCTCAGTCTTCGAGTGGGATGTTGTGGTGGGCGATGTAGTCGGTGAACTGATCGCGGACTACAGATTCGTCGAGGCCGAGGGAGGCTGGGTCGTACACGTGCTTGCCGAACTTATCCTTGGGCTTGTCGGCCAGATAGGCCGGGATGGCGGTGGCCAGTTCGTCGGAGAATTCCAGGCCCAGGTGGTCGTACACGGCCCGCACCGCCGGCACTGGGTCACTCACCAAGTCGCGGAACAACAGGTCGGCAATCTGGTTGTCGGGAACCTCTCCGGATGCCCGCTGGCCCATAACCATGTCCATCATCATCTGGTAGATGAACAGCATTACCGGACCATTCTCACTCGGGGTAACTGAATCGCTTCGCATCCAGTGGAGGGTGGTGGTGAGGTTGGCCACCGAGCCCAAGAACCTGATCGGATCGCGATGGGTGAGGATGACCCGGGCATCGGGGTAGGCGGCAAACAGGTCCGGAAGCGTTCCCATGTGGGCCGGCGACTTCAACAGGAACTGCGCCGGAGCGCAATCGATGTGCTGCAAGGTCCGCAGGAAGTTCTTGTGCCAGCGGTACACCGCCCCGAAGTCAAGATCCGCCCCCCGAGCGGCCAGATCGCCAATGGAGTGCATCATCGGCCAATGCCAGCTGCGGAACTCGGGCTGGCAGAAGTGGATGCACTCCACAGGCAGGTCGCTGCGCAGCTCGTGCATCGTCATGAACTCGGGCTGGATGTCGGCCCAAAACTCCTGCTCAGGCTCGCTGCACGCCAGAGCGTCAGCCCCCGTCCCTGGCAGAGTGCCCAGCGGGAAGTGGGCCTCGAATCCTCGCACCCCCCGCAAATTGGGGTCCAGTGCTAGCAGCTCCAACAAGATGGTGGTCCCGGTGCGAGGCGGCCCGGAAACAAACACCGGAGCGGTGACCTCAGCAGCAAGGGCATCGGGATTGGCCCGCCAATAGTCCACCATCCGCAGCCGGTTTTGCAGGTTGCGAATGATCTCCCCCCGGACGCTCAGCCGCCCGACCACATTCAGCTGGGCCTCCTCATTCATTGCATCGCACAAAGCCCGATAGCCGGCCTCCCAGCCCGGTTCGTCGCCGAAGTCTGAGAGCCCCACCGACTCGGCAGCCACCGTCAGCATCTCGTCGGCGTCCAGACTCACCATGCGGGCCGGATCGCCCACCGCGGTGCCAAATAGGTTGATCCGCCGTACCCAGTCCGGTCGCGGCAGATGGCCGGTGTGCTCCATGTTGTGCTTTCTCGCTTGACTACCCATTCAAGCGTGTCGCTCTTGGGCTGTTTCGCCCAAACCGAGTTCTTGAATCGACTGCTCCCGCATCAGGTACTTCTGGATCTTGCCGGTGATGGTCATGGGGAACTCGTCAGTGAACTTGATGTAGCGGGGGATCTTGTAGTGGGCGATTTGGCCCCGGCAGAACTCCTTGATGTCGTCGGCGTCTAGCGCAGCCCCGTCCCGCAGCTGTAGCCAGGCCATGACCTCCTCGCCATATCGGGCATCGGGCACCCCGATCACCTGCACCTCTACTACGTCGGGATGGCGGTAGAGGTACTCCTCGATTTCGCGGGGGTAGACGTTCTCGCCGCCCCGGATGATCATGTCCTTGATGCGCCCGACGATATTGATGTAGCCGTCGTCGTCCATGGTGGCGAGGTCGCCGGTATGCATCCAGCCTTCGTCGTCGATGGCCTCGGCGGTGCGGGCATCGTCGTCCCAATAGCCCAGCATCACCGAGTAGCCCCGGGTCATGAGCTCTCCGGCTTGGCCCCGGGGAACAGTGTCGCCGGACTCAGGATCGGCAATGCGGACTTCCACGTGGGGATGGGTCCGGCCCACGGTGGCTACTCGCTTGTCGAGCGAGTCGTTAGCGGAGGTCTGGGTGGACACCGGGGAGGTTTCGGTCATGCCGTAGGCAATGGTCACCTGGTTCATGTTCATTCGGTCCACCACTTGCTTCATCACCTCCACCGGGCAGGGCGAGCCGGCCATGATCCCGGTGCGCAGCGACGACAGGTCGTAATCGTCGAGATCAGGCTCGCCCAGCTCAGCGATGAACATGGTCGGCACCCCGTACAAGCTGGTGCAACGTTCCTGCTCGCAAGTCCGCAGAGCGGCCGCGGCGTCGAATCCCGCGGAGGGGACCACCATGGCCGCACCGTGGGTGGTGCAGGCCAGATTGCCCAGCACCATGCCGAAGCAGTGGTAGAACGGCACCGGAATGCACACTCGGTCGGCGGGGGTGTAGCCGCAGGCCTCACCCACGAAAAAGCCGTTGTTCAATATGTTGCGGTGGCTGAGCGTGGCCCCCTTGGGGAATCCGGTGGTCCCGCTGGTGTACTGGATATTGATCGGATCATCCGGTCGCAGTCCCGCTGCTCGCTTCACCAGCCGATCAGAAGAAACCGCGGCCCCACCGGCCAGAAGCTCATCCCAATCCGAAGTCTGGAGGTACACCGCCTGCCGGGCCGGCACCCGGTCCCACACCTCCTCGACCATGCCCCGGTAGTCGCTGTGGGAGAACGACTCCGCGGCCACCAGCACGCTGATGCCCGACTGGTTGAGCACGTACTCCAACTCGGCTTTTCGGTAGGCCGGGTTGATGGTGACCAAGATCGCGCCTATTTGGGCCGTGGCGTACTGCACCAATACCCACTCGGCACAGTTTGGACTCCAAATCCCCACCCGATCGCCCACCTGCACATTCAGCGCAATCAGCCCCGCGGCCACATCCTCGACCGCGTCCGCAAACTCCCCGTAGTTGTAGCGGAGCCCTTGTTCGGCAGATACCAGCGCGTCCCGACCGCCATAGGCAGCCACTGTCCGGGCCAGATTCTCCGGAATGGTCTCGTCGAGCAGGGGAATGTCAGTGGGCCCGGAAGCCGATGACAGCACTGCCCCTTCCACTTCGGAACGCCGCCTTAGTCGTGGCTGGTGACGCCGCCGTCGACGATGAGGGTGGTTCCGGTCACGAAACCGGCCTCGTCAGACATGAGAAAGCGGACCGCCTTGGCGATGTCGGTGGGGGCACCCACCCGGCCGAGCGGGGACTTCTCCACACAGGCAGCCTTGGTCGGGAGGTCGTCCATCATCGCGGCCGTCATCGGCGTCTCGATGTAGCCGGGGCACACGGCGTTCACCCGGATGCCGTCGGGGCCGAGGTGGTTGGCCAGCGACTTTGTGATGCCCACCACGCCGTGCTTGGAGGCGGTGTACGACGGGATCAACGCATTGCCCACCACCGACATGATGGAGCCGATGCCCACAATGGCCGACCCCTCATGGCTTCTCAGGTCGCCCAGCAGTGCCTGAACCACAAACACTTCGGCCCGCAGATTCACTCCAATCACCGAGTCCCAGATCTCCTCGGTGAGTTGGTCGATGTCCATGGAGGACACGATCCCCGCGGCGTGGACCACTCCGCCGATGTCGCCCAGCGCCTCACGGGCGGCGACCACCGCGTCGTCAACACTGGCGCGATCAGTCACGTCCAGGCCGACCGAGTGGGTCGCGACCCCGCAGTCGGCGGTAATCGAGGCCGCTGCCTCCGCGGCCCCCTCGCCGTTGAGGTCCCACAGCGACACCGGTCGCCCCACCTCGGCCAAGGCGCGAGCGCAAGCTCGTCCAATCCCCGACGCTCCTCCCGTGACCACCACACCAGTGGTCGGTGACATCTCCAATGCAGACATGGCGGCCACCCTATGCGGTGGCAGGCGAGAGGATGACTTCGATCGACAGGCTGAGAGCGCCTAGTCGTGCAGGCCGCACTCGGTCTTGTCGGTGCCAGCCCAGCGGCCGGAGCGGGGGTCGTTGCCGGGGGCCACGGGCTTGGTACAGGGCATGCAGCCGATGGAGGGGTAGCCACGCTCCAAGAGGGGATTGAACGGTACCCGGTGCTCGGCCATGTAGTCGGCCACCTGCTCGTCGGTCCAAGTGGCGATGGGATTCAGCTTCACCAGACCCCTCAGGTCGCGCACCACGATGGGAGCTGATGCCCGGGTGACGGCCTCCACTCGGCGCAGGCCGCTCATCCACGCCTCTTTGCCGGCCAGGGCCCGGTCGAGCTGGCCCGCTTTGACCGCTGAGCAGCAGTTCTCCGGATCCATGTTCCACAGTTCTGGGTCGTGGCGGGCCACCGTCATCAACCGCAGGTTCAGGCCGTAGTGGCGTCGCACCCGCTCCACCGTCTCCAGCGTCTCGGGGAAGTGGAAGCCGGTGTCGATGAACACCACCTCGATGGCTGGGTCCACCTTCACGGCCAAATCAATCAGCACCGCGTCGGTCATCGACGCAGCTAGGGCCAGGTGGGGTGAGAAGTTGTCCACCCCCCACTGGATGACCTTCTCCGCGGGGAGATCCTCGAACTCCTCGTTGAGAGCGGCCAGTTCTTCGTCGGTGAACGACGGTACGGTCAGGTTGCGCATTCGGAATTGCCGATCGGTATGAAACTTGCCGAGGGCCTCAGGTTGCGCACTCAGAGTCGCCGATTACCGCTTCGTAGGGACCGGTCTCGTCGTAGTCGACGTAGAACTCGGGTCCATCGTCAGGCAAGGGGAACTCGTCCAAGTCGGTCAGAGTCTTACCCACTTCTCGCGATCCGCCTTTGCGCTCCAGCCAGTGGCGGAACTCCTCGCCGGCCTCCCGCTCGGCGGTGAACTGGCGCACCACCCGCACCACCGCTTCAGGGGCATTGCGGGCCGGCAGACGCAGGGCCTTGGTACCGAAGTGGATCTGGGAGTCGCCCACATAGCCGCCGAGAAGCATCTGGTAGCCCGGTGCCGACCGCCCATGCGCCCTGCGCTCCGCGCCGAAGAAACCGATGTCGGAGGCGTGGTGCTGGCCGCACGAATTGGTGCAGCCCGAGATGTTGATTCGCAAACCGCCCACCTCGGCGAGGCCTTCCTCGTCCAAGCGGTTGCCAATGGCGTCGGCCAATCCCCGAGACTGGGTGACGGCCAGGTTGCAGGTGTCGGCGCCGGGGCAGGCCACCACGTCGCGCAGCAGCTCGGCGCCGGGCTCGGCCATACCTATAGCCGACAACGACTCGAACAGCCGGGACAGCTGGTGCTCGGCCAAGTCGCGGAAGACGATGTTCTGGCGGTTGGTGATCCGGCACTCCGCTCCCAGCTCCCGCTGGATGTCGGCCAGGGCGTCGAATTGGTCGGCGGTGATGTCGCCCAAGCGGGCCCAGGCGTAGGCCGACACCGTGCCCTTGGCCGCGCCCCGCACCACGTTGGCTTGCTCCCACCGCTCGTACGGCGCCCGGCCGCCGATGGAGACCGCCACCCCTTGACCCACCGGCGTGACCTCGACTTCAGCGTGGCGCCCAGCAGGGGCGTCGCCGTGAATCTTCACCAGGTCGGGAATGCCTCCGGGCCAGCTGGAGGAGGCCAGCAAGAACTTGCGCTCCCGGAAAATGCGGCGCTGAAGCTCCTCGAAGCCCAGCTTCTCCACCAGCCACTTCATCCGGGCCCGGAGCTTGTTGTCCCGGTAGCCGTCGTGGTCGAACACCCGCAGGCAGGCCTCGATGGTGGGGAGCAGGTCCTCGCGGGAGGTGAAGTCTTCCAGTGCCAGTGCCGGATGGGGGTTGGCCCCCAAACCGCCGGCCACGAACACCCGGAATCCGGCCTCGACCCCGCCGTCCACCTCCCGGGTGGCGGCGATTATGCCCACATCGTTGAACATGGCCTGGCCGCAGTCGGTGGCGCAGCCCGAGAAGTTGATCTTGAACTTGCGGGGCAGGCGCTGGGCGTAGGGATGGCGCAAGAAGTGCAGTGCGGTGGCCCGGGCCCAGGCGGTGATGTCCAGCACCTCGTGGGGGCAGGCACCGGCCAGGTGGCAGCCCTGCACGTTGCGGACGGTGTCGCCGCAAGCCTCCCGGGTAGTGAGCCCCACCAAGGCCAGGGTTCGCATCACGTCGGGGACGTCGTCGATCTGCACGTAGTGGAATTGAATGTTCTGGCGGGTAGTGATGTGGCCCCAGCCCCGGGAGTAGGTGCGGGCGATGTGGGCCAGGGCCTCGAAGTGCTCGGGGTGGGCGATGCCGGCGGGGATCTTGACCCGCACCATCTGGTTGGTGCCGCCCTGACGCTGCCCGTAGATGCCGTTGTTCAGACGGAACACCCGCATCACGTCCTCAGGTATCTCACCGGCCTTGTAGCGGACCAGCATCCGCTCGAACTTGTCGATGTCGGCTTGCTGGGCGGGATCGATTACTGCGGTGTTGTCGATTTGGACCGTGACCATCGGACCTTCTTTGGAATTGGAGCAGGTGGTGGGGTTCAGGCAACCACTAATTCGGACTACTTTGATCCGATTAGTTGTTTATCAGGATAGCGACCTGAAATCAAATTCCGAGTGTTTTGGTCCGAATAATCCGAATACAGGATTGTCGCAGCGTCAAGAGCTGAGACGCTCAGCTACCCGGAAGGCCAATTCCAGGCTCTGAGCGCCGTTGAGGCGGGGATCGCACATGGTCTCGTAGCGGCGCTCCAAGTCGTCGTCGCTGATTGCCTCGGCGCCGCCCACGCATTCGGTAACGTCGTCGCCGGTGATCTCCACGTGGATTCCTCCTGGCCAGGTTCCAGCTTCGGCGTGGGCTGTGAAGTAGCGGTCGATCTCGGCCATCACGTCCTCAAAGTGGCGGGTCTTTCGCCCGCCGGCAGTGGTGTAGGTATTGCCATGCATGGGGTCGCATTCCCACACCACCGGATGGTCGGCATCGCGCACCGCGGTCAGTAGCGGAGGCAGGGCCTCAGATACTTTGTCGGCGCCCATGCGACTGATGAGGGTGAGCCGGCCGGGAATGCGGTCGGGGTTGAGGATCTGGCAAAGCTCGAGTACTTCGGCGGGAGTGGTGGTTGGTCCCAGCTTGCAGCCCAACGGATTCTTGATGCCCCGCATGAACTCCACGTGGGCCCCGTCAAGCTGGCGGGTGCGCTCGCCGATCCACAACATGTGGGCCGAGCAGTCGTACCACTGGCCGGTAATGGAGTCTTGGCGGGTGAGGGCCTGTTCGTAGTCGAGCACCAGCGCCTCGTGGCTGGTGAAGAAGTCCACCTGGTGCAGCTCAGGGGCATCGGTAGAGATTCCACAGGCGGCCATGAACCGCAAAGCGGCTTCGATGCCGTCGGCCACCTTCTCGTAGCGCCGTCCCTCGGGGCTGGCGGCGATGAATTCCTGATTCCACATGTGGACCTGGCGGAGATCGGCGTAGCCCCCCTTGGTGAAGGCCCGCAGCAGGTTGAGGGTGGACGCCGACTGGTGGTAGGCCCGAACCAGGCGCTCGGCGTCAGCGGTGCGAGAGTGCTCGGAGAAGCTGATGTCGTTGACCATGTGGCCCCGGAAGGAGGGGAGTTCCACATCGTCGACCACCTCGGTTGACGACGACCGGGGTTTGGCGAACTGGCCGGCGATCCGGCCGATCTTCACCGTGGGCACCCCGGCTGAGAAGGCCAGTACCACCGCCATTTGAAGGATGACTTTGAGCTTGTCTCGGATACTGTCGGCGGTCACACCGTCAAAGGACTCGGCGCAGTCACCAGCCTGAAGAACGAAGGCCCGGCCTGCGGCGGCCTCCGCGAGCTGATCTTGTAGCTGGCGGGCCTCCCCGGCGAAGACCAGCGGAGGCAGTTCGCTCAGAGTCTTGAGCACCTGGTCCAGCGTGCCCTGGTCGGGCCATTGCGGTTGCTGGGCTGCGGACCGGTCATGCCAGGACGCGGGGTGCCAGGCAACCGGAGGCGTGCTGGCCGCTTCGACTGGGGCCGAACTCATAGCAAAATGGTCGCCTGTCGCCGACTATGGGGCAAAACCAATTACTGGCGGGCGGCTACGCGGCGTCGATATCGAGCAGTTCGGCCCGAGCCCGCACCGAGTCCAGCGAACGGCCGATGATGCGGCGAATGGCCTCTGAGGTCAGCCCCAGCGCCTCCCCGATCTCCCGGTAGCTGTGTTTTTCCCCATCGATGAGCCCGTAGCGCATTTCCACTGCGAACCGGGACCTATCGTCCAGTTCGTTGAGCAGCCCGGCCAGCGTGGCCGACTGATCGGCGGCCAAAGCCAGATCTTCTGGGCCGGGACCGCCATCGGGCTGAAGATCAACCAGCTCGCTGTTGTTGTCGTCGCCCACCGTGGTGTTCAACGATGTGAGCGAGGTGAGCCGGTGCAGCAGGGCATGCTCGGAGTCCAGCTCTTCGCCGCCACCGGAGGCTTGGCGCACCGCGGCCCTCAGACTGGCAGCCCGCTCACCGGGAAGCCGGATCAGGTTGGCCTTTTGGTCAAGCGCCCGGCCGATGGACTGGCGGATCCAGAAAGTTGCGTAGGTGGAGAATTTGAACCCTTTGCGCCAGTCGAACTTCTCCACCGCTCGGTCCAGGCCCAGATTGCCCTCCTGCACCAGATCCAGCAGTTCCATGCCGGTGGGCAGGGGGTATTTCTTGGCCACGCTTACGACCAAACGGAGATTGGCTCTAATGAATCGCTCCTTGGCCCTGGCTGCTTCCCGCACTTGGCTGTGCAGCCGGGGAGTGTTTTCTCCGGCATCTAAACGGGCTTGGGCCTCGCGCCCCCGCTCGATTGCCTGGGATAGTTTGATTTCGTCTTCTTTGGTGAGGAGCGGCACCAAGCCGATTGCGTTGAGATACTGGCCTGTTGAATCGTCCATTTGTCCCTGTCTTGTTGTCTTCGTGAATTGCAACCAATCCGCCCTCTGATTTGTTCCCGGTTGCCTTTCACTATTGACTCGCGAAATTACCGTTGGGTTGCGTTGAATCTCGCACGATTTTCTTGGATGGCGGCCGCGTCAAGGGTGGCAAGGATGCCAGCACTTTGTTTCGTACACTGCCAACAGTGAGTCGCATCGGGATTCTCGGGGGCACATTCGACCCAATTCACGTCGGCCACCTCGCCGTGGCGGTCTGGGTGCGGGCGGAGTTGGATCTCAGCCGGGTGGAGTTGGTGGTGGCCAACGAGCCGTGGCAGAAGCTGGATCGGCCACTGCTCAGCCCCGCACAGGATCGACTTGCCATGGTGCAAGCGGCCGTGGACGGGATCGAAGGGGTGGTGGCCTCATCGGTGGAGATCGACCGCGGCGGCCTTACCTACACCGTGGACACCTTGGCGGCTTACCGGGCCCACAACCCCGACGACTCGCTCTTCCTCATAATGGGCAGCGATGCCGCTGGCGGCCTGGATACCTGGCACCGCTTTGAGGAGATAAATGGATTGGCCGAATTGGTAGTGGTGGACCGCCCCGGTGCGGTGGGGCAGCGCCCGCCGGTGGCCCACCGGGTGGTGGTCTGCCCGCTGCTCGACTTGTCCAGTACGCAAGTGCGGGAGTGGGCCGACGCGGGACGGCCGCTTGACGGCTTGGTTCCCCCGGCCGCGCTGGCCTACTGCCGCCACAAGGGCCTGTATGGGTGATTCCCCGCCGAGCGCGGAAGGCGCTGCGCCAAAGGGAAGCCTGCCCCGCTGGTGGCGTTGGGGTTGGCCACTGCTGCTTCTGGTGCTGGCCGCTGCGGTGCCGCTTTTGGTCTGGCTGGGGTGGTCGGCCATATCAGGCAGCAGTGACGGCACCGTGGTCGGCGACCCGATCGATCCTGCCGCGCCCGGGTATGAGGCATTCGTAGACCCGACACCCACGCTGCTGTTGGTTCATGCCAATGGCGACCGCCTCCATGGGGTCACGCTGCTGGTGCTGACCGACGAAGGGACTGAGGGGGCGGTTCTGTTCATTCCCCCCGAAACGATGACCTCCAACGGACTCCTCAGGGACCGCTGGGCCGAGTCCGGTAGTACTGGAGTGGCCGATTCGGTGGCTGAGCTTCTGGGGGTCCGCCCCGGCGAGACACAGGTCGTGGACGACGCTGGCTGGGCGGCGCTGGTGTCAGCGGTGGCGCCGGTTGATCTCATGAGTGCTGTTCCACTGCTTGGTCCTGACGGGGAGACTCTGCACGGGGCTGGCTTGGTGACCTTGGCCCCCGCTGATGTCGGGCCCTATCTGGCGGGGCGAAGCCCGGCGGAGTCGCCTCTAGAAGCACTGACCCGCCACTTGTCTTTCTGGACGGGATGGCTGGTGAAAGTGGAGGAGTCAGCAGCGCCCGACGTGATCCCTGGTGAGACTGACCGAGGGATGGGTCGATTCGGACGGGCCCTGGCTGAGGGAGAGAGTCTGCTGAGCACGATTGTCGGGCAGGTGGATGACAGCGGATCGGTGGTATTGAATCCGGAGTTCGTTCGCAGGCAGGTGAACGAGATCATCCCGTTTCCCATCTCGGCGGTGGACGGGAGCCTGCCCAAAGTCCGGCTGCTCAACGGCGTTGGCGACCTTGAGCTCACCAAGGCCGCGGCCCGAGAGCTCAGCCGGGCCGGAGCGCACATCACCCGAATTGGCAACGCCGCGGAGTTCGGCTGGGAGACCACCAGGGTCGCCTACCACGACACTGGTTTCGCCCCCCATGCTGAGGCATTTCGAGATGCTCTCGGAACCGGCACGGTGATTGCCGAAGAACTGCCCGACATCTCCGTCGACATCACGGTGACCTTCGGAGCAGATTTCTCACAACTGATGACCGGGGATGGTTAGAGTGAGAACGTGATGCCCGCATGAGCGCCATACCCGTCCCCCGACAATCGCGGATGATGACGTGATCGCCACATGAGCGTCAGCACCGCTGACGCAACGGTCGTGTGGGATTGGGTAAAGGCCGCAGCGGCCGCGGCAGAAGAGGGCCCCGGGTTTGACACCGTCATCATCGATGTGGGCGACGTGTTGGTCATCACCGATCACTTTGTAATCACCAGTGGGCCGAATACTCGGGCGGTTCGGGCACTGACCGAGCGGATCGAAGAGGCAGTAGACATCTGCGGGGGTCCCAAGCCAATCTGTATCGAGGGTCTCACTGACCACGAGTGGGTGCTGATGGACTACGGCGACTTCGTAGTTCACATCTTCTCTTCGTCAGCCCGGGAGTACTACGCCCTCGACCTCCTCTGGAAAGACTGCCCCACCCTGGCCGCAAACCCGTTGCCGTCTTAGATACAGCCCGATACAGTGGCCACGGGTCCCCGATCCGGCGGTGGTCAGAGCGTTTCCCGTAGGAGGCGGCCGGGGGAGGTGCCGGTTTCCTTGTCCTCTTGGATGGTGATTTCACCGTTGACCAGCACGTATTGGTAACCCGAGGCCCGCTGCACCCGGCGCCACTCGCCGGCGGGCATGTCGTGGACCTTCTCGCTCGGGCCGATGGTCAGGCTGTCTAAGTCGTAGACGATCACATCGGCGGCCTGGCCCGGAGTCAGGGTTCCCCGGTCGGTGAACCCGGCGCACTGAGCGGGCAGTCCGGCCATGCGCCAGTGGGCGTCCTCCAGCGAGATGATCTCCCGGTCTCGCACCCCGTTGATGAGCAGTTCCGTGGGCCACCGCCCCGCGGTGAGGAAGCGGGTGTGGGCACCGCCGTCGGACACACCGGGCAGGGCCCACTGGTAGTTCAGCAAGTCGACCAGGTGGTCCGGATTGTTGAATGATCCGCTGGCGTAGAACGTGGCCGCCAGATTGTCTGCCACCGCAATGTCCAACATGGCGTCTACCGGGTGCACTCCCAGATCGACGGCGATGTCGCCCACCCGGGTTTCGGCGTAGCGCTGGTACTGCGGGCTGGACGCTTCCAGCAACACGATGTCGGCGATGGGGCAGGTGACCGCCACCGACTCCGAATCCCTCAGGGCGGGACGGCGGGCGGGGTCGGCCAGCTTGGCCAGGCGCTCCTCGACGGTGCCCAGCGTTGCTTCCCGCCAGGCCTCCATGTCGTCCCAGAGGTTCCACTCCTCAAAGGTGAAGGCCAACCCGACATCGGTGGTCACCGCCTGGCCGTAGATCGGCAGGCCTCGGAGGCGGCAGCTCTCCACCCACTCGATCTGCTTGAGATGCTGCTCGGGACGCTGGGCGTTGGGGGTGATCACGTTGAACAGCACCGGCCGGCCGCTGATGTCGGCCAGACGCTCGTAGGTGCGGCGGTGCTCGGTTCGGGTTTCGTCGGCGGGGTCGGGGGCAAATGTTGCCTGGATGAAACCCTGGTTGCGCTCGGCCAGCACTTCGGCCAGCTGGAACAGCGTCTCATTGGGCATCACGTCGGTGTTCATGGGGTTGCCGTCGTGGTCACGCTGAACGTTTGAGTCCCGCAGCCGCTGTACCGACCAGCCGCCGGCCCCCACGTCCATGGCCTCGTGCAGCAGCGCCTTTAGCTGGGCATGCTCCTCGTCGGTGGGCATCTCGCCGGCCTTGGCCCGCTCGTAGCCCAACACCCAGTTCAGCGCCGGATTCAGCGGGAAGAACGACCGCATGTTGACCGCCTTGGGGGTGCGGTCCACCGCGTCCAGGAACTCGGGGTAGGTGACCCAGTCCCAGGGCATGCCCGCCGCCATGGCGTCGAACGGGATGGCCTCGGTGCGGGTCATGGTCAGCATGGCCCGGTCCCGATCCTCGGGGGCAACCGGTGCGAATCCAAAGCCGCAGTTGCCGATGACGATCGAGGTCACCCCGTGCCAGCCCGACAGCGTGCAGTAAGGATCCCAGAAGAGCTGGGCGTCGTAGTGCGTGTGAAGGTCGATGTGGCCCGGAGCCACGATCATCCCATCGGCGTCCAGCACCTCGTCGGCATCGGAGGCCCGGAGTCGGCCGATCTTGGCGATATGCCCGTCCTTGATGCCCACATCGGCCCGGAGCCGCTGGGCCCTGGTCCCGTCGACCACCATTCCGCCGGCAATGATCGTGTCGTACGTCGTCATTTCGTCCCCCTGGTATGCGGCCTTGCTCAGCTTACCGAAAGGGCACGACCCCGATAATTCCAGTGTTCTGACCAATTTGCAGCAGACCGCTACCGTGGCCCCGATGGAAGGCGCCTTGTGGTAGAGCCGGTCGAGCGCCGCTCCTGGCTGGCGCTGGGGGCGGCCACTGCGGCGGCGTTCATGGTGGTGGTGGACGTGTCCATCGTCAACGTGGCCTTCCCGTCGATCCAGAGATCTCTGGATGCCTCCAACGCCGCGCTGTCATGGATCGTGAGCGGCTACTCCATCACGGTGGGGTCGTTCCTGCTGCTTTCGGGGCGGCTGGCCGACCGCCAGGGTCGGCGCAAGATGTTCAATCTCGGCTTGGTGATCTTCGCTATCGGCTCGCTGCTCAGCGGAGTGGCCCCCCGAGTGGAGATTCTTATCGCCGCCCGAGTGGTGCAGGCCATGGGCGGATCGCTGATCATGCCGTCGTCGTTGGCCATGGTGCTGCCGGAGTTCCCAGTATCCCGCCGCTCGGCGGCAATCGGCATGTGGGGGGGGCGATGGGCGCGCTGGGGGCGGCGTTCGGCCCGTCCATCGGCGCGCTGTTGATAGAGGGCCTGGGCTGGCGGTGGATCTTCTACGTCAATTTGCCCATCGCCGCGCTGGTGTTCGCAGCTACCGCCCGCTTGGTGCGGGAGTCGCGCGACGAGGAAGCCGAAGGCCGCCTCGATGTGGTGGGGGTGCCGATTGGCACCCTGGCCTTGGCGCTGGTCATGGTGGCCATCGTCCAGGGCGAGGGCTGGGGCTATGGCGACTACCGCATCATCGTCTTCGCGTTGCTGGGAGTCGTCTTGTTGCCGTTTGTGATCTGGCGGTCGCGGTCGCACCCCAATCCGCTGCTCGACCTCAGCCTGTTCAGCCACCGGTCGTTCTGGGCGGCCACCGCCTCGTTCGGGCTGTACGCGCTGGGGTTCGTGCCGGGGTTCTTGATGAGCTCGCTATTGCTCCAAGACCTGTGGGGGCTCACGGTGCTGGAAGCCGGTCTCGGACTCACACCGGGGCCGATCATCGCATCGGCGCTGTCCGTTCCCATTGGGCGGTTGGCCGATCGATGGGGGCACCGTTGGCTGCTCACCTCGGGGGTTGTGCTGTGCGGGCTGTCGTACCTGCTGCTGCTAGTGGGTGCTGGGGAGTCGTCGGCCTACTTCTCGGTATTCCTGCCCGCCAACGTGATCCTTGGTATCGGCGTGGGGCTGTCCATCGCCACGTTCGTTAGCGCGGCGTTGAGCGACGTGCCGCCGGCTCGCTTCGCCATCGCCAACGCCACCACCCGCACCGTTCAGCAGGTGTGCTTCGCGCTGGGCATTGCCGTGGTGATTGCCCTGTTCAACTCGGTGCCCAGCGGCGACCCGCTGGGCGGTTTCCAGCGGGCCTGGATCTGGGTCATCGCCACCTATGCGGCCTCCGCGATAGTGATTGTGGTCGCCTTCCCCTCCGGCACCGCCCTTGTTCGACGTGGACTGCGAGGCAGTCGACCCGGTGTGAGACCCTAAGGCCATGTCGGAATCAATCGAGACGCGACTAGCTGCGCTGACCACCGAAGAGAAGGCTGACCTGGTGGCCGGCGAGGCCATCTGGACCACGAAGAGCTTTCCGGCCGCGGGCATCCCAGCTATCGGCGTCACCGATGGGCCCAACGGGGCCCGGGGCGGTGGGCTGCTGGGCACCGGCACTGCCACGGCGTGTATTCCGGCCGGGGCAGTGCTGGGGGCCACATGGGATCCTGAGCTGGTCGAACGGTTGGGCGGGCTCTTGGGAGACGAGGCCCGGGCCAAGGGGTGCCGAGTGCTGTTGGCCCCCACTATCAACCTGCACCGCAACCCGCTGGGAGGACGCAACTTCGAGTGCTACAGCGAGGATCCGATCCTGTCCGGTTTGGTGGCCGCCGCATTCGTGCGGGGCGTGCAGTCGCGGGGAGTGGCCACCACGCCCAAGCACTTTGCGGCCAACGACTCTGAATTCGAGCGCAACACCATCGACTCGCAGGTGGACGAGCGCACGCTGAGGGAGCTGTACCTGGTGCCGTTCGAGTATGCGGTGATAGAAGGCGGCACATGGGGGCTGATGAGCGCCTACAACCGGCTCAACGGGACCTTCTGCTCCGAAAACGAATGGCTGCTCAACCAGGTGCTGCGCCAAGAGTGGGGCTTCGACGGTTTCGTGGTCTCCGACTGGTTCGCGGCCCGGTCCACCGCGGCATCGGCCCGGGCCGGCTTGAGTTTGGAGATGCCCGGGCCGGGCCAGTGGTACAACCGTGGCCCGATCAGTGAGGCACTGGCGGCGGGGGAGATGGACGAGGGCCATCTCGATCGCATTGCCGGCGATGTGCTGCGCTTGTTGGAGCGAACCGGAGCCTTCGACGGGCCCGATGGCTGCGAGCCCGGGCGAGAGGACGAGCTGGATCGCCCCGAGGACCGAGCGTTGGTGCGGCAGGCGGCCGCGGCGGGGACGGTGTTGGTGGCCAACAACGGGGTGCTGCCCCTGGATCCGTCCATGTCGGGGACGCTGGCGGTGATTGGCCCCAACGCTCGCAAGGCCCAGATCATGGGCGGCGGATCGGCCACCGTGCAGGCCTATCGCAATGTGAGCTTGATGGATGCACTGGGCGAGGAGTACGGCCATTTGGACATCAGCTATTCCCAGGGCTGCGACATCGAGCGCTCCCTGATTGCGCTATCGGCCCCGATGCTGAAGGGAAAGCTCCGGTTGGAGTACTTCAACGGCCACGACTGGTCGGGCCCGGTGGTGCACACTCGAGAATCGGCGTCGGCTGAGATGGTCTTCTTTGGCGAGCCGGGACCAGGTGTGAACCCCGAGGCGTTCTCGGTTCGGGCGTCGGGCGTGCTGGTGGCCGAGGACACCGGGGAGTACTCCCTGGGACTCGTCCAGCTCGGACGCTGTCGGGTTCTGCTCGACGGCCAGGTGGTTTTGGACGCCACTGAGGGGGAATACGCCAAGGGCGATGACTTCTTCGGGATGGGCTCGGAGGTGATCACCTCGCCGGTCCAGCTAACCGCCGGCCGCGAGGCGCCCATCGTCATCGAGTACTCGAGCCGGGACAGCTTCATGCTGTGCGGGGCCCGAGTGGGCCTCAAGTCGCAGGTTGATCGGGATCTGATCGGCGAAGCAGTGGAGGCGGCGACCGCCGCTGATGTCGCCGTGGTGGTGGTGGGCACCAACTCTGACTGGGAGACCGAGGGCCGCGACCGTGACTCTTTCGACTTGCCTGGTGACCAGCCTGAACTGATCAAACAGGTGGCCGCGGCCAATCCGAACACCGTGGTGGTGGTGAACACCGGGGGAGCGTGCAATCTGGACTGGGCTGATGAGGTGGCCGGGGTGCTGGTGGCTGGCTTCGGCGGCCAGGAGATGGGGAACGCGGTGGCCGACGTGCTGTTCGGCCAGGCCGACCCCGGCGGGCGTATGACCATGACCGTTCCCGCCCGCTACGAGCACAACCCCGCGTACCTGAACTATCCGGGCGAAAACGGGGTTGTTCGCTACGGCGAGGGTTTGCATATCGGCCACCGCTGGTTTGACGCCCGGGCCATTGAGCCAGCTGTGCCCTTCGGACACGGCCTTTCCTACGCCGCATTCGAATGGTCTGCGCCCCGGGTGACGGGCGGAGGCGATGCCGAAATGGCCGACCCGGTGATCGTGGAGGTCGACGTGGTCAACACCAGCGACCGGTCAGGCAGCGATGTGGTGCAGGTGTATGTGGAACCGCCTCCGTCGCTGCTGCACCGCCCGGTTCGGGAGTTGAAGGGGTTCGCCAAGGTCCACCTGGCCCCCGGCGAGCGCACCACCGCCCGCATCGTGCTCACCCGCCGGGCCTTCGCCTACTACGACCCCGGTGACCAGTCGCCTCAGGGCCTCGCCATCGGCAGCCCGGTTCCCGCGGGCGAATCAGAGAAGCGCACCGATCCTGGCTGGTACGTCGACCCCGGCACTTACACCATCTGGATCGCCCGCTCCAGCGCCAACCTCGTCCATGCCGCCGAGGTGCAGCTTAATGAACTTACAATATAAATCATGTCAATCTGTTGATTGACAACCTGGATTGCGTTCTAATAGCGTTCCGGCATGGGAATCTTCACAGTGCCAATCCAGATCTCAGCGGCAGAAGGCGGGGAGTCCATGGAGGTCGAGGAGATGGTGGATACCGGTTCCTTCTACACCATGCTGCCCGACCGTCTGCTGCGCGAACTGGGGGTGAAGCCTGTCGGTACGCGGCGAATCCATCTGGCTGACGGACGGCGGATACTCATGAACTACGGCCGGGCGTGGGTGACGGTGGAAGGCGAGAGTGAGGGGACCTTGGTGGCATTTGGCGAGGACGATGGTCCGGTGCTGTTGGGGGCTTACACACTACAGGGGTTGGCCTTGGCCGTGGACCCGGCGAAAGAGCGGCTGGTTCCCTCCGATATCATCATGTACCGAGCGGCAAGCTGACCCCTGGTGCCCGTACAGGTGGTGGAGCTGATGGGACTCGAACCCACGACCTCTTGCATGCCATGCAAGCGCTCTAGCCAACTGAGCTACAGCCCCGCGAAGAGGGAACTCTAACAGCCGCCATAGTGCTGACCCACATAGGTAATGGTTATTGGCTGTTGCCGGAAGGTCGGTAGATTGAGCGGCGATGGACGGCTACGAACCGGCGGCTATCGAGCCCAAATGGCAGCAGCGCTGGATCGACGACGCCACCTACGACATCGACAACGACGACTCCCGCCCGCCCTACTACGTGCTGAGCATGTACCCGTATCCCAGCGGCCCCGCCCACATCGGCCACGTCCGCAACTACACCTTCGGCGACCTGCTGGTGCGCTACCGCACCATGCAGGGCGACGGCGTGCTCTCGCCCATCGGCTTCGACAGCTTCGGCCTGCCCGCGGAGAACGCCGCCATCAAGACCGGCACCCACCCACGGGTCCACACCGAAGCCAATATCGAGCGGCTCTCTTCGTCGTTGCGTCGCATCGGCGCGGTGTACGACTGGCGTCGCACACTGAGCAGCCACGACCCCGACTACATCCGCTTCACCCAGTGGATCTTCCTGAAGTTCTACGAGGCCGGGCTGGTGTACCGGGCCACAGCTCCGGTGAACTGGTGCCCCGGCTGCCAGACGGTGCTGGCCAACGAGCAGGTGTTGGCCGACGGAACCTGCGAGCGCTGTAGCAACTTGGCCCAGCAGAGAGAGCTAGAGCAGTGGTTCTACCGCATTACCGCTTACGCTGAGGAACTGCTCGACGGCCTCGACGGTTTGGACTGGCCCAACCGGGTCAAGACGATGCAGCGCAACTGGATAGGCCGCTCCGAGGGCGCCGATTTCACCTTGCCGATCGCCGACGAAGACGGCAATCCCCGCGACGACGTCGATGGGATCGCGGTATTCACCACCCGGCCCGACACCAGCTTCGGAATGACCTTCGCCGTCATGTCTCCCGAGCATGTCAGGGTGCCCGAGCTGGTGACCGAGGAACGCCGGGCTGAGGTAGAGACGTTTATCGCCACGGTGGCGGCCCGCAGCGAAGTTGAGCGGCTGTCGGTGGCCGGGCCGGCCGACAAGCGAGGGGTGGACACCGGCACACGGGTGGTCAACCCATTCACCGGCCAGCCCATCCCGCTTTTCTTGGCCGACTACGTGCTCACCACCTACGGCACCGGAGCAATCATGGCTGTGCCTGGCGAGGACCAGCGCGACTGGGAATTCGCCACCGCCTACGGCTTGCCCATCATCCGCACCGTGCAGCCCCCTGAGGACTTCGACGGTGAGGCCTACACCGGCGACGGCCCGTCCATAAATAGCGAGTGGCTAAACGGCCTGTGGATGGACGAGGCCAAGGCCGCGGCCATCGACTGGCTGGAAGACCAGGGCATCGGCGAGCGCAAGGTGAACTATCGGCTGCGCGACTGGCTGCTGTCCCGTCAGCGCTATTGGGGATGTCCTATCCCCATTGTGTACTGCGACGCGTGCGGGGCGGTGCCGGTGCCCTACGAAGACCTGCCGGTGGGTTTGCCCGACGACGTGGCCTTCATGCCCACCGGCCGCTCTCCGCTGGTGGATCACCCCGGCTTTTTGAACACCACCTGCCCTGCCTGCGGCGGCCCGGCCCGCCGGGAGACAGACACCATGGACACCTTCGTGGACTCCTCGTGGTATTTCCTGCGCTTCGCCGATCCCCACAACCAAGAGCTGCCGTTCAGCCAGGAGGCGCTGGAACGGTGGCTGCCGGTGGACCAGTACATCGGCGGGGTGGAGCACGCCATCTTGCACTTGATGTACGCCCGGTTCTTCACCCGGGCGCTGTCCGATTTGGGGGTGGCCCCCGCCGGTCTGCGGGAGCCCTTCCAGCGGCTGTTTACCCAGGGCATGGTGCGTATGGGCGGGGGGAAGATGTCCAAATCGCGGGGCAATTTGGTGGCCCCCGAGGACTTCATCGACGCCCATGGCGCCGACGCGCTGCGGTTGGCCATTTTGCAGGTCAAGCCCCCTGCCGAGGATGTGGACTGGGAGGACTTCGGTCTCGAGGGCTGTAACCGCTTCTTGGGCCGGCTGTGGCGGCTGGCCGCGGGCACCGCGGAGCGGGCCAATCCGGCCCGATCAGGCCCTGTGACCGAGGCCGATCTCGCCATTGACGCCGCCACCCACCGGCTCATCGACCGCATCACCTCGGAGTTCGACCGCTGGTCGTACAACACCGCCGTGGCTGGCTGCATGGAATTCACCAACGAGCTGTACCGCTACGTGCAATCAGACGACGGCCCCCACCACGACACGCTGGCCTTTGCCGTCGACTCCCTGCTGCTGGTGATGGCGCCCATGGTGCCCCACATCTGCGCCGAGCTGTGGGAGATGCGCCGGGGCGGAAACATCCACGCCGAGCCGTGGCCGACTGCGGACGAGGCCAAGCTGGTGCTGGAGACAGTGACCATGGTGGTGCAGGTGAACGGGAAGGTGCGCGACCGCATCGAGGTGGCCGCCGACATCGCCGAATCCGATGCCGAGGCGCTAGCCCTGGCGTCAGAGCGGGTGCAGCAATACCTGGACGGCGGAGACCCCCGGCGGGTCATTGCCCGCCCGCCCAAACTGGTCAATGTGGTGGTATAGCGGCCCGCTAGACGTCCCAAACCACGTGGAGCTCGTCGGGGCCCCGGAAGACCACCCCCCGAATGAGCGGAGGATCGGCGTCGGGGTCGAGTCGCAGACCCGGGAGCCGCTCGAAAATGGCCCGCAAGGCCACCCGCATCTCTAGGCGGGCCAGGTGCATGCCCAAGCACAGGTGCCGGCCCCAGCCGAAGGCCATGTGGGGCACAGGCTGCTCGCGGTCGGGGTCCCAGCGGTCGCCATCGGAGTACACCTGTTCGTCCCGGTTGGCCGACGTCATGGTCATCATCAGCCGGGTGCCGGCCGGTATGGGGCAGCCGTCCACCTCGGTGTCCTCGGTGGCCTCACGGGTGGCCAAAGGCGCCGAGCTCTCCCATCGCAGGGTCTCCTCTATCACCTGGTCCAGCAGTGACCAGTCGGCCGTCAACCGGTCGATCCATCCCTCGTCGGTCAACAGGGCCGTCAATGCGATGCCCATCTCCCGGGAGGTGGTCTCTGCTCCGGCGGGCATGAGCAGCAGCAGGAAACCGTAGATGTGCTCATCGTCGAGGCGCTGTCCGTCGATCTCAGCGTGGATGATGTCGCTGATCAGATCGTCGCGGGGGCTTTGCTTGCGATCCTCCACAATGGGGTGGAGATAGTCCCGCATGGCCTGCGAGGCGGCATGGCCTTGCTCGGGGTAGAGGGGTCCGGCGCTCACCTGCTCGGACCACAGCCGGAACTGGTCGGCGTCGTCCATCGGCACTCCCATGATCCCGGCGATCACCCGGGTGGGGAACCGCTGGGTGAGCTCGGCCACCAGATCGGCCTTCCCCCGAGGCGCAATGTCGTCCAGCAGCTCGTCGACGATGGGCGCCACGAGTTCGGTCTCCCAGCGGGCCAGTGCCGAGGATCGGAAGGCACGAGACACCAGCCCCCGGTAGGCGGTGTGCTCGTCTCCGTCCATACCCAGCATGAGCGGCCCCATGAACGGGGTCATCGACTCGGCCACCACCCGGGTGGAGAACACCGCGCTATTGCGCAGCACCGACTCGGTGTGGTTGCGGCGATACAGGTTCAGGATGCGCCCGCCAAAGCCGTCGTCGCGAACCTCCGGGGGCCCAGCCCGGCCACGGTCCCACTCCTTGTGGGGGTTGATGGCCGCCTCTTCGGCCTGGGCCAAGCCCTCGTGGAAGTCCGACGGATCCTGCGCCTCCATAATTGAAGACTCTATTCGGGCGACCGCCCCGGAAGAGCTCGAAGTGCTTCCCGCACCTCGGCCCAGGGCCCTTCAGGACGGAGGCCATGGCCAAACGACAGGCGGTCGATGAGGCCTCCGTAGCTGGCTGCGACGCCGGTGGCCAGGTTCTGGGGCTCGGCCACAACGCCGAAGGTTCCCAGCATGGTGTCGTCGATCACATCGGCCATCTCCACCCACTGGCCCTGTTTGGACATTCGGTTCAGATCGTCTTGGGCGTCGCCCCAGCCGTGGTGCTCCAGCACCGGGCGATAGGCGGGTGTGGAGCCGTAGAAGGCCAGTTGCTGGCGGGCCGCTTGGGCCGACGACGCCATCTCCTCCTCGGTCTCGCCGGTGATTATGAACACGGGCATCGACACTTCTATGTCCATCGGATTGCGGCCCGCTCGGGCGGCCCCGCGCTCGAGGGCCGGCAGCGACACATCCCGCACATAACTTGGGGTGGTGAACCCGTGGCTGATCCAGCCGTCGGCCGATTCACCGGCCACCTCGGTCATGAGATCGCCCACCGCGGCCAGATGGATGGGGGGAGGGCCGAAAGGATTGGCGCCGGGGCTGAACATCGGCGTCATGAGGGTGTGCTGGTAGAACTCACCCCGAAAGCTCAGGCGCTCTCCGGTTTCCCAGCTTTCCCATATGGCCTTGATGCCGTCGATCATCTCCTTCATGCGGGCTGCGGGATGAGACCAGGGCATGGAGAATCGCTTGGTGATGTGGGGCTTTATCTGCGAGCCCAAACCGAGGATGAAGCGCCCCCCGGAATAGGCCTGTAGATCCCATCCCAAATTGGCCAGGATCATGGGGTTGCGGGCGAATGCCACCGCAATCGAGGTTCCGATCTGGATGCGGTTGGTGTGCTCGGCGGCCAGCACCAACGGCAGGAACGGGTCGTGGTCGAGCTCGGCCGACCAGACCCCGTCGTAGCCGGCGGCCTCCAAGCTGCGGGCCGAATCGGCAACATCGGCCAGGGGTCCAACCGAGCCCTTTCGGGCTGCTCTTGCCACCAGTCCTCCGTCGAGTTTCATGTCTGGTCCTCCTTGGTGGTCATTTTGACTCGTCCTGGTCGCGCAAGAATCGCTCAAGCTCTTCGGCCAATTCGTCCCCGGTGGGGATCTCCTCGCCCTGATCTCCCATGCTGGTGTCATAGGCGCTTTCCAGCTGGCCGAGCAGGCGTTTGTGGCTGGAATTCTGGGCGATCATGGTGTCGAGCCGACGGGACACCTCCAGGCCTTCGGCGATCAGCGGCGCCGGATCGAATCTCAGGTCGGCCACAGCTCGCAGACCCTGGAACAGCGCCGCGGTGGCAGCCGGGAACGGGGAACCGGACGCATAGTGGGGTACTTGGGCCCACACCGACACCGTTTCCAGGCCGGCGGCCTCGAATCGCTTGGCCAATGCCGCGCTGATCCCTGCGGGAACCTCCAGGGTTCCTGCCGGGGAGCCGAACTGCTCGATCAGATCCTGGGAAGTGCCGGTGGCCGACAAACGCACCGGGCGGGTGTGGGGCACCGCGGCGGGATAGGCCCCCAGTGCTACCACTCGGGACACCCCCAACCGCTGTACCAGTTCGTCGACCGCGGTGCAGAACGCCTGCCAGCGGAAATCGGGTTCCGGCCCGTGGAGCACCAGGAACGGGCGCTGGTCCAAGTCGCTCACCTGCTGGAGGCGGATGGCCGGCCAGCTGATGTCATCTACCCGGCCTTCCCGCACCGTCATGGTGGGGCGGCGGGCTCGGTGGTCCACCAGCAGATCGGCGTCGAAGCTGGCCACCAGAGCTGCATCGTCTGCCTTCACCATGATCTCGGTGGCATTGCGCATGCCGAAACCGGCATCCACCCACCCGTCCAAGGCCACCACCAGGACGGGATCGGCCAAGTCGAACTCCCGGTGGACAATGACCAACTCGCTGCTCATGAACGTTGCTCCCGGTGGACAATGGCCAATTCGCTGCTCATGCCACTTGCTCCGCGGCTGAAGTAGCCATCTCAACCAGCGCGTCCACCCGGGCAACGAAGCTCTCGGCCCCTTGCGGCGGCGCCTTGTCGCCCATCGCCCCGCCCACGTATCGGCTGTACACGCCCTCGAGGATGCACGCCAGCTTCCAGTAGCCGAAGGCCATGTAGAACTCGAAGCTGTCGATTTCGCGCCCGGACGCCTCGGAATAGAGGTCGAACATCTCGGCTCGGCTGGCGAATCCGGCCTCAGAGGTGGGGGGATCGTCCAACGCGGATTCGGGATCGTCGGGCTCGGCCCAATACACCAGAAGCTGGGCCACGTCGGCGTTGCGGTCGCCCAGGGTGCACAGCTCCCAATCGAGTACTGCCATTACCTGGCCTTGGCTGCCGAGGATGCAGTTGTCCAGGCGGTAGTCGCCGTGGACGATGCCGGCTTCTCCCTGTTCGGGGATGCGGGCCACCAGGTGGTCGTGGACTTCTTGGATCTGAGGGCGGTCCTGGGTCTTGGACTCCTCGAACTGGCGCAGCCAGCGCCGGAGCTGGCGGGCTATGTAGTCCTCCTTGCGGCCCAGATCGCCTAGCCCAACCTCGTCCACGTCCACCGCGTGGATGTGGGCCAGCGTCTCGGCGATCGAGGTGGAGGCGGCCCGGCGCACCTCGGGGGCCAGAGCGGCCGCGTGGTTGCGGTTGCGCACCACCCTGCCATCCACAAATTCCATGACGTAGAACGGGCGCTCGTTGACCGCCTCGTCTTCGCACAGCCCATGGGTTTTGGGCACCGGCACGTCGGTATCGGCTAGGGCGGCGATGATCTTGTGCTCTCGGCCCATGTCGTGGGCGGTGGCCAGCACCTGATACAGCGGGGGTCGGCGCAGCACGTAGCACTGGCCCTTGGCATCAGTGGCCTTGAAGGTGAGGTTGGAGTGCCCGCCGGCGATCAACTCGAACGTCAGCGGCAAGGCCACATTCGGCACATTGGCCTCGAACCATGCGCTGACCGCGTCGTGCTGGATGCCTCTGATGTGGTCCATGCGAGTGTTGAGGGTAGCGTTCAATCTGGTTGGATGAGAGGTAGCCGATGGCCGATGTGACTGATGCGACGTTTGCGACTGAGGTAGTCGAGCGCTCCCACGCCGTGGCGGTGGTGGTGGACTTGTGGGCGCCGTGGTGCGGGCCGTGCAAGACCCTGGGGCCGATCCTGGAGCAGGTGGTGGCAGCCACCAATGGAGCGGTGGAGCTGGCCAAGGTGAACGTGGACGACAACCCGCAGACTGCCCAGGCCTTCCAGGTGCAGAGCATCCCCGCGGTGTACGCCATGCGAGACGGCAAGGTGGTGGACGGATTCATCGGCGCCCAAGGAGAGGCGGCGGTGGCTGAGTTCGTGCAGCGTCTGATTCCCACCGAACAGGAGAGCGAAGTGGAGGCTCTAGTGGCCGCCGGCGACGAGGACTCTTTGCGGCGGGCGTTGGAACTTGACGCCGACCACGAGGGTGCCGTGTTGGGGCTGGCCGACTTGCTGGTGGCCGATGGCCGGGGCGAGGAGGCCCTCGATCTGCTGGAGCGGATTCCCGAGACCGCCGAGGTCCGCCGGATCGCCGCATTGGCCCGCACCGGCCCAGGGGCCGCCGACAACGGAAATGTCGAGGCCCGCCTCGACGATCTGCTGGGCCGGGTAAAGGCCGATCCGGACGCCCGCCAGGAGTTTGTCGACCTGTTGGAGATCATGGGGTCCGACGATCCCCGCACCTCGGTCTATCGTCGGCGCCTCACCACCCAGCTCTACTGAGCCACTTTTCAATTCGGGGTGCCGGAATTGCCCCCTGTTGATGCCGCCCCTGTTGATGCCGCCTCCGGGCTGATACCCTGACGCCACTTCCCCCGCCGCCGGCACGGCGCGTCGCGCCCGGAAGTGGCCATGGAAGACTCGTCGCTGCCCCCTCCCCGGCTGACTCCCGCGGAGAGGGTCCGGGAGATGTGGGATGACTACCGCTATCTGATCACCGTCCCCCGGTTGCTGATGGCGGGGGCTGGACTGGTGATCGCCATTGCGGTGGCCGCCTACATGATGGTCGGGGCCAACGGCGCTCCCCGCTCCGAAGCGGTGATTCCCATGGCCACGCCGCTGCCGGTTGCCCCGACACAAATTGCTGAGCCTCCGCCGATCCTGGTTCACGCCGCTGGCGCGGTCCATGTCCCGGGCGTGTACCTATTCCGGGGGGAGGCTCGAGTCCACGACTTGGTGCAGGCAGCCGGGGGACTGACCCCTGACGCCGACTTCGACCGGGTAAACCTGGCAGCCGCGCTCGCCGACGAGCAGTGGGTGTACTTCCCTCGAATTGGCCAAACCGCCTTGCCCGCTCCGGTGGGCGGAAGCAGTGCTGGCGCCGACTCACCGGCCGCCCGCTCGGGGCCCCTCAACATCAACACCGCCACCGCCGAGCAGCTTGAGTCGCTTCCTGGAGTTGGGCCTGCCATCGCCGCGGCCATCATCGAGCACCGCCAGCGGATCGGCGGGTTCTCCTCTGTCGATGGGCTGTTGGCGGTATCGGGCATCGGTCCCAGCAAGCTCGAGTTGATTCGCGCCCTGGTAGCCGTGTGAGCCCCAGAGCACGATGAGCGATCGCCACGCGGTGGCGTTGGCCGTCGCCGCTCTGGCCGGTGCCTGGTGGTCAACGGCCGTCCCGCTGGTTCCGGCGATCATCCTGGGGGTTGTTGCCCTGGCCGTCCGCCGGCCGTGGCTGTTGGTGGCTGCGGTCTTGCTGCTGAGCTCGTTTCTGGGTGCGCGAGCCTGGGCCGGCCTCGATCCCCTCGAGCCATCAGCGTTTGATGGCGAAGCCACCCTGGTGTCCGATCCGGTGCCGGTGGGCGAGGGGATGCGGGTGTTCGTGCGGGCGGACGGTCGGCGCTATGAGGCATGGGCCTACGGCCGCGCCGCCCGAGACCTGAGCGACCGATTGGCCGGGGACCGCGTCAGCGTCACCGGCAGCGCCCGACCGATCCTGCCGCTTCCCGACTACCAAGCGGCCCGCCACATCGCCAACCGGCTGAACATCGACCGCATCCACGGTCATCGGGATGGACCAGTTCCCTATCGGCTGGCCAATTGGCTGCGACGAACCATCGCCCGGGGCGCCGAGTCGCTCGATGACGACCGCCTCGCCCTGTTCACCGGGCTGTCGTACGGCGACGACCGCCACCAGTCGCCGGTGGTGTCGGACGACTTTCGGGCCTCGGGCCTCACCCATCTGCTGGCCGTATCGGGCCAGAACGTGGCCTTCGTGCTTATCCTGGCCCGGCCGCTGATCGAGCGGTTCGACTACCGGGGCCGCTGGGTGCTCACCCTGGGGGCCATCGGCTTCTTCGCCCTGGTCACCCGGTTCGAGCCGTCAGTGCTGCGGGCCTCCGTCATGGCGGCCATTGCCGCCACCGCCACCCTTATGGGGCGCGAGGCGTCCAGCCGCCGAGTGCTGGCCTTGGCCGTGGCCCTGTTGGTGCTGGTTGATCCGCTGTTGGTCCATTCGGTGGCTTTCCGGCTGTCAGTGGCCGCTTCGACGGGCATCATCTTGTGGGCTCCCCGCCTCGCCGAGCGCCTGCCGGGCCCTCGGATATTGGCCGACGCAATGGCCGTTACCGGCTCAGCCCAGTTGGCCGTGTCACCCTTGCTGATCGCCACCTTCGGCGGGGTGCCGGTGGCCTCTTTGCCCGCCAACCTGCTGGCCGCCCCGGTGGCCGGGCCGATCATGATGTGGAGCCTTTCGGCCGGGGTTGCCGCAGGTTTGGTGGGCGGTCCGCTGGCCCAGGCCATCCATTGGCCCACCAGCGTGGGCATCGGCTGGATCCAGGCGGTGGCCGGCTGGGGGGCCTCGGCTCGACTGGGTGAGCTGCAAATCCCGCATCTGGTCGCAGTGGCCATTGGCGCGGTCATCTGGTGGCTGGCCCGGCGCCGACTGCTGCGGGCCGCGGCCGCCGGGGGATTGGCCATGGCGCTATTGGTGCCGGCGGTGGCCCTGCGGATCGCCGATCCTCCGTTCCACACAGTGCTCGACTCCGGCGTCGAAGTTTGGCGCCATCACGATGCGACGGTGGCCGTGCTGGGCGCCAACCGGTCGACCGAGCGGCTGCTCGAGGACTTGCGCCGGGCTGGCGTCGAAGCCGTGGATGTAGCAGTGGCCGACCGGGGCACCCGTGCCCAGCGCGACCAGATCCTCTCGCTCAAAGAGCGGATGTGGGTGGGGACGGTCATCGCCCCGCCCGGCCACCAGGTTGGAGGCGCCACTACCATCCGCACCGGCCAACAAGTCCTGATC
Source organism: Acidimicrobiia bacterium (assembly GCA_009842675.1). Lineage (GTDB taxonomy): Bacteria > Actinomycetota > Acidimicrobiia > Acidimicrobiales > Bin134 > Poriferisocius. The sequence goes on along the minus strand of VYEX01000065.1, from coordinate 19,906 downwards.
GGAGGCCTCATAGTAGAGGTGACCTCCCACAACCCCCGTCTCGCGGTGGCGGTCACCCCGTCAGCACCCCAAACTGACACCAGCGCGGTGTAGCGTCGCCGGTGTGATTGTGGAGTTGGGGCCGCATCGCTATGACGTGACGACCCGGGCTCTGGTCATGGGGATATTGAACCGCACCCCTGACTCGTTCTACGACGCCGGTCAGTACTGGGATTTTGACGATTTCTTGGCCAAGGCGGATGAGCTGGTGGCCCAGGGGGCCGATTTCTTGGACGTGGGCGGGGTGAAGGCCGGTCCCGGCCCCGATGTGACCGAGGCCGAGGAGATGGACCGGGTGGTGCCTGCCATTGAGGCACTGCGCAAGCGCTTCGACCTGCCCATATCGGTGGACACTTGGCGGGCCTCGGTGGCCCGGGAGAGCTACGCCGCCGGGGCGGTGGTGGGCAACGACATCAGCGGGTTCGCCGATCCCGACTTCCTCCATGAGGCCGCAGAGGCAGGGGCATCAGTGGTGGCCTGCCATGTGCGGTTGGCGCCGAGGGTGGCCGACCCCGATCCGGAATACGACGACCTGATGGGAGAGGTGGGCCGGTTTCTGGCCGAGCGGGCCCAGTGGGCCGTTGACGCGGGCATTCCCCCGCAGCGGGTCATGCTCGACGCCGGCCACGATCTGGGCAAGACCCCCGAAATGTCGACGGAGCTGCTGCGCCGAGCCGACGAGCTGGTGGGATTGGGCTATCCGATCTTCCTGTCAGTGTCCAACAAGGGCTTCTTGGGGGCGCTCACCGACACCGAGGTGGGGGACCGGCGGGAGGCCACGCTGGCGGCCCATGCCCTCGGCGTCGGGCTGGGCTGTCGGATCTTGCGGGCCCACGATGTTGCCGGCACCCGCCGGGTGGCCGACTTCATGAGCGCCCTCCTCCAACACCAGCGGGAGTGTGCATGAGCGCGACCGTTGAGCGCCTTAGGGTCCGGCGATGAGCGCCACGGTGGTCCTTTTGCACGGAGACGATGAGGTGCTGTTGTCCAACGCGGTGCGCGACCGGGTAGTCCAGTTGGTGGGCGACGGCGACCGGTCACTGATGGTGGCCGAGCTGACCGAGGCCGCCTACCTGGAAGACGAGGACTACCACATCGCCCCGCTGGTGGACGCGGCCCAGACCCCGCCGTTCCTCACCGAGCGGCGGGTGGTGGTGGGCCGGGAGATGGGCCGATTCTCCACCGTCGATTCGCTCAGCCCGCTGCTCGGCTATCTGGAGAACCCCCTGGAGACCACCGACCTGGTGTTGGTGTGGGAGAAGGGTCCGGCGCTTCAGAGGCTGAACGCCGTGCCCAAGCGCCTGTCGGAGGCGGTGGCCGAAGCCGGCGGAGAGGTGGTCGGCGCTGGCATTCCCCGGGGTCGCGACGGCGCCGCCAAATGGATGGACACCCAGATCGCCGCCGCGGGGCTCCGGCTTAGGCCTGGGGCCAAGCGGCTGCTGGCCGACCACCTGGGGGAGGACATGAGCCGCTTGCCCGCGGTGCTCACCACCCTGGCATCGGCCTATGGCCCGGATCGGGCATTGGAGGCCGACGATGTCGCCCCGTTCATCTGGGAGGCCGGGTCGGTTCCCCCCTGGGAGTTGACCGATGCGGTGGAGTCGGGCAACATCGCCGACGCCTTGGACAAACTGCGCCGGATGCTCCACGCCGGGGGCCGCAACGAGATGCAGGTGCTCTCCACCCTTTACAACCACCACAACCGGCTGCTGCGCCTCGACGGCGCGGATGCGGCCGACGAGAAGGAGGCGGCCGAACTGCTGGGCCTGAAGGGCTCCACCTTTCCGGCTCGAAAGGCGCTGCGCCAGGCCCGAAAACTGGGGCCCAAGAGGGTTGCCCGATCGATTGAGCTGCTGGCTCAAGCCGATCTGGATCTCCGGGGCGCCTCCGCGGTGCCGCCAGAGGGGGTATTAGAGGTGCTGGTGGCCCGCCTGACCCAGCTGAACCGCTAGAAGCGGGGGATTCAGCGCGGACTACTCGGCTTGGAGGCGGGCCAGGCGCTTCATCAGGCGGGACTTCTTCCTGGCGGCGGCGTTGGGGTGCAGCACACCCTTGGTGGCGGCCTTGTCGATGCGCTTGATGGCCTGGCGGGCGGCTTCGGCGGTCTCCTCGCCATCCCCGTGCTGGGCGGCGGCCTCCGCGGTGCGAGTGCGGGTGATGATCTCCGAGCGAACGGCCCGATTGCGCAGGCGGCGCTTCTCGTTCTGGCGGTTGCGCTTTATCTGGCTCTTGATGTTTGCCACAGAATGACCACTCTACCGTCACTCAAACCCCGGTAACCACATGGGAACCTAGTGAATAAGGGCGGTAGCGTTACTCGGTTCCCATGGATCTCTCTCACATCCGCAACACGTCGATCATCGCTCATATCGACCACGGCAAGTCCACGCTGGCCGACCGCATGCTGGAGTTGTGCGGGGCGGTGGACCCAAGGGACATGCGGGCCCAATATCTCGACTCCATGGACTTGGAGCGGGAGCGGGGTATCACCATCAAGCTCCAGAGCGTCCGCCTCGACCACGACGGACACGTGATCAACCTCATCGACACCCCCGGCCACGTTGACTTCGGCTATGAGGTGAGCCGGTCTTTGGCCGCCTGCGAGTCGGTCATCCTGCTGGTGGACGCGGCCCAGGGCATCGAGGCCCAGACGCTGGCCAACTGCTACCTGGCCCTGGAGAACGAGCTGGAGGTGGTGGCCGCCGTCAACAAAATAGACCTGCCCGCGGCCGAACCCGAGCAACGAGCCGAAGAGATCGAGCAGGTGCTGGGCATTGCCGCCGAGGACGTGCTGCACATCAGCGCCAAGACCGGCGAGGGTGTGCGGGAACTGCTCGATGCGGTGGTGGCCCGCACCCCGCCGCCGGTCGGCAATCCCGACGCCCCGCTCCAGGCGCTGATCTTCGACTCCCATTTCGACCAGTACCGGGGCGTGGTCAGCTCGGTGCGGGTGATGAACGGGCGGCTGCGATCGGGCGCCAAGATCCGGTTCATGCAGGCCCGCACCGACCGCGAGGCCGACGAGATCGGGGTGTGGCGCCCCCAGCCCACGCCGGTCGTTGAGCTGGGACCCGGCGAGGTGGGCTACCTCATCGCCGGAATGAAGAACGTGGCCGAGGCCCGGTCGGGGGAGACCGTCACCACCGCCCGGGACAGCGCGGCCGAGCCACTGGCCGGCTACCAGGAGCCCAAGTCGATGGTGTTCTGCGGGCTGTATCCCATCGACGGCGACGAGTTCGCCGCGCTGCGCGACTCCCTGGAGCGGCTCCGGGTGAGCGACTCCAGCTTCAACTACCAGCCGGAGTCTTCGGGGGCGCTGGGCTTCGGCTTCCGCTGCGGCTTCTTGGGGCTCTTGCACATGGAGATCGTGCGGGAGCGCCTGGAGAGGGAGTTCAACCTCAGCCTCATCGCCACCGCCCCGTCGGTGGCCTACCGGGTGGAGATGGACAACGGCGAGGAGCTGGAGGTGGACAACCCCTCCGAAATGCCTCCGGCCGCCGAGGTGCGGGGCATCCAAGAGCCCATGCTGGCCGCCACCATCATCGCCCCCGCCGATTACACCGGCACCCTGATGGAGCTGTGCCAGGCCCGCCGGGGGGAGATGAAGAAGCTGGAGTACCTGTCGCCCGAGCGGGTGGAGCTTGCCTACCGGCTCCCGCTGGCCGAAGTGGTGGTGGACTTCTTCGACCAGCTCAAGAGCCGCACCCAGGGATATGCCAGCTTGGACTACGAGCCCGACGGCTATGCCTCCTCCGACCTAACGAAGGTGGACATCTTGCTCCAGCACGAGCCGGTGGACGCCTTCAGCTCGATCGTCCATCGGGATGCGGCCTACTCCTACGGCCGGCGCATGACTGAGAAGCTCAAGGAGCTGATCCCCCGCCAGCAATTCGACGTTCCCATCCAGGCGGCCATCGGCGGCAAGATCATCGCCCGGGAGACGGTCAAGGCCTTCCGCAAGGACGTCACCGCCAAGCTGTACGGCGGCGATGTGACCCGCAAGCGCAAGCTGCTGGAGAACCAGAAGGCCGGCAAGAAGAAGATGAAGGCCATCGGCCGGGTGGATGTGCCCCAGGACGCCTTCATTTCAGCTCTCCGCCTCGACGACTGAGGCCGCCCGTCTGACGTCTGCTGGGTGGCGCATCAGGCCACCCCGGTAGTATTCAAGTTTTATGGGAAGCCAAGCCGAGACGCTGTCGGCCCGCAAGGCCGCGGTGCTGCGGGCCGTGGTGGAGGGATACATCTCCACCACTCAGCCCGTGGGTTCCTCCCATGTCTCCGAGATCGCCGACTTGGGCGTCTCCCCAGCCACGGTGCGCAACGAGATGCTGGCCCTGGAGCAGGCCGGATACCTGAGCCAGCCCCACACCAGCGCGGGCCGAATTCCCACCGAGAAGGGCTACCGCCACTTTGTGGACTCCCTCACCGACGTGTCGGGCACCCTGGGCCGCACCGAGCGCCAGCAGGTGCGCTCCTTCTTCGACACCACGCACAGCGAGCTAGAGCAGATGCTGGCCGACACCAGCGCCCTTCTGGCCGACCTCACCGCCTATGCCGCACTGGTGGTGGCCCCCCAGCACTCCAGCGCCACCATCCGGTCGGTGAGCTTGGTGGATTTGTCGGAGCGACTGGTGATGGCCCTGGTGGTGTACGAAAACGGGTCGGTGGACAAGCGCACCATCGAGACGGACCGGCCCGCCGACTCGTTGGAGATGGCCCGGGCGTCCACCCAGCTCACCGACCTGTTGGCCGGAAGCCCGGCCAGTGCCCTGAGAGATCGCGGGGTGGCCTATGCCCTGACTCCGCTGGCGGCCCGGGTGCTGGACTCACTGGCTGATCTGAGCGATGCCGAGGAGCAGCTCTACGTGGGCGGGGCGGCCAGCGTGGCTGGGTTGTTCGACGCCACCGAGACGGTTCGCTCGGTTCTGGGAATACTTGAGAAGCAGTTGGTGGTTGTTTCGTTGGTGAGAGACATCCTGGATCGAGGTCTCACGGTGGCCATCGGCTCAGAAACCGGGGTGGCCCCCCTGGCCGAGTGCTCGCTGATCGTGGCCCCCTACGAGGTGGCCGGTCAACCGGTGGGCTCTATCGGGGTGCTGGGCCCCACCCGCATGAACTATCCCCAGGCGCTGGCCGCAGTGGCGGTGGTCAGCCAGAACCTGGGCGACAGACTGTCAGCCCCTTAGTTCGATGGCCGCTGACTTCTACGAGCTGCTCGGCGTGGGCCGAGACGCTTCCGAGGACGACCTCAAGAAGGCGTTCCGCAAGCTGGCCCGCCAGTACCACCCCGATGCCAACCCTGACAACGCCGATGCCGAGGCCCGGTTCAAAGAGATCGCTCTGGCCTACGAGACGCTGAGCGACCCCCAGAAGCGGGCCCACTACGACCGCTTCGGCTCCGCGCCGGGGGCAGCCGGCGGGGGCGATCCGTTCTCGGGCATGAACCTGAGCGACATCTTCGACGCCTTCTTCGGGGGGTCGAGCCCGTTTGGGTCCAGCCCGTTCGGTACTGCCGGCGGGAGAACCCGGACCGGTCCGCAGCGCGGTGCCGACCTGGAGGCGGTGCTGACGCTTGACTTTGAAGACGCGGTGCTGGGCAGCGACGCCGAGGTGACCGTGCGCACCGCCACGGTATGCGAGCAGTGCGAGGGCCGGGGCGCGGCCGAGGGAACCCAGCCCATCACCTGCGGCACCTGCGACGGTATGGGCCAGGTGCAGCGGGTGCGACAGTCGATCCTCGGCCAGATGGTCACCCGCACGGTGTGCGAGACCTGCTCGGGCAGCGGCGAGGTGATCGCCGACCCGTGCCGAGAATGCCAGGGCGACGGCCGGGTGGTGGGCGACCGGGACTACACGGTCACTGTCCCCGCTGGCGTGGGCCAGGGGTCCACGCTGCGGGTGGCCCGTCGGGGCGCGGCAGGGCCCCGGGGCGGTCCCCCTGGCGACCTGTACGTGCATATCGACGTGCGGCCCCATCCCCGCTTCCAACGCGACGGCGACAACCTGGTGGACCGGCTGCACCTGACCATGGTCCAAGCCGCCCTGGGCGCCGACTTGAAGTACGAGACGCTGGACAGCGTGGAAGACCTGGAGATTCCCGCCGGCACCCAGACCGGCGATGTGTTTCGCATCAGAGGCCGGGGTGTTCCCCGATTGGAGGGCCGGGGCCGGGGCGATTTGCTGGTGCAGGCCATGGTGGAAACACCCACTGGGCTGAGCGACGACGAGATCGACCTGCTCCACCAGCTCGCTGAGCTGCGGGGTGAAGAGGTGGCGCCCACGACCAGGAAGCGACGTCGTGAAGCCCGGCGGCGATAACGGCCCCCACGTCTTTGTCGATGACCTAGAACACCCCGAGCTGCGCGACGAAGACGGCCATCACCTCACCCGGTCGCTGCGGCTGCGGCCCGGAGATACCTTCACCGCCTCAGATGGCGCCGGTTCGTGGCGGGTGTGCCGCCTGGGATCCGGCCCCCGAGGCGATGCTGAGGCCGACGGCGAATTGGTGTACGTCGAGGCTCCCCACCCCAAGCTCACCATCGGCTTCGCCCTTATCAAGGGCGGACGGCCCGAGCTGGTGGTTCAGAAGCTCACCGAATTGGGGGTGGACGCCATAGTCCCGTTCACCGCCGAACACAGCGTGGTGCGCTGGGACGCCGACCGGGGTGTCCGTCATGTCGAGCGATTGCGCCGAGTAGCCCGGGAAGCCGCCATGCAAAGCCGCCAAGTGCGAATCCCCGAAATTGGCGAAGTAGCCGAGTTTGCCGATCTAGCCGCTGGTCCGGGAGCCGTGCGAGCCGATATCACCGGCAACCCCACATCCCTGGATCACCCTACCGTCCTCATCGGCCCCGAAGGCGGCTGGTCCGAGGCCGAGCGCCACCAACTCGGTGCCATTCGCATCAGCTCGTCAGTCCTGCGCTCCGAGACAGCCGCCATTGGTGCCGCCGCCCTCCTCACCGCCCTCCGCGACGAGGTCATTTCCGCTGGCTAGGAACGCTCGGTGATGGGGGTGTAGGTGCGTTCGGTGGAGCCGGTGTAGACCTGGCGGGGTCGGGCAATGCGGCTGTCTTGCTCGAGGAGCTCTACCCAGTGGGCCAGCCAGCCGGCGGTGCGGGCGATGGCGAACAGCACGGTGAACATGTCGGTGGGGAATCCCATCGACTGGTAGATCAGCCCGGAGTAGAAGTCCACGTTGGGGTACAGGCGGCGGCTCACGAAGTAGTCGTCGCCCAGCGCCACTTCTTCCAGCTTGAGGGCGATGTCGAGCAGCGGGTTGGACCCGGTCACCTCGAACACGTCGTAGGCCGCATCCTTGATGATGCGGGCCCGGGGGTCGTAGTTCTTGTACACCCGGTGGCCGAACCCCATCAGGCGGGTTTCCCCGGCCTTGACCGCCTTGATGAACGGGTCGATGTTCTCGTAGCTGCCGATCTCGTAGAGCATCTCCATGACGGCCTGGTTGGCCCCGCCGTGGCGGGGACCGTACAGCGAGCAGGCGGCCGCGGCGATAACCGAGTAGGGATCGGTGTGGGCGCTGCCCACCACTCGTGCGGTGCTGGTGGAGCAATTCTGGCCGTGGTCGGCGTGGGTGATGAGCAGCAGATCGAGCGCCCGGCTCATCGCCGGATCGCACTGGTAGGTGGGCTCGGCGATCTTGAACATCATCGACAAGAAATTGGTGGCAAAGTCCAGGTTGTTGTCCGGGTAGACGAACGGCAGCCCGGAATTGAAGCGGGAGCCCGCGGCGGCCACCGTCGGCACCTTGGCGATGAGCCGCACGATCTGGTGCATGCGGTTCTCGGAATCATCGATGTCCTTGGCCTCCGGGTAGAAGGTGGACAGCGCGGCGATGGTGGATACGAACATTCCCATCGGATGGGCATCATGGAGGAACGACTCCATGAACCGCTTGCGGAAGCGCTCGTGAATGAAGGTGTGGTGGGTGATGTCGTACACCCACTTGTCGTACTCGCCGGGGGTGGGCAGCTCGCCGTGAAGCAGCAGGTAGGCCACTTCCAGGAAGGTGGAGTGCTCGGCGAGTTGCTCGATGGGGTAGCCCCGGTAGCGCAGGATGCCGTTCTCGCCGTCCACCTCGCTGACGGCGCTGGTGGTGGCCGCGGTGGTGCTGAAGGAGGGGTCGAGAAACCAGACGTTGGGAAGGAGCTTGCGCCAGGCTGCGGCATCCACACCACCGTCGACAATCGGAACCTCAATAGACTCACCGGTCCGATTGTCGGTGATCGTTATGGACTCAGGCACGCACGGCTCCTTTCCCTGCTCCCTCCGGCGCTGTCGCAGCTTACATCAGGTCGCTGCATTCGCCCCAGAGAGACGGCTGCCCCCGGTCAGAGTGAGGCGATCCTGCTGCTCAGAGAGGGGTGTTGTCGTGGCGGCGACGGGGGAGGGTCTCCCGCTTGGACTCCAAGACCTCCAAGGCCGCGGCCACCTCGGCCCGGGTGTCGGCTGGGTCGATCACCGCGTCGATGGAGCCCCGCTCCGCCGCGATGTAGGGATTGAGGTAGCGCTCTTCGTAGGCGGTCTCCAGCTCGGCCCGCTCCTCGGGACTGGCCCGGCGGTGGACGATCTCCACCGCGCCCCGGGCCCCCATCACCGCGACCTCAGCCGAGGGCCAGGCCAGCGCGATGTCGTTGCCCATGTGGCGGGAGTCCATCACGATGTAGGCCCCGCCGTAGGACTTGCGCAAGGTCACGTTCACCCGGCCCACCGTGGCCCGGGCGTAGGCGAAGGCCAGCTGGGCGCCGTGGCGGATGATGCCCCTCCACTCCAAGTCCTTTCCCGGCTGGAAGCCCGAGGTGTCCACGAAGGTGACCAGCGGCAGGTTGAAGGCGTCGCAGAACGACACGAACCGGGCCCCCTTCTGGCTGCACGCAATGTCGAGGGTTCCGGCCAGGGTCTGGGGTTGATTGGCCAGCATCCCCACTGGCCGTCCGGCCACGGTGGCGAAGGCGCACACCAGGTTGGCGGCCCAATCGGCCTTGTATTCCAGCAGGTCGCCGTCGTCGGCCACCGCCCGGACAACATCTCGGATGTCGTAGCTGCCCAAGGGCGATTCGGGCAGAATGTCGCGCAGCTCAGGGGTGGGCCGGTCGACGGGGTCGTCCACCGGATATCGGGGAGGCAGTTCGTCGGCGTGGGCGGGGAGCAGGCTCAACAGTGCGCCCACCAGGTCGGAGGCGGCGTCCTTGTCCTCAACCAAGAAGGCGGCCACCCCGCTGCGCCGGGAGAGCTGGCCGGCGCCGCCCAGGGTCTGGTTGCTGATGACTTCGCCGGTGTACTGGCTGACCATGCGCGGACCGGTCACGAAGGCGTAGCTGTCCTCGGTGGCGATTGCGATGTCGGCTAGACCCAGCAGCAGGGCCGGCCCTGACACGGCCGGGCCGGTGGCGCAGAAGATGGTGGGCACCTGGCCCGAGCAGTCAACCACTGACTTGGCCACCCGGCCCCAGCCCATGGTGGCGGCGATGCCCGAGTCGATGTCAGCGCCGGATGAGGCGATGAACCCCACCAGGGGAATCCGCCGCAAAAGGGCTTCCTGGGCAGCCCGCTCCAGCGTCTCGCTGTCGGCCGGACTGAGCGCTCCCCGGTCGGCCTCGTTGTCTTCCACCTCGAAGACCACGCACTCCCGGCCGTCGTAGGAGTCCAGCCAGGCCCGTGCCGATCCCGGCGACCCGGCTCGCAGCGGAACCCGGTCGGGTCGGTTCCCGGTGGTGGTCATGGCGTCAGTCATATGCGGTGCTGTCAGTCTCGCGCCGGGCTCAGCTGGGGTACACCCCGGCCTGGTCGTAGCCGTGGGTGCCCACCACTTCGAAGATCACGTCTCGCACCGCTCGGGTGACGGCTGAAGGCGCCACCCGGCGGCTGACGATCAGGCCCACCGAGCGCCGCACCAGGCCGGTGATGGGGATTCGCCGCCACGGGCCGTCGTCGGGGGCGGCGGTGGCGGGCAGAATGGCCGCGCCGAACCCGGTGAGCACCAGGGTGGCGATCATCCTCATGCCGTCAACCTCGGCCCGGGTGGTGAGCTCCACGCCCTGGTTCTTGAGCTCGGAGTCGATCTCGTCTCGAAAGGCAGTGCCCGGGGGAGGCAGCAGCAGTTCGTGACGGCTCAGCTCGGCAGGGGTAACCGAGGATTTGCGGGCCAGCGGATGGTCGGGCGGGGCTATGAGCAAACGGTCTTCGGCGAACAGCTCCTCGGCCCGGATCTCAGAGTCGCGCAGCGGCAGGTTGACAACCGCGCTGTGCAGGTCCCCGGCGATCACCTGGGGTAGAAGGCTGGTGGTGGTGGCGGTCAGCACCTCAAGGCGGACGTTGGGGTACTTGGCCTCCAGAGCGGGCAGAACGATGGGAATCAGCCACCGGGCGGTGGAGTCGATGGTGCCCAAACGGGTGACCCCGGAGATGTCGTCGCGCATGGCCGCCATGTCCAGGGCGATGGCGTCGGTCTCGGCCCGGATTCGCCGGGCTCGGGCCACCACCGCCTCCCCCTCCTCGGTGAGTGTGCCGGCGTCGCGGTCCACCAGGATGGCACCCAGTTCCTCCTCCAGCCGCGCGATGTGCTTGGACACGTTGGACTGCACGGTGTGAAGCGACCGGGCCGCCTTGGAGAACGTCTTGTGCTCGGCTATTGCCAACAGGGCATCGAGCTGGCGGATGTCCATGGCTGCAAATCTATGGTCAGCAGGAGGAGCGGATGTCCATGGGGCCTAGCGGCTGGCGTTGTCGGTCAGCCCGAGGTTCGCTGGCGGATCAGGTTCAGGGCGCTGCCCGCTTGGAACCACTCGATCTGGTCGTGCGACAGGGTGTGCTCGGCGGTGATGTCCACGGTCGATCCGTCGGGCTTGGCCACCTGCACCTGCACCGGCTCGCCGGGGGCCAGATCGGCCAGGCCGAGGATCGAGATGCGGTCGTCCTCGTCGATGCGGTCGTAGTCGTCGGGGTCGGCGAAGGTCAGGGCCAACACGCCCTGCTTCTTCAGGTTGGTCTCATGGATGCGAGCGAACGACCGGGCGATCACTGCCGCGCACCCTCGGAAGCGGGGCTCCATGGCGGCGTGCTCCCGGGATGAGCCCTCGCCGATGTTGCGGTCGCCCACCACCACCCAGCGCTGTCCAGCAGCGTGGTAGGCGGCGGCCACGTCGGGGTACGACCCGGTGCTGCCGTCAAGCTGGTTCTTGCCCTCGCCCACCGCCCCAGTGAAGGCGTTCACCGCTCCCAGGTAGAGGTTGCCGGAGATGTTCTCCAAGTGCCCCCGGTAGCGCAGCCACGGCCCGGCCATGGAGATGTGGTCGGTGGTGCACTTGCCCTGGGCCTTGAGCAGCACCGGAAGGCCGCGGAAGTCCTCGCCGTCCCACGGGGAGAACGGTTCGAGCAGCTGGAGCCGCTCGGAGTCGGGCGACACCCGCACGTCCACGCCGCTGCCGTCGTCGGGCGGGGCGACGAACCCGCTGGCGCCGGGGTCGAAGCCCTGGTCGGGAAGCTCGGTGCCCGGTCCCACCATGAGGGCCACCTCGGTGCCGTCGGGGGCGGTGATGGTGTCGTTGGCCGGGTCGAAGTCCAGTGTGCCGGCTAGGGCCAAAGCCACCACCGTTTCCGGCGAGGTCACAAAGGCGTTGGTGGAGGCGTAGCCGTCGTTGCGCTTGGGGAAGTTGCGGTTGTAGCTGGTGACGATGCTGTTGGGGGTGCCCTCGGCCACGTCGTCGCGGTTCCACTGGCCGATGCACGGACCGCAGGCGTTGGCCAAAACAGTGGCCCCGATGGACTCCAGGTCGGCCAAAAGCCCGTCGCGCTCGATGGTGGCCCGCACCTGCTCAGAACCGGGAGTGACCATGAGGGGCGACTTGGCGGTGAGCCCGTTGGCGGCGGCGTGGCGGGCGATGCTGGCCGCCCGGGTGATGTCCTCGTAGCTGGAGTTGGTGCACGACCCCACCAGCGCGGCGCTCACCTCCAAGGGCCAGCCGTTGAGCTTGGCCTCGGCCCCCAGTTCGGCCACCGGGCGGGCCCGGTCGGGGGTGTGGGGGCCGTTGATGTGCGGTCCCAGCTTGGACAGGTCGATCTCCACCACCCGGTCGAAGTAGTGGCCGGGGTCGGCCAGCACGGCGTCGTCGGCCCGCAGGTTGTGGGCGGCGGCGTTGGCCGCATCGGCCACTGCCTCGCGGCCGGTGGCCTTGAGATATCGGGCGATGGCGTCGTCGTAGGCGAACAGCGAGGTGGTGGCGCCGATTTCGGCCCCCATGTTGCAGATGGTCGCCTTGCCCGTGGCTGACAGCGAGTGGGCCCCCTCACCGAAGTACTCCACGATGGCGCCGGTTCCGCCGGCCACGGTCAGGATCTCGGCCACCTTCAAGATCACGTCTTTGGGGGCGGCCCAGCCGTCGAGTTCGCCGGTGAGGTGCACGCCGATCAGCTTGGGCCAGCGCACGTTCCAGGGGAATCCGGTCATCACGTCCACCGCGTCGGCGCCGCCCACGCCCACCGCTACCATGGCCAGGCCGCCGGCGTTGGGGGTGTGGCTGTCGGTGCCGATCATCATGCCGCCGGGGAAGGCGTACTGCTCCAGCACCACTTGGTGGATGATCCCCGAGCCCGGCTTCCAGAATCCGGCGCCGTAGCGGGCGCACACCGACTCCAGAAAGTCGTACACCTCCTCGTTGTTGTCGAGGGCGGCGGCCAGGTCGCGCTGGGCATCGATGCGGGCCGAGATGAGGTGGTCGCAGTGGGTGGTGGTGGGCACCTGCACCTCATCGAGCCCGGCGGTCATGAACTGGAGCCAGGCCATCTGGGCGGTGGCGTCCTGCATGGCCACCCGATCGGGCCGCAGATCCACGTAGGTTGCCCCCCGTTCCGGGGTGACGGTGGGGTCGTCGAGGTGGTTGACCAGGATTTTCTCTGCCAGCGTGAGCTCTCGCCCAAAGCGCTCCCGGGCGGCGCCAACCCGCTCGTCCAGGGTGGAATACACGTTTTCGATCAGCTCTATTGGGGTGGAGGCGGCAACGGGCATACCTCTGATCCTACGGGCTTCCCGGCAAAATGGCCTTGTCGCGGAATGGCAGGGATTGGCGTTGAACCACGCTTTCCTCCCACCCGTCGGCTCGGCCTAGATAGGGATTGATCTGGTCGGCGACCGCTTCGGTTCTCTGGACCAAATCGGCGACGAAGTCGATCTGGGCGGGGTGGATGTTGTGCTCTCCGGCAAGGATTCCGTCAACGGTGAAGCGAGCGAATCGGTCTATGGCTTGATCCCCGAAGTGCTCTTTGCCCGGAAGGTCCAGGTCGGGCCCCAATCCCGTGTCGAGAAGGGGTGGGTAAACCTCCACGACCGTTACCGGTGTGTCGCCTAGCTGCCGACGAAGGCCCATCGTGAACATGTGGAATCCCGCCTTTGATGCGGAGTAGAGCGGGTTGGGTTCGAGCGGGAATAGGGCCCCGGGTGTTCCAATGTTGGCGATTGTGGCGGGTCGGTCCTCCCAGCCTTGTTCGCGGCGCATCCACAAGAAGCGGCGGGTGAGTTCTACCGGCGCGGCGAAGTTTGTCTCAATCTCGGCGCGCGCCAGATCGCGAGACAGGGTCGTGTCGCTGGTGTAGTCGCAGGCGTAGCTGACCCCGGCGTTGTTCACGAGCATGTCCAAGGGCTTGCCGATGCTCAAGACTTCTGCGCAGAGCCGATCAAGGTCAGCGGCATCGGTGATGTCGGCGCGCACAACCCGGAGGTCAGGCTCGCGGGCTTGGGCGTCTTCGAGCCGCGCTTCCGTGCGCCCGCAGGCGAGCACGTCGTAGCCCGTTGCCAGGAGGTGGCGCGACAGCGCTAGCCCGAATCCGTAGGCACCGCCGGTTACCAGGGCGAGTTGGCGGTCGGACTCACTCATCGCCAGAACTTAGGGCCAGCGGCGGTGTTGGCGGCGGGAGCGGGGAGAGCGGTCGCCGAGGGCCCAGGCCCGGCGCCAGGGGGAGATGTTGGGGCCGGTGAGGCCGGGGGTGGTTCCGGCGTGGGCTCGGCGGCGGGCCTGGTACCAGTCGGTGGCGCACTCGTCGGCCAGGGTGGCCACCGCCACCTCGATGCGGGCCGCGAACCGCCGGGCGTTGTCCTCCTCGGTAGGCACCAAGGGGTCGCCGAAGGTGACGGTGGTGGCCGACACCTTGGGCACGTTGCGGCCCTTGGGCAGGATCCGGTCGGTGCCCTCCACGTGGACCGGCACCACCGGCACGCCGCAGCGCACTGCCAAGTAGCCAGCCCCACCTAGGAAGGGCTGGCCCCATCCGTCGGGACTGCGACCGCCCTCGGGGAAGATGAGCAGGCTCCAGCCGTCCTCGATGAGCGACGCGGCCAGGCGGGCCGAGCGCCGCCCCACCTTGGATCGCTCGACGGGGATGGCCCCGATAACCAGCGCTGATGCAGCTGACTTGACTGCCCCGGTGAAGAAGTAGTCGGCTGCCGCGCCCACCACCAGCCGGTTGCGCCACCGGGTCGGGATGGAGGTGAACAACAGCGGAGTGTCGATGTGGCTGTGGTGGTTGGCGGCAAAGATCACCGGGCCTTCCAGGCGCTCGATCCGGTCGAGGCCCCGGCGCTGGGGCCGAGCCAGGGCCGCCATGGCCGGCTGCATCACTACTTCGGTGATCACCCGCCGGGCGGCCCGAGCCGCTGGCTTGCGGGCCCAGTCGGTGTCGTAGTCGGCCCCCCGATTCTTGAGCTCGGGCGCAGGCGGTACCCCCGCGGGCGGTCGAGCCGCCCGATAGGGGAAGTCCAGCTTCGAGATCACCCTTCTAGCTGACATCGGCCATCAGGATGGGGGGGTTGTGAAGGTGGGTGACGGTGGGCTGGCGGCCCACCGTGTCGCTGGCGATCTCCAAGGCGTCTTGGAGGGTGGAGGCGGGGCGGAAGCCCATCCGCTGTACTGCCCGAGTGTCGCCGCCAACGATGATGACCTCGCCCAGGTGCTGAAGGGCGTGCGCCCCCCAGTACCACATGTAGAAGGGGTGGACGCCGTGGTAGGCGTACGACGTGCGGTACAGGTGGATGTACCACTCGTCCTCGGCGAACTGGCGTTCGTAGCGGGCCTCGATCTCCACCGGGTCGGTGGTGTCGGCCAGCACCTGCTCGAAGAAGTCGATGTAGCTGGGGTGGTGTACCGGGTGGAACTCCCAGCGGGTGGGGTGGCCCATGATGACCACGCCACCCTCCCGCACAAGCGGGCGGCCCCGATACAGGTTGAAGAAGTAGCCCAGCCCCAGGCACATCACCAGAATGGGGTTCATCACCGAGTTCACGTTGTAGGGGCAGATGTAGGGCAGGCCCATGGTCAAGATGTCGGTCTGGCCCTCGACGGGCACCAAGTGCTGGGCGTACACGTTCTCGGTGGTCACCTTGTGGACGGCCTCCACCTCGCCGGCCTGCACCGAAGTCAGCTCATAGGGTGCCCGCCACGACTGGAAGATCTGCCGGGCCATCTGGGGCGGGCTGTACTTCAGCCCGGTGGTCATGGCCACGAAAGCGGCCCGGTCTTTGGCGGTCCACTCCCACTCGCGCTTTTGGAGCATGGCCAGCGGGCCGTCCACCCCGAAGGTGTTGTTGTTGACCGTGGTCTCGATCTGGAAGATCTTCACCCCGGAGTCGCGCAGCACCTTGCCCATGCGCCAGTTGGAGGCATGCAGCTCGGAGCGGTGCTGGTCCATGAACGACTTGGACTCCTGCATGGTCTTGACGTTGTGGTGGTGGCGCAGCCCCTGGTAGCCGGCCAGCCCGGTGGCGGTGCTCTTGTGGCCGCCGTCCATGGCCACCAGGTTGATGTTCACGTACACCACCAGGTCGCTCTCCGCGGCCCGCTTGGAGAACTGCACCTCCTCGCCGTGGGGCGTGGTGCCCAGCACCACCATGCCGTCGGGGTCCTCGGCGTCGTGGTTGTAGAGGCAGCCCGAGGGGGCGAAGGCGTCGTAGGTGCGGTCGCCCAGGCAGTAGCGCAGCTCGTCCTCGGTCATGCGCCGGTGCAGGGCCAGCGCGGCGATGATGTGGACGTCGTCCACCCCGGCCGCCGCGGCCATCTCCAGCACCTGTTCGATCACCATCTGGCGGATATCGGGGCGGCGCATGGGGGGCAGCGGCAAAGAGATGTCGTCGAAGGCGATGGTGAGCTTCATGCCCGGGCGCAGCTGGGCGGGCAGCGGATCTTGGTCTATGGGGTTGAGCAGCGCCCGGCGGATGGCGCCCTCGGGATCGGCCAGGCCCAGCAGCGGCTCGGCCGGATAGATCACACGGCTGCGCCCGGCCGGGAGCTTCTCGGTGCGGAACCCCTCTCCGTGGTGGAACAGGATGGGCGGGGTGGAGCGGTCTACCTCCAGCACCATGCCCGGACGGGGAGTGGGCCTAACTCGATCCTTCATGCCCGGACCTTCATGACGCCTTCCGGGATCCGATGGGCAGCAGCTTGCGGGGGCCGCCGGGGGCCTTGTCGAAGTACTCGATGAGCCAGCCCCGCTTTCGGGCCAGCATGGCCAGCTTGGGCTCGGGGTTCACTGCCACCGGGTAGCCCACCGCCTCTAGAAGGGCCAGGTCGCTGGCTGAGTCGGCATAGGCCACCGACTCCGACATGAGCAGCCCCTCGGCGTTGGCGAAGTCCCGCAGCACCTCGGCCCGGGACTCGCTGGTGGGCGGCACCTCGGCCAGCTGGCCGGTGTAGGTGCCGTGGGATTGGGCCAGCTCGGCGCACACGATGTGGTCGAACAGCGGGCGCAGCGGTTCCACGATGAAGTCCAGCGCCCCGGTGATGAGCACGGTGGTGTGCCCGGCGGCCCGGTGCTGGCGCACCCGGCGGATGGCGGCGGGGTAGGACTGGGTCAAGATCAGGTCGCTGAACATCTCGCCGGAGTCCTCGGCCATCTGCTCGATTGGCGCCCCCTGGTAGCGGCGGTAGAAATGGCGGAGGAAGTCGCTGCGGTCGCGGTGATCCAGCGCCAGAAGCGATGGGGCCTCCAGCAGGATCTTGGCCACCAGTCTGGCCCGCTCGTCCATTGGCAGCCGCCGGGTGGCCAGCCAGCCGTAAGACATGACCACGTTGGCGGCGATGACGGTGTTCTCCAGGTCGAACGCTGCAATGTGGCGGTCGGGGGAGAGCACCTGGGCACGCTGGCGGCTCTTGCGAGACGGCCCCGACCGCCCCGACGGAGCGGTCTTGACCCGGCCCTGGGCCACCACGGTGGGCAGGTGGATGTCGCCCACATAGTGGGGCCAGTCGATGATCCGGGGGTCGAAGCAGTACTCCTGCTGGTCGGCGCCATCCAGGCTGTCCCACAGTTCCAGCAGGCGGTCGACTCCGAACAGGGCCTCGCATTCGGTGTACGCGCCGTAGAGCTCCACATAGCCCAGCGCCCGCTCAACCTGATCGCGACGCTCGTCCAAATCGGCGGTGATCTCGGCTTGGCGGCCCCGGATGGGCAGCCGACCCAGCACCCGCTCGGTGGCGTTCAGACCAGTGCGCAGCCGTTTCAGCTGGCGGACCACTCGGCCCCGGCCCGGATAGGTCCAGTTGGGCGGGGGGATGGGCTGGTCCCGGTCGTCGTATATGGGGTTCTCGCTGAACCATCGGTGGGCCAGGTCCACTAGCTGGTTGAAGCGGAACGGGTTTATTGCCCCCGACGCAACCTGGATGATCTCCTGGTCGGGGTCATGCCCACGGGCCGCCACCGCGCAGATGGCCGCGGCCACCAGGTCTACCGGGATCACGTCAAGCACCCCCTGGGGGATGCCGGGGAAGTCGGTGAGCAGCCCCCGGCCGTAGCCGATGATGATGGGCTCGGCCATGCGGAAGCCCCGGATCCATCCCGGGAAGGGCTCTGCATAGGCCGACTCGATGATCGAGGGCCGCACGGTGGAGACCCTCAAGTCGCCCTTGATCTCGGTCACCGCGGTCTCGGCCAGCGCCTTGGTGAAGGCGTAGGCGTCGGGGAAGCCCAGCGAGGCGGCCCGGGACCGGCCGGCTTCAACCATCTGGTCGTTTACCCAGCGGCTGCGGAGCTGCTCGGTCTTGGCCGCCAGTGCCGGGGTGCCGGCCGCGCCTAGCTCGTGGCGGGCCCGGCTGCGGAACTCCTCCAGGCGGGCGGGGTCGCGGCTCTCGGTCTCGGTGGTGATGCGACGGCGGCGGCTGGCGTCGGCTTCGTCCTGCCACGACACCGGCACGTACATGGGGCCGTCGGCCAAGGGCTCCTCGGGGGCGTTGCCCCGGCGGCTGCCGGCCACATAGCAGGTGGACACCGCGATGAAGTGGGGTGACGCTCCCATATCGTTGAGCATCTGCACCAGGCGAACCGGCCCCATGAGGTTGACTTCCACTGCGGTGTCCAGCGGGTTGTCGAACGCCACCGCGGCGGCCGAGTGGACAACGATGTCGCAGCCGGCGATCAGCTCCCGGCCGGCGTCGTCGAGCCCCAGTCCGTCGATGCCCACGTCGCCGGCCACGCCGGTGATCCGCTCCTGGCACAGCCGCTCGAACTCGTCGTTGCCCAGTTGGTCGCGCAGTCGATCGAATACGTCATTGCGGATTATCTCCCGCCGGATCCGCTGCTCCACGCCTCGGCGGGCGGGGCGCACCAGCAGCACCAGCTCCACGTCGGGCACGCAGCGCAGCAGCCGCTCTACGAGAGCGGTGCCCAGGAAACCGGTCGTGCCGGTGATCGCCAGCCGCTTGCCGGCCAGCGCATCAGAGATCACCGCAGTGTTCTACCAAATCCAGGGAGATTTCCCCAGCCCACTAGCTCTCTCAACGGTTCCCATACATCTTATTTGGCTGCTCCTAGGAGAGCCGCGCGCTGTGCAGGCAGCCGTCGTGGTTCGCAAGTCGAGTCCCACCTACTTCGTTGATGGTCATCTTGCCCATGGAGATGGTCAGAGTGGCGGGAGGAGACTTGGCATGCATCCTTAGTCTGCGACTGTCCGCCTGATGCCAACTGTCACAACCAGGATGCATACTGGAACAAGTCAGTACGAGTTCTCAGTGCGCAGGCTTCACAGGATGCGTGCTTCCGGTGGGTTTGAGTCACACGGGCAGGCCCGATACAACCAGTTGCGTATAAGGTTTGGGACTATGAGAGTCAAATACATGAAAATGACACGTCAGGCGCTTGTTGGCTCTCATCGCGATCAGACTGCAACCGTCCGTGTGCTCACTCTTGAATGGGCTGGGCGTCCCTGTGGTGCCGCAAAGGGTAGGGACTGATCATGCAACACCGCCCTTCCTCTGGGCCGGCAGGGGATGCCATGGGTTCTGCATTCAGCACCGTCGACCTTTTTTCGGGCTGCGGGGGTCTGACATCTGGATTCCTTCTCGCGAATTCCCCTATTGCGAGTTTCCAACCTGTCAGCGCTGTGGACTCGGACCTTGCCTCGGCAGCTACCTATGCCACCAACATTGGTGACCATGTGTTCTATGGGGACATTGAAGAATGGCTACAGGGAGCTCATCATCCGAAGAGCGCAGATGTAGTCCTGGGTGGACCACCTTGCCAGGGTTTCTCATCTCTCGGGAAGCAAGAAGTAACGGATGAGCGCAACGCTCTTTGGCGGCAATACGTAGAAGCTGTCAAGACCCTCCAGCCAAAGTTTTTTGTACTTGAGAACGTGCGAGAGTTTCTGAGATCTGAGCAATTCGATGGGTTGAGGGCTGTGTGTACACCTAGCCGTGAGCTAGGCGATTATGAAATCGAGTTCTTCATCTTGGATTCGTCACTCTACGGCGCGCCTCAAAGACGACGCCGGGCAATAGTGATCGGTCGACGCCGGGAGCTACCTCCCCTCGGTGAACCGCCGCAGTGCGAACAACGAATGACGGTGAAGGATGCATTTTGTGGGCTAAGCACA